>JAGWYJ010000027.1 GCA_018969425.1 Alphaproteobacteria bacterium | reverse complement strand
CATCACATCCTGGGGCTGGAGCAGGTCCCAAGGGTATGGCTGTTCGCCATTTAAAGTGGTACGTGAGCTGGGTTCAGAACGTCGTGAGACAGTTTGGTCCCTATCTGCCGTGGGTGTAGGAAGCTTGAGAGGATCTGTCCCTAGTACGAGAGGACCGGGATGGACGTACCTCTGGTGGACCAGTCGTGGCGCCAGCCGCGCAGCTGGGTAGCTATGTACGGTCGGGATAACCGCTGAAAGCATCTAAGCGGGAAACCCACCTCAAAACGAGGCTTCCCTGAGAGCCGTGATAGACTATCACGTCGATAGGCCGGGTGTGGAAGCGCTGCGAGGCGTGAAGCTTACCGGTACTAATTGCTCGATAGGCTTGATCTATCTCAAACCCATGCGTGGCGACGAGCATGTCGCCCGCCAATTCTCTTGCTGGCTCGATGTCGCAAGAGTTCTACCGCTAGCAATTTCGGCGGTTTAGTTGTTGTTTCGATCGATTTCGCTGACCTGGTGGTTGTCGCGGGGGTTCCCCACCCGATCCCATTCCGAACTCGGCCGTTAAGTCCCCCAGCGCCAATGGTACTATGTCTTAAGACATGGGAGAGTAGGTCGCTGCCAGGTCTGCGAAGTCGATCGTTATTGTCCCCTCGGGGAGGCCTCCTTCATTTCGTTCCTTTCGGGAGCGTGTCGCCGCGTCGCTGGGTTCGTCCCGCGGGGCGGCGTTGTCATTTTTGCCGCTATGGTGCGCTAGTGGGGCGTCTGCGGCGTTTTCCGTATCGCTCCTGTGGCGGCCGCCTTGTGCGATGGTGATCTGAACAGGATGCCGTGCGCTTAGGGGTATTTCTACGAGCACGCCTTGATGCGCTTGGTCTCTTGCTGGGCGGCGGTGACCGAACAATCTGGCCACGCGCCTATGGTGAGGCGGCGTTCCCGCGCCTCGATCCGATAGGTCAGGTTGAATGCGCGTGAGCCACCGCTCGTGAGCCGGACGCCGAAGCCGACAACCTCTTCGTCATAGACGATGATGTTCTTCTAATTCGGCAGAAGCCCTTTCACGCTGCGTTCGGCGAGATGCGCCTTCATGCTCTCTACCTTTTCCGCGCTATGCGGCGTTCTCGTGAAGGACGCTGGCGGCGGGCGCAGCACCAGTTACTCGCTGATCGCGGTTTGAAATCCGCTGCCGCCGACGGAAGTCTTCCGCTCGGAGCATAGCTGTCGTGTCCCCTCTGCGTCCGTCGCCTTCCCGTTTTTGAATGGCTGAACATGTCGTGTTGCGCAGCCGAATGCGCGTTCTGCTTCCGATTGCTCAAGCCTGGAGCCGCTACGGTTCGCATTCCTATCGCGCCCGCCGACAGGCAAGAATCCCGAATGACATCAATCTATTGCAAAAGGGGTTGCGTTTGCGAACAGCGGCGCATACAAGCGCGCTTCTCGGTGCCGCGGGGTGGAGCAGCCCGGTAGCTCGTCAGGCTCATAACCTGAAGGTCACAGGTTCAAATCCTGTCCCCGCACCCAAAGAGAACCCCTGAATTCCGAAAGGATTTCGGGGGTTTTTCTTATTCAGAATTCAGCGCTGAAAGTGCAAAGGTACCGCAATGGTACCAGTTTTTCGTGAGAAGTTGTGGGTAGACGAGATCCGCCGTGAGCCGCTGGACCTATTGGAAAGCGCTCGTGGCTATTTCGGCTTGGGCTTGAAGGAAGCGCGCCTGATTATTCGCGAAGTCGCTAAAGTCACAAGAGGCTGGCGGGCGATTGCGGTCGAGGTCGGTGCTAAGGCATCAGAAATAAGCCGAATGGCGTCTGCTTTTGAACATCAAGATTTGAATCGCGCATTGAAGCTTAAATAAGTCACTGCATGTCGAAACCCGGCACCGTTTGGAAAGCTATTCCATGACCTCATCTTGGCGATAGCCGACCGTTTGATTGGTTAGCTTGTGCAATGGTGGGATCTTGCCGTAGTGCACTGCTATCCATCGTTGGGCCGTTTTGGCTAGGGGTCTCTGGCCTTGCTCGGGTCCGGTGGGCTGGTGTCACCGGCTGAGATTGCCAGCATAATCGGGGGTATGTTGCCGATTGCGCAGCGGCGTCCTATCACCCAGTCGACTAAGACCGATCTACCGCCCCACCGGTCCTGATCCTGACTGAGTTCCGGAGAGGATGGATTGAGGGCGTTACGCTGTGCCTTCTTCAAACCTTCGATTTGCGCCAGGACCCGGCGTACAGACCCTCGATCCGCGCCCCTTCTTCGATCAAGACGGGCCGCAATGCGCGGTAGAGTTTTGGATAATTGTAGAATGGCACGCTGGGCCATAGATGGTGCATCAGATGCAGGTTCTGCTGCAGTGTGAAGATGCCTCCGCCTGGCCAGTGGCTGATCCGGGTGGCACCATAACGATCCGTTCGATCAAATGGGTAGTGGGGCAGCCACTGGAAAAAGACGTGAAGGTAGAGCACGCCAAACTTGGTGGGAATGAACCACAGGAAGAGCCAATGCTGAGCATGTCCGGTAAGCAGCGCTGCGCCCAAAAGAGCGTAGGTCAGCAATGTGACGGCAGAGTTCAACAGGATTTCCGCCGGGCTAAAAATGCTCTCCAATCGCCTAAGCCGGTTGCCGCCAACTCTTGCGAGGATGGGCAGGAACACCATTGGGATCATATTCAACACACCATTGACAACCCATTTGGGCAGAAGCGCAATGAACGCGCCTTTTACGAAGATGTCCGGGTCGTCGTCGGTGTTCGTGTGGGAGTGATGGAGGATATGGGTCCTCCGAAGCGCGGGCCAGCCGATCCCGAGCCCCAGCGCGCCGATCCATCCAACGAGCGCATTAATCCAGGTCCAGCCGCGTACCCCCGCCACGACATTGCTATGCACGGCTTCGTGCACAAGAGTGTAGTGGGCGTAGGACACCAACGACAGGATCGCTGCGCAAACCCAGAGTGGTGCAATCTCCGCCATCCCCAATGCGACGCAAAACGCGAACGCAGCAGGCAGGGTAATGGCGAGCGCCAGCGTGGGCCAGGCAACAGCAGGTGAAAGCGCGCGGGCGATCCGCTTTTCGTCCGCATGGGAGATCGCACGGGCCTCGTCTACAGGCATTGTTCTCACGTCGGTTAGCATAGCGGCGTTCCCTCAACGCAAGGGCTTAGTAACAAGGGCACAGTACCACGGCGGAAAACCGTCTGTACCATAACCTGAAGGTCACAGGTTCAAATCCTGTCCCCGCACCCAAAAAGAACCCCTGAATTCCGGAAGGAATTCGGGGGTTTTTCTTTTTTCGGAGACCAGTGTCGGAAATCTCCAGCGCAAGGTTTGGCGGGCAGGTTTTCGAATTGTGTGATGAGCCCGGCGAAGTTTTATGTGCGGGATTTTTCGCGTGCTTCTGCCGAGTGTTTCGCTCCATCATGGCCCTCAGGGAAATGATCGAACGTGACAGGTCGCTTCGCTTCAGAGCGCGGCGTCAGCGGAACGGTCAGGAGCTCGCGCCAGTTCTGAGCGCGCCCGGCGGTCTATGTCAGCCATGGCGCGAAGCTGACTGATCGCGCGCCCTACACTGTATCTGCTATCGTCAATGATCTTGTCGCCGAGAGCGTGCGGGTTGCAAAGACAGGCTGCGCAGCAACCGCTTGTTTCTGTCCGGGCATACCTTTCGCCGTTCAAGAGGATCGTCTGACTCAAAAGCGAAACGCGCCTTCTCGCGCGCGGCGATGGCGTTCAATAGGGTTGAGACCTCGTCCCGGGAACGTTCTTGCCGCGTTTCTGAGCGGGGCTTGGAAGGGATGATTTCGGCGCCGGGCGTATTGTGATCAGAGAGGCTGTCGCGTTCGTCTTCAGGGGGCAGCCCATGCAGCGATCGTTGTCCTGTGCAGGAGGCGCGAATGTCCCTGATATCCGCCTGTGGCGGCATGAAGAAGCGATCGATTGTCCCACATCACCAGCATCCCCACTGACCAGCGATGCCGATAGAGAAATTCGTCCTGCGTCTGCCAGCGATAGAGTTCGAGGAGCAGGGGGTATGCCTCATCATCCGTCATGCCCTCGAGCCCGATGATATAGCCAAAGCATCCGTACAGCCCCTGCCTGCCGGTTTCCGGGTGCGTGGAGATGAGGGGATGGCGGTGCGTGGCGAGAGCCTGCTCGGAGGGACGAATGCTCATGGATCGGGAGGGGTCGTCCTGAGCGCCGTAAAGGCCTGTCGGGGCATATCCCCTGCGCGCGGAGTGAATGGCTGTCAGGCCTTCGATGCGTTTCCGCAGGCCATCGGGCATACGTTCGAGAGCGAGATGCTGATTGGCGAACAGGGTGTCGCCACCCGTTGGCGGAATGATGAGCGAATAGAGACATGTTCCGGCTGGCGGCCGTTCCTGAAAGCTCCAGTCGCTATGAAAGGCCTCTGCAAAGATCGGCGAGGTCTCCTCCGCTTCCCTTCTGACGGCGAGGATATGACGCCGACCCGGTATCGGCGCGATGAAGGGGTCGTCCCCGAACCCTCCAAATGCTAAGGTCACGGCCTCCAGATCGTCGTCTGATATCCGCTGATCGGGAAAAACGAGGACATGGTGCTCCAGCCATGCGGCGCGAAGATCGCGGATCAGGGCCGGCGAGAGACGGTCTGACAGATCGACGCCTGTGACTTCTGCGCCGCAGGACTGACCGCTGGCTCTGATCTTTATCATCCGTTCGGCTCCTCTCCGCGAATAAGGATCATGATCCTTTCGCAGGGCGTGAGATCCGGCAAGGCGCCGGGGCTCATCCGCCCGTTCACGCCAGGCGATCGCAAAAACACTGAGGAATGCGGTTGACCGTTATGGTGTGTTGGTATACTAAGTCACCATCTCCTCCCCGGCTTGGTCCGGCGATGTTCTGGAGCGCCCCTGGGGCGGCCGTGATGTCGCCGGATCTTGCGCCGGCTCGGGCGTTCACCCATCTGACCGAAAGTCTGGGCGTGCGCCGGGGGCGATCGCTGTTTGAGGATGGCCTCTCGACATGAGTCTCGCCCTGTCCACGCTGATCTACGAGTGGCGTCGTTATCTCGCCGCCGTCATGGCGCTGGCGCTCGCAGGAGTGCTCATGCTGGCCTTGTCCGGTCTTTTTGTCGGGCTTCTGTCATCGTTTACGGCGGCAATTGACCGATCGCGGGGCCATCTCATCATCATGATGGCCGATGCGACCTCTATGGCGGGACCGTCCTCCGGACTGCCTGCGCGGGTTCTTCCGCTGATCTATCGGCATCCGGATGTGGTCGAGGTGCGCGATCTGCCCGGTGATTTCGGGCGCTTTCTTGGGCCGGGAGAGACCGAGCCGAAGATGGTCAATATCATGATCGTCGATACCGCGCCTGACTCGGTGACACTTCCAATCGACTTTTCCGAATCGCTGCGCACCTCTTTGAGCGTGCCGTTCAATATCGCCGTCGATGTGTCCGCCCTGCGTCAGCTCGGGGTGGAAGTGGGCGATGAGGCCTCCTTGAATGGCCGAACGGTGCGCGTGGCGGCGCTGTTGAAAAACTATCCGAACATGCAAGCCCCCAACATCGTCATGTCGCGCCAGACCCACCGGCTCATGGCGGCTGTGGATGACAGTCAGATCGGCCAGCTGATGGTGAGGATCCGCAACCCCGCGGAAGCGGAACGAGTGCGCGACGAGCTCAACACGATGGCTGACGGCCAGTATCGGGCGTGGACGAAGACCGAATTGTCGCGAGAGACGCTCAGAGCGGTGATGCAGGAAGGTCTGATCGCGATGATGCTCGGCTTTGCAAGCTCCCTCGGGTTCATCATCGGGGTGGCCATCACATGGCAGACGCTGCGCGGAGCGATCCTCGCCAACATCAAAGAGTTCGCCAGCCTCAGGGCCCTCGGCGTCTCGATGGGGGATCTTCGCTGGGTGGTGATGGAATTGTCCTTCTGGGTTGGAGTGGCCGGGGTTGCGCTGTCGGGCGTGATGATGGCTGCGCTGACCTTCGTGGCCGGGGCTAACGGCGTGCCAATGGCTTATCAGCCGCCAGCCCTCATTCAGACCGGAATTCTTCTGCTTCTTATCGCCGTCGGGTCAGGCGCCCTGACCCTCGGCGCCCTCAACAAGGGCGAGCCAGCGGATCTCCTGCGATGAGCGACGGATTGTCTCTTCTTTCGGATGCGCCGTCATTGCGGGAAGCGCCTCGCGTCGAAGCAGGCGGCGAGGCCGCCCTTGCGATCGACGCCCGCGGCCTGACCCGTTCTTTCGGCAAGGGGGTGATGCGCACCCAGGTCCTCAAGGGCGTGGACCTTCAGGTCCGGCAGGGCGAGATCGTGCTGGTGATGGGCCCGTCCGGTTCCGGCAAGTCGACCCTGCTGGCGGCCGTCTCGGGCCTTACCCGTCCGGACGGGGGGCGCGTGTGCGTGCTCGGAGAAGATCTCTGGTCGCTGACCCGGAGCCGGATTGATCGCTTTCGGCTTCGTCATTGCGGCTTCATTTTCCAGGGGTTCAATCTCTTTTCGGCGCTGACCGCCATGCAGCAGATCGAAGCTGTTCTTCGCTATTGCGGACTCTCCCCTAAAGAGCGACAGGCGGCGGCCCGTGAAGCCCTGGTCTCGGTTGGGTTGGGCCACCGGCTCAATAACCGTCCTGACAAGCTCTCCGGAGGAGAAAAGCAGCGGGTCGCAATTGCGCGTGCTCTCGCCAAGAAGCCCAAGCTGATCTTTGCCGACGAGCCGACCTCCGCTCTCGATGGAGAGAACGGACAGATTGTCATGGAGCTTCTGAGGTCCTGTGCGCGGGAGCAGGGGGCGACCGTCGTGTGCGTGACTCACGATCTGCGCCTCGCGCAATACGCTGATCGGATCATCACTATCGAAGACGGACGCATCACTTCGACCGACGCCGATCCCTCTTCGTTTCATCACTGAGTTGTCTCATGTCCAAATCGCAATGGATCTTTGCAATGTCGCACTCTCTTCGGCGCCTCTCGTGGTCTTGCGCCGGCCTGGTCGCGTTGCTCGGCGCGAGCGCGTGCTCGATGCAATTGCCTGGCGAGACGCCTGCCGAGAACGATGCGGCCGCGGCCCAGGAGGTCCAGACGCCCTATGCCGCGATCGCGGCCGGCAAGGTGGATATTGAGGGCGGACTGGTGGATGTGGCCGCCCGTGCGCCGGGGATCATTCATGAGGTTCTTGTTCAGGAGGGCGATCGGGTGAAGCAGGATCAGATCCTGGCCCGACAGGACGATGAGGACGCCCGCCTCGGACGTGACCGCGTCGCTGCTCAGCTGCGTCAGGCTAAGGCGCAGATCGCCATTCTCGAGATACAGGTCGAGGCGGCAAGCCGTGAGGCGGCCCGTCTGTCGCGCCTTCTGGCTCAGAACGCCGTTTCAAGTCAGGCTGCGGATCAGGCTCTCGATGCGCAGCGTCAGGCGAGCGCGCAGCTCGAGGCCCAGCGCGCCGCCATTTCCCTTGTTCAGGCGCAGCTGGCCGAGGCGAATTATCAGGTCGAACTCCATGTGGTGCGCTCACCTGCCGACGGCCGAATTGTCCGACGCTACGCCAATCCCGGATCCGGAGCGTCCACTCTTCAGGTCACGCCTCTGTTTCAGCTGCAGCCTGACACTCAGCGAATCGTCCGCGCGGAAGTTGAGGAGCGCTCTCTCGCTGAAGTGTTCGCCGGCCAGACTGTGGAGATTGTGCCTGAGTCAGATCAGGACGCCGCCTTTCCTGGCACGGTTCTGAGGATGGCTGAGGTGATGGGATCCCGAAAGCTTCGTTCGGACGATCCGAGCGAGCGCACGGATGAGCGCGTGGTTGAAGTTGTCGTCGATGCGGAAAATGCGCCGGTGCTGGTCGGGCAGAGGGTGTTCGTCAAGTTTCTCAAGAAGCCGACCGCCTGAGGGCGCCGCCGTGTTGGAAGCCCTTCAAGCGGGGGGCGAGACTCCATGACCGGGTTGCAAATGAGAATGCCTCTCATTATTGTTAGGTATGAGCACTGGTTCCGCCCTTCATCTCGACTCCCTTGATCGAGGCCGCATCGGACGGGTCGTCGGTTTCGAAGACCGTTCACCGGACCTTGTCGCCAAGCTTCGCGAAATCGGCTTTGCTGAGGGGGACGAAGTCGAGCTTCTGGCTCGCGGCTGGCTTGGAGGCGCTCCGCTGTCGGTCAGGCTCAACAGAACTGTGATCGCCCTTCGCAAAGCTGAGGCCGGTTTGGTGAAGGTCGCCGAGGCGTGACGTCCCGGGTCGTGCGCCTTGCGCTTGTCGGCGCTCCCAACAGCGGAAAAACTACGCTGTTCAACGGTCTCACGGGGGGGCTCGCCAAGACGGCGAATTACGCCGGAGTAACCGTCGAGACCCGGATCGGTCGTCTGGAGACGCCAGGAGGCGTGCAGGTCGATCTCGTCGACCTCCCCGGGATTTATGGTCTTGAGGCCCGGTCCACAGATGAGCGCATCGCCCGTGACGCCATACTCGGGCGTCTCGAAGGGCAGGCGGCCCCTGACGCTCTCATTGTCGTAGCGGACGCAGCGAGCCTTCGCACCCACCTGCACACCCTCCTTCAGATGAAGGCCCTTGGGCGTCCCGTGATCGTTGCTCTGAACATGATCGATCTGGCGGAGAGAGACGGCGTCAGGATCGACGCAGACGCTTTGTCGCAAGCCCTGGGGGTTCCGGTTATCCCAACCCGCGCCACCCGGAAGGCGGGACGGGAGGCGCTTCTCGAGGCCCTCGACGAGCTTGTCGGCGGTCTGAGCGATCCGGCGCCGCGACTTGATCCGCCGGAGACCGATCTCAAGGCTCTTCAGCGCCAGGCCAGAGAGATCGCCTCGAGGACGGTGACCGAGCCGCCGATGAATGCCGTTACGCGTCAGGCCGACGGGATCCTGCTTCATCCCCTGTCCGGCCCCATCGTCCTCGCCGGCGTTCTGTTTCTTGTATTTCAGTCTGTCTTCGCCTGGTCTGCTCCTCTCATGGACGGGATCGAGTCGGCCTTTGCGTCCCTTCAGGCTGTGGTCGAGCCCATGATCTCCAACGACATGGCTCGCAGTTTCATCATCGACGGGGTCATCAACGGGGTGGGATCGGTTGTCGTCTTTCTCCCTCAGATCATGATCCTGTTCGCGTTCATTCTCGCCCTCGAGGCCTCAGGCTACATGGCGCGTGCGGCGTTCCTGATGGATGAACTCATGCTCCGGGTCGGCCTCAACGGACGCGCGTTTATCCCGCTTCTTTCGTCCTTCGCCTGCGCCATCCCCGGGATCATGGCCGCGCGAACGATTGAGAACGAGCGCGATCGTCTCACGACGATCATGGTGGCTCCGCTTATGACCTGCTCCGCGCGTCTTCCTGTCTACACCCTGCTCATCGGCGTTTTTATTCCTCAGCAGGCTGTGGGACCGTTCAACCTTCAGGGACTCGTGCTGTCGGGTCTGTACGCAATCGGCGTGTTCAGCGCCGTCATCGTCGCGTTCATCCTCAAGCGGACAGCGACCCGCGGCGCGCCGCAGGCCCTTATCATGGAGCTTCCGACCTACAAGCTGCCGGTCCTGAGGGATTTCGTTCTGGGTCTGGTTCAGAAGGCCGGGGCGTTCCTCTATCGGGCGGGAACGATTATATTCGCAAGCACCATCGCTCTCTGGGTTCTCGCCTATTTCCCGAATGGCGGCGCCGGCCTTGAGGGGAGTTATGCGGGATTTATCGGCCGCGCGATCCAGCCGGTTTTCGCCCCGATCGGGTTCAATCTCGAAATGGTCGTCGCGCTTATTCCAGGAATGGCGGCGCGTGAAGCCGCCGTGTCCTCGCTCGGGGTGATCTACGCTCTGGGACCGGTCGATGAGACGTCTCAGGCGCTCCAATCGGCGCTGATCGGCGCCTGGACGCTGCCGATGGCGCTCTCCTTTATCGCCTGGTACGTCTATGCTCCTCAGTGCTTCGCAACGCTCGCCACAGTCCGCCGCGAAACCAACTCCTGGCGCTGGACAGGGTTCATGTTCGCGTACCTGGTTGCGCTGGCCTATCTGGCGTCTCTTATCACCTACTGGACCGCCATCGCCTTCGGCCTGTAGCGGGGTCTGGTTTCGCAGACCTCCGCTATCTCCGCGTGGGTTTATTCAGCCGCCTTCAGCGCGGACGCCTCCGGCGTCCACTTGAGGCGAGGCGAACGCGCGGCACGGGTTTCATCGAGACGACGCACGGGAGCCATATGCGGAGCCGATTTGAGGGTCGGATCCTTTTGCAGGGCGCGTCTTGCCACTGAAGCCAACGCCGAAATGAAACGGTCGAGCTCCGCCTTCGATTCCGTCTCTGTCGGCTCCACAAGCATTGCGCCATGGACCACCAGGGGGAAGTAAGTCGTCATGGGGTGATAGCCCTCATCGATCAGGCCTTTGGCGATATCGATGGTTTCAACGCCCGTCTCCTTCAGGAATGCGTCAGAGAACAGCGCTTCATGCATGCAGTACCCTTCGAACGCGGGCGACATCACCCCACGCAGGCTGGCCTGAATGTAGTTGGCGTTGAGAACGGCATCCTCCGCGACCTGGCGAAGGCCGTCTGCGCCGTGACTGAGGATGTAGGAGAGGGCTCTCGTAAACATTCCCATCTGACCGTGGAATGCGCACATACGGCCAAAGCTTTCGGCGGCCTCTCCTTCCCCTTCGTGTTCGACGAGCCGCAGTCCTCCTTCGGTCCGCACCAGAAACGGAACCGGTGCGAAGGGCGCCAGAGCGGCTGACAGGACGGTCGGGCCCGACCCCGGACCTCCGCCGCCGTGAGGCGTCGAAAATGTCTTGTGGAGATTGATGTGCATGGCGTCGACGCCCAGATCGCCGGGGCGCACGCGCCCGACGATTGCGTTGAAGTTCGCGCCGTCGCAGTAAAAATAGCCGCCCGCCGCATGGATCATCTCGGCAATACGCACGATGTCGCGCTCGAACAGGCCACAGGTGTTCGGGTTGGTCAGCATGATGCCGGCGACGTCGGAGCTGTCTGCGAGTTTGGCTGCGAGGTCGGCCATGTCGACCCGGCCGTCAGGCGCCGCCTGAATCTCGTCAACGACGAAGCCGCACTGGACGGCGGTCGCCGGATTGGTGCCATGCGCGGACGCCGGCACCAGAACACGACGACGCTGAGGTTCTCCGCGAGCGAGGAGAGCCGCTCGGATCGCCAGCATGCCGCACAGCTCCCCATGCGCGCCGGCCTTCGGCGACATGGCGACCGCCGGCATGTTTGTGAGCTTCATCAGCCAGTCGGCAAGTTCCGACATCAGCTCGAGGGCCCCCTGAACGGTGGATTGCGGCTGAAGCGGGTGAATATCGGAGAAGCCGGGAAGGCGCGCCATTCGTTCATTGAGGCGCGGATTGTGCTTCATTGTGCATGACCCCAGCGGAAAGAGCCCGAGGTCGATGGCGTAGTTCCGCTGGGAGAGACGGACATAGTGGCGCATCATTTCCGGTTCGGAGAGGCCGGGGAGACCCAGCGCCGAGGCGCGACGCACTCCACCCAGACGATCGGGTCGGTTTCTGGGTTCCGGCAGGTCGACCCCTGACTTGTCAGTCGAGCCGATTTCGAAAAGCAGGCCCTCGGCCTGCAGCAGGCCGCGCGATCCCGAAACCGTATCGGTTAAGGACCTCTCGAGCTCGCTCGAGATGGGGGCGGTGGGGCGTCCGGTGGAGTTCATGGTCATTTCAGGACCTCCCAAAGGGCGGCGGAGTAAGCTTCGATGTCAGCCTGTGTCACGCATTCGGTGGCGGCCGCGATGATAACGTCGTCAAACTTTCCTTTCGGGAACAGGCGCGAGGCCCGCACGCCGCCAAGTACGCCCTCTCTCTCAAGGCCGGCGATCACCTGTTCGGCGGGCTTTGGAGTGCGGAAGGCGAATTCGTTGAAGTATCTCGGGGTGAGGATCTTTACGCCCTTCACTTTTCCCAGAGCGTCTGCGAGGTCGCAGGCCGTCTCATGATTAAGTCGAGCGAGCCGCGTGAGCCCGGCTTCGCCGAGCAGGGTCATGTGCGCGGTGAAAGCAAGCGCGCAAAGGCCTGAGTTCGTGCAGATGTTGGATGTCGCCTTGTCCCGGCGAATGTGCTGTTCGCGCGTCGACAGGGTGAGCACAAATCCGCGGCGTCCGTCTGCGTCCACGGTTTCGCCGGCCAGACGGCCCGGCATCTGACGCATGAACTTGGAACGGCATGCGAAGAGCCCGACATAGGGGCCGCCGAACCCGAGCGGAACGCCAATTGACTGACCTTCGCCGACGGCGATGTCCGCGCCCATCTCTCCTGGCGGCGTCACAAGGCCGAGCGAGACCGCTTCAGTGAATACACTTACCAGAAGGGCGCCGCGCGCATGGGCCGCCTCCGCCAGGGGGCTCAGGTCGGTGATAGTTCCAAACACATTGGGAGACTGAGCGATCACGCACGCATCCGTATCCCCCAGCGCGTCGGCAAGCTTGAGCTCTCCATCGATTGCAGGCGGCAGGATCACGACTTCGATGCCGGCGGCCTCGCAAACAGTTCGTGTCGTCTCAGCGTAATGAGGATGGAGCCCGCCCGAGAGGAGGACGCGATTGCGGCGGGTCACGCGACACGCCATGACAGCGGCTTCCGCACACGCCGTGGATCCGTCGTACATCGAGGCGTTCGCCACATCCATCGCCGTGAGAGCGGCGACCTGAGTCTGAAATTCGAAGAGTGTCTGGAGGGTTCCCTGGGCGATCTCGGGTTGGTAGGGCGTATAGGTAGTCAGAAATTCGGATCGCTGGATGATGTGATCCACGCTCGCCGGTATGTGGTGCTTGTAGGCCCCGCATCCGACAAAAAACGGCCCGTCCGAGGCTGTCGTATTCCTGTTCGCGAGGCGTGACAGGTGGCGTTCAACCTGCAGCTCTCCCTGAAATCCAGGAAGGCCGTCGACGGGCTTTTTCAGACGCGCCGAGGCCGGCACATCGGCGTAGAAATCATCGATCGAGCGTGCGCCGACCTGACGAAGCATGGCGTCCCGGTCAGAGGGAGTGAGGGGCAGGTATCTCATGGTTCGGCCGAGGCCTCCTTGACGATGGCGGGGCGGGATGCGGGGTGTCAGAGGCCTTTGCAGAACTCTGCGTAGGCTGCAGCGTCCATCAGGGCCGACGTTTCCGATGAGTCCGACAATTGAATTCGGCAGAACCATCCTGCGCCTTCCGGATCCGCATTCACGGTCTCCGGGGCGTCCTGAAGCGCTCCGTTTGATTCGAGGATCACTCCGCTTACGGGCGCATAGACATCCGAAGCCGCCTTGACGCTTTCAACGACCGCCATTTCGCCGTCCTTCTTCACTTTGCGCCCCGCTTCAGGGAGGTCGACGAAGACCACATCCCCAAGCTTTTCTGCGGCGAAGGCGGTAATGCCGACAACACCGGAGGCGCCCTCAACGCGGATCCACTCGTGTTCTTTGGTGTAGTAGACGGTCATGACGTTTTCCCCTGGCGTTTGTATCTGTGCGGCGTGAAGGGCAGGCTTGCGACTTCAGCCTCGAGAGCCTTGCCGCGGACGATAAGATGAACGGGTGTGCCGGTTCGCGCGTAGGTTGATGCGACATAGCCCATCGCAACCGGTCCTCCCACGGACGGCCCGAAGCCGCCGGAGGTCACGACGCCGATGCTCTCGCCTTCGGGCGTCCGGATTTCAGCTCCTTCGCGCGCCGGAGCCCGGCCCAGGGGACGGATTCCCACTCGTCTGCGCGAGGGTGAGGACGCCAGCTCTCTGAGTATTCGTTCGGCCCCCGGGAAATCACCGCGTTCGCGCCGGGCTCTGGAAATCGTCCATGAGAGGCTTGCCTCGACAGGCGATGTCGATGGATCGATGTCGTGGCCGTACAGGCACATGCCAGCTTCCAGCCTGAGGCTGTCGCGCGCTCCCAGTCCGATCAGCCGGATGCGCGCATCCCTGAGAAGCTGTTCGGCGAAGGCCCCTGCTTCTGCGGCAGGATAGAGGATCTCGAAGCCGTCTTCGCCTGTATAACCTGAGCGCGACACCATGCAGGAATGTCCGTTGATCGACACCCGTCGAGCATCGAGGAAGTTCATGTCCGCCGTGGCCGGCGCGATCTCGGCGAGACAGGCCCCGGCCTCAGGTCCCTGAAGAGCGAGCAGGGCCTGATGATCCTCCCTGATGAGCCTCGCCTTATCCCCCGCAGCCGCAGCGATGCGCGCGAAGTCGGCTTCCTTCACCCCGGCGTTGACGACGATGTAGAGCTCTCCCTGCGAGGCGTCTTCGAACGGACGAGCCACCATCAGGTCGTCGAGTATGCCGCCGTCAGGCGCCAGCATAAGGGTGAGCTTTTGTTCCCCGCGTGCGAGACCCGCTACATCAGCGCAGACGAGCTGCTCAAACAGGGCTGAGACCGCCTGGTGGGCGGCATCCCCCTGGAGGGGGGCGTTCAAAACGAGACGGCAGGGCCCCATGTGGGACACGTCGAAAAGTCCCGCGCGGGTCCGTGTCCAGACATGCTCAGCCATGATGCCGTCGCGATACTGGATCGGCATGTCATACCCCGCGAACGGGGCGAAACGCGCTCCGGACGCCTCATGGAGAGCGAAAAGCGGGGTCCGCTTCAGGGGAGGGTGAGTGTCATCCACAGTGATCAGGCTCCGACAGCTTCGCAGACCGCTTTCGCGATACCGCCCCGCTGTCGGATGAGCCTGAGAGATTCACGACGGTCCGGATCCGGAGGACCCTGGAGCGACCGCTTACTCCGTCGGCGGCGATCTGGGTCTGGCCCGTCTCGCGCTTTCCAGCGTTTACGTCACCCCGCGGTCCTTTTGCCTGAGCGTTTCCGGGGCGGTTGCGCCTTCGGCGGCGAGGAGCGGCCCTGTCTTTGGTGACTGGGGCCGAAGCCTCGCTCTCTCCTGCGGGGGTCGTTCGATTGGCCGAACTCAGGCGACTCCCGTCGGCTTAGTCCGTTGACACGCATCTGCGGTCAGGGCCGGGGCGCCGTCAATGCCCTGTTTACGAAATCTCTCTGAGCCAATTGAGAAGGAGGGCATTCACTTCGGCGGGCTTTTCCTGCTGCGTCCAGTGACCGCACCCTGGCAGGACATGAAATCCCCGGAGATCCGTGACCCATTCCCGCATGCGAGGTTCGACGTCGCGACCAAACATCTTGATGGCGGAATCGTCTTCGCCAGTGATGAAAAGCGAGGGTTGGGATATCGGCGTTTCAGCCCATGCGCCGAGCCACTCGAAATCCCTGTGGAAATTTCGGTACCGGTTGAACGCTCCGCGGAAGCCCGACTGTTCGAACTCCCGGACAAAATAGTCCATATCCTCTCCGCTCATCCAGGCGGGAAAGACGTCCGGGTCCACCAGGCGATGCAGCAGGCTGTCGCCATGCTTCTTGTCAGCCGGCCAGGTTCCGGGGGGGATCCCTCCGGAAAGGGCGTAGTAGATTTTTCGGAGGCCAGTCCGGACGTCGGCCTCCAGCTCCGCCTCGGCGACGCCTTCGTCCTGAATGTAGATCTGATAGAAGAAGTGTCCCTTTTCAGTGAATATTTTCCGGGCGTTATCGATGAACGGCGCCTTGCCCCGCCCGAGGTAGGGAATGGCGAGGCCTGCAACCGCTGAGAAACGTCCAGGGTCGACGAGGGCTGAGTTCCAGACGATAGGCGCGCCCCAGTCGTGCCCGATCAGAATGGCGCGGCCTCCGCCCAGAGCGTCGGCGACGGCCTGCACATCGGACACCACCGACTTCATGTCGTAGGCCTCAACCGGCCAGGGGCGATCCGACCCGCCATAGCCGCGAACGTCCATTGCGGCGGCCCTGAAGCCGGCCTTTGCAATTGGCGTCATCTGGTGGCGCCACGAGTACCAGCTTTCAGGCCATCCATGGACCATGAGGACCAGGGGCCCCTCTCCCTCGACCGCGACGCGGATCTCAATGTCGCCAGATCGTATCTTCTCAAAGTGTCGCGTCATGGCGCCTTTCCCCGGATCGCGCCGCCGTGCGGCGCCTTTTCACCGACCAAGCATAGGCGGTCATTATCCCCGATACAGCCCTGCATGACCAAGACATTGCATGTCGTCGGGGCCGCTTACGGATTTTTTCCGCCTTAAGGCGCTCTCCGGGCCGCCGCGGGTGTTCCCGTCGGCGGAAAAACGCTTATGGTGCCGTCCCGCTCGCGAGTCTTTGTTTGCGGCGCGGGCCTGTAGCTCAATGGTTAGAGCCGGCCGCTCATAACGGTCTGGTTGGGGGTTCGAGTCCCTCCGGGCCCACCATTATTGTCGCGGCAGTCAGGCGGCCCGACTCGGGGTCATTGTCTGACGGCCCCTTCAGGCTCGGATCAGGCTCAGCCGGTGCGCCCCGTCCTTGCGGATGACAATGTCAGCGTGGTCGCGCAATGGGGCTATGTTTTCCCTGAGGTTCGGAAGATTGACGCCTCGCCAGACCTGGCGCGCAAACTGATCGATCTCTTCCGGCGTCATATGAAGAAAGCGAACGTAGAATGAGGCAGGGTCGGACCGAGCCTCGTTCCAGAGTCTCAGAAACCGTTCGACATACCAGGTTTCAAGATCCTCTTCCGATGCGTCGAGGTAGATTAGAGTGTCGAGCGTTTCTTCAGAGCGTTCAGTCGACAGGACGGAGTTCAGTCCCAGACCTTCCAGGATGAGAATATCCGGCCGGTCGATCGGCGTGGTCCGGTCTGGGGCGACGTCATAGGTCAAATGTGAGTATGTCGGCAGCCGGACAGGGCCCTTGCGCACCTGGCGCAGCGCATTTTGAAGGGCGGCGTGGTCGTACGTTTCGGGATATCCCTTGCGCATCAGGAGCCCCCGGGGCGTCAGATGATCATTGGGGAAGAGGAAGCCGTCAGTCGAGGCCGTTTCGACGGTGAGGGACGGCCGCAACACGTCACACAGCGTCGAGCAAAGAGTTGATTTACCTGCGGCCACCGATCCGGTCAGTCCGGTGATCCAGGTCCCGCCGGGGCGTCGCTTTTCAAGAAGCGCATCCAGAAGCGCCCGCACGTCTTTGTCGTTTTCGGACACGTCAGACATGGACGCATCGGGATGCTGCATGGTCAGGCCTCGTTCTCGTACCCGGAGGGGACGCATCAACCGCCATTTTAGGCCCTTCGTGCGGATCGTCCAGAACGGTGGCGTTGTGTTGCGGGCGGCCAGTACTAGGGTTCTTCCCTGTCATCATGTCGTCACCGGATGATGGCAAGGGGCGTCTTCCTGTCTGCCGAGGAACGTCATCATGAGGGTCTGGTCCGTTCTTTTCCTCTGCACGGCCAATTCTGCCCGATCCATTCTCGCCGAGGCGATCGTTCATCGTGTGAGCAATGGTCGGGTGATCGGTTATTCCGCAGGATCAAGGCCAAGAGGCACGGTCCATCCGGCAGCATTGAGGCTGCTGGCGGCTCTGGACTATCCGTTGAGTGAGTTTCGATCGAAGAGTTGGGATGAGTTCGCCGAAACCAATGCGCCCCCGATCGACCTTGTTGTCACGGTCTGCGATTCCGCTGCCGATGAGATTTGTCCAGTCTGGCCGGGTCATCCTGTCAGCGCGCACTGGGGTATGCCGGATCCGGCAGCAGCCGATGTGGAGCGGCAGGATGAGGCGTTTTCAGAGACATACCGCCAGCTTCACAGTCGCATCGCCGCTTTGGTTGACCTTCATCCTGACAGGACGGATCTCCGCATCTTTGCAAAAAGCGTTCAGTCGCTTCATGATCGACTGGTCGGATACCCTCTGACCTGACTGGGAGCGGCCCCGTGAGGGTGTGAGACTCCGCGCGTCTGCTGGCGATCGGTCTGCGATGACGTCGTTTATCGCCATCCCCTATCGGACCGCACAATCGTTTCAGCAGTCTGCTTCAGGTCCGCAATCTAAAGTCCGTGGTGTTATGGCGTTCGCTCCTTTGTCGGCAGGGCGAACACTTCTATCGCGGGGCCGCTGGACGGAGCGACCACTGCGGCGCCCTGGCGTTTCATGAATTCTGCGTACCGACGGGACATGTCGTTGATGTGATTATTCTTCATTCCGACGACCACCGCTACGAACTGACGGCCGTCGACGGCGTAGGAGATCACGCTTGAGCTCGGATAGTCCCCAAGCGGAGCCGACCAGACTGCGCGACCTGTCATGTCGTCGAATGCCTTCAGGGAGGGAGTGAGATCGCCAGCAAAGACCAATCCGCCTGAGGTGCTCAAGGTCGAGGTTGAGATAGGAGCTGCCAGATCCACGCTCCAGCCCAGAGATCGCCCTGACAGGTCGAGGGACTGCAGGCGTCCCATCATTCCATCCTTCACCGCATCCGGATGATCAGCAGCTGTCAGTCCCGCGCCGGATGATAAAAGGCGGTATCCGTCAGGACCAAAGCGCATGCACCACTCGGTGATGGGTACATAGACCATGCCTGTTTTCTGGCTCACGGATGTCGCAGGCCAGGACCGCGCTCCTGAAGGGGATGGGCAATAAACTGAGGGTCTGTTCGGGTCAGGCAGCTTTTCGAGGTCAATCGTCTTCGCGCCGGTCTTCGGATCAATCTTCGTAACGATGTTCTGGGTCCCGGTGTCGATCGAAAACAGATAGGCTCCCGACGCCGCATCGAGCACGTCGAGGATCGCCATCTTGCCGATGGTCATCACCACGCGTCTGGTTTCGCCGTTGATGCGAAGGCTCGTCAGCTGACGTTCGAACACCCAGTCCAGGTCCCACTGGTCATTGGCCATGTGCTGGTAGCTCCAGACCAGCTTTCCTGTGTCCGGATTCAGCGCGATGGTGCTGTTGGTGTACAGGGCGTCCCGGGTGACGCCTTGCTGATCTGACGGAGTGAGGAGCGGTCCTGTGTCGTAGGTCGGAGCGACGCCATAATAGATGAGGTTCAGCTCCGGATCATAGGTTCCCTGGTGCCATACGGATCCGCCGCTGCGCTTCTCCAGCGGCAGTCCGTTCCAGCTTTCTCCTCCTGGCTCTCCCGGGCGGGCTATGGTGTTGAACCGCCAGATTTCCCTGCCGCTTTCAATATCCATAGCGACTATGAAGCCGCCGCCAGCGACAAAGCTGGTTGTCACTCCCTGAATAACCCTGTTCCCCACGACGAGCGGCGCGCTTCTCAGGCCGAGAGTGGGACCCGGCTCCGCAGGGGGGCGTATCTCTATCGCGTGATCCCAAATTTTTGCGCCTGTCCGTGTGTCAAGGGCCAGAACGTGGAGGTCGGACGTCGGAACAAACACTCTGTCTTTCGCAAGGCCGACGCCCATCTTCATCGTGGAAGCGGCGCCCTCCGGCTTGTGAACATGGCGCCAGAGCTCCGCCCCAGAGGTCGCGTCCAGCGCGAGGAGCGTGTCCGGACTGGTATGGAGGTACATGACCCCATCGCGAACCAGGGGCGTCGGCATGCTCAGGCCCGGTTCAATCGAAACGCGCCAGACGGGCGCCAGCCTTGCGACGGTTCCGGAATCGATGGACGTCAGGGGGCTATGATTGGCGCCGTCATAGGTTCGGCCCCATTGCGCCCAGTCGGCGGGCGACTGGGCGAAGGCGGGGGGCAGAACGACCTGCGCCAGACAAAGCGCGCGCAGGAGCGCTGACCTTACGGCTCTCATCGTTTTTTTCCTCCTGCCGGACGCCGAAAGCGTCCCATCTTCGCCCAACCCTTATGCCGGGTCATGACTGAGTGCAGGATCAGCCTAAACTGGCTTCGTCAGGAGTGTCAAAGCGACCGAAATCTCTCGGTTGGCCTCGCGCAACTGTTCTGAAAAGCGTCGGCCTGCGACGGGGCCATGCTTACGAAAGCATGGATCGGTGATGCAATTCGCCTGTAGAGTTGAATGATGGTCTCTCTCGGGCCGAATCGAATTCGTGCGGACGTCAGGAGGCGCTTCATATGGCTGCAGGCCTGTCATCTGAGAGCCAGCCCGCTTCGGGCAGTTCTGTCACCTCACCATCGCGGATCGATGCGATTGACGGTCTGCGCGGCCTGGCGCTCGTCGGTATTCTGTTTGTGAACATCACTGTCATGGGGGGGCCGATCGATCGGCTTCATCCGGATGGAACGCCAACGCTTCAAAATCCCGAATGGGCGACCTGGCTGATCGGAGAGATATTTGTCACGGGAGCGATGCGAGGCATTTTCTCGATACTCTTTGGAGCATCGGCTCTTCTGTTTCTGAGTTCGCCGCGACATGGACCCTTCACCTTTGTCCGTCGATGCTTCTGGTTGCTGATATTCGGGATCGTCAATTCCACCCTGCTTCTTTGGCCTGGCGACATCTTGCTCGTGTACGCGCTCGCCTCTCCAGTCATTCTCCTGTTTCTTCGGGCCTCAGCGCTTCGTCTCGCCCTCGGGGCGGCTATGATTCTCATCGGACTTTCGGTGTGGTCCTACCTGCGTGCGTCCGGGGTCGAGGCTAGTGCCTCCTACGATAGGCCGGATCTGGCGGCTGAGCAGGCGGCCCGGCTGGGGGGATATGGCGCCAACCTCGCGTTCATGTGGGATACGACGATCAGGTGGACATTCGCACCGGGGCTCCTCTGGTGGGTTCTCGACGCGGCCGGGTTCATGCTCGTCGGGATGGTTCTCTTTCGGGTTGGCGTTTTTTCTCCTTCTGCGTCGTCGGCCGTACGCTGGCTCCTTGTCTTGGTCGGGTTTGGCGCCGGTATTCCGCTGCGCGCCGCTGGCGCAGCGCTTACCTTTGGTTCCGGCGGCGATGCGCCCGCTATTGTCGAAGCCTTCTTTCAGGCTGGCCGGCTGGCGATGTCGCTGGGGTGGATTGGCGGGTTTCTGCTTGCGTGGAGGCATCTTCCGGTTCTTGTAGCTAAGCCGCTTGAGGTTCTCGGCCGTATGGCGTTGACGGGGTATCTTCTCCAGAGCGTCGCTGCCGCGTTCCTGTTTTCGGGGTTTGGTCTCGGTCTGTGGAATCGCTTGGGATGGGTTCAGCTCTGGGCTCTGGTTCCTCTGATTATGACATGTCTCGCGATCCTCCATCTCCTTTGGCAGTCCTTCTTCCGTATCGGACCAGCGGAGTGGGTCTTACGGGCTCTGACGCTCGCAGAGACGCCGCGTCTTCGTCGCTGATCCGCCTGCAGCCGAGCATCAGACGAGGCCTGTTCGTAATCGCCTTGTCTCCTGTCTGAGGCCTGTCGATGAGATCATTTGTTGTGGACACATCCCGGCAGGGCGGTTTACGGCCGCATGCAGGCGATGTTCCTCCGCCAAACATCCAATTGAGGCGCCCGCGTGTTCATCCTACAGCACATCTGGTCCCGATGGACGAAGCAGAGCAGGGGGGCGAACGCCGAGCGACCTCGTCCCAGACTTCCCGAAGGGGCCCTTCTCCCGCAGGGGCATTCCGGTCCCGTCCCGCTTCTTCATAGTCTTAGGCTGCTGGAGGCGGAGGACTTCAGGCTGGTTGAAACGGTCGGTCCCCTTACGCCTGAGACGTGGCGCCACAGTGATGTTCAGCACGCCGCTAATCTTTCCTGGAAAACGGGGCAGGAGGATGTGGAGGTGACTCTGACCGAGCCGTGGCCTTCGCTTCGTCGAACGATCTGGAAGGGTCCTCCGTCTGGTCCCATTGCGCGCGTGCGAGAAGGGCAGAGGTTGCTCATTCTCTGGAACGCCCGTTTTTTTGCATCGGCTGCAGGAAGCGACCGCAGCTATTTCTTTGAAGAACATGCTCTTCGTATCGCCAATTTGGCCAATCCTTCGAGAGACGCCCTGGTCGGACGTGACGGCATGAGGGTCATTGACCTGCTGACCCGCATTTACTGACACGATCGGCCTCCCTTTTTTTCTTCAAGTCGAGAGACCGTATTCTCTTTCCCGATCCGTAGGATTGCCGCTGCACTCATTGTCGTTGCCTTGACCAGATGAGAAAATAACGGCATCCGTTGTGACAATAGGCAATTCATGAGGGGGCGTCTTACGGAAAAAGGCTGCTCCTGCCGGGGGAGGCGGATAGATGACCAGCTTCGTGGTTTGGATTCCCGCCATCATCGCTTACGGCGTCTTTCTCGCCTGGTATGTTAACTGGCGAGGTCCGCTGCGACCCTCAGAAGTCGCCGCGCTGATGGCCCGAATCAAGGCGGGAGGGTCGTCTCAGGACGGCCGAAATGATCTCGACGCGTTTCGGCAGTTTCTGGAGGCGGATGACGGACGGGAGTTCTTTATGCTCAACCTTGTGCGTGTGGCTCCTGGCGAGGTGCAGGGTCCCGATGGAAAGGTGCGCCCCGCGCGGGAAGTGCTGGAGAATTACACCCGACATTTTCTTCCGGCGCTTTTCGCCAGGGGCGGTCATCCCGCCTTGGCGGCCAGAAAGATAGGCCCCTACTTTGACGCGTGGGGCGTGTCTCCTGATCCCGGCTGGTCGTTCATCGGATATATGCGGTATCGCAGCCGACGGGATCTGGCGTGGCTGGTGGCGGATCCGCGGTTCGGCGGCGCCCACGATTACAAGTTTGCGGCGATGCCTCAGACCTTTTCCTTCCCGACCCGACCTCAGATCATGACGCTGGCCGGACCGTCGGTCACGGCGGCCCTTTGCCTTGCCTTGCTGGCCCTGTCGGCGCAGTGCGCCTGGCTCATAACGGCAGGATGACGGATCGTCCGAGCGGTTTCACGTCGAGGGGTAGGTTATGAAGATCCTGCGCACACCGGACGATCATTTTGACGCTTTGCCGGATTTCCCATTCGCGCCGAACTACTGCAACATCCGAGACAGGGATGGAACCGAAGTTCGAATTCATTGTGTGGATGAAGGACCGAGGGATGCGCCTGTCATTCTCCTGATGCATGGTAATCCCACGTGGTCTTTCCTTTATCGGAAAATGATCCCCAGGCTGCTCGCGACGGGGCAGAGGGTTGTCGCAGTCGACCTGGTGGGCTGCGGGCGTTCGGATAAGCCGGCCGCGAAGTCTGACTATACTCTGGAGCGGCATTACGACTGGATGAGCCAGTGGCTTCAATCCATGGACCTTCGAAACATCACGCTCTTCTGTCAGGACTGGGGAGGAACCATCGGACTTTATCTGCTGTCCCGTTTTCCTGAGCGCTTCGACCGTGCGATCGCCTCAAACACCGGTCTGCCTCTTGGAGAGGGAGAGAGCGATTTCATGAAGATGTGGGTGGGAATGATGCGGCAGGCGGTCGAGTTCCCGTGGCCCATGTTCCAACAGGGGATGACTGCTCAGCTGACTGAGGCGGAGCTAGCAGCTTACCGTGCGCCCTTTCCCGGTCCTGAGTATGAGGCGGGGATCGTGCAGTTCCCGGTTCTCATCGCCGTCCAGCCGGATAATCCAGGCGCACCTCTCAATCGGGAAGCATGGGAGCGCCTCGCGCGTTTCGATAAGCCGTTCCTGACTCTTTTCGGCGAGCTGGATCCGGTCGCACGCGGCTGGGATGCGCGGGCGCAGTCCTGGATTCCCGGGGCCAGGGGGCAGGCCCATCATATCCTTCCCGGAGCCAGTCACTTTATTCAGGAGGACGCTCCCGATGAGCTTGTGGAACGCATCATCCGCTTTCTGAGCGTAAACTAGGGGGTCGTCATGGCGCTATTTCCTCCCACCACCAATGCGGACTATCAGGGATCGCAGGTGTCCGCCTGGTTTCTGTTCGTTGCGGGTCTGGCTGAATTCGTGCCGGGTTTGATTCATTTTTTCCTGCCTGACGGCGGGGCCGGCGTAATCGCCGGGATCGATCTCTCCGAGCGCGGCGATCTTATCGTCGCCTTGTTTGCCTGGTTTGGCGCGATTCAAATTCCGTCCGCGCTCCTGATCATCATCATCGCACTTCGATACCGGACGCTGGTTCCGCTGGGCCTTCTCTGGATTATTCTCGCCCGCGGTCTCATGACTTACGACGGGTGGCTCGGGAAGGCGTCTGAGGGCGGTCACCATCCGCCCGAGCATTACGCCAGCCCGGTTGCAGTCGTGGTGGCGGCGATCTTTCTCGTGCTGTCTCTGCGCAAACGGGCGCCGGGCTGATGGATTCCTGCAGGCGGCCGGGCACCGTCAGCTTACTATTTAGATTGTTTGGAGCGATACCATGGAGATCACGGACGTTCAGGTAAAGCGAAAGGCGTTTGCCGAGACACGCATCGTCTCACGCCCCGCCGGAGACCTGGCGGAGGGAGACATACTCGCTCGTGTCGATATGTTCGCACTGACCGCCAACAATGTGTCCTATGCGCTCTCCGGAGAGGGCATCGGATACTGGAAGTTCTTTCCTGCGGCGGAGCCGTGGGGGGTGGTGCCGGTGTGGGGGTTCGCCGACGTGATTCAGTCCCGGCATCCGGATATCGCCGTCGGAGAGCGGATCTGGGGGTTTTTGCCCATGTCCTCGCACGTGGTGATGACCCCGGGTCAGATTACCGCCCGCTCCTTTGTCGATGTGGTCTCTCATCGTCAGCCGCTCCCGCCGATTTACAATTCCTATCAGCGAACCTCCGGCGACCCCCCTCAGATGAAGGATCTGGAGGTGGAGCGATGCCTCCTGTTCCCTCTCTTTTCGACGTCGTATCTTCTTTATGATTATCTGGTCGACAACGGGTTTTTCGGCGCTGAGCAGGTTCTGGTGGGCAGCGCATCCTCCAAGACCGGCTATGGTCTGTGCAGCCTGCTTTTTCGTCATAAGGGGCCGCGCCCCCGTGTGGTCGGCCTCACATCCCCTCGCAATCAGGATTTTGTCCGAAGGCTCGGCGTTTGTGACGAGATCTGCGGATATGATGAAATCGCCGTTCGGGATCCGGCCGTGGCGACGGCCTTTGTCGACATGGCTGGGAATGGCGATGTGGTGACGGCTGTTCATGACCGATATGGCGCGTTGCTGAAACTCAGCTGCGCCGTCGGGGCCACTCACTGGGAGGCTCCCCGATTCCGAGCGGCCGAGGGCGGCGCCTCGCACACTTTCTTCTTCGCCCCCGGGCAGTTTTTGAAGCGGGAGCAGGACTGGGGGCCCGGCGAAGTCATGAGACGCGCCACGGCTGAAGCGGCGCGTATGGCGCTTGACCTTCGTCCTTATCTCACGGTGCGTCGTGAGTTGGGCGCTCATGAAACCGCCCGGGCGTTCTCTGCGCTCGTCGCCAATGAGACACTGCCTGATGTTGGCGTCATCGCACGGGTCGACTAGCCGCCGCTCTGCTTCGGGAGATCAGCGTCCCGCCGAGCGCCCGGCCGTCGGATCGACAGGCGGAGCCCTGTTTCCGTTCGCCCTGGCGTCTGCGGCCAGACGTTCCATGCGGCGAGCCCCTGCGAGAATGCCGGTCATCGCATAATTGCCCTCGTGACAGGCATATTCGTAGAGCCGCCCTTCGGGTCGATAGAATGTCGTCTCCCCGCGCCAGGCTTCGCTGTAGTGAACCGGATCCTCGACCTCGAATTGATAGAGAATCTCGTTCTGTCCGACGCGTGTGAAGCGTTCGATCACCTGACCCTCCGAAGAGAGGGGAATGCGCGTGGTGGCGGACTGCGCCGGCTTCAGATTGCGGATCCTGGTCACCAGCGTGTCCCCTTCCCACCAGGCGACGGTGTCGCCCAGCCACGGGGCCAACTCCGGCGGTCTATGCCGTGCGGCTTCCTGAGAACTGAAAATCGGAATCGCCCGCGCGTCATGAACCATCTCGGTCAGGACCATCAGATGATCGGGTGTCAGGACGAACTGATAAGTGTTGTTGTAGAGAGCGCTGAGCATTACGGGCCCTCCCACATTGCCGAAGCCGATCAGGCATCTCTCCCTGAGAGGCACATCTTCGGGACCAAGATAATCGCCTGCGCCGGAGCGATACTCAGCTCCTTCCGCCCTTACCAGCCTGAGGCTTTCTGCGGCGTTTTTGTAGGGAATTCGACCGTTCGCCGGAGATACGATCAACGAGGAGCGCGCTTCACCCCGGACGACGGCCAGCTTGTCTCCGGGGTCGACCCAGAAGGCATTGTAACCCGCTTCAGTATTGCCATCATCAAAATGCCCTTCACTGAGGTCGGAAGGGGCGTTCGCCTCTGCAGCTGCGGTCTTCGCTGCTTCGGCGATCCGCGCGGCGTCGTCGGCTGAGACGACCAGATTCCTGAACTGGGCTGGTCGCTCCAGCTGCGTTGTGGACCGGTTCGTCCAGTAGCCCGTGAAGTCCGGTTTTCCCCAGGATGTGCGAGGGATGTCCTGGGCGGACGCCGGGGCGCACGCAGCGAGAGCCAGGATCGACAAAACAAGTGCGGAGGGGGTCCGGACCATCGTCATCTCTCTTCAAACATTTTGATCAACGGGTTTTATCATACGGATGAATGTCGGCCAATTAAAGCGCAAGTGAGCTCACCTGCATCTGTTAATCGAGGGGTGCTTACAGGCCCTCAATCCGCCAGTTCTCGGGGGCAAGTTCGAAGCCGTCAAACATGAAGCCCGGCGTCACTGAACACCCCAGAAGCGACCAATTCCCCAGCGTCTCTGCGGATTGCCATGTCCCCCTGGAAATCACGCACTGGGGCTCTTCTCCCGCGGAGATGTCGATCCCCAGGCGGTGGTCTCGTCGAGGCCCGTTGAGACTGTCGGCGACACTTAGGCGCACCGGCGCTCCGGCATGAAAATGAAAAATCTCCGTTGCGTCGACCCGGTGCCAGCGGGTTGGCGCCCCTCCGGACAGAAGGAAGTAGATGGACGTTCCGCTTGCCCGCCCGGCTATGTCGGAGCCGCGCCAGATCTCCCGGTACCACCCCCCTTCAGGGTGAGGCTCGAGACGCAGGTATGAGATCACATCGTCCTTTGTGAGCGACAGCGCCAACATCGGAATATCTTTCCTTAACGTCATGCCGGGAGCGATTTCATCGAGGGTCTCCCGATCTGTCCATCCCCTGCTGGCGTAACCGGTCTTGCTCCGGACTGGCGAGGCGGCCTGCGATACGCGGTCTGAAGGTTCGTTACCCTGCTATGGCTGAGGCCGCGAGTTCATCTCGCTTTGACCGCAAGGCGCGCTGTTCGAGGCGCTTTTGGATGATTTTGTGGCGCTCCCGATTGATCGGAAAATTCCAGCATAGAGCCGCCATGGCCAGATGCATGAGGAAGGGGAAGCCGAGATAGGCTGTGATCAGTCCCAGATCCCCCATCGGGGTGGAGGGCTGTCCGATCCTGAACCCCGATATATCAAGGATAAAGAAGGCGAGGGCTCCGCTGATCGCCATGGAGATCTTGATCAGCAGCATCTGAACCGCGAAGAGATTGCCTGCTTTGCTCGAACCGGACTTCATCGTGTCGTAGTCGATGACGTCCGAGAGGACCGCCCCGGGCAGAAAGTTCTGTGGCGTTCCGAAGAAGCCGCGCACGACGGCTAGCAGGACAACGGGAATGAACGCCTCAGGTCCTCTTGGCAGAAGCAGAGTGACAAAGCCCATCGCAGTCGACAGCAGAACAAAGGATCCCCAGACCCGATGTCTGTCTGCGGTGATGAGGATCTTCGACCAGACAGGCATGAACATCACGCCCGACGCGAAGAAAGTGATCATGATGTAGGGGATCTGCTCCTTGAACCCCATGTACTCAGTCTGAAAAATAAATGAGGTCCCTATGAAGGATCCCTGGCCGAGGCCCCAAAGGATCGTGATGATGTAAAATCTCATCAGCGGCTTACATGACGTGACAGTCTTCCAGATGCCCTTGATGTCAACTTTCTGACGGGCAACTTCCACGCCCTTCGGAACGACGGTCACCGCAGCGATCATGCCGATGGGCATGATGATCAGATACAGGAAGACGATACCTTTCATAGTGTCGGGCCCGATCGCTGAGGATCCGGTGAAAAACGACATTCCGATCGGCAGAAGGTAGACGACCAGGCTTCCGCATATATTGAACCAACCGACCATCGTGCCGATCCGCGATCGCTCCATGTAGTCGCGAGTGGTCTCCGTCATCCATGCGCTTCGGGGCACTTCAAACATGGTGAAGCCAGTGTAGAGGATGGTCGACCAGATGGCGAAGTAGACGATGGTCGCTTCAGGCGGCGGGTTGAAAAGGGGGATGATACCTCCCGCCAGAAACAGAATGGCGATGATGAACCACGGTTTCCGGCTTCCCCATCGCGTCTTGGTGCGATCGGAAAGATATCCGATAATCGGATCATTCACGGCGTCGAAGATGCGGCTGGCGGCTGCTATGGCCCCGATCTGAGCCAGCGTCACGCTCGTGTTGGCGGCGTAGAAGGCCGGAAGGAGAGAGTAGACCGGATAGGCGACCAGTGCGTGCGGAAGGCTTGGAAAGCCGAACGCCAGCCTCTGTGCGGTGGTCAGAGGGCGCGGCTGCCTGTCTTGCGCCCCTGGGGCGCCGGTCGGCTCTGTCATGGTGCGGTCTCCCGAATTCCAGGGCCGGTCGATCTGACGTCGATCCTGACCAAGGTTATCATTGATCACATTCATCCAATCGGATGGCAAGAGCGTAGGCTTATGGCCGGCGCTTAGGATAGAAAATCAGACGGTGCGCTTGCGCCGTCTCATTTTCCCGGTAAGCGAAACACTCTATCCATCTGTCCCGGCGATGAGTGGAGAAAGCTCGATGGTCTGTTCAGGGGCCGGCGAGCCGTCGCCAATGGAGAAGGCCCCATGACGAATTCTGCGTCAGGCAAGGTAATTGAGATCTCCCCCGGGCGACGCCTGCGCGACCGGGCGGGGGTGGGCCCGTATCATAAGGGCAATGTCAAGGCGAGCCTTGTGTCCGCCGCCCGACGTCTTCTTGAGACGGAGACCGTCGAGGCGATCACTGCCCGTCGTCTGTGTCGTGAAGTTGGGGTTTCCTCCGCCAATTTTTACAATCATTTCGACAGCCTGGAGCAGCTCTTTCTCGATGTGGCCGCGGAGGGTTTCGCCTCGAGGGCGGCGGAGAACCGTCGGCTGCTGAAGAGGGGCGGCGCTCGAGAGGACATGCTGGTCCAGCTGGCGCAGAATCTCGTCGAGTTCGCATGTTCGGAGCCGGAGCTGTTTCGTCTGATGTTTGGACAGCTGGGAGATGTGTCGTCTCATCCCCATTACGTCTCTCAGGCCGACGACAGCTTCCGGGTGCTCGTGCAGATTGTTCATGGTGAGGATCTCTATCGTCCGGAGGATCTTGAGCACTCTCATGAAGCCTGTAAGGCGGCTTATGCGTTTTTTTCTTTTATCTACGGTCTCGCACGCAGCTATTCTCAGGGTCTGATAGCCAACGCGTCCGGAACCCGCGCCGAGAGGCGACGGTTTGTGGAGGACCTGACGCGTCAGGTTATCACTGGGATCCGAGGCTAACTCTTTCCGAATATTGTTTCGCGCCAGCGTCGAATGAGCGGAATCCAGAATGGATTGGCCTGGTCGGAGTTCATGACCATGCAGAAGCCGTCGCCGGTCTCCGGAAAGACCGAGTAGATGCTTCGCCATCCGATTGTACCGCCCGAATGATGAATGTTGAAGCGTCCTGCATTCTCGTAACGCAGATGGCCGAGAGCGGCTTCGAATTGAACGTCTCCGCTCTTGTCGGCGAGTCCGATGGGGCGCCACAATTCGGCTACGGATGCGGCTGACAGCAGGCCGCGGCCTGTCGGAAGATTGATTTCGGCGCAGGCGAAGGCGGCGAGGTCTCGTATGCTGGAGTAGATTCCTCCCGCCGCAGCGCAGAGCGTTCGATACCGGCGCCTGCGCTTGCCTTCTGGGCCGTAGGGCTCCGCCAGGTCGGCGTCTTTGAACGGAAAGAAGGTCGATCTCGTCATGCCGAGAGGGGCGAAGATTCGTTTCGCTACGAAGGACTCGAAGGTCTCGCCCGACAGATCTTCGATCATGATCTGAAGTATGCCGAAGCCGCCGTTAGAGTATCGCCAGCCTTCCCCGGGCCTGAATGTGATCCGGACCGGCCAGTCCCGATCCAGGCTCCACTCGTTCCAGTAGATCTCCTGCTCTTCGGTGAACGGACTGATGATCCCATTCAGGCCGTCGATGAGGCTGATACTCTCGTATCCTTCGGCTATGCCCGGAAATCCCGCTGAGGATACTCCCGCGTGATGGCCAAGGAGACGCCTCACGGTCACGTCGGCGTGGCGGTAGTCTGACGGCGGAAGCCGCCAGCGCTGAAGATGGCGCTCTACCGGATCATCAAGGTTCAGGCGCCCTTCCTCCACAAGCATCATGACGGCGATGGCGGCGAAGGATTTCGAGATCGATTGAAGCGCGAAGAGGGTGTCCTCCCCCGCCTGGGCGGCGCTCTCGCGGTCCCGTTCTCCCCAGCAGCCTGTGAAGACCGGACGGCCCCCCTCGATCAGCGCGATGGCTGCGCCTGGAAGAGTGTGCTCCCTGAGGCCGCGCGTCATGACGTCGTCCAATGTGCGCCGGAACTCTTCGCCCATGATTGTTCAGCCTCGGCTCTTCAGGTCGTCAGGTCTCTTGTATATGAACGGTGATCATATAATCTCGGCAACAGCAAGCCTCGGGGAGCGATCATGGTCGGAGTTCTCAATCGTCTGGAGGACGCAGTCGCGCATGTCCTCCCGGTCAATCCGGTCGCGGGCCATGACGTCAGCTGGCCGATTACGGACCGCCTGAAAGAGTACAATTGTCCCGGCGTCGCAATCGCGGTCATTGACGGAGGCGAGGTTGCAGATGTCGGCGGCTTCGGACTCAAGGAGGCTGGTCGCCGAGAGCCTGTTGCAGCTGATACGATGTTCGCCGGAGCGTCTATCAGCAAGCCCCTCGCAGCGGTTCTCGCTATGCAGCTGGTCGATCAGGGTCGTATCGGCCTCGATCAGCCTGTGAACGATTATCTGAAGTCGTGGAAGCTTCCCGAAAATTCTTTCACGAAAGAGGCGCCGGTCACGCTTCGTCATCTTCTTTGCCACAAGGCGGGCACTACGGTGCACGGTTTTGGAGCCTTTCCTGCGGGCCAGACCCCGCCAAGCAATATGGATACGCTGCTGGGACGCCCGCCCTCCCTTACGCCTGCGGTCGTTGTTGATAAGGTTCCGGGAAGATCAGTGCGCTATTCCGGCGGCGGCACGCAGATTGTGCAGCTGCTCCTGGAGGAGCAGACGGGTCTTGAGTTCGCAGATCTCGCTGAGCAGAGAATTTTTGCTCCTCTCGGCATGACGAGGTCCACGTTCCGTCAGCCCCTTCCTGAATCGTTCCATGCTTATACGGCGTCTGGTCATGACAAGAGCGGGGGCCTGATCAAGACCCGCTTTACCCATACGCCTCAGCAGGCTGCCGGCGGCGTCTATACGACGGCGCCTGATTACGCCCGCTTCATGGTGGAAATGCGCAATGCCTGGTTGGGGAAACCTAACGCGCTTATGAGTCAGGCTGCGGCCCGAACCATGCTCACACGTCAGGACCCCGGGCAGTTCGCGCTTGGCTGGGAACTGTTCGGCGACGGCCCGGGGGCGCGCTTTGGTCACGGCGGATCCAATGAGGGCTTTCAGTGTAACACGACATGCCTGCTCGAGCAGGGAAAGGGCGCTGTTGTTCTCACTAATTCACTGATGGGCATTATTCTTTACTCGGAAATCATCAATGGAGTTGCGAGAGCCTATCAGTGGTCTTCCTTCTTCAAGGACCCAAAGGTCATCCAGATCGTACCGCCCGAGGAGCACCATCGCTATGTGGGGCGCTATCGAATTGTTTCCGGGATCAGCGCCCCTCATATCGATATCTGGAGCGAGAATGGTCAGCTGCATTCGTTCATTGAAGGTCTGATCCTGCCGCCAAGACCGATTTACATGGGGCAGAATGGCCGCTTCTTCACGCAACAGACTGCAAGCGAGTCTGCTGTGACATATGATGCCTCCGGTCAGGCCGTTGAGCTCACCGCCTGGGCGGAGGGCGGGGTCGAAATTCTTCGGGCGATCCGCGAAACGTCGTCCTGATCGTTTTATCTGGTTCGTCAGGCGGCGCGACAGAGCATCGCCTGACTATTGGGCGGCGGTTGAGGCTGACCGTGACTGCGGCTTTTCCCCGGTCAGATTCCTAATCCCCTGACTTCGGGCAGATAGGGCCATGGATGGGCGACCTCCATGATGCGCGCCAGTCTCAGACAAATGTCGTCACGGTGACGCTTGGCGACGATCTGGAGGCCAACCGGAAGGCCGTCTGATGTGAAGCCTGCCGGTATCGAGATTGAGGGATTCCAGCAGGCGTTGGCGAGCATGCCGAACGGTTCGGCTCCGCCCATGGATGCGTCCTTTCCTTCGATCACAGACGGGGGGCTGTCTTCCGCTCCATATGCACGGCACGAAACGGCGGGCGACATGACCAGGTCGTAGCTTCTGAAGAAATCCGCCACCTGCTGCTCCAGACGATGAACCTGAGCCCAGGACGCCTGCACGTCGATCACTCCCTGCGCCCGGCGCGCACGTACGCGATCTATGACCCGGCGGACTGACTTGGAAAGCTTGTCGTAGCCGTCCGGCAGGTATCCGGCCTTTGTGAAGTCCTCCTCGAGCGTCGATCCGAAGATTGCCCCCCAGTGAGGATAGATGTTCACCGGGTGGAAGTCCGCTTCGCAGCGCGTCAGTTTCGCCGCCTCCATCAGGCGTCGCGCCGCTGCATAGGCGATCTCGACGACCTCGCGTTCGACCGCCGCATATCCATAGTCGGGAGACCAGACCGCTTTGAGGCCCGAGACATTGAGCGTTTCAATGACATCCTCGTATCGGTACCCGGTGTCCGGAAGAGACTGTCGATCGCCGTCGTCGGGACCGGACACTGCGTCGAGATGGCGAGCTGCGTCGGCCACATTTGCAGCCAGCGCGCCGTGAACGCCCCAGTTTGAGAACCCATTCATTTTGGGAATTCGGCCGTGACTTGGCTTGTGTCCTATAATGCCGGTGAATGCGGCCGGAGCGCGAATGGATCCTCCTGCATCCGTTCCGGTCGCCAGCGGCACAATGCCTGCGGCCACGGCTGCTGAGGATCCTCCGCTTGAACCGCCTGGCGTCGTTTCCGGATTCCATGGATTTCGGGTTACCCCGTAAAGAAGCGTATTGGTCGCCGAATCCATGCCGAATTCAGCGGATGCGGTAATGCCGATTATAACCGCTCCGGCCGCGCGAAGGCGCGCGACATGCCGGCTGTCCGAGGCTTCGGCGGGAGCGTCCTTCAGGAACAGGCTGCCCTGTGTCAGCGGAAACCCCCTGCAGGCCTCGAGATCCTTCACTCCGACAGGCACTCCGGCCAGGATGCCCGGGTCCTCGCCTCGCGCTATGCGGGCATCGATCTCAGCAGCCGCAATCTCCGCCTGCTGGCGGTCCGTTCGGACGAAGGCGTTGATCGGGCCGTTGAGCGCGTCGAGACGCTGGAAAGCCTGATCGAGAGCCTCCTTCGCCGACATGCGGGAGGAACGTACGGCGTCTGCGATGGCGGTGGCGGTCAGCTTCACGAAAAGGCTCCCTGTCCCTGGTCCCGTGCGGTGCGTCGGAGGCTGCGACCCCGACGACCGGAGGGTGATGACCCTCAGCCCTGCAATGAAGGCGTGATGTTGTACCGACGTGAATATAAGCGACGCATACATCTCGACAAGCCTGACGAAGATTGAAGCGCAATTGCCGTCTGTGTGACCTGCCTTTCTCTCTATTTTCCCCAGCTGGCGTTGTTGAATGCGTGCATTGGGTCAGGGGCGACGCTGCGAGCCTGGTCAGCTGATGCGTCAGGGACACGCCTCGATCAAATGAATGTTGACACTGTTGACAATGTGAACACTGCTCATAACGTTCCATGTGAGCATCGGTCATATGATCTGGTACAGCCGCTCCGATGCGTCGTTCAGGGGAGAGGAAGTCAATGACCAGGAATTCAGGCGCTCTTTCGCGGATGCTGATGTCCGCAACCGCGATCGCCGTAATGTTGCCGTCAGGGCAGGCCGCAGCGCAACAGGCGACGGCCGGAGCTGCGGCCGCCCCGGCTGCGGGATCTGAACGTGAGACGGTTGTGGTGACCGCCACGCGACGTTCGGCAGACCTGCAGGACGTGCCGGTTACCGTGACCGCCATTTCGGGCGATGACCTTCTCGCCAACGGCGTGAGCGATCTTCAGGATATCGTCGCTCTTATTCCCAACTCGGTCATTCAGGATAACCCTGAGAGCTTCAATACCTTCGTCAATATTCGCGGCATGAGAATTGTCGATGTCCAGGCTGAGCCCAATGTCGGTCTTTATCGAAACGGGCTCTATATGGGCGGGCACAGGGCTAATCTGGGCTCTCAGGTCGACGTTGAGCGCATAGAGGTGTTGCGCGGCCCTCAGGGCGGCCTTTACGGACGCAGCTCCGTGGGTGGGACAGTCGACATCATCTATGCGACGCCCTCTCGGGACGGCGGCGGATACGCCAAAGCCTCCTATGGTTCCTACAAGAGGACGGAGGTTCAGGGGGCCGTCAATCTGGCGGTCGGGGATACCGGCGCGCTGCGGCTTACCGGCTGGTCCTTCAATCAGACCGAGAGCGAGCTGTTCAATGAGACGCTCAATGAGTTTGTCGGCCAGTTTTCGGACCGCGGTCTTCGGGCGGGCTACAAGGTCGATCTCTCCGATCGTCTGAGCGTGCTGTGGACGCTCGAGAGCCGCGAATGGGAAGGCCCGTCCATGCGCACCTACGCGCCTCTGGGCATTTCGAACTTCGGCGCCATGTCCACGCCTGAGACGGTGGATCGGATCCGTCGTGACACCCGGTCAGACGCCGATATCACGGAGCTCTATGCGTCACAGGTCATCAACTACAAGCTGGACAGCGGCGAGCTGACATTCAACGCGAGCTACAAGGACTACGGCTTCAACTCCATTCAGGACTCTGATCAGACCTCTATCGGGCCTCAGTCATCGTCCGTCGCCAGGCAGACGGACATCGTCCGGGATGAGGGCACCAAGGATTACTTTCTTGAGGCGCTCTATGCATCCGCTGACGACAAGCCTCTGACATGGCTGCTCGGAGTGTCCTATTTCAACGAAGAGTTCAATTTCGCACGTACGATCAAGTCGCGTCGCAACACCCCGTCATACGGCATTCAGACGGCTCTCATCGGCTTTCCAAAGTCTGGAACAACCGTAGAGACCGAGACCCTTTCGGCTTTTGCGACCGCCAACTATGATGTGTCGGACGCATTAAGCCTGAGCGCCAGCCTGCGATATTCGCAGGATACAAAATCTCTCAATTATTCCCAGGGCGTTCTTCCGACGGGTACGGGCAACACTGCGCTCGATTCCTATTTTGCGACCCTCCTTGCGGGACCCTATCCGACTTATGTGTTCGCCTCGGAGAGCGAGTTCGACAACTGGTCGCCGAGCGTGACGGCTCGTTTCCGGCTCTCGGACACGCTGAACGCCTACGCCTCATATGGCACAGGCTTCCGGCCGGGAGCGTTCAACCTCTCCCCCACGACCGTGCAGACCATTCCATACGGTCAGGAAACGGCGACCAACTACGAAGTCGGGCTGAAGGGCAGCTTCTTTGATGGTCGTCTCGACGCCAACATTGCGGCGTTCATGATGCGGCAGGAAGATCTGCTTCTGGCGATGCAGACCTCTCTCGGGGGCGTTGATCGCACCTATCTCGACAATGTCGGGACAGCGAACACTTCGGGCATCGAGATCGAGACCTTCTTCCGTCCGACCAGCTGGCTGACGGGCGCGGTCAGCGTTGGCTGGCTTGATCCGAAGTTTGACGACGCTGTCGCCAATCGCGGGAAGCCTTCTCAACAGGTCCTCAGCGGAAAATTGATCCCCTATACGCGAGAATGGACGGCTAACGCCCAGTTCGACGTGGATGCGCCGATCAACGACGCCCTTACATTCGTTGGCGGGGCATCGATCCGTTATGAAAGCGGCGGCATTCTTGGCGATTATTATGTGGTTGATCCGTACGACACGATGACCAAGATCGACCTGAGGGCCGGTGTGGAGACGAATGAAGGAACCCGGATCACCGCCTATGTTCGTAACCTGCTGGATGAACATATTTCGCAGTTCTGGTTCTATAACCGGGGAACCAACACGTCGGAGGGTCAGACCTGGGGTGTCGACATCACTCAGCGCTTCTGATCAGAGCGAGTTCTGTTTGCGTCGCTTCCCGCCGGGAGCGACGCAGGCCGGAGCGCCCTCTTAAGCGAACAACATAAGGCGCGCCCCCGGGGCGCGCCTTTTTTCTGATCATGCGTCGTTACAGGATTCGGGGTTGCGGATCTTGCCCGAAACCTTGGCGACAGAAGTCGGGGCGCGGATGACTGATCGCGGGTAGGCCTTGGGTCAGGTCAGTTTTGCGAAGGCCTTTTTCACGCCGGAGAAGATCGCCTCGATGTCTTCGGCTCGGCTGGTGAGAATGGGCGCAATCGCTATCGTGTCTCCGTTGTTCCGGATGGCGACCCCCTCTTCGAAGGCGCGGAGGAAAAGCTCGTAGCCCCTCGCTCCAGGGGCTCCTGGCCGCGTTTCCAGGGTAATCCCCCCAGCTAGGCCGATATTGCGGATGTCGGTCACGTACGGAAGCCCCTTGAGGTCGTGCATCGCGTCCTCAAAACCTGCTGTGAGGCTCGCGACATTGTCAAAGACGCCTTCTTCCCGAAACACTTCCTGAGCGGCGTTTCCTGCAGCGACAGCCAGCGGGTGAGCGGAATATGTATAGCCATGAAAGAACTCAACGCCTGCGGGTACGCCCTGCATGAAGGTGTCATATATGGTGCGGGAGACTACGACCCCACCCATTGGAACGGCTGCGTTGTTCATTCCCTTAGCGATGGTGCACAGGTCGGGTTCGACGCCGAAGAAGGTGGCCGCATTGGGAGCACCGAGGCGGCCGAAGCCCGTGATCACTTCGTCAAGAATGAGGAGAATGCCGTGACGCTTCGTGATTTCTCTTAGCTTCTCAAGATAGCCCTGAGGCGGAATAAATACGCCTGAGGATCCTGAAAAGCCCTCGACGATGACAGCGGCGATGGTTGAGGGATCATGAAGCGCGATGATCTGTTCGAGCTCTCTGAGGTAGAGCATCGGGTCCGTCTTGGCCTGGCCCCGCGTGAAGGCGTCAGCCGCGGGGTTGTAGGGTAGGGGCATATGGTCGACGCCGCCCAGAAGACCGCCGAACATCTTCCGGTTGTTGACCATCCCGCCTACGGAAATGCCGCCGAAGCCTACCCCGTGATAGCCAAGGACGCGCCCGATCAGCCTCGTGCGGGAGCCTTCGCCCCGAAGACGATGGTAGGCGAGAGCCATCTTGAGGGCCGTATCCACCGCCTCGGATCCCGAGTTGGTGAAGAACACATGATCCAGTTCTCCTGGCCAGAGTTTGGAAATCGTATCCGCCAGCCTGAAGGCGCCTTCATGTCCGAAATTGAAGGCCGGCGAGTAGTCCAGACGCCGAGCCTGGTCGACGATCGCCTCCGTCACCTTGGGGTGGTTGTGTCCAAGGAGGGAGCACCACATGCCGCAGAAACCGTCGCGAATGCGGCGACCGTCAGACATAATGTAGAATTGTCCCTCGGACGCCGCCACCATGCGCGGGGCGCTTTTGAAAGCCTTGTTGGGGGTAAAGGGCATCCAATAGGCGTCGAGATCGTTTCTCACGTGTCGGCTCCGAAGCTGAGACATCCACAAGATGGTGTTGCGCCGGACTCGTCAATATGACCGATGATCACATAAAGCGTCCGTGCGGCGTTCATTGTCCGCAAGTCATTCAGGAGGGGCGAGATGGCGTTCAAAGCGATTATTCTTCTGAAGCGGCGCGAAGGCATGGCGAAGGAGGAGTTCACGCGATGGTGGCTTGAGACGCACCGTCCTCTGGCTCGTCGTCTGAAGGGCCTCAGGCGCATGACCATCAACATAGCAGCGGATGAGAACGCGCCGTATGACGGCGCTTCCGAGCTCTGGTTCGACACGGAGGCGGATTTCCTCGCGGCCTACGCCGAGCCCCACGGGCAGGCTGTAGCGGCTGACAGTCTGTCCATGGTCAGCCGTCGGGACCGGCTTTTCGTGGTCGAACATGAGGTGACGCCTGAGCCGGGATAACTGAGCGTTTTCTGGCGGGGCCGGTTGAGTCAGGCGTCGGGATCGACCCACAGGTTATGATGCTTGAGGTGTCCGATCACCTGCTCCACCGGCAGGCCTTCCCGGACATTCCCATCCCGGCCGGTCATGTCCCCTCCAGTGAAGAGTGCGTTCAGAATCGCCTCGTCAACTGACTCCACCGTGGCTTCCATCATCGGGGTCATCATGAACTCGCCATAACTCTCCATCGGACCGACCTCATAAACCCGGCGGTAGGCGTCCAGGTTGGCGGTCGAAAAGGCGATAAAGATGTCGCCGGATTCATTTGACGCGATGCCTCCTGACCGGGCCATGCCTATACCCGCGCGTCGGGCGAGTCGCTTCAGCTGCAGCGGAGACAGGGGCGCGTCTGTCGCCACGACGATGATGATGGACCCCTGGTCTGTGGGATGGTCCATGAGATAGCGATGGATCTGACCTCCGCTGTAAGGAATGTAGCGGCCAATCGGGACCCCGCCGATCGTGCAGAGCTTGCGGACGCCGAAGTTGGTCTGAACGAAGGCGCCCACGGTGTAGGTTCGACCAGCCACCCGAACCTTGCGGGACGCTGTCCCCGATCCACCTTTGAACTGGTAGCAAGACATTCCGGTCCCGCCGCCGCAGCTTCCTTCCTCGACCGGCCCGGATCGTGCGCTTTCGATCGCCTCGTGCACGTGCTCTTCGCGGACGTGAAACCCGTTCATGTCATTGAGCCAGTTGTCGCATGTCTCGGCGGCGACAGGCATCCAGAACGTGTTGCCGTCCAGCTTCTCGCTGTCCTTACGCCGGTTCAACCACTTGATGACCGCGGAATGAAGCGTCCCTACTGCATGGGTGTTGCTGATGGTGATCGGGCCGTCGAGACGTCCAGTCTCCTCGATCCAGTGAAGGCCGGTCGCTTCCCCATTTCCGTTGAGTGAAAAGGCGCCTGAAAATACTCCGTCTGTCGCCCCCGCCAGCCCCCTGGGAAGGATCGCTGTCACGCCCGTTCGAACAGGCCCTTCGCCGATCACCAGAGGACCCTCGCCTTTAATGAGGGTGACGTATCCGACCTCGACTCCCGGCACATCGGTAATAGCGTTCCATTGTCCCGGTGTTCCGGTCAGGGGAACGCCCGCGCCGCGGGCCCGAAGCTTGCCCGAAGGAGTGTGTCGGTGATGAGGATTCATTTGTAATCCGTTCCGCCTGCGGCGGATGCGCCGCCTGACCGTCTGATATTATCAGTGTTTATATTTTCGTCGACTCGCAGGCGTCAATCGGGCGCCCTGGCTGAGGGCGTGACCATTGATCCTGTCCTGCACCCTGCGCAACGGGTCAAAACTGTCTTTCAATCCGGTCATGGGCCGTTTCTAAACTCGCCGAAGCTTTCGTCTGGCGCCGCGCATGGAGATTGAGCATGCTGCTTGACGGAGAGGCTATAATATATGCAGTGATCATATATGCTCCAGAATGTCTGGGCTGTCCGGCGGTCTGTCGCCCGGGCGGGACCGGATCGGAGCCGTATCGGGAGCGGACAAGATGGCCGATGGGTCAGGCCGTGTACGACTAAGCGACTACCGTCCTCCGGATTTTCTGACGGAGGAGGTTTCGCTTCGATTCGACCTTGACGCTTCGCTCACCCGGATCACCTGTCAGCAGCGTTTTCGCAGACGTCCCGGCGTCCGACAGGGGAGGCCTCTTGAGCTTTGCGGCCGCGAGTTCGAGATCGTCTCGATTCGACTTGATGGTGTTGAGCTCGCCCCGTCCTCAGTCGAGAAGACTGAGGAGGGCGTCCGACTTTATCCGCAAGGCGATGTCGTCGATCTGGAGGTGGTGAGCCTCGTTTCTCCCCGGAAAAATACTGCGTCCATTGGTCTGTTCATGGAGGGAGAGGCCATTCTTTCCCACATGGAAGCTGACGGTATGAGGCGTCTGACTTTCTTTCAGGATCGTCCGGATGTCCTTTCCCGTTATACCGTGCGCCTCGAGGGGGCGCGGGCACAATTTCCGGTTCTTCTCTCAAATGGAATATGCGTCGAGACCGGTGACGTCGGGGCCGGCCGGCACTACGCCCTGTGGCGTGATGAGACCCCCAAACCCTGTTACATATTTGCAATCGCTGCGGGGGACTGGGAGTCGACCCGAACCCGGCATGTCTTTTCCTCAGGAATTGAATGCGAGATCGTCGTTTATGCCCGGCGAGAAAATATTGTCCGCTGTCAGTTTCTGCTGGGCGCTCTGTCTCGCGCCATGGCCTGGGACGAGGAGGTTTATGGCCGCGTCTGCGATTTGCCGGTGTTCAACGTGATCGTGCCCGAGAGGCACGCGATCGCGCAGGAAAACAAGGGCCTCATGTATCTTGAGGCGACTTATGCGTTCGCCGATGCGGAGACCTCGACGGATGAGGATTTTGATCTTGTCGAGCGGATCGCAGGACACGAGTACTTCCATAACTGGACCGGAAACCGCGTCACCGTGCGCGACTGGTTCCAGCTCAGTCTCAAGGAGGGCTTAACCCGGTTTCGGGATCAGCAGTTCTCCGCCGACATGTCGGCTCCGGAGGTCAAGAGGATCACTACGGTTCGCAATCTTAGGACCAATCAGTTTCCCGAAGATGTGGGGCCGACAGCTCATCCTGTGCAGCCCCGGTCTTATAACGCCGTATCCAATCTTTATACGGCCACGGTCTATGACAAGGGGGCCGAGCTTGTGCGCATGCTGCATACCCTGCTTGGAGAGCGGGCATTCCGCAGGGGAATGGACCTCTACTTCGCTCGTCATGACGGACAGGCGGTCACGATCGGCGACTTGCTCTCGGCCCTCAGCGACGGGTCGGGGGTCGATCTCAGTCAGTTCGTCCGCTGGTATGACCGGGCCGGACAGCCGCGTCTTCGGATCGGGACGATCCACGATCCGGAGAGACGCGTCTTTCGGGTAACTGTCCGGCAGGACAGTCCCGAACATCAGCCCCTCCATATACCCCTCCGGTTCGGCCTGCTTAGGTCGGATGGAACGGAGGTTACGGCTCGTTCGTCCGGAGCGACGCGCGATGGTCTGCTTGAAATTCGAAGTCATGAAGAGACCTTCGAATTCGAAGGTGTTGATCATCGTCCGGTTCTTTCATGCAATCGCGGCTTTTCCGCTCCTGTGAGTCTCGAAGTTGAACGGAGCGAAAACGATTTGCTCCTGCTATTCGCTCATGATTCTGACGGCTTTTCGCGATGGGACGCCGGGCAGGAGCTTATGGGGGCGGCGGTTCGCGGTTTTGCCGCCGCTCGCCGGGAGGGACAGGCGTCTCCTTCATTTGAAACGCTTATAGACGCCATGGGGCGCGTCCTGACCGATGAGAGGGCCGAACGCTCCCTGCGGGCGGAGCTTCTGAGCTTTCCGCATATAGGTCTGATTTCCGATCCATGTCCTGAAGTCGATATCGACGGTCTTGCTGAAGGATCGACTGTCCTGCGTCGGGCGTTCGCACTTCGCCACCGTGATGAACTTCTGTCGGTCTTTCATGCCTGCGATCCGGAGGGCCGTGTCGATCTGACTCCTGAGGCGAGGGGCGCGCGGCGTCTGCGCGCAATGTGCCTCGATTATCTCCTGGAGCTGGATGACGCCTCAATCCGGCAGATCGCCTGTGAGGAGGCGCTTTGCGCTCCGGGTATGACAGCCCGGAGCGCTGCGCTTTATTCGCTTTGCAATACGACCTCTGAAGAATGCGACGAGGCCCTTGAAGGGTTCAAGGCCCGATGGAAGGGCGTCGACAGCGTCATGCGGATCTGGTTCCGAGCCCAAGCTCTCTCTCGGCAACCCGGTGCGGCTGACCGTGTCGCCAGACTTGCGTCTTCGGACTCTTTCAACATGGCCAATGCGCCTCTTGCGATGGCTTTGTTCGGAGGCTTTTTCCGGCAAAATCGAATTGGCTTTCATGAAGCTGACGGATCGGGGTACAAACTCTTGCGGGAGACCGTGCTGACCCTTGATCGTGTCCGTCCGCAGGGCGTCCGGTGGTTGATGCCGCAGATCACGAACTGGAGACGCTTTGACGTCGGGAGGCGGGCTCTTATGAGGGCGGAGCTGGAGGCTATAGCCTCCGTCCCCGATCTGTCTCCAGCTCTCAGAGATGTCGTGAGCCGCTCCCTCGGAGCAGGTGAGCTCTCATGATCCCTGGTTTCCATTTGTTCTCTTCCGCTCGGATCGCCTTTGAAGGAGACCTTCATGTATCCTGACCAGAACTCAAAATCGGCTGCCCTGTACAGGCGCGCGCTGGAGGTCCTGCCTGGAGGCAATAGTCGGACAGCCGCTTTCAAGGATCCCTATCCTATTTACGCCGTGCGGGGAGATGGAGCGTATTATTGGGATGCGGACGGCAATCGTCTTTTTGACATGATTAATAATCAGTCCGCGCTTGTGCACGGTCATTCGCATCCGCGTATCGTTGAGGCGGTCAAATCGCAGGTCGAGAAGCTGACCTCGGTGTGCGCCCCGACCGAGCTCGAGATTGACCTCGCGGAGGAGCTTTGCCGCCGCGTGCGAAGTATAGAACGAGTGAGCTTCTGCAACTCCGGATCTGAGGCTGTCTTATTCGCCATTCGAGCGGCCAGGGCCTTCACCGGTCGTGACGGGATAGCGAAGGTAGAAGGGTGCTATCACGGAAATCTGGACTCGGTAGAGATCAGCGTCTTCCCAAAGCCGGCTGTCTGGGGGCCGGATGATGCGCCGTCATCCGTTGCGGAGGGCCTCGGCATCCCTGCGAGGGCTCTCGAGGATACGCTTGTTCTTCCATTCAATCGCGTCGATGCGGCGCGGGCTCTTATTGAGGAAAACGCCAGTCGCCTGGCCTGCATCCTCGTTGATCCGGCGCCGCCCCGGATGGGATTTATGGAGGCGAGTGATGATTTTCTGCATATGCTTCGGGAGACGGCTACCAAACACGGCATCCTTCTTATCTTTGATGAGGTGTTCGCGTTCCGCCAGAGTTATCATGGCGCTCAGGGCCGCAGAGGGATTGACGCTGATCTGACGGCGATGGGTAAGCTCATCGGCGGCGGTCTGCCGATCGGAGCGACGGCGGGGAGAGCGGACGTTCTCGCCTGCTTTGATCCCCGGGGCGGGGCCAAGGCCGGCCATGCCGGAACCTTCAACGCCCATCCTCTATCCATGGCGGCGGGTTCGGCTGCTCTTTCTATGCTGACCCCTCAGTCCTTCGCTCACCTCGACGCGCTTGGCGAACGAACCCGAAATGGCCTGAGGGCGGCACTGTCCGACGCTGGTCTGCCTGGAGTTGTGAATGGCGTTGGCTCACTCTTCAGTATGATAATTGGTTCGGATCAGAAGATCTCCAACATTCGCGATATCGCCTTCGCTCTCTCCACTCCACGGACCGACGGGCGAACCCCGTTGGCTCTGGCTCAGGACTTTGGACGTCGGATGATCAATATGGGCGTCATCTTCGCAGCGCCCAGTCTCTACATTTTGTCCACCGCTATGACGGATGCGCATATCGACGAGTTCCTTGCCAAGGCGCGGCAAGCGTTACGCGATCTCGCAGCCGCCTGAGGTCGGGGAGACGGATGCCTGCGCGTTACTCGACTCTTGGAACGACCTATGCTCCGCGGGAGGCCGTGATCACTCCGCGAATGGCGCTCGCGTACGCTGCGGGTATGGGTTTTCATGATGAGCGCTATCTCGACGACGCCCGCGTCGGAGGGCTGGTTGTGGCGCCGACGTTATGTGTCTCTCTTGAGTGGATGATTTCCGGTGACCGGGAAAATCGCTCGGGTCTCGGATTGACCGATGATGAGCGTGCGCGGGCCGTTCACGCGGGACAGGACACCCGTTTCTTCCGTCCCATGCCGCTGGGGGCTCCCCTCATCGTCTCCGGGGAAGTGATCGCGATGAACTCTACCCGCGCGGGCGCCCGCCTCACCAGCCTGATCAGAGTTTCGGAGCGGATCTCGGGGGAGGTCGTGACCGAGAGCCGCGTCGACACCATCTTTCGGGGCGTCGAGACGGATGCGCCGCCGGCGTCTCCCGGGGATCCTGTTTTTCAGCGGCAGGGAGATGTGCGGGAGAGGGACCTGCCCGTTCCAAGGGGATTCCCGCACGTTTATACGGAGTGCGCATCGATCTGGAATCCCATTCACACTGAGCGGCGGGCCGCTCTCGCTGCCGGACTTCCCGATATCATCGTCCATGGTACGGCGCTCTGGGCCTTCGCTTTCATCTGCCTTGACCGCCCCCATTCCCGCCTGACCCGACTTGCCGGGCGATTTTCCGCAATGGCGATCCCCGGACACAACGTGCGTCTCCGACATTGGGAAGAGCAGCCGGAAGGGATCGCTTTCGAGCTCCTGAACGCTGCGGGCGAGCGCGCGGTCAGCGCGGGTCTTGCAAGCTTTGAACAAGAGGACGGATGATGGAGCTGCTCTACGCCTACCAGGAATGGCCCTATCGGGAGACTTTCCGGATCTCACGGAGTTCGCGCGCCAACTCATCGCTTTTCCTGGCGATTATTCGCGATGGCGATTTTATCGGTCGGGGCGAGTGCAGCTATCTTGAGCAATACGGTCATACCCGAGAGGACGTCCTCGCAGGTCTCGAGGCGGCGCGGGACATTCTCTCAGACAGT
>JAGWYJ010000026.1 GCA_018969425.1 Alphaproteobacteria bacterium | reverse complement strand
CCGGGGTGAACCGCACGATCGCCATGTCGGACCAGGGGCGCGAGGCGGCGCTTGTTGAGGTGAGGGAGATCGTCAAGACCTACCCGACGTCCGAAGGGCCTCTTCCGGTGCTCGGCGGGGTGAGTTTTGACCTTCGGGCAGGCGCCAGTCTGGCGCTGACGGGAGAGTCGGGCAGCGGAAAGAGCACTCTTCTTCACCTTCTGGCGGGGTTGGATCGGGCTGATAGCGGATCGATCCGGATTGAGGGAACAGACCTCGGTCGTCTCGGTGACGCGGATCTGTCGGCGCTGCGCCGGGAGCGAGTCGGACTGGTCTTTCAGCAGTTCAATCTCATTCCCTCCCTCGATGTCCGATCGAATATCGCGTTTCATGCCCGGCTTGCCAGGCGTCTTGATCCGGTTTGGCGGGATGAACTTGTCGAGCGTCTCGGTCTGTCAGGCCTTCTGAGCCGCTACCCTGAACAGTTGTCGGGCGGACAGCAGCAGCGGGTTGCGATCGCGCGGACGCTCGCCATGAGGCCCGTGCTGGTCCTTGCTGATGAGCCGACAGGCAATCTTGATGAGGCGAGCGCCGCGAGCGTGCTGGCGCTGATGCTCGAACTGGTCCGTGCATCCGGCGCGGGTCTTATCATGGCGACGCATTCGCTTCGTATCGCCAGCCAGCTCGATCTGCGCCTTCATCTCTCAGCGGGTCGCATACTCGCATGCTGACGGTCGCTCTCAAGGCCCTCCTGTCTCACTGGGTCCGCAGCCCGTTCCAGCTGGCGATGATGCTCATCGGACTGTCTGCGGCGACAGCTCTCTGGTCGGGGGTGCAGGCCGTTAATTCCGAGGCGCGCGCCAGTTATGACAGCGCCGCCTCACGCGTGTCCGGAGAGCGCTTCGCGCGCGTTGAGGCCCCGGAAGCGCCGGACTTTGATGAAGAGATCTTCATCCGTCTGCGTCGTGCAGGCTGGCTGGTCTCTCCTGTGCTTGAGGGGCGCACCGTTCTGCAGGGGGAGGCGGTTCGGGTGCTTGGCGTTGATCCGCTGACGCTTCCATCGGGAGCGGTCAGCGTCGATCCGGCGGCATCCGGGCGGCTTGGTTTGTTTCTCTCCCGTCCCGGTCTCATTCTGGCCTCTCCCGATATCGCCGAGAAGCTTTCCGGAGCGATTCCTCAGGCGATCGAGACGGCGGAGGATCTTCCCGAGGGGACCGTTGTGACGGATATCGGTCTTGCGCAGACTCTTCTGGATCGGTCTGGTCGTGTCAGCCGGCTTATTGTGGGATCTCAGCAGAGATCCGGACTGGAGCCGCTTCAGGTCCTCGCACCCGAGCTCGCGCTTCGTCAGCCTGAGGCGGAAAACGACCTCGCCCGTCTGACCGACAGTTTTCATCTCAATCTGACGGCGTTCGGATTTCTCGCCTTCGTGGTCGGGCTCTTCATCGTCTACTCGGCGGTCGGCCTCGCCTTCGAACAGAGACGCCCGACCTTTCGGACCCTTCGGGCGCTTGGAGTGTCGACTTCCTCCCTTTCCGGTCTCCTGATGTTCGAGCTCGGACTGTTCGCCCTCGTCGGCGGCGCATTCGGCGTCGTCCTCGGTTATGGGGTTGCGGGTCTCCTTCTGCCTGGCGTTTCAGCCACTCTTGAGGGGTTGTACGGCGCGGAGGGGCCACAGAGCCTGACCTTGCGTCCGTCCTGGTGGATTTCCGGCATGGCGCTTTCCGCCCTTGGCGTTGCCGCCGCCTCGGCTCAGGGTGTCTGGACCCTCTGGCGAATGCCGGTGCTGGCGTCGGCCAAGCCTCGTGAGTGGGCGCGCGCATCTCGTTTGGTTCGTCTCTGGCAGGCGGGTTTCGCGTGCGTCTTCTGCATAAGCGCTATGATCCTGCTGCAGGTCGGGCATGGGCTTCTCGCAGGATTTGCAGTGATGGGAGCACTCCTTCTCGGCGCGGCGCTGGCGTTGCCGCTGGCGCTGTCTGCGGCGCTTGAGGGTCTCAGGCGTCTTGCACGTACGCCTCTGACCGAGTGGTTTTTCGCAGACACTCTTCTCCAGGCGCCGCGCCTCTCCTTCGCTCTCATGGCGCTTCTGATGGCCCTCAGCGCCAATGTCGGCGTCGGGGTGATGGTCTCCAGCTTTCGGTTGACCTTCAACGCCTGGCTGGATCAGCGCTTTGTCGCGGATGTCTATGTCTCGGCTCGCAGCAGTGAGGAGGGCGATCGTCTGTTTGCGTTCGCAGCGCCCAGGGTTCAGGAGGCGTTGCCGATCTGGGGCGCTGACGCCCGCCTGGGCGACCTTCCGGGGGAGATTTTCGGGGTCGCGGTGTCGGCCAGCTATCGCGAGCATTGGCCGTTGCTGGAAGCGGTTCCGGACGCATGGGATCGGGTCGAAACCGCAGGCGAGATCCTGATCAATGAGCAGCTGGCGCGACGAGGGGATATCTCTCCCGGAGACACGTTTGTTCTTGGCCCCGGCTGGAGCGCCCGTGTCGCAGGGGTGTATTCCGACTATGGCAATCCTGAGGGGCAGGCCCTTGTCGAGATCTCGGAATTCAGACGGCGTTTTCCCGATGCTCCGCGCCTGCGCTATGCATTCCGGGCCCGTGATGGGGAGGCGGACGCATTCATGAGTTCGCTCGTTTCCGAGTTCGGATTGCCGAAAGAGGCGGTTATTGATCAGGCGCAGATCAAAGCTGTGTCGAGGCGGATCTTCGAACAGACGTTTGCAGTGACCGCCGCACTGAACGCCCTGACCCTCTCTGTGGCGGGTCTGGCTCTGTTCGCAAGTCTGATGACCCTTTCGTCCATGCGCGTATCGCAGCTGGCTCCCGTGTGGTCGATGGGAGCGAGACTGCCGGTTCTTGGCGCCCTCGAGCTGCTCAGGACGGCCGCTCTCGCGCTTCTGGTGACCCTTGCCGCCATACCGACCGGCCTCGGCCTCGCTCATGTTCTGTTGAGCGTCGTCAATGTCGAGGCTTTCGGCTGGCGTCTGCCGATGCATGTTTTTCCCTGGGACTGGCTGCAGCTCGGCATCCTCAGCCTGATTGTCGCGCTGCTTTCGACCCTTATCCCCGCGCAGCGGCTCGCCTTCATGTCGCCCTCGGTCCTGCTGAAGGTTTTCACCAGTGAGCGTTAGAGCTCTTTTCCTGTGTCTGTGCTTGGCTGCATCGGCGCATGCTCAGGGCTTTGCGGGCCTTGGTATGCCTGCGAAGGGGTTCGCCAGTCCGCGTCCCGGGGTCGAACTGAACTTTCCGGACGATCACGGGGCCCATCGGGAGTACCGGATCGAGTGGTGGTATCTTACGGCTAACCTTGAAGACAGTCAGGGTCGTCCCCTTGGAGCGCAATGGACACTCTTTCGAACGGCTCTGGCTCCCGGAGAGGGCGGCGGCTGGTCGGATCCTCAGCTTTATATGGGACATGCCGCTCTGACATCGAGCACGGATCACGTCTTCGCCGAGCGACTTGGGCGGGGCGGGACGGGGCAGGCGGGCGTGTGGGTGAGCCCCTTCCATGCGTTCATCGACGACTGGAGCATGAAGAGCCTCGCGACGTCGGATGCCGATCCGCTGTCTCATCTGGAGCTGTTTGCTGCGGGTTCTGACTTCTCCTATCGTCTGACCGCCAGAGCCGGGCGTCCTCTCATCCTTCACGGCGATCGCGGTTATTCTCTCAAATCCGCGTCCGGGCAGGCCAGCTATTACTATTCTCAGCCCTTCTATGAGGTGACGGGAGAGATTGAGCTGAAGGGACAGCGGACGAGGGTCTCCGGCCAGGCCTGGCTCGACCGCGAGTGGTCATCGCAGCCTCTCGCGGCCGATCAGACTGGCTGGGACTGGTTTTCCCTTCATTTTGACAATGGGGAGAAGCTGATGGGCTTCAGTGTGAGAGATTCCGCCAAGGGATTTTCCTCAGGGACATGGATCTCCCGCGATGGTCGGGGAATTCCTCTGTCCAGGAATTCGCTGAAAGCGTTCCCGCTTGCCTATACGCGCGTCGAGGGAAGACGCATTCCTACGCGATGGAGGATCGTCCTCGAGGAGCGGGGCGTTGACGTGACGCTTCGGGCGATCAATCCAAACGCTTTCATGAAAACGTCGGCTCCTTATTGGGAAGGGCCTGTGACGTTTTCCGGCACTCATTCCGGAAGGGGCTATCTCGAAATGACCGGCTATGAATGAGGCTCAGCTGTCGAGCGCCCGGGCCCGCTCGACGTCCCGCCTGTAGCCGAGCGAGGCGAGAAAGAGGCAGATCAGGCTGAGAGCGTTGAGGATCAGCATCGTTTCAAGGGCTCTTCGCAGGGACGTCTGCGGATCGCTGGCGGCGAAATAGTCCGATAGAAAGCCGACGAGCGTCGGACCGCCGCCGATGCCGAGAAGCGTCAGGCAGAAGAGCGTGAAGGCGCTGGCCACGGAACGCATTCTGACCCCCACCAGCTCCTGGCTCGCTGTGTAGGCGATGCTGGCGTAGATCAGTCCCACAAAGGACGGGACGACGTTTGCGAGGAAGGCGGCCTGCGGCGTTGGGGCGTTGAGAAACATCCACGCGAATGGCAGAGATGCGACGCCGCAGGCGAGTATGGTCCACGGACGCCAGCGCAAGTCCTGTCCGGACAGCCGGTCGCACACCATTCCTATCAGCACCGCTCCCGCTCCGCCGAGACCGCCCACGAGCAAGCCCAGAGCCAGTCCGACATCTCCGACCTCCAGGCCGTGAGTTCGAATGAGAAAGGGGGCCGTCCAGGCGAGGAAAGCGTTCGCGGATACGCAGATCAGCATGCAGCCCGCCAGCAGCCAGAGGAAGGATGACTGAGACAGCATGAATGCGAAAGTTGCGGCGACGGGCATTGGTTCCGTCCGGGAGCGCACGCCCCCGGGCTCGCTTGCTCCGCGGGTCGGCTCCGGGACTGTGAGCCAGACGACGATCGCCAGAAGAAGGCCTGGTATCCCGGCGACGAAGAAGGCGGCGCGCCAGCCGAAACTCTCATAGACCAGCCCACCCAGCGGAAACCCCGCCAGCACCCCCAGACCGATGCCCAGGGTGTAGACGCCGAGGGCTGTCGCGCGACGGGAGGGTTCGTAAAGATCTGAAATCATCGATGTGGCGGGCGGAGTTCCGCCCGCTTCACCGATGCCGACCCCTATCCTCGCCAGGAGCAGATGGGTGAAGGTCTGAGCAAACCCGGACAGGGCCGTCATCAGCGACCAGACCGACAGCGAGAGGGCGATGATGTCGCGGCGGCGACCTCGGTCAGCCCAAAGAGCGACAGGGACGCCGAGCGTCGCATAGACGGCTGCGAACCCTATGCCGGTGAGCAGACCCAGCTGCGTGTCCCGAAGCTGAAGCTCCGTCTTTATGGGCTCCAGGAGGATGAGCAGAACCTGCCGATCGATATGGTTGAATGCGTAAACCAGCGTGAGGATCGCGAGGATGTAACCGCGTGAGCGCATGGCCTTGTCGGCTGTTGCTGTCGTCATGACGGCTCGATCTCCCCAGGTCTGATCTTAATCGTCAGGATCCGGACAGAGTTTAGAGGCAAAAAAGGCATGAGCGGAAGACTGTATCTCCGAGCCGCAAGGCGATGGGATGGGGCGCAGCCTTCGTCTGCCGCCGTCCCATATGGCCCGGATCGGGCGATCTGACGAGGCGGGCTGACTGGCGCGGGGACGGTCTGTAAACCTCCCGGTGACTTTAGGAAGGGTAAGGGACTGTTCCGGCGAGATCCGGGTCGCCTGAGGGGGGGTGTGGTGCGGACGTTTTCAGAGCTCAAGGATAAGCAGAGACGGCTGCGTGACGGCTTTTCCGAGCCGTTCGGCCTTCGCGTCCACAGGGCGATCAGCTGGATCGGGAGGGCGGAGGAGGAAGCGGCGCGGCGCGATCCGGATGCTCAGTTCATCTTTCTTTGGATTGCGTTCAACGCCGCTTACGCCGGTGAGCTCAATGAACGCGAGACCCCGAGCGAGCGTGACGCCTTCAGGCTGTTCTTTCAGACACTCGCGTCAGCAGACGCGCAGCGGGTGATCTACAATGCGCTCTGGTGGAAGTTCTCCGGGTCGGTGAGACTATTGCTCGACAATCGCTATATCTTCGGCCCCTTCTGGCGCGAGGCTGTCTCTGGCGAATCCTCCGGAGGGTGGCGGGACGCATTCGAGGCCAGCAACAGGCTGGCGCGTGAGGCGCTTTCGAGTTCCGATGTCGGGGCCCTGCTGGAGATCGTATTCGACCGTCTCTACGTGCTTCGCAATCAGATCGTGCACGGGGCTTCGACCTGGTCTGGAAGCGTCAATCGAAGCCAGATTGTGGACGGCGCCGCTGTTCTGGCCTTTCTGACGCCTGTGTTCGTCGATCTGATGATGGACAATCCCACACTTGACTGGGGGAGACCTTTTTATCCGGTCGTGTCATGAGAACCGCCTAGTCGAATCCTGCGCCGAAGCGGCTGCAGCGAATCAGATCGGGCATAGGTCAGAAGGGCTCGGACATGAGTTCTCTATCGGGTGTTGAGCGCAATGCGCTTCTCGTTCTCGCCGCCATGGGCGGCGCCGCCTCCGAGAGTGCGTGTCTGAAAGCGCAGTTTCAGGTCAATCTCAGCCGTTCGCACCGCGATCGCCTGAAACAGCTTGGGCTGGTGACGGTGGCGGGCAAGCGCAGGTTCGAGCTCGCTCTGACGGCGCACGGCCGGCGCGCTGCCGGTGAGGCGCTTGCCGGGTTGCGGGCCGAGGGTCTGGAGAGACTGTCCGATCTTCTTGTCCTGCGTCTCCTCGCCCGTCTGGGTGAGGGCTGGATGACGGATGTGGAGAAAGAGGCGGCGGCTGCGCCTGAGGCGGCCGGCGAAGGTCCGTCTGCGGAACCCGCTTCGCCGGTGTTCGGGCAGGGGGACGCACCCCCCTCGGCCCTTGCCGGCGGACAGGCGATCGTCGATGCGTCGGGCGGTTCACCCCCGGCGGATACCGGCGTTGAGGGACAGGCGTCGGATCCTGCGCCCCCGCCTCCGGCGCCATCGGGGAGTGGAGAGGCGAAGGGTCTGTCCTCCGGTTCTGACATGTACGACCATCTGGTAGCCGAGGGCGCCCGCACCGAGTCCGATCTCGCCCTGGCGATGGCGCTGCAGGACATGCCGAGTTTCTCCCGTCAGATCCGGCGACTTGAGGGCGGACTGGCCGGATCGACAGACCAGCTCGGGCTGGTTCGTCAGGTCGACCTTGCGGCGGGCCAGGTGTTTCAGAGTCTGCGTCAGGCGGCTCTTCGACGGGGTCTGCGCGAGAAGCATGCCCGGGGCGAGACCATGATGTTTGATGCGGCCGCCTATGAAAGCGACCTTCCGATGCAGCAGGGCGAGAGCGCGCAGGTCCTGCGTTCGGCGATTGTTCGCGGCGAGGGTGAGGATGAGCGCGTCGTGCTCAGGGGGAGGGCGGATACATGCTGAGCGGAATTCGCGACTGGGTCGGACGTCGTCTGGGGGCGAGACGCACTGAGGAGTGGATCGCCTGTCTCGACTTCGGCACGTCCTATTCGAAGATGGCGATGGTGCTTGCTGAGGAGACTGAGGAGCTTGAGGCGAAAGATATTCGTCCGCTTCCCATCGGACAGGGGACCGCGTCTCCCAGTCCTTTTCTTCTTCCCTCCGTCGTATTCGTTTCGGAGACGGGCCTTCTTTTTGGTCCGAAGGCTGAGACGGCGGCGCAGCGCGCAGCCGCTGCAGGACGTCGTGCCCTCGATGCGCCGAAGCAGTATCTCAGCACGGACGAAGCTGAGGCCCTGGATGGGCCGCTTCATCCGGAAGTGGATCCCGGGGGGCGCTATACGCCCCGCCAGCTCATCACGCTTTATCTCGCCTATCTGTTTCTGCGAGCGGAGAAGGCCGCGAAGGCCAGTTCATTTCCGTGGCCGGTCAAGCTCCGGATCGCCCGTCCGGCCTGGGGTGCGGGTCGTGCTCAATCCGGAGAGACTGCGCTCCGGGACATGGTTCGCCTTGGGCTCGATCTTGCCGATGAGCTCGAGCCCTCTCTCGCCGAAGACCGGGAGCTGACCCATGAGGAGGCGTCCGCTGCGCTCGCGAAGGCGCTGGCGGCGGCTCCCCAATCCGGATGGGATGAGAATGTCTTCTGGATCGGCGAAGATAAGAGCGCCTGTGTCCTCGAAGCCACAGCTGTTGCGGCCGGCTCGATCCGCCAGGGTCGCCGGCGGGTTGTCGTGGTGGCGGATATTGGCGGGGGAACTTCGGATTTCGCGGCGTTTATGACCGGTCTTCCCGGTCGGCGCGTCGTCGCGGAGATTGAAGGCAGCGCCTGTGTGCTCCGGGAGGCCGGCGATCATGTCGACATGCTGCTCCGGAGCTTCATTCTGAATAAAGCCGGTCTGCTTGCCGATGATCCTGCAGCGCGGGGCGCCGTGGCGTCCCTTCGATCCCGTCAGCGGGCGCTCAAGGAGCGCCTGTTCGAGCAGGGACGTCTGATTGTGGAGCTGGGCGATGATTTTCTTGAGTTCGGAGTCGAGGAGTTTCTGGCGTTTCCTCCGGTGGTCCGTTTCGCGGATCGCCTGAGGTCGACATTTGAGCAGGCGCTTGATCCGGCGATTCGGGCGGCCGCACAGTTTCTTCCCGGCGGCAGGATGGAGATCGAGATCATGCTGACGGGCGGCGGCCATGTTCTGCCCATGGTCCGGGCGCTTGCTGATCAGCCGGGGCGCGACTGGACTTTCCGTCGTGCGGAGCCGTCCATACCCGGCATCTCCGGGCACCCCGACTTCAAGGGGTTTGTTGAACAGCTCGCTGTGGCGATCGGCGGCGCGATCCGCGACCTGCCCGTGCAGACGGCGCCTGTCCGCCCTTAATCCTCCTGCAGCGCGTCCGGGTATCCGCCGGCGACTGTCGGTCGCTGAGGGCGTGTGCGCCGATCCCCGACAGTGTTGATGGCCGATTTTGCGTTCCATCCCGCACTGCGTTGACACCCGGATTAACTCGTATATAAACCATGTCCATCCAGTTTTACGATGGATAGTCGTTCACGACGCGTACCCTGTTTGCCTTTCGGAGAGATTCGGATGAACGGCGCTCTTTCGGGTGTCGGCTGGGCGGGTGTTTGCGCAGGTTGGATCCTTTTGGGGAAGGAATGTCGACATGAAAACACATGAATTGATTGCAGGGCTCACGCTTGGCGAGCCTCAGTGTTTCGGAGGCTTGCAGGTCTCGCCTATCCTTGCGTCGGATGACCGCCCGGGGGCTGAGTTTGACCTCTTCGAAGCGGCGCTGCTGGCCGAACAGGTCGAGGTCACGGAGATTTCTGATGACGGTTCCGTTCGCGAACTTCGCTTACTGAACTCAAGCGCGAGGCCAGTCCTCCTCATCGACGGGGAGGAGCTCGTCGGGGCCAAGCAGAACCGGATCCTCAATGTGACGGTTCTTGCGCCGCCGGCCAGGGAGATCCGAATTCCCGTTTCGTGTGTCGAGCAGGGGCGATGGGGATACAGATCGGAGCGGTTCTCCGCCGGCAAGCAGGCTCTGTTCGCTCAGGCCCGTGCACGTAAATCGTTCCGCATGTCGGATCTCACGGAGGGCGGGTTCGCCGAGCGGGCTGATCAGCATGCGATCTGGAGCGATGTCGACTCGAAACTGAGGTCCCTCAAGGCCTCCAGCGCGACCAGGGCCATGAGCGACGGGTTTGCGGATCGTGAGGCGGATCTTGCCACGTTTGAGGAGCGTTTCCGTGTTCTGCCGAACCAGGTCGGCGCGATATTTCGTCTTAACGGGCGCGGGGCCGGGCTTGAGGTTGTCGCCAGACCCGAGGCGTTCGCCGGGGTCTTTTCCAAGATACTGCGGAGCTACGCCATTGAGGCTCTCGAAGTGTCTCCATCGAGCGCGCTTCCGACCGCGGGATCAGCTGCGGCTGGATTTATGGCGGCTCTGTCCGCGTCCGTCGCAAGCGCGGCCCCCGGCGTCGGTTTGGGCGAGACGCTCGCGCTGCGCGGCGCCGGAGTGTCCGGGTCGGCGCTGACCCATCAGGGGGAGCTTATTCACATGGCGGCGTTCGAAGAGGCTCTGGCGGCTTGAGGTCCGGGGGGACGGGCGGTCCGGGGGAGGGGGGGCTCTCCCCCGGACATTTTGTCGGTCCCGGCGCGGTTTGATGATCGTAGTCCCCGATGGTGGGGCGGTCCTGTGGAGGGAGACAGGTATGGAAAGGCGTGGTCTCGGACTGGATGCGGCGATAGAGGCTCTTGGGAGAACCTATGAGGCGCTCGCCTTTCCCGGGGATGAGCGCGATCAGGCGGATCCTGCGGCCCTCGCGGCCTTTCATGAACGACTGAGGGTGCGGCTCCTGTCCGATCTTCCCCTTCCGACCCGGGAGGAGGTGCTGGCGCTCAGGGGAGAGGCCCCAGGGGCCGCAGGGGCGCCGCCGCGGTCTCTTCAGGCCGCCTGAACGATGGTTTTCAGGTCACATTTCAGTGTCTGTCGACGAGGTGGCTTGACGGTGTCTAGCCGTTTCGTCATGACGTTAAAGTAAAGTCCCGTCATCCTCCCAGAAAAGGGTCTAATCGCATGTTGAAAAAGGTGCTCGCAGCAACGGCCGTCGGTCTGGCTCTGGCCGCGACCGCAGGTTGGGTTCAGCAGTCGGACGCCGTCCGCGGCAAGCCGGCTGTGTCGTCTTCGGTTCAGGTCGTGGATAATTTCCGGCTGACCGATGAAACAGGCCGCTCCCACCTTCTTTACGCCCGCAAGGACGCTCCGGCAGTGGTGCTCGTGATGCAGGGCAACGGATGCCCGATCGTCCGCAACATGACTGCAGATCTGCGCAACCTCCGCGACGCCTATGCCGCGAAGGGCGTGGAGTTCATGATGATCAACTCGAATATTCAGGACACCCGCGAGGCGATCGCCCGTGAGGTTGCCGATTTCCCGGTCAATATGCCCGTCCTGAAGGACGACAATCAGCTCGTGGGTCTTCAGCTGGGCGCCCAGCGCACTTCAGAAGTTTTCGTGGTCGATCCCAAGTCGTGGAAAGTCATCTATCGCGGTCCGCTCAACGACCGCCTGACCTATGGCGCCCAGAAAGCCAAGGCGTCCCGCAATTACGCGGCCGAGGCTCTCGACGCCGTCCTCGCCGGCAAGTCCTATTCAGCGCCGAAGGTTCAGGCCGACGGCTGCCTCATCAACTTCCCGGATCGCACGCCTGAGGCGAAGGCCGCCATCGCCAGGATTTCCTACGTCAAGGATGTCGCGCCCATTCTCGAAGAAAAGTGCGTCGCCTGCCACCAGGAAGGCGGCATCGCTCCCTTCGCCATGGCGAACTACGATACCGTAAAAGGCTTTGCGCCGATGATCCGGGAATCGATCCGGACCGACCGCATGCCGCCGTGGGATGCCGATCCCCACGTTGGAAAGTTCAAGGACGACAAGAGCCTTTCAGCCCAGCAGATCAAGACGCTGGTGAACTGGATCGAGGCCGGAGCCCCCCGAGGCGAGGGGACTGACCCTCTGGCGGCGGTGCGCCATGTCGCCCCTGAGTGGCCGCTCGGCAAGCCGGACCTGATCGTCAACATCCCCAAATATACTGTCCCGGCTTCCGGCGTCGTCGACTACCAGTATCCGACGGTCGATAACCCGCTGACCGAGGGTAAGTGGCTCAAGGCCTCGACCGCCCGCGTCACTCAGCGGCAGGCCGTGCACCACATTCTGTCGGGCTACGTTCCTCCCGGTGAAAAGAAGATGGGCGGAATGGCCCAGTGGGGCGGTTCCGTCGGCGGGTACACGGTCGGAATGGAATCGGTTGTTCAGCCCAAGGGCATCGGCACCTACATTCCTGCGGGCGGCACGTTCGCTTACCAGATGCACTACACCCCCTTCGGCAAGGAGGCGGTCTCCGCCGAGCAGATTGGTCTCTACTTCTACAAGGACGGGGAAAAGCCTGAGCTCATGATGCGCGAAAGCCCGCTGGTGGATTCGTTCATCCGCATCCCTCCGAATGAGGCGAACCACAAGGAAGTCGCCTATTTCAACTTCCCGAAGGATGCGATCCTTCACTCTGCGGTCGTGCACGCCCACTATCGCGGAAACTATTCCAAGCTTGAGATCCGCTATCCGGACGGTCGTCAGGAGCTGATCCTCAATGTCCCGAACTATGACTTCAACTGGCAGCGTCAGTATGAGTTCGAAACGCCGATCCCAATTCCGGCCGGATCGAAAGTGATCGCGACCTACATCTACGACAACTCCAAGCGCAACCCGGCCAATCCGGATCCGAGCAAGGAAGTGCTGTGGGGCGAGCAGTCCTTCGAGGAGATGCTCTATACGTCTCTTCGCTATCGCTGGGTCGATGAAACGGCGGACAAGCAGACCAATTACGACGAGCTCCGCGAGCGGACCCGTCTGATGGGAATGATGGACGACAACTTTGACGACAAGCTGCAGAAGAGCGAGCTTCGCGGGTTCATTGCGCAGGCCATCAACGACAGCACCTTCAAACTCGTCGATCAGGACAAGGACGAAGCGATCTCTCAGGATGAACTCGATGCCGCCATGAAGTTCATGCAGCAGCAGCGTCGTCGTCCGCCTGCCGCCACTCGCTGATTGTCTCTCTCGTCTTGAACATGGAAGCGCCCCGGTTGAAAGACCGGGGCGTCTTTCTGTCTGGAGCGTTTTTCCTGGGGCGGGTCGCGCTGGGAGAGGGTAACCCCGCTCCCGATGCTGCGGCGTCGGCATCCTCGGCCTCGAGGAAGAGGGGGCGTCTTGAGCGGAGGAGTGATCCGATCCCGGCCCCGACCTATATCGTCTCAGCCCGTCAGACCGAGAATGACGATCAGGACAATGAAAACGGAGAGGCAGAACAGCGCCGACATGATGAGGGCCAGCGTTCTCCAGAGTGCGGAGAACCACCCCAGACCATAGGTTCCCTTCAGCTGGAAGAACATGTGGATCGGAGGCGCGGTTAAAAGAAGGAGCGGAATCCATTCCGATACAATTCCCCCCAGGAGATCCAGGCACGCGGCTGTAACGAACAGGAGGGACATAAAGCTCATGGAGTACAGCACGAAGACGCTGTGATCGAAGAGCGTCGCCGACCTCCTGAACAGGAACAGCAGGGCGACGAAAGGAAGTGAGATCGGGATGAGGAGAAATGCGAATTTGTAGGCGGTCTGCTGGATTTTGTAGAAGGCGTATTCCGGGTTCTTGAGCTTCTTCAGAATTGTCTTGTTAAGCTCGGGGCTCCCGGTTTCAACTTTGATGTCGCCGTTCTCTGCGGCCTCCCGGATTTCCGTCATCACGGATGTCTCATCGGACACAGTCTCGACTGGGGCGGGTGGGGCGCTCTCAGCGCCGGCATGGGTGTCGGCTGTGACGACCGGCGCTGCGTCCGCGACCTCGCTTCGATCGACCGTGACATCAGTTGCGATGCCGGGTCCGTCAGTCAGGGAAAAGACGAAGAACATCAGAAAGACTGAGAACAGGTAGAGGGCGATCGGAGACACATACCGGGTTCGTCGACCCTCAATGTACTCCCGGGACATACGCCCCGGACGAGCGATCAACATCGGCAGCGTTCGCCAGATCCTGCCGTCAAGATGAAGGATGCCGTGAACAATCTCCTCGACGACATGCAGCAGCGAGCGATGGAGGTGGGTCGGCTGGCCGCAGTTCGAACAGAACCGTCCTGACGTCGGGGTCTGGCAGTTCGCGCAGGCCTCGTGAGAGGCGGCCGCCTTTGAGGGGTCGGGGCCGTCGACCAGGGTTGCGGTCGCCGTAGCGGTGATCAGAGAGCCAGCCGTCTCGATTTCGTCGGTCACAACGCGCCTCCCGGCCGGGCGCGTTCAGGGCCGGCGTCTGAGCACTGGTCAGACCTCGGCGTTTAACCCAAAAGGCTGTACTAATTCTTTATCGCAGCCTCGATGGCCTTGACCAGTTTGGGGGATTCCGGGGCGACGCCCGACGGGAAGGCTGCGATCGGCTTGCCGTCACGGCCGATCAGGATCTTGTGGAAGTTCCATTTCGGCTGCGCCTCCGGTCCGAGTTCTGCAACCGCCCAGCGATAGAAGGGGTGGGCGGACTTGCCCGTGACGGGCGTCTTCGCCGCCATCGGGAAGGTAACCCCGTAATTGGCTTCGCAGAAGGAGCGGATCTGTTCGGCAGAGCCAGGCTCCTGTCCGCCAAAGTCGTTGGACGGAACGCCGATGACGCTGAAGCCCTTGCCCTCATAGGTCGCCTGGAGACGCTGCAGACCCTCATACTGGGGCGTGTATCCGCACTGCGACGCGGTGTTGACCATCAGCACGACCTCCCCTTTGAACGCCGTCATGGGGATGCGGGGAACCGACAGGCCCGCGAACTCGAACCCATAGGCCGTTCCCGGCGCCGCAGAGGAGACCGGAGGGGCTGAGGCGAAGGCTTTTGTCTGTTTCGCCAGGGCTCCGGCAACGGCCCGGAGTTTTTCCGGGGACCCCGCCGCCGGCGACTGGGCGGACGCCGAGGCTAACAGCGCGCCGCTTGCGAGAATGAGGGCGGCGAAGCGGGCGGAGGAGGAAAGACGGAAGGCCATGGGATCATCTCCTGGAAGGCGTTTGTGGTCATTACGTTCGGTGAGCCGGGAAGGATCAGAATTCGGGCGCACGACCTGCATCTGAGGTCCGGAGGGTCGAAATCTGCGCGGTTGCCTGAAATTCAACTGACCTCTTTCGGGGGCTTGTTTACCCATCGGATCGACAACCTTCTCGTCTCTGATCGTCGAGGTTTCATGTCGCCGTTTGTCACTCCATCGCCCCATCATGGGCGCTCCATGCCTCTTGGGGACGTCCTCTCCGCCCTCTCTCTCGCGCTCGACCTGACCGAAGGTCAGCCTGAGGGGCATTCGCTCAGAACCTGCTGGATCGGGCTTCAGATCGGTCAGAGGATCGGGCTCGGCGAGGCCGAGATGCAGGATCTGCGTTATGTGCTCCTCCTCAAGGATCTGGGATGTTCGAGCAATGCGGCGCGGATTTCCGAGGTCTTCAAGTCGTGCGACATGACCTTCAAGCGGGATCACAAGAGAGTGGGGGCAGGCGCCGGGGCGATGGCGCGCTTTGCGGTGGCGCATGCGGCGCCCTCGTGTTCAATCGTGCAGAAGCTCCGGACGGCGACCGGGGTCCTGCTCGCGAGCGCAAGCGTGACCCGCAGTCTCTTCGAAACCCGATGCATGAAGGGGGCGCAGATCGCGCGTCGGCTGAGGTTTCCGGAAGCGGTGGCTCAGGGCATCGCGGGCCTTGATGAGCGCTGGGACGGTCGGGGCCAGCCCTACGGGCTCAAGGGTGAGGGTGTTCCTCTGTTTTCCCGCATCGCTCTTCTGTCTCAGCTTGTTGAGGTGTTCTCTCGAGACGGCGGCCCCCTCAAGGCGCTGCATGAGGTGAGCTCCAGATCCGGAACCTGGTTTGATCCTCGTCTGGTCTCGGCCTTCTGCGTTGAGGCGGCCCGTCCGGGGTTCTGGGAGGAGCTGGCTCGCGCCGACATAGGGGATCGTCTGGCGGACCTGGCGCCGGCCGGCTACATGGTTGAGGCTGATGACGAGTATCTGGACGACATCGCCTCGGCCTTCGGAGACGTGATTGACGCCAAGAGCCCTTTCACCGGCGGTCACTCCCTCCGCGTGGCTGACTACACGATGACGATGGCCGATATTCTCGGCGTTCCTGCCTCGAGGCGGGCCCTGTTGCGGCGCGCAGCGCTTCTGCATGACATCGGAAAACTCGGCGTCAGCTCTCTGATCCTCGAGAAACCGGGACGTCTCGATGCGGCGGAGTGGGAGCACATGAAGTCTCATGCGACGCTCACTGGCCGCATTCTGGGTCGTATCCGGGCTTTTGACGATCTCGGCGAGGTGGCGGAGGCCCATCATGAGAGGCTGGACGGCGCGGGATACCCCAGGGGCCTGTCAGGAGACCAGATCCGGCGCGAGACCCGGATCGTGTCGGTGGCCGACATGTTCGACGCCATGACGGCTGACCGACCCTACAGGTCCGCCATGCAGGTGAGTGAGGCCCTTCGACTGATCTCGGAGAGTGTGGGGTCGGCGGTGGACGCGGACTGCGTGGAGGCGCTCAACGTTATGGTGACGGAAGGACGGCGCGTGAGCCATGGATGGTCGGGCGTTTTCGGAGGTCTGTGCGGGGGTGACGCGAGCGGCGTCATCTCCCAGTCGCTTCGCCGGGCCGCAGCCTCGGCAGTCGCCTGACGAACCGCTCAGCCGGCTGAACGCTGTTCGATCAGCACGATGTGCTGATCCTCGGGAGGGCGGGCGCCGGGCTTGAGGTCCAGACCGAGACGCTGTTTGAGATAATACACCAGAGCGGTTCGCACCCGGATCGAAGCGGTCCCCTCCCGCATTCCATAGTCGCGCTCGATGATCTTCTGATGCGCCGGCGGCAAGGCGGGATTGGGCGCGATTACGAGCTGGGTCCAGTTGCGCCAGTCGATGTCGTCAGCCGGATCGCCCGGGGTCGCGTCGATGCGCGATGTCCGGGACATCCGCCCCAGAACATAGTCCTTGAACTCGTTGGTTTCGAGATCGCGCGCTCTTGCGTGCCAACGGAAGCCGTCGAAGGCGAGGGCGTGCGGCGCAAGACGCCTCATGCGTCCGTCCGTCTGCGTGAAGGAGACGTAATGCGTGCTCATCGCCCCTCCTTCACGGATGCAGCCGATCACTGTTCGCAGCGTCTCCGAGGCGACAGGCCTGATAGGCGTCGCGACCAGTCCCAGCGGGATGACGCCGATGATCGGATGCGCTCCGGACACCCCTTCTGCGACCAGACGCAGCTGACTGAGCACCTGATCGCTGTCGGAGGGCAGGAAGCGCGGTTCGAACCGGTCGCCCGCCCGATAGGTCTTTGCGCTCTTGTCATAGACCAGATTGTCCGGCGCCATCTCCTGATAACGCGTCAGATCGCCTGAAGCCTGCTGCTCGGAGATGCTGTAGCGGCCAATCAGGTCGCTTCGATTGACCGAACCGGTCCAGTAGACCATCTCCTCGATGAAGGTGAGCCTCGAGGTGAGGGCCCAGGAGAGCCTCGTCTCATCTTCGGCCTCGCGCGGGCGAGGAGATGAGCCTGACCCTGATTTTTTGTCGGATCCCGACGCCCGGCCGCCACGAATGCTCATTATCGAACCATCTATGAACTGGAAGGATCTCCGACAGAGCGGATCACTTCAGCAATTTCCGGTCCAGCGCAAGTCGCAATGTCGGTTCGGGTCTCCTGTTTGCAGTCCGCCGTCGGGTCAGACGGTCGTCAGGGTCCCGCTGAGAGCCTTCATCCATGACGCAAGAGCCTCGCGGTTCGCGAGCGGCGTCCGGCCGCTGCGAACAATGAGAGTATCGCTCTCGGGAAGGCATACGATGAACTGCCCCTCAAAGCCGTTTGCCGAAAATGACCCCGGACCGCCCAGCGAAAGCCACCAGTGCGCGCCATATCCCAGAGCGGCCTCCGGAGGCTGCGGGGTTGGGGTGCGGGCGTAATCGATCCAGGAGGCGGGAAGCAGTCTGCGCCCTTCCCAGAGCCCGCCCCGAAGATACAGCAACCCGAAGCGGGCGAAGTCCTGCGGCGTGCAGAAACAATAACTTGAACCGATAAAGACCCCTGCCGCGTCGAATTTGGGGATGGCGCTGGTCATTCCGAGGGGCGAGAAGAGGCGATCCTTCATGAAGCGGCCGAACCCCTCCCGTCCGCCGCCGGCATGCTGGGCGATCCGGCGGGATATGATGTTGGTCGTGCCGCTCGCATAGGACCAGACCGTTCCTGGCGCGTGCAGTAAGGGCAGGGACGCCGCGTAGGCGGCGGTGTCCGCTTTCCCGGAGCCGTAGAGCATCTCCAGCACATGAGAGGGGTGTCCGGCCTGATACTCTTCTATGAAGGTCAGTCCGCTGGACATTCTCAGGAGATGGTCAAGGGTGATCGCCGAGCGCGGATCGTCGGCAGCGGACCATTCCGGCGCTCTCAGGGGAGCGTGGATGTCGAAGCCTGTGTCGGCGACCATCATGCCCGCCAGAGCGTGGGTCATGCTCTTGGCCATGGACCAGGACGGACGTGTGTCCCCTGGTCCGTAACCGAAGCCGTATCGCTCAATCATAAGCTTTCCGTCGCGTATGATGAGGAGGGCGTGCGTTTCGCCGAGGTCTCCGTCAGGGCCCTGTTCGAACGCCGTCTCGAGAAAAGGCTGAAGCGCCGATTTGAGGGCGGCCGGCGGGTCTGTCCGCGGCCAGCTGTCGGTCGGATAAGGCGTTCCCGGAGGTTGAGCGGGCAGCACTGGCAACGACATGAGCTTTGTCTCCTGCGAACGTCCGATCCCAGACGCTAGCCCGCCGCAGCCCGTGAATAAAGCGCTCCCGGTTCGGCCCCGGGGATAGCGGCTCGTCTGGCGAGGGTTGCCTCGCGATGGTAGGGAACAACGGAAGTTCATCCCCGCCCGATCCGGGATGTTTCGGAGTCGTTCGACATGAGGCCCTCGTTCGCCGTTCTCAGCCTGATCGCGCTTGCGTTCGGCGCCTGCTCGCCGAGGACGCCGGAACTTGCCGGTCCGCCGTCAGCGCCTGCGGCTCAGGTGGCTCAGGGGGCGCTGGAGGGCGTCTGGGCCGAAGATGACAAAAGCGTGGCCCTGTTCGCCGGCATTCCCTACGCCGCACCTCCCATCGGCGAGAGGCGCTGGGCGCCTCCGGTCCCTCCCGCTTCCTGGGAGGGCGTGCGAGAGGCCGGAAAAGCGGGGGCGCGGTGCATGCAGCCTGACGACGGCCAGGGCGGCTTTATCCGTCGCGTGGTCCTTTCCCAGGGACTTGTCGAACCGGCCCTCGGTCAGACGCTCAATCGGCTCGCGGCGCTGCAGGGGGCGCCGATGAGCGAGGATTGTCTCTACCTCAATGTCCGCGCGGGCGCAGGAGCTGACCGTGCGGCGCGTCCCGTCATGGTGTGGATCCATGGAGGATCTCATCAGACCGGTTCGGGAGCCGATCCGAGGCTGTCCGGCAACGCCCTTGTCAGGAACGGCGTGGTTCTTGTGACGGTCAACTATCGTCTGAACGCTTTCGGTTATCTTTCGCATCCGGCGCTGACGGCGGAGAGTTCAACCGGCGCGTCGGGCAATTACGGACTTCAGGATCTGATCGCTGCGCTGGGGTGGGTGCAGGAGAACATCCGCGCCTTCGGCGGGGACCCGGACAATGTCACGATCTTCGGGGAGAGCGCCGGAGGTCAGTCTGTCAGTCAGCTCATGGCCTCTCCGCTTGCGCGCGGTCTTTTTGACAAGGTGATTCTGCAGAGCGGCGTTTATTCCTATGACTTCCGTCGCATCGACGATTCACGCGGGGAAGAGTTCATCCGAGCTTCCGGACTTGTCGCAGGGCCTGCGGATGCCGCCGCTCTGCGATCTATCCCGGCCGAGGCGATCCTGAAGGCGCTGACCGCGACTCCTCCTCCGGGAGGAAACTTCATGCCGGGCGCCGACGGCGTCGTACTGCCCATGCCCGTGGGGAGGGCGATCGCAGAGGGCGCGTATGCGCAGACGCCGGTTCTGGCCGGTTACAACGCGGATGAGGGGACGCTGCTTTATCCCACCATAGGCGGTCCGTCTGTGGACGTTCCGCGGTCGCCGGAGGATCGGGGATCTCGTCTGGCGGCGTTTCGTGCAGCCTATGGCGATGTGGCGGATCCGCTTATCCGTTTCTACGGGCTCGACCATCCGACAGAGTGGCGCGGCGCGGAGGCGACGATGCTGGGCGATTCCCTCTTCGGGGTGCATACCCGGTTTCTCGGCAAGGCGGCCGCCGCGCGAAGGCAGCCGACCTTTCTCTACTTCTTCTCGCGCCGTCCTCCTCAGGAGGGGCAGACGGCGGGCGCCTTCCATTCCGCTGAGATCCCTTTTGTTTTCGGGACGAACGACTGGCTTCTCGAAATGTCGGAGGCGGACCGGGAACTCTCGAGGCTCATGGGACTTTACTGGACAAACTTCGCCCGCACCGGAAATCCCAATGGCCAGGGCCTGCCGCCCTGGCCGGGGTATGGCGAAAGCGATCAGTGGTTGATTCTTGATCATTCTCTCAGGGTTGAGAGCGGTGTCCGACGTGATCGTCTGGATCTCCTGGAGCGTGATCTGACAGGACGTATCGAGGCGTCCGCCGGGGCGAGCCGTTAGGTGCGTCCGTCGTTTCCGCCTCGATAGGTGCGGGGGCGGGGCTGTCCCGTGTCTTGACGGCCCTGAGCGACGGATCGGACAATAAGTTCACGTCCGGAGGGTCAAAAGGGATTTCTCCCGACTGCTCATACAGTTCAGGAGGGACGGTGACAGCAGAGTTCGCAGGGCTGATCCTACTGGCGCTGGCGCTGCTCCCTGCGGCGGCGTGGGCGGCAGGAAAGCGTCGTCACAGGACCCGGCCCATGACGGGCGGTCTGCATCCGGAGATCAGCCTCCCTCATGAGGAGGAGTTCGAACTCTACAACAACGCCTTTTCCCATTGCTCCCGAAAGACGCGTCTTGTTTTCGCCGAGCTCGGTTTGTCCTACCGAAGCCGGCCGATCGACCTGATCGAGACGGGTTCCTATGAAACCATCTCGGAGGCGTTTCTCAAGGTGAACCCCGCCGGGCTCGTGCCTGTGCTCGTGCACAAAGGGCATCCAGTCTACGAATCCGACGACATCATGGCCTATGCCGCCCGTCACGCCGGGGAGGGCGCAGCCCCTCTGGAACCGGCCGACCCCGATGAGCATGCCAGAATGACGGACTGGATCCGTAAGGCGACCCTGCCCAGCGCCTCCCCTGAACGCGCCCTGCAGGAGAGCGCCGGCGGCGCCGTTCCCGGGCTTACCATTCCGCTCTTCTTCACGGCGCTTCGCTATATTCCCGCTCATCGAATTCTGGCCGGTCTTCTCTACCATCCCGACCGCAGGCGGCCTTTCTATTTCTTCCTGTTCAAATGCCTCGGTCCCCGGCGAATGATGTCGATCGCTCCGTTGCGAACCCTGATTTCCTCCAGTCGCAACGCCATGGAGGATCACCTGCTTTCGCTTGAAGGGCAGCTGAAGGCGTCGGGCGGTCCGTGGATTCTGGGATCGCAGTTCACTCTTGCGGATATTTCCTGGTCGGCTGTGTTCCTGCGCCTTGAGGAGGGCGGATGGCTGGAGGGTTTCTATAACCGTCAGGGGCTTCCGGAGTGCCGGGCGTGGTATGGACGTATCCGTGGTCGCGCGAGCTGGAGAGAGGCGATCGAGATGTGTCGGCATCCCATCATCGATCAGGCGAGGGCCGACCTTGCCGGTCTTCGGGCGTCATATCCGGACCTTCAGGCGATGCTCGAGACCTTTCAGGCGAAACCCTTCGCCCCTTGACCCATCGGCGCAGCGCCTCGTATCGGCACAGGCGGTGCGACGGCGCAGGGGATGCGGGCGACATGAATCTTGTCCTTTACGGCATTCGTAACTGCGATTCGGTCGCGGCGGCTCGCCGCTGGCTCGACGAACGCGGTCTCGTATTCCGGTTTCACGATTATCGCGCAGGCGGTCTCGACCCGGATCGTCTGAAGTCCTGGGTCCGGGAGGTCGGCATAGAGACAGTGCTCAACCGCAAGGGCGCCGCCTATCGCAAGCTCGACCCGACCGTTCGCGCCGAGCTCTCGGGAGATCGGGCGATCGCGGCGATGATGGACGATCGTCTTCTCATCAAGCGGCCGGTTCTCGAGGGCGCCGCATCGCTTCTTGTCGGGTTTTCTCCTGCTGATTATGAGCGCGTGCTTCTGCCCAAGCCGTCGTCCTGACGGCAGGGCGCTCCCGTCGGCCCGCGCGGGTCCGGGTTCAACCTGCCGGGAGGGGCGTGTTGTCGCCCATGTGACCGATCGTTTCCCGAAGAATGATGGTCGACATCGGAGGGTGACTGGACGAACGCGCAACTTCGCTTTATGGAACGCGCACCTCAGTCAAAGACTCAGCGTGTAATCCGAAAGATCTGATGCAACCCAAACAGTCGACGTTTTCCGAACGGCAGGCCGCATCGGCCGCCGCGAAGCAGGCACTTCTCGCAAAATTCAAGCCCAAGCCGGCTGTGCAGGCCGTCGAACCTGTCGATCACGACGCTGAAAGGCGCGAGCGGATCGAGGCGGTTCGCCGCCAGAGGCTTGAGGAGAAAATGGAGCGCCAGCGCGCACGGGAGGAGGCCGCCGCCGCCGCGGAAGCCGCCCGGGTCGAAGCTCTGGCAGAGGCCGAGAGGCAGCGCCTGGCGAATGAATTGTCCATCGACGCCCAGAAGCGCGCTGAACGCAAGGAACGCAAGAAGGCGATAAAGGAAGCGGCTCGCGCCAAGAAGGAAGCCCGCGAGGCGACCCGGCCGGCCGCCCGCGGCGAGGAGCGCGTTCTCGATCCTATTCAGGAGCATGAGCGCTATATCCGCAGCCTTGAGCGTCGTCGGGCCTGAGGGTCTCTCAAGCCTTTCGGCGGTCCATCCAGCCTGTCGCCAGTCTCTGACCGCCGGCCCGGTTTCATCGGTCGCGCCCGGGCCGCCATCGGTCCGGCTTCAGCCCCTTGTTCCAGCGCTGACCCGCGTCCCATTGATATTTTCCGTTCTGGACCTTACGTCATGTAGTCGGATGGTTGGAGGCTTGACCGGATGTCGACCCAGGTGCGGACCCAGAGACGGACCGTTCGGGATCTCGCCGCCGCGAAGGGAGGGCAGCCTCTCGTCTGTCTCACCGCTTACTCCGCTCCGGTCGCCGCGCTTCTCGACCGGCACTGCGATGTTCTCCTGGTGGGCGATTCTGTCGGCATGGTGGTGCACGGCCTCCCCACGACGCTTGGCGTGACCCTCGAGATGATGATCCTTCACGGTCAGGCGGTGATGCGGGGGTCCCAGTCGGCGTTCGTCGTCGTCGATCTTCCCTTTGGCAGCTATGAAAGCGGTCCGGAGGCGGCCTTCCTCAGCGCTTCGAGGGTGCTGAAGGAAACGGGATGCCAGGCCGTGAAGATCGAATCGGGAGCTTACGCCGCGCCGACGATCGAGTTTCTCGTCGCCCGCGGCATCCCTGTGATGGGGCATGTCGGACTGAGGCCGCAGGCTGTTCACGCGGACGGGGGATTCCGAACGCGCGGCCGCACGCGTGCGGAGCGGGCGAGAGTGCTCGCTGAGGCGGAGGCGGCGGATCGCGCCGGCTGTTTCGCTATCGTTGTGGAGGGGTGCGCAGAGGATCTGGCCAGAGAGGTGACGTCTCTGGTGTCGTGCCCGACCATCGGGATCGGGGCGTCATCGGCCTGCGACGGTCAGATTCTGGTGATCGACGATATGTTGGGGATGTTCGAGCAGACGCCGCGCTTCGTCCGGCGTTATGCGGATCTCCGCGGGGAGCTGGACCGGGCGGCTGCGGCTTATGCGTCTGACGTTCGTTCACGACGCTTTCCGGGCGAAAAAGAGACCTATTCCATGAAACGACCGCAGTGTGCGCCGCCTTCTTGAATTGCAGTCTTCCGCAGGTCCGGCTAGGGTCTTGCCAACCCTCTGACGGAGCATCGTGAAGCGTGGCCGACGTCTTTGAAGAAGTTGAAGAAAGTCTCCGTCAGGAGAAGGCCGCCAAATTGTGGAAGCGGACCGCTCCCTTTCTGTTTGGAGGCGTGGCGCTGATCATCGGCGCCGTGGCGGTGTTCGAATACCTTAAATTCTCCCGCAATCAGACCATCGAGGCCTCAGCCAAGACGTTCATGACCGCCACCAAGGCCCTCCAATCGGGAGACCTGCCGGCGGCCCGGGACGCCCTCAAGGGGCTCGCCGACGGCAAAGGCGGCTACGCCCTCGTGTCAGGTCATCTGCTGGCGGAGGTCGAAGGCCGACTCGGAGGAGATCCGAAGGCCGTCGCCGCCCACCTGGATGCGGTGGATGAGAAGGATGATGGACTTCTGGGCGATCTCGCCCGCCTGAAGAGCGCTTATGTCCAGGCGGACGTCGTCGATCTTCCGACGCTGGAGACGATGGTGGCGCCGCTTCTTGAAGCCGGCGGCAATACGGGCGCGCTGGCCAGAGAGCTGATTGCGGCCAAGGCGCTTTCGACGGGCGACGTCGAGCGCGCGCGCAAGGAATATCAGGCCCTGACCCTCGAACTTGATGCGCCTCAGGAAATGAAGCGCAGGGTTCAGCAGGCGCTTGTGGTTCTGCCCCAGCCGGAGGCGGCCGCAGAGCCTGCCGCGGCGCCCGAGGCGACAGGTCAGGCCAAGCCATGATGCATCCGAGACATTTCGCGCTATCCGCCCTCGCCCTCGCCATGCTGGGCGCCTGCTCCATGTTCGGCGGCGCCGAGAAGGCCGAAAAGGCCAAGGAGGAGGAGCGCGCCGGTCGGGTGAATATGAGCGTTCTTGACCAGAAGCTGGCCGCTGACCCTGAGCGTGCAGCGGTCACTGTGCAGCTGTCGCCCTCTGCTGCGACCGCAGACTGGCCTCAGGCCGGGCAGAACCCGTCCAAGACCCCGCCTCACGCCGAAGCAGGGCAGTCCTTCAAGGTCGACTGGCGCGCGGATGTGGGCGCCGGATCGGATATTCAGCGACGGCTGGTGGCGCCGCCTGTGGTGTCGGATGGCCGCGTCTTCGTTATCGACGCCAATCAGCGCGTCTCCGCTTATGATGCGGCTCGAGGCCGGCGTCTCTGGACCCGGTCTCTGACCTCCTCCTTCAAGCGCGATAAGATAGCTGTCGGCGGAGGCCTCGCGGTCGCCGGAGAGCGCCTGATCGTGAGCTCCGGATACGGATACATTGTCGCCCTGTCGACGGCTGACGGCTCCGAGATCTGGAAACGTCCGACGGAGAGCCCGGTGTCGGGGTCTCCCGCGATACTCGGCGGGCGGGCCTATGTGACCACCACGAACAACGACCTCTATGCGCTCAACGTTGAGACGGGCGAAGTGTCCTGGACCGATCAGGCGATCGCTGAGTCGGCGCGCATCCTGGCCTCTCCCAGCCCCGCGGTGACGGACGAGATCCTGGTTTCGCCCTATTCTTCGGGCGAGCTCATCGCCTACATCCCGGCGAATGGACGAAGGCTCTGGTCGGACACTCTGACGACGGTCGGACGGTTTACTCCGCTCTCTGCGATCAACGACATCGCAGGTCGGCCGGCCATCCGCGACGGTATCGTCTATGCGGCCAGTCACTCGGGCGTTCTCGCCGCCATCGACTCGCGGACCGGAACACGTCTCTGGAATATTCTCTTCGGTTCCCGACTCGGGCCTGTGGTCAGCGGAGACCATCTCTTCATCATCGGGACGGGCGGTCAGCTGGCCTGCATCAACCGTGTTGATGGCGCGGTGGTCTGGGTTCGGGACCTGAAGGAGTTCAGGAACGAGAAGAAAAAGCAGGATCGCATCGTCTGGACAGGTCCGCTTATCGCCTCCAATCGGCTGGTGGTGGTGTCGTCTGAGGGAGACATGCTTGGTCTTTCTCCTCAGACCGGTGAGACGGAAGTCAGTCTCAAGCTCGGCGCTCCCGCCTATATCGAGCCCATCGCCGCTGGCGGTCTCATCTATGTGCTGACCGACAAGGGCCAGCTGACGGCGGTTCGCTGATCCGACGCCGGACGGGCGCTCACTGGAGGAATAATCATGCCGCTCACGGTGGCCATTGTGGGTCGCCCCAATGTCGGCAAGTCCACGCTGTTCAATCGTCTGGCCGGGCGCAAGATCGCCCTTGTCGACGATCAGCCCGGGGTCACCCGAGACCGGAAGGAAACATCCGGACGCATCGGGGACATGGATCTGACGCTGGTGGACACAGCCGGTTTCGAGGACGTGTCGGACAGCTCGCTCGAAGCCAGAATGCGCCGGCAGACAGAGCTGGCGATCGAGGCGGCGGATGTCTGCCTGTTCGTCTACGACGCTCGGGAGGGGGTGACCTCGCTCGACGAACGCTTTGGGCAGATCCTGCGGCGCTCGGGCAAGCCGGTCATCCTTATCGCCAACAAGTGTGAGGGTCGTCAGGGCGACGCCGGACTGATGGAGGCGTGGCGTCTGGGGCTTGGGGAGCCTGCCGCTCTGTCCGCCGAGCATGGCGAAGGGATGGGTGAGCTCTACGAGGCTCTCTTGCGGGTTGAGGTGAAGCTTGAGGGAGACGCCGGCGGCGTAAGCCTGGGAGAAGGCGAGGCTGACGACGAGGCGTTTGATCCTGACGCCGAGCCGCCGTCTGTCCCTGATCGTCCGATCCGACTGGCCTTTGTCGGGCGCCCGAATGCCGGCAAGTCCACCCTTCTTAACGCGCTGCTGGAGGATGATCGGTTCGTGACCGGCCCTGAGGCGGGCATCACGCGCGACAGCGTGACCGTCTCCTGGTCCTGGCGGGGGCGCGACATACGCCTTGTGGACACGGCCGGTCTTCGGAAGCGGTCGCGGGTCCAGGACCGGCTTGAGCGGATGTCGACCAGCGAAACCATTCACGCAATCCGTTTTGCAGACGTGGTCGTTCTCGTGATGGACCTGCGAGAGGCTTTCGAGAAGCAGGATCTGCAAATCGCCAATCTCGCTCTGCGAGAGGGCCGCGGGCTCGTGTTCGCCATCACCAAGTGGGATCTCGCGGAATCGCCCGGAGATCTGCGCCGCGAACTGGATGCGCGAGCCGCCGACAGCGTTCCACAGGCTCGCGGGTCGCCGCTTGTGACGGTCTCAGGTGAGACCCGGCGGGGGCTCGACAAGCTGATGGACGCCTGCCTCAAGGTGCACAAGGACTGGTCGGCCCGGGTCAAGACGCGCGATCTCAATGACTGGCTGCAGTATGTCACTCAGAAGCATCCGCCCCCGGCTCCGGGAGGGCGGCGCATCAAGCCGCGCTATATGGCGCAGATGAAGACAAGGCCTCCGACATTCGTACTGATGGCTTCCCGCGCCGAGGAGATGCCTGACACCTATCGCCGGTACCTGATCAATGAGCTGAGGGAAGCGTTCGATCTTCCCGGGGTGCCGATCCGTCTGGTTCTCCGGCAGGGAAAAAATCCGTTCGCGGAGAAAGACTGATTGCTCTCAGGTTCTCAGGGGCGCCGCATAGGCCAGACGGCGGCCGTTCTCTGTGAATTCTGCAGAGAGATACTCCGGAACGCGTTCGACGACCGTCTCAGGCGTCGGCAAGAGGGAGCGATCTTCTCCGGGCATCGCCTTGAACCTCATGTCGGTCCGCGTCGGGCCGGGATCGAACAGATTGATGCGCAGGGGCGTCTTTTCATTTTCGTCCGCGTAGCATGCGATCATCGCCTCAAGGCCTGCCTTGGAGGCCGCGTATGCGCCCCAGAAAGCCCTCGGCCTCGGCGCTGCGCCTGAGGTGGTGAAGAGCGCGCGGCCTGCTGGGCTTGCGCGCAGGAGCGGATGGAGGGCGCGAACCAGCCTCCAGTTGGCGACAAGGTTCGTCTCCAGGGTTTCGGCGAAGGATTGCGGCGACACCGATTCAAGAGGTCCCAGGGATCCAAGCACACCCGCATTCGCGAAGAGGCCGTCCAGTCTTCCGAAGCGCTCCAGCAGCGCGCCGGCCAGTCGGTCGACTGAAGCGTTGTCGCGCAGATCCATCGGAATGAGGCTGGCGGAGCGTCCCGTCTCCGCGCGGATCTCGTCGTCGAGCCGGACCATCGCCGCCTCGGATCGCGAAAGGAGGATCACATGCGATCCCGCACGGGCGATCGCCAGGGCGGCAGCCCGTCCAAGCCCCTTCGAGGCCCCGGTCACCAGAACAATGCGGCGGTCCATTTCGTGTCCAATCCGGTCTCAGTCGTCGAGCAGCGACAGCTGCTGTTCCTTGCGGGCCATGTCCTGATCCCTGTCGACGAGACGAGTGGGATAATCCCCGGTGAAGCAGTGATCGGCGAACTGCGGATGAGCGGGGTTGCGTTCGCCCGCGCCCAGAGCCTCGTAAAAACCGGGTAGGGAGATAAAGCCCAGACTGTCCACTTTGAGATAGCGCCTCATCTGGTCGATGCTCATCGCGCTGGCGATCAGCTCTTCCTTGGAGGGCATGTCGATGCCGTAGAAGTCCGGATACTTGATCGGCGGACTGGCCACCCGGAAGTGGATCTCCCGGGCGCCTGCATCGCGCACCATCTGGATGATCTTCTGCGATGTGTTGCCCCGGACGATTGAGTCGTCGACCAGTACGACCCTCTTGCCCTCAAGCAGGGCCTTGTTCGGAGCGTGTTTCTTGGAAATCGAGCGCTGACGTCCGGTCTGGGTCGGCTGAATGAAGGTCCGGCCGACATAATGGTTGCGAATAATGCCGAAGCCGAAGGGCGTGCCGGATCCCTGAGCAAAGCCGAGAGCGGCCGGATTGCCGCCGTCAGGCACGGGACAAACGACATCGGCGTCGGCAGGATGCTCGCGGGCGAGAATGCGTCCGAAGCGCTCACGCACCTGGTAGACGCTCTGTCCATGCATGACGCTGTCCGGACGCGCGAAGTACACATACTCGAAGACGCATGGGCTCGCGAGGCGACGCGTGAACGGCGTCAGACTTTCGACGCCTGTTTCGGTAATGACCACTACCTCGCCAGGCTCGATGTTGCGCACGAAGCTTGCGCCGATGCCGTCGAGGGCGCACGTTTCGGAGGACAGGACGGGCGCTCCGTCGATTTCGCCGAGACAAAGCGGGCGCAGGCCCCACGGATCGCGCGCGCCGATCAGCTTGCCGTTGGTCATGGCGACAAGAGCGAAGCCGCCCTCGAGATGGCGCAGAGCATCGATGAAGCGATCCTGGATCTTCGATTTTGAGGATCGCGCCGTCAGCTGAAGAATAACCTCCGTGTCCATCGTCGACTGGAAGATCGCTCCGCTGTCCACCAGCTCCCGGTGCAGGGCGCGTGCGTTGGTCAGGTTGCCGTTATGGGCGATAGCGAAACCTCCGCCAGCGATGTCGGCGAAAATCGGCTGGATGTTCCGCAGCACAACCCGACCGGAGGTGGAGTAGCGGTTGTGCCCGATTGCGATGCGTCCAGGGAGGCGTGAGACGGCGCCTGTCTCCTCGCTGAAGCTGTCGCCCACAAGTCCCATGTGCCGTTCGGTGTAGAACCTGTTGTTGCGATCATCGTAGGTGGCCACGCCGCAGGCTTCCTGACCCCGATGCTGGAGGGCGTGAAGACCCAGAGCCGTCAGGATCGCCGCATCATCCCGTCCGAAGACGCCGAAGACGCCGCACTTGTGTCTCATCCCGTCCTTCGATCCGGGATGGAAATCATCATCGTCGTATTGTCGGTCGTTCGCTTCCGGATGGGTCATTGGACATCCTCCATCACCGAAAACCGCGTTCCTCGTTCAGGTCGGTTGTCCGGAGACAGGAGCTTCTATTGTCTCCCGCGCCCGTTCCACGAAACCTGGAAGCGTCTCGCGAATCCAATCCGCCGCGGCGTCCGCATACGGAAAAAACCGCGAGTTAGCAATAAAGGCGGGCGTGGCGTCCTCCGGCAGAACCTGCTGCATCAGAAGGATGAAGACGACGATCGCCAGCGCGCCGCGCAGGACGCCGAACGCCGCCCCGGCAAGACGATCCAGTAGGCCGATTTCCGGGGAGGCGTTGATGAGTTTAGACAGGCGGCCGCCGAGAAAGGCCGCGAGTCCGTAAGCCAGAAGAAAGCCCACCACCACCAGAATCACGGCCGCCGTGATGTCGGGCCAGCCCTCCGGCAACACCGAGCTCAGAGCGGGTTCGAACAGGCGGACCCCGTAATAGGCGGCGAGAAAGCCGACAAAGAAGGCGATGACCGAAAACGCCTCCCGGATCAGTCCGCGTCCCAGCGACATGACCGCCGAGACCACTATCACTGCGGCGACGATGATGTCGAAGGTCGACCAAGGTCCCTGAAACAGATCCGCCATCGGTTAGTCCCCCTGAAGGATATCGATCAGCTGTTTGAGTGTGGATATCCCATGAACGACCATGTCGTCGACTCGTTCCGGCGCCCCCGGAGGAGCGAAGGCCCTCGTAAACCCGAGCCGCGCCGCCTCCCGGAGCCGCGGTTCGATGCGCCCGACCGGTCTTACAGCGCCTGACAGGGCGACTTCCCCGAAATAGACCGATCCGGCCCGTGTCGGTCGCTCAAGAAGCGAAGAGGCGAGCGCGGCGGCGGCGGCGAGGTCGCCGGCCGGTTCCTGGATCCGGTAACCTCCCGTGACGCTCAGATAAACGTCCCGACCGGCGAGACGAAGGCCGCACCGCGTCTCAAACACCGCCAGAAGCATGGCGAGACGCGAGCCGTCCCATCCGACGACGGACCGTCGAGGCGATCCTGCGGCCTCAGGTCCCACGAGCGCCTGAACCTCGGCCAGCATGGGCCGTGAGCCTTCCATGGCGGCGAACACGGCCCGTCCGGAGGCTTCCGCTTCGCTGCCTCCGAGAAAGAGGGCGGAGGGATCGCGCGCGCCCGACAGGCCGTGCTCGCCCATTTCGAAGACGCCGATCTCGTCGGTCGGTCCGAAGCGGTTCTTCACCGAGCGAAGGACCCGGAACTGATGACCGCGTTCGCCTTCGAAGTAGAAGACGGCGTCGACCATGTGTTCCAGAACGCGGGGGCCTGCGATCTGGCCGTCCTTCGTGACGTGTCCGACCAGGATTACGGATGCGCCGGTTTTCTTCGCGAAACGGGTGAGCTCCTGCGCGCAGGCGCGAACCTGCGCCACAGACCCCGGGGCTGCGTCGAAACCGTCCGACCAGAGCGTCTGAACGCTGTCGATTACAACGACATCCGGCTGGGCGGATTTCAGGGCTTTGAGAATGGCGCGAAGATCTGTCTCAGCCGCCAGCTGAACAGGGGCGTCCGCTACGCCCAGGCGGCGCGCGCGCCCCTGGATCTGAGACACGGCCTCTTCCCCGGAGATATAGACCGTTCGCACCCCGGCAGTCGCCATGGCGGCGGCGGACTGAAGAAGAAGGGTCGACTTTCCGATGCCGGGATCGCCGCCGACGAGCACCGCGCAGGACCGTGCGAGGCCGCCCCCGAATACGCGATCCAGTTCAGCCAGACCGGTTGAAAAACGGGGTGGGGGAGGTTCGGCCGAAGACAGAGGCGCGAATTCGACGGCGCCGGATCGGCTGCGTCCGGAGGCGGCCGCCGCCGGCAGGCCGCCAGGCGCTCCCAGAGTTTCCTCCACGAGCGTGTTCCAGGCGCCGCACCCTTCGCATTTCCCTGTCCATTTGCCGTGGGCGGCGCCGCAGGACTGGCAGATGAAGGCGGTTGCGGTCTTCGCCACTGCATGTCCCCTGATTCGAATCGACCATGGGGATCCTGACAGAGAAGCCGGCAGGCCGGAATGGCGAACCCTCACTCCGGGAGCGCGTCGACGTAGACCTTTCGGCACCGGGGGCCGATGCGGGTGAGGAGCTCGTAACCAATGGTTCCCATGGCCTGCGCCTGGTCTTCAATGGGCAGGGAGGGACCGAAGAGCTCGGCTTCGTCGCCTTCCTTCGCGGGGAGGCCCGTAATGTCGATCAGGGTGAGATCCATCGAGACGCGGCCGACGACCGGTCGCCTCTCGCCCCGGATGACGACGTTCGCCCGATTGGAGGCGCTCCTTGGAAATCCGTCAGCGTATCCGACCCCGAGGGTCCCGATCCGCATGCGGGAGGGGGCGGTGAATGTCCCGCCATAGCCGGCCTGATCGCCCGTCTCGAGGGTTCGGGTCTGGAGGATGGAAGCGCTGAAGGTCGCCACGCAGGCCGGCGCGGGACCGGAACGGGGCGCCGGTCCGGCGCCGTAGAGACCGATGCCGGCGCGGATCTCGTCAAAACAGAAGTCCCGTCCCAGCCAGGCGCCGGCGGACGCTGAGAGCGATCGTCGGGCGGCGGGCCAGAGATGAGCGGCCGTCTGAAAGCCGCGCAGCTGGAGGCTGTTCTGCTCCGAGGCGGGATCGTCGGCTGAGGCGAGGTGGCTTATCACGCTGACGGGCGCCGGAGCGATCGCGCTCATCTCCGCCCAGTCAGAGGGCGAGGCGCCGAGGCGGTTCATGCCTGTATCCACATGAACGGAATAGGGCTTATCCGTGCCTGCCGTCCGCATCCACGCCCCGGCCTGCGCGGGAGAGTTGAGAACCGGCTCAAGCTCAGCCTCACGCATCAGCTGATAATCCTCTTCGTCCGCGCCGAGGAGGACGACGATGTCTGCGCCCTGTCCCAGGATCGACCGAAGACGGGCGCCCTCTGACGGCCATGCGACATAGAATCGGCGGCAGCCGGCGTGCGCCAGGGACGGAGCGATGCGATCCGCCCCCATACCGTAGGCGTCAGCCTTGACGACCGCCGCTATGCTCGCTCCCGGGCAGGCCCTTGCGACCAGACGCCAGTTCGCGACCAGGCTGTCGAGGTTCACGCGGATCGTCGGCTGCATCATCAAACCCCAGCTCCGCGTCGTCCTCAGCCGTCGGACGAGCCGCCATAGCGGTTGTCCAGGTTTCCGAAGCGAACGCGCGAGGGGATGAAGCCCACATCGACCTTTCCGATGGGACCATGGCGCTGCTTGGAGATGATGATCTCCGCAAGATTGAACTTCGACGCCAGCTTGTCTTTCCACTCGGCGTAGCGCGGATCGTCTTCGTCCGGCTCAAGGCGTTCGAGGTAGTAGGCCTCGCGATAAATGAAGAGCACCACGTCTGCGTCCTGCTCGATCGAGCCGGATTCTCTCAGGTCCGAGAGCTGAGGGCGTTTGTCCTCGCGCATCTCGACCTGACGCGACAACTGCGAGAGAGCGATCACGGGGATGGCGAGTTCCTTGGCGAGCGCTTTCAGCGACTTGGTGATGTTGCTCACCTCCTGCACGCGTCCGTCATTGCGGTTGCCGCCGGAGCTCGTGATGAGCTGCAGGTAGTCGATGATGAGGAGATCAAGTCCGTGCGTTCGCTGGAGACGCCGCGCGCGCGCCGACAGCTGTGAGATGGAGATCGCGCCCATATCGTCGATGTAGAGGGGCAGGCCCTCCATGGTCTTCGCAGCTTCGCGGATCTGCTCGTAATCCCGGGGCGATAGATCGCCTCGCCGGATCTTGTCGGAGGGCACCTCGGAAATATCGGCCAGAACCCGGGTTGCCAGCTGGTCGGCCGACATTTCAAGAGAGAAAAATCCGACGACAGCCCCCTCGTCGGTCTTCATCATGCCGTTGGGGCCGACCGATCTGCGGCACCGCTTCGCCGCATTGTAGGCGATGTTCACCGCAAGCGCGGTCTTTCCCATCGACGGGCGTGCGGCGAGGATGATCAGGTCGGATTTGTGCAGACCTCCCAGCATGCGGTCGAGATCGTCGAGACCGCAGGCGACACCGGCGATCTTTCCGTCCCGCTTGAAAGCGAGCGTGGCGGTTTCAATCGACTGAGCCAGAGCCGTGTTGAAGCTGCGGAAGCCCTGGGCGCCGGCGCCTTTCTCAGCAAGTGAGAAGAGCTGCTTTTCCGCGGCCTCGATCTGCGCCTCGCCGTGCTCGACAAGATCCGGGCTGGTGGCGCGCTGAACCATCTCGGCGCCGATGCGGATAAGTTCGCGTCGGAGCGCGAGGTCGTGAACGAGGCGCGCATAATCCAGAATTTCCGGGCCGAAGGCGGCTGATTCCAGAAGGTCCGCCAGGTAACGCACGCCGCCGATTTCGGCGAGCTGGCCGTCCCTCTCGAAATGCTCCCGCAGCGTCACGCCGTCCGCCACGCGCCCTGTTGTGATCATCCGGTCGATCACGGCGTAGATGGCGGAGTTGGCGGGGGCGTAGAAATCCGCCGGGCTCAGCAGGTCGGCGATCCGCTGGTGCGCGTTGTTGTCGAAGAGGATGGCTCCGAGCACAGCCATTTCGGCTGCCGGGTTGTGCGGAGGCGTGACGCCTGAAGGGGGTTCATGATCCTTAGCCATACGCCAGTCTAACCCGTTCCGAGCGCTGATGAGAGGGCCCTTGCAGAGTTACTCAACACTTCCTTCCGAATGTGAGGCGGCGAAGGTCGATGTTCGATGCGAGGCTTTCCGTCCTTCGGTCGATCCGCGAGATGTTCCTGCAGGAACAAAAAAGGGAGCCCGGATCCCGGGCTCCCTTGTCTGTCTGTCGATCCTGATAGGGGATCAGTCTTCCGCAGGGCCGCGTTCGGCGCTGGCTTCGGCTGCGGCCGCCGCCAGTTCCTGAGCCTGCTCATCGGCCTGAGCGCGACCGGCCGCAAGCGCGGTTTCGATCACGTTCTCGCCGCGCGCCTGGCGTTCGGCTTCATCCGGAGAGCGGGCCACGTTGACCTGCACCTTGATCGTCACTTCCGGATGCAGACGCACCTGCACGTCATGCATGCCAAGCGCCTTGATCGGGTTGTTGAGCAGGACATGACGGCGCTCGATCGGATGACCGGCTGCGGCTGCGGCCGTCGCGATGTCGCGAGCCGAGACGGAGCCGTAAAGCTGACCGGTTTCGCCAGCCTGACGAATGAGCACATAGCTGGCGCCCTCGAGGCTTTGCGCCTCTCCGACCGCTGCGGCTCGCGCCTTTTCGTTGCGGGCTTCGATCGCCGCACGTTCACGCTCGAAGCGCTTGCGATTGGTGTCGGTGGCCAGAAGCGCCTTACCCTGGGGCAGAAGGTAGTTACGGGCGAACCCGTTCTTCACCTTCACCACGTCTCCGATGACGCCAAGGCTTTCGACACGTTCAAGAAGGATAACGTCCATTGTCCGATCCTCCTCAAATCACGATGTACGGAAGCAGCGCCAGATGACGGGCGCGCTTGATGGCGATGGCGAGGCGACGCTGTTTCTTCTGGGAAACGGCGGTGATGCGGGCCGGAACGATCTTTCCCTTTTCAGAGATGTATCTCTGAAGGAGCTTCACGTCCTTGTAGTCGATCGCCGGAGCATGCTCTCCCGAGAAAGGGCACACCTTGCGCCGACGGCCGAACGGACGTCGCGAGGGCAGGTTGGCGATGTTGAGTTTCTGCTGAGCCATTGTGATGTCTCCTATCGATCGCGATCACGGCCGCCGCGCGGTCCGCGGTCGTCACGGCCGCTGCGCTCGGGGCGATCGCCGCCGTATCCGCCGCCCTCTTCATCACGACGACGCTTGGAGCGGTCGTCGCGATCCTTGCGGGCGATGACGGGCGAAGGCTCTTCCGACAGGGTCTCAACGCGTACCGTCAGGTAACGCAGGACGTCCTCGTTGATCCGGTGACGCCGCTCGAGTTCGTGGATCACCTCGCCGGGTCCCTCGATGTTGACCAGCGAGTAGTGAGCCTTGCGCGATTTGCGGATCGGGTAGGCGAGGTTGCGAAGACCCCAGTACTCGGTCTTGCCGACCTTTCCATTCTTTTCCGCAACGATCTTGGTGATGTCCTCGACCAGCGCTTCAACCTGCTGGGGAGATATGTCGGGTCGGGTCACGACCACGTGTTCGTAGAACGCCATAAAATATCCCTTCTGTTTGAGAGGCGGCGCGAACCGGTCGAAGGGCGACTGGTCCGCGATGGATCCCGCGCACCCGGTATGGGTCTTGGGACCGCCTCTTCGGCGAGCGCGCTCCTTACCCGAATCTGCGGACGAATCAAGTCTTTCACTCGCCTGGGGGAGGCGCCAGCTTGCACCGGGGCAAAGCCCTTTCTAGGACAGCGGTCCTGAACAGGATGATTCCATGACGTCTTTTGCGTTCATCTTCCCCGGCCAGGGCGCCCAGGCGGTCGGCATGGGCCGTGAGCTGGCTGACGCCTATCCTTCGGCCCGGGCCGTCTTTGAGGAGGTCGATGAGGCGGTGGGCCTGGCCCTGTCGCGCCTGATCTTCGAGGGGCCCGAAGCCGATCTCATGCTCACGGCGAACACTCAGCCCGCGCTGATGGCCGTCTCCCTCGCCGCTATGAGGGCGCTGGAGGCCGAATTCGGGGTCAAGGCGCATGAGGCCAAGCTTCTGGCCGGCCATTCTCTGGGCGAATACAGCGCTCTAGCCGCGGCGGGCGCTCTCAGCGTGGGTGACGCCGCCCGGCTTCTGAGGCGGCGCGGGCTGGCGATGCAGGCGGCGGTTCCTGTCGGGGAGGGGGCGATGGCGGCCCTCATCGGGAAGGTTGATGTCGCCCTCGCCGAGGAGATAGCCGCCGAGGGCGCCCGACAAGGCGTGGTGGTCGTCGCCAACGATAACAATGTCGGCAATGTGGTGATTTCGGGCCTCCGCTCAGGCGTCGACGCCGCGATCGTCGCCGCCAAGGCGCGCGGCGTTCGGGCCGTGCCGCTGGCGGTTTCCGCTCCGTTCCATTCTCCGCTCATGGCTCCGGCCGCCCGCGAAATGGAGGAAGCGCTGGCTACGGCCGCACTTTCGTCTCCGTGCTCGCCCATCGTGGTCAACGTGACGGCTCGACCCGTGTCAGACCCGCAGGAGATTCGCCGGCTTCTGGTCGAGCAGGTCACCGCGAGGGTTCGCTGGCGGGAGAGCGTGGAGTGGATGGCCTCCCCCGAGGGCGGGATCAGCCGCTTCGTGGAGGTCGGTTCAGGCAAGCAGCTGACGGGAATGGTCAAGCGCAATGCGCCTGAGGCCGGCGCCATCGCTCTGAACACGCCGGCCGATCTTGAAGCCTTCGCGCGTTCGCGCAGCTGATCCAGGGAGAGTTGAAGATGTTCGATCTGACGGGTCGCTGTGCGCTGGTGACGGGGGCCTCCGGGGGTATCGGCGCGGCCATAGCCGGCGCTCTGGCTGAACGGGGCGCAAAAGTCGCCCTTTCGGGGACGCGCATTGACGCCCTTGAGGCGACGTCGCGCGATATCGGGGGGGCGGCCGTCATCCTTCCCTGCAATCTGGCCGATCCGGTCGAGACGAACGGTCTCGTCTCCAGGGCCGAGGAGGCCCTGGGCGGGCTCGATATTCTGGTCTCCAACGCGGGTCTGACGAAAGACGGACTGCTTCTGCGAATGAAGGATGAGGACTGGGAGGCGGTCCTTAACGTTAATCTGGGGGCCTATTTCCGGCTGGCGCGCGCCGCTCTGCGGGGAATGATGAAGCGCCGGCACGGACGGATTATCGGCATCACGTCCGTTGTCGGCGTCACGGGCAATCCCGGCCAGGCCAACTACGCCGCGTCCAAGGCGGGAATGATCGGTTTTACGAAGGCGCTGGCCCAGGAAGTGGCCAGCCGCAACATCACCGCCAACTGCATCGCGCCTGGTTTCATCGCCACCGCCATGACCGACGGTCTGCCTGAAGCCCAGAAGGAAGCGCTTTTGAAGTCGATTCCCGCCGGTCGGCTCGGTTCGGGGGCTGACATCGCCGCCGCGGCGGCGTATCTGGCGAGCGATGAATCGGCTTACGTTACAGGTCAGACCCTCCATGTGAACGGGGGAATGGCGATGATCTAGGTCTTGCCTCAATCGGCTAGCCTATGGTCAATGATTTTCAGGCGTGTTACCGCGCCGCAACGCAGGGTTCGGGCCGAAGGGTCGCCAGAGCCGGAGAGTGAAGGGGAACCAGATGTCCGACGTGATCGAGCGCGTTAAGAAAATTGTTGTCGAGCGGCTCGAAGTGGACGCCGACAAGGTCAATGAAAAGGCCGCTTTCATTGACGATCTGGGCGCTGACTCTCTCGACCTCGTCGAGCTGGTGATGGCGTTCGAGGAAGAGTTCGGCATCGAAATCCCTGACGACGTTCAGGAGCAGATCGGCACGGTCGGCGATGCGGTGAAGTTCATCACCGAGCGCGTCTGATCCAGGCGCCCGGCCCGGGGGACCCTCGCATGCGTCGTGTCGTCATCACCGGTATCGGGCTGGTCACCCCGCTCGCGAACGGTCGGGAAGCGACCTGGGAGCGTCTGGTCGCCGGGCAGTCCGGGCTTGGCCCCATCGATATCTTCGACACCTCGGACCTGGCCTGCAAGATCGCCGGTCAGGTCCCGTGGTCGTCGGGCCGGGGCGGCGGTCGGGCGGATGATCCGGCCTCGTTCAATCCCGATGCGGTTCTCTCCCCCAAGGAACAGAGACGCATTGACGAGTTCATCCTTTATGCGATCGCGGCGGCTGATGAGGCTCTCCTCGACAGCGGCTGGAAACCGGAGACCTATGAGGACCGGGTCGCGACAGGCGTCTCAATCGGGTCGGGCATAGGCGGTCTCGCCACGATTGCCGCGACCTCGATCGAACTGCATGAGAAGGGCCCCCGTCGCATCAGTCCCTTCTTTATTCCCAGTGCGCTGATCAATCTGGCGTCCGGGCAGGTCTCGATCAAGTACGGGCTCAAGGGGCCTAATCATGCGGTCGTGACCGCGTGCGCCACCGGGGCTCACGCCATCGGAGACAGCGCGCGCATGATCCAGCTCGGCGATGCCGACGTGATGATCGCCGGAGGCGCGGAAGCCTCTGTCTGCCGGATCGGCATGGCGGGTTTTATCGCCTGTCGCGCCATGTCCACCGCTTATAATGAGACGCCCCAGCGCGGCTCGCGTCCCTATGATCGCGATCGGGACGGCTTCGTGATGGGAGAGGGCGCGGGGGTGCTCGTGCTTGAAGAGTATGAACACGCCCGCCGTCGGGGAGCGCGGATTTACGCCGAAGTGGCCGGGTACGGACTTTCCGGGGACGGTTATCACATCACCTCGCCTGATGAGACGGGAGACGGGGGCGAACGTGCGATGCGGACGGCGCTGCGCCGGTCCGGCCTTGCAGCATCGGACATCGATTATGTGAATGCGCATGGAACCTCGACGCCTGCCGGAGACGAGATCGAGGTGCGGGCGGTTGAGCGTGTGCTGGGTGACGCCGCCAGGGGATTGAACCTGTCCTCCACCAAGTCCTCTATTGGCCATCTTCTGGGCGCTGCGGGCGCTGTAGAGGCTGCATTCTGCGCCCTTGCGATCCGCGACGGCGTTATCCCTCCGACCCTCAATCTCGATAATCCGAGTTTTGAAACCCCGCTCGATCTGACCCCTCACAAGGCGGTTCGCAAGCCCGTCCGCGCGGCCTTGTCGAATTCCTTCGGGTTCGGCGGCACCAATGCGGCCCTGGTGCTCAAACAGGTCGACTGATCGTGCGCAAACCGTCACAGGCAGGAGGGCGGGCGTCGGTCTCGGGTCTCCTGCGCGTAATCGTGATCGCGGTGGCTGTCGTTCTGTCTTCCGTGGTGATCGCCGTCGGCGCCGCCTGGGTCTACGCGAACCATCTCTACACCGCCCCGGGACCTGTCTCGACCGACGGCGCGCCGCGGGTCGTTCTGATCGAGCGCGGCTCGTCGGTTTCCAAAATCGCTGATCGTCTGGCGGAGGCGGGGGTGATCCCCGACGCTCGCATATTTCGTCTCGCCGTTCGTGTGAGCGGCAAGGGCGGCGCCCTGAAGGCGGGGGAATACGCCTTCACGTCAGGAGACAGTCTCAGGGATGTCATTGCTCGCCTTGAGGAGGGCCGTGTCGTCCTTCATACGGTGACCGTGCCTGAAGGTCTGACGACGGCGATGGTTCTGCGTCTGCTGGAGGCGGAGACAACGCTTTCGGGAGAGACGCCCTCGCCGGCGCCGAAAGAGGGTATTCTTCTGCCGGACACTTACAGCGTTCAGCGCGGCGAGACGCGCGAGGCGGTCATCACCCGCATGGCGGAGGCGCAAAAAGCCCTTCTGGACGAGCTGTGGCCGACGCGTCAGGAGGGGCTGCCGTTCGACACCCCGGAAGAGGTCATCATTCTCGCGTCCATCGTTGAGAAGGAAACAGGTCTCGCCGAGGAGCGGCCCATGGTGGCCGGGGTGTTCGTCAATCGTCTCCGGAAGGGGATGAGGCTCGAGAGCGATCCGACCATCATCTACGGTCTGACCGGGGGCGAGCCCCTCGGTCGGGGACTGCGTCGAAGCGAGATCGACCGTCAGAACGCCTGGAGCACATATCAGATCTTCGGTCTGCCTCCGACACCGATCTGCAATCCGGGGCGCGACGCGATCAAGGCTGTGCTCAATCCTCCGGTCACCGATGCGCTGTTCTTTGTTGCGGACGGTACGGGCGGACATGCCTTCGCATCGGATTACGCAGAGCATCTGCGCAATGTCGCCGCATGGCGCGAAATCGAGGCGCGTCGTGCGGCCCAGCGTCCCGAACGTTGAGGGGAAGACGATGATCCGTGGCATGACGGGCTTTGGCCGCTCTCAGGGACAGGCCTCATGGGGCGGCTGGACCTGGGAGGTGCGATCGGTCAACGGCAAGTCCCTCGACATGCGTATGTCGCTGCCGCCGGGATTTGATCCTGTGGAGTTCGAAGCCCGGCGCCGTATCAAGGATCGTCTCTCGCGCGGAAATCTTCAGCTTCAGCTGAAGATAGACGTTCCGCGCGAGGCCGGCGGGCCCGTGGTCAGCACACGGGAGCTTGCCCGTTTCGCCCGACTGGCGCGTTCGTTTTCCGGGGCTGGTCCTGCTCCTGCGTCCCTCGATGGTCTGCTGGCGCTCCCCGGCGTCATCCGGACTGCGCCCAAAGGCGTCACAGTGGTCGATGAGGCCATGACGGCGACCCTTCTTGCCGGTCTTGAAACCGCGCTCGACGAACTTGTGCAGGCGCGGGTCCGAGAGGGCGCGATGCTTGAGGGACTCTTCCGGTCGATGCTGATGAGCCTCGCTTCGGGGTTGTCCGAGGCTCGCGCGCTCGCAGGCGTTCAGGGGGAGATGATCGCTGAGCGCTTTCGTCTTCGCCTCGCGGAGCTTACAGGCGGGGGCGTGACGCTCGAGGCAGACCGTGTCCTTCAGGAAGCTGCGCTCATGGCGGCCCGGGCGGATGTTCGCGAGGAGCTCGACAGGCTTGAGGCTCATATCGAAACGTTTCTCACGCTCCTGGATGCGCCGGACGCCGCTGGCCGCAAGCTGGACTTCCTGTGTCAGGAGCTCAATCGCGAGGCCAACACCTTGTGTTCAAAATCCGCCAGCCTTGATCTCACGAAGGTGGGGCTGGCGTTCAAGTCGCTGATCGATCAGATCCGGGAGCAGGTCCAGAATGTCGAGTGAACGCCCAAGACGCGGTTTGATGTTCGTTATCTCCTCTCCCTCGGGGGCAGGAAAGACGACCCTCTGCCGCCGTCTCATCGAGGAGTGTCCCGGCGTCGGTTTGTCTGTGTCCGCGACGACCCGCGCCCGTCGGCCGGGGGAAAGCGACGGACGCGACTATCACTTCAGGACCCGTGAGGCGTTTGAGGAGATGATCGCTCGCGGAGACTTTCTCGAGTGGGCTCAGGTCTTCGATCATTACTACGGAACGCCGGCGCGGGAGGTGGAGGAGCGTCTGTCCGCCGGTGAGGACGTCGTGTTCGATGTCGACTGGCAGGGCGCTCGATCGCTCAAGATCATCAGGCCGGGCGATGTCGCTTCGGTGTTCATTCTTCCCCCGTCCATCCCTCAGCTGCGCGCCCGTCTGGAGGGGCGGCCCGGGGCGGACGCACGCTCGGTCGCCTCCAGACTGGCCGGTGCGGGACAGGATATCCTGCGCTGGGGGGAGTATGATTATGCGATCGTGAACGACGATCTCGAGACGGCTTTTCTTGAACTGAAAGCCATTCTCACCACGGAGAGGGCGCGCCGCGCCCGAGCCGCGCTCGGTGGTTTTGTCGACACGCTGCTGCGTGACGCCGGCGTTCAGGGACTCTGACCTCCTGTCGCCGCTCCCACAGTGTCGGAAGGCGCACCTGATGTCTGACCCCTCTCAAGGGGACCGATCAAGGTTCGAGGGCTCGGATGGACGGGCTATCGGAGGATGGTTGATCCCCCGACAGGCGGTCATCCGCAGCGTCAGGCAGATCGGCGCCCTGCGACGTCTTTATCTGAAGAATTTCGCGCAGATGAACGGCGTCTTTCCCGCAGACAAGTATGAGCGGCGAACCCTTGGCGGCCTCTGTCTCGCGCCTGTGCTGTGTATCGGCCGCAGTCTTGTTCGGGGTTACCCGGGACTTTGCTGGCGGAGCGCCTGCGCGCCTGTCGAGCGCCATGCGGAGGCGAGGGTTCTGAACTCCTGCTGGCTCAGCGTCTCCGCGCGGCGCGTCGGATCGATCCCTGCAGTATCGAGGAGCTCACTGGCGTCGAGGCCTGCGTCCGCGCAGAGCGTGCGAAGGGATGACCGCAGCATCTTGCGTCTCTGGTTGAACGCCGCTCCGGTCAGTTGCTCCAGCGTATCGATGTCCGGGTAGATCTCTTCTGCGGGCAACGGGTGGAAGACCACGACCGCGGAGTCGACCTTAGGCGGCGGTCGGAAGGCGCCTGGCGGAACGACGAGCGCGATATGGGGAGTCGTTGAGGCGTGAGCCAGGACGGCTAGGCGCCCATAATGGGTTTCGTCGGGCCTGGCGCAGATACGCTGCGCCACTTCTTTCTGGAACATCAGCGCCATGGACCCTCTCCATGGGCCCGCCTTCAGCCACGCCACGAGCAGCGGCGTGGCGACATTATAGGGCAGGTTCGCAATGATGAGGGCCGGGGTCTGGCCGCCTGCGGCGCTGATCAGGGCCTCCGGATCGATGAGGCGCGCGTCGGCCTCATGAACCGTCAGCCGTCCCTCCTGAGCTTCCGGCCAGGATCGCAGACCCTCTGCGAAGCGGCGGTCCATCTCGACCGCGATCACCCGCCCGGCGCCCTCTTCGAGCAGGGCCCTTGTCAGTCCGCCGGGCCCGGGCCCGACCTCGAGAACCGTTCGTCCCTCGACCGGTCCGGCGGCCAGCGCGATCCGCCGCAGTCGCTCCCGATCGAACAGAAAGTGCTGGCCCAGAGACTTGCGGGCGGCGCCCGGAGTAAGTTCGGTCATGGTGTCGACACGGAGCGCGCATGCGCCATCGCGTCCGCCAGATTCAGGGCCGCAATCAGGCTCTCGGTTCGCACCCTGCCGGCCCTGACCGCGTCATAAGCCACCCCATGGTCGGGCGAGGTCCGGATGAAGGGAAGACCGAGGGTGGTGTTCACGCCCCCCCAAAGATCAAGGGTCTTTACCGGGATCAGGCCCTGATCATGATACATGGCCAGGACCGCGTCGAAGCGGCCCTCTCTCGCCTCATGAAAAATTACGTCTGAGGGTCGGGCGTCGCTGATGTCGAGGCCTTCAGATCTCAGACGCGCAGCCGCCGGGTTGATCACCTCCAGCTCCTCGCGGCCGATCGATCCGTCCTCGCCCGCGTGAGGATTGAGACCGCAGAGGCCGATCCGCGGCCGCGCCAGCCCGAAATCCCTCCGGAGCGCCTTATCCGTAATCCGGGCGATCTCTGCGATCAGCTCCGGAGTGAGAGCGGAGGAGACGGTCGCGAGAGGGCGGTGGATCGTGGTCAGAGCGACCTTCAGACCGCCTCCGCACAGCATCATGACAGGTCTGGGGATCGGTCCGGCGCGCCCGGCGAGCTCTGCGAGATACTCCGTATGGCCGGGATGGGGAAAGCCGGCCTGATAGAGCAACGCCTTCGATATCGGATTGGTGACCACCGCCGCTGCGTGTCCGGCCTGAACCCAGTCAACCGCTGAGCGAATGGCCGTGACGATGGCCTCGGCCGTCGCCGGGTCGGGATGTCCGGGGGCAGGCGCCGGACAGGGTATGTCGAGGACTGGCAGAGCCGAGGGCCAGACCTCGCGGGCCTCCCCAGGATGAGAGATTCTGACCAGCGAGGCGTCTCTCCCCGGGGATGCGGCCTTCATCACATCCGATCCGCCGACGAGGAAGAAGGGGCGGGTTTGCGGTGAGCGATCAAGAAAGGCGCGCCAGGCGATGATCGGGCCCACGCCAGCAGGATCGCCCATGGTCAGGGCGAGAGGGAGAGGCGCGGGTGTCATCGTCAGCGCCGGATGATGGTCGCCTCGCGCTTCAGGTCGCGAAGGTAGCGATCCGCCAGCATGGTGAGCTCATTGTCGAACAGGCGGGAGCGGATCTGCTCCCGGCTCGGCATCTCCTCGCCGCCCTGCTTTCTGGAGCAGACATAGAGGACGGCCTTGCCGCCTGCGATATCCAGCGGCTCGGTCGACTCGCCGGGGCGCAGGGGCAGGAGAGCTGTCTGAAAGGCCTCCGACATGTCTGCGAGGGCCACATCGTCCAGATCGACCGAGGTCAGGTCGGCGTCCTTGGCGGCGATCCCGGCGGCTTCGCATGTCTTCGATGCGGCGCGCAGAGCGGACAGGCGAGCTGCGGCGTCATCTGTGCGCGCCGAGATCTGTCGGAGATTGAGCCTCGCCTCGAGGGGGCTCGCGGGAGCCCGTTTGCCGAGCAGGGCGTAGAGATAAACCCCGCCCTCTGTCTCGATCGGCGGAAGGAATGCCGGCGCTGAAGAGGTCTCGACCGCCTTGAGAACTTCCGGGCGCATGTCCGCCGGCGTCAGCCATCCAAGGTCGCCTCCCGCAGACGCTGAGGGGGCGGCGGAGAACTGCTGAGCGACGCGTTCGAACTGGGCGCCCTGTTCAATCTGCCGCTGAAGGGTTTCGGCTCTGCCGCGGGCGTTATTTCTGGATTCTGCGTCAGGCGCGTAGAGGAAGATCTCGGCGAGGCGGTATTGCGGTTTCCCGAGGCTCCCGGTCAGCCGCTCCATCATCTCGTTGATGCGAAGCTCGGATACGCGCACCTGCCTTGCGAAGCGCCCGCGAACGATATTGCTCCAGGAAATGTCCGCCTTGACCTGCTGACGCATGGTCTGTGCGCTGATGCCCCGGCTTTCGAGATCCGCGATGAAAGCCTGAAGGGTGACGCCGTTCTGCCGGGCGATGGCCTCGAGGTCGCGATCGATCTCCTCGTCAGTGATTTCTCCGTCCTTCACCAGCTCCTTGAATTCCTGGATCTGGATCTGCTCTTCAATCAGGCTTTCAATCGCCCGCTGCTGGGCCTCTCTCAGCGTCTCTTCGTCCGGCTGAGCGCCCAGGCTGAGCAGGATCAGGCGGGCGCGATTACGAACGTCGGAATAGGAGATGACCGCATCGTTGACCAGGACCGCCACGCCCTCGATCGCCTGCCCGCGGGCTGTCGCCGCGGATGCGGCCGGGGCCTGCTGGGCGATGGCCGCCGAAAGATGGGTCGGCGCAATCGCTCCGAGGGTGAAGATCAGTCCGCTTGCGATCAGACGGTTCATGCGTTCACCTTACCGGTCCTGTCTTCAAGTCTGCGGGCTTCGTCGGCCCTGAGCGCCGGACGATGATCCCGTCCGCTATCCGGCCTGCATCGCCCGTAACGGACAATAGCGGGAGGCGAGGGTCGGGC
>JAGWYJ010000091.1 GCA_018969425.1 Alphaproteobacteria bacterium | reverse complement strand
CTCGGCTATCCTCTCGGCCGCATTCGCTCCCGGAGCGGTGGTGACCGAGGTTGCCCGTCAGTTCGATATCTCAACCAGTCTTCTGTACAGGTGGCGGCGAGACCTTATGGCAGGAAACAGTTTCGCTCCGGTCGTACTCTCTGTATTCCTCCGGCGTGAACCGCCTTTCCGAACGCTGAGGGATCCCGATAGCTGCGCTGCTAACAGTACGGATATCAGCAGGGATAGCAGCGGGTTCATGAGCAGGATGGAAGTGATCGTCGGATCGGAACGGCGGAGGCGGTTTTCCAGTGAAGAGAAGCTGAGGTTGGTGACGGAGGCGTTTGGGGAGGGCGCCAGCGTGGCGGACGTCGCCCGTCGGGCTGAGATCTGCACGAGTCAGCTCTACCGCTGGAGAACCTCTCATCGTGCGGCGCAATCGCCAGCGTTTCTGCCTGCTATCATCCGGAATGACGCAGAACCAGGGATACAGACATACGACAGAGCGAGCGTGATCGAGGTGGAGTTAACGAAAGGAGCCCGATTGAAGATCGGAGCGAACGCTCCGACGGCTCTGGTCGAAGCGGTATTACGGGGATTGAGATGATACCTATTCCTGGCGGCGTCAGGATCTGGATAGCGACTGGTCACGCTGATATGCGCAAGGGTATGTCGGGCCTGTCGCTCCTGATCCAGGAGCATTTTAACCGCGACCCGTTCGCCGGAGATGTCTTCATCTTCAGGGGACGAGCCGGATCGCTGATCAAGTGCCTCTGGCATGACGGTCTGGGTTTGAGCCTCTATTCGAAGCGGCTTGACCGGGGACGCTTCATCTGGCCCTCAGCCACGGAGGGGGTGTTGTCGTTGACCCAGTCCCAGGCGGCCTGTCTCATGGAGGGGATTGAGTGGAGAAATCCGCAACAGACCTGGCGTCCCATGTCAGCAGGCTGATGCATGCGGCCATCTGACTCAACCAGAATCGTTCGAGGGGGGCGCCTCAAACGGAAGAAAACGTGATCTTCTTGCCTCATGGTCACGGATCTCAGTCACCTGCCGGATGATGTGGAAGCCCTGAAGCAGGCGCTCAGACTGTCTCTTACCCAGGCCGAAACGGCTGAGCAGCGGCGGATCGATGCCGAGCAGAAGCTTCTCGATAGCGCTGCTGAACTGGCGGTGGCGCGGGCCAAGGCCTCTGAAGATCTTGCCCTATCGCCGCTCAGAAACTGCGGATCGCCAAGCTGGAGCGCCAGATCTATGGGGCGCGCAAGGAACGCGCCGCCAGCCTGATCGACCAGCTGGAACTCGAGCTTGAGGAGAGCGACGCAAATGCGACCGAGGACGAGATCGCAGCCGAAATGGCTGTGGCGCTGTCGACACGGGTCGAGGGCTTCGTCCGCAAACGCCCCGAACACCGGACAACCTTTCCTGACCATCTTCCCCGCGGTGTTTGTCAGGATAGTTGTCGCATGAAGTTATTGTCATGCTGCGTGGTCTGTGGTGTTGGCCATGGGGCCGCCGCCGCCAGCTCTGTGGGGGAGCGCAGCG
>JAGWYJ010000090.1 GCA_018969425.1 Alphaproteobacteria bacterium | reverse complement strand
GGTGTCGGGGTGAGAGCTCAGCCATTCCGGCAGATCGATCTCGCCGGGACCCGCCGTCTCTTGTCCGGCGCTCCATGTCTGCATGCGCTCGAAGGCCTCGGCCAGAGCGGTGGGATTGATCTTCGAGGCGTCCAGCTGACGCAGAGCATCCTCGTCCGCGCGCGCCTCCTGAGCGCGCGTATATTGCAGACTGGTTGCCTGCCCGGCCAGCAGGATGATCTGCTGGCCCAGTCCCGATCCCCCGGTGACCAGGTCCAGCAGGAGACCAAGGCCCGCGGATCGGTAAAGGCCTGTCAGAGCGTCCCGATTGCGGACATGGGCGATCTCGTGAGCCATCACGGCCGCAAACTGGTCGGGGTGATCAAGCGTCTCGATCAGGCCTCTGGTCGCCATCACATACCCGCCGGGAAGCGCCATGGCGTTGGGAATGGGGGTGTCCACAAACTGGAATGACAGTTCGAAAGGTTCGGACTGGCTGTCATACAGACGATCCAGAAGCGGTCGCGCCGCCTGCTCCGCGGCCTGGGCCCTCGGCCCTTCGCAACGCGGATAGATCAGCGAAAGCTGTCCGGAGACGTTGGCCCCGAGGGTCGCCTCCGCCGCCGGCGGAGTGATCAGGGTCAGGGGTCCCGCCGCGAGTGGAACACCCACAAACAGGAACGCGCCGATCGCCGCCGCACCGGCGGTCAGGGCGAGGATCAGAGCGAGTTGGCCGCGATTTTTCTCGCCAGAGGAAAAGACCTTAGGCGCAGCCCGAAAGAGCTGGTCGCTGAGGGCATTTGAAAGTCTCAGTCGGCAGTCTGCATCTGTTGTTGATCGAAGGCGCAGGCCGTTGCCGCGATCAAGAATCTCGAGGGAGGAGTACGGCCAACTCCGGACATCCTCTCCAGGGAAGCGTATAAGGAGAGACTGGTCGGAGAACTCAACTTCAACGACTCGCGCGCCGGCGGAGCGACCGTCGAAGAGAAGAGCGTCGTCGCCGCCCGACATCAGAAAGCGCCCCCAAGGTCTAGCGCATCCGCCATTCCTTCGCCGCTGGCCGGGCCTTTCGAGGACGCCTGAGCGATTTTAGAGTAGTCTAGGGCGCCTTCAGTACGCAGACGCAGCGCGGACTTTCTCCAGACCCGCATCTGGGCGGCCATGCCGCCGAACCCGAGCGTCAGGATGACAAGAGCGATGTTCCCGAAGATGAGGCTCAGCTGATCCTTTGCGCCCATGGATGAAGACAGCTTGAGATCGCCAACGCTCAGACATCCCGCAATACGTCTTTGCATGACCGCCTCGTGCCAGGCGCCCAGCAGAAGGGCTGGCGGGAGAGAGAGGAAGAGCACGAGATAGATGAGGACGATAAAGCCTGTTGGGTCTGTTGAAGCCGCCATGTCCGCTCCAGCGGCGCTGGAAATTCCGAGAGCGACCAGAGGGATCAGGGACCCGAACCACGACAGGGCGAAACTCGTCCAGACAGGATCGCTGCTCGAACGTCGGCTTTCGTCCCAGACGAAGGGCGTGTCTCCAAAACTCGCT
>JAGWYJ010000025.1 GCA_018969425.1 Alphaproteobacteria bacterium | reverse complement strand
CCAGCGCCCGATCGTGAAGGTGGGCGACAGGGTGGAGAAGGGCGACATCATCGCCGACGGTCCTTCGACCGATCTTGGCGAGCTGGCGCTCGGCCGCAACGTGCTGGTCGCGTTCATGCCCTGGAACGGATACAACTTCGAGGACTCGATCCTCATCTCCGAGCGGATCGTGCGCGACGACGTGTTCACCTCGATCCATATCGAGGAGTTCGAGGTTGCGGCCCGCGACACCAAGCTGGGTCCTGAAGAAATCTCGCGCGACATTCCCAACGTCGGCGAGGAGGCTCTGCGCAACCTCGACGAGGCCGGCATCGTCGCCGTCGGCGCCGAAGTGCAGGCGGGAGACATTCTGGTCGGCAAGGTGACCCCGAAGGGCGAGAGCCCGATGACGCCGGAGGAGAAACTCCTGCGCGCGATCTTCGGCGAAAAGGCGTCCGATGTCCGAGACACCTCGCTGCGCATGCCTCCGGGCGCGACCGGCACGGTCGTGGAAGTCCGGGTGTTCAACCGTCATGGGGTCGAGAAGGATCAGCGCGCCCTCCAGATCGAGCGCGAGCAGATCGATCAGCTGATGACCGACCGGGACGACGAGCTGGCGATCATCCAGCGCGACGCCGGCAACCGTCTCCGGGCCCTTCTCAAGGGTCAGACCGCGGTGGCTCGCGGCGGCAAGAAAACGGAGATCACCGAGGAGTTCCTCGACAACCTCTCCCAGCTCGAGATGTGGAAGGTGGCGGTGGACGATGAGGCGGTCGATGCGTCCGTCCGTGCGCTCAAGGCCTCCTTCGACGAGAGCGTCTCTCTGATCGAGGCGCGCATCTCCGACAAGATCGAGAAAGTTCAGCGCGGGGACGATCTGCCCCCAGGCGTCATGAAGGTGGTCAAGGTGTTCGTTGCGGTGAAGCGGAAGCTTCAGCCTGGCGACAAGATGGCCGGCCGTCACGGCAACAAGGGGGTTATCTCGAAGATCAACCCGCTTGAGGACATGCCCTATCTCGAAGACGGCACCATCGTCGATATCGTGCTCAATCCGCTGGGCGTGCCCTCGCGCATGAACGTCGGTCAGATCCTCGAGACGCACCTCGGCTGGGCGTGCGCCGGGGTGGGCAGGATGATCGATGAGGCGCTGCAGTCCTATCGGCGGAGCCATGACGTCAGGGCTCTCACGCGCTCTCTTCGCGACGCTTATGGCGAGGACGAAGAGCTTCCCAGGAGCGCCGAGGAGCTTGAGGAGCTGGCCTCCAACCTCACCCGGGGCGTTCCCGTGGCCACGCCGGTGTTCGACGGCGCGGACGAGGATGATATCGCCGCCATGCTCACGCGCGCGGGTCTCGACACCTCCGGCCAGGTCTATCTGGTCGACGGACGGACCGGAGAGCGCTTCACGCGCAAGGTGACGGTGGGGTACAAGTATCTTCTCAAGCTGCATCACCTGGTCGACGACAAGATCCACGCCCGTTCGACCGGCCCCTACTCGCTGGTCACCCAGCAGCCGCTGGGCGGAAAGGCGCAGTTCGGAGGTCAGCGCTTCGGGGAGATGGAGGTCTGGGCTCTCGAAGCCTACGGCGCCGCCTACACCCTGCAGGAGATGCTCACCGTCAAGTCGGACGACACGGCCGGCCGGGCCAAGGTCTACGAGGCGATCGTCCGCGGGGACGACACGTTCGAGGCCGGCATTCCGGAAAGCTTCAACGTTCTTCTCAAGGAAATGCGTTCGCTGGGTCTCAATGTCGAGCTTCTGGAGGCGGACGAGAAGCCCGCCGACGAAGCGCTCTGACCGAGACCCGAAACCATATCGCCCAGAATATTCCGTCGGCCCTGAACAGGCCGACGGATCACCCTAAAAGGGAGACAGCGTCAGGATGAGCCAGGAAATCAGCAATCTGTTCAGTCCCAACGCGCCGGCCCCGACTTTCGAGGCCATCCGCATTGCGATCGCGAGCCCGGAGGAAATCCGGAAATGGTCATCGGGCGAGATCAAGAAGCCTGAGACCATCAATTACAGAACGTTCAAACCTGAGCGGGACGGACTGTTCTGCGCCCGGATCTTCGGACCGATCAAGGATTACGAGTGCCTTTGCGGCAAGTACAAGCGCATCAAGTATCGCGGCGTCACCTGCGAGAAGTGCGGCGTCGAGGTCACCCTGGCCCGCGTCCGGCGCGAGCGCATGGGCCATATCGATCTGGCCGCGCCTGTCGCCCACATCTGGTTCCTGAAATCGCTCCCGAGCCGTATCTCCCTGATGCTGGACATGGCTCTGAAGGATGTCGAGCGGGTTCTTTATTTCGAAAGCTACATCGTCACTGAGCCGGGCCTTACCACGCTCAAGGAAAAGCAGCTTCTGACCGAGGAGGAGTACATCCAGGCTCAGGAGCAGCATGGCGAGGATTCCTTCACCGCCATGATCGGCGCTGAGGCGATCCGTGAGCTTCTGAAGGCTTTTGAACTTGAATCCCTGGCCGAGCAGCTCCGCGTCGAGCTGAGCGAGGCCACCGGCGAGCTCAAGCCGAAGAAGATCGCCAAGAGGCTGAAGCTTGTGGAGAGCTTCCTTCAGTCGGGATGCCGTCCGGAGTGGATGATTCTGACCATCGTGCCGGTCATCCCGCCTGATCTGAGGCCGCTCGTGCCGCTGGACGGAGGGCGTTTCGCCACCTCAGATCTCAACGATCTCTATCGCCGGGTGATCAACCGGAACAATCGTCTCAAGCGCCTGATGGAGCTGCGGGCGCCGGACATCATCATCCGTAACGAGAAGCGCATGCTTCAGGAATCGGTTGACGCCCTCTTCGATAACGGTCGTCGGGGTCGCGTCATCACCGGCACCAATAAGCGTCCGCTGAAGTCTCTCTCCGACATGCTGAAGGGCAAGCAGGGCCGGTTCCGTCAGAACCTGCTCGGCAAGCGCGTGGATTATTCGGGTCGTTCGGTCATCGTCGTGGGGCCGGAGCTGAAGCTTCATCAGTGCGGCCTTCCCAAGAAGATGGCCCTCGAACTGTTCAAGCCTTTCATCTACGCGCGTCTCGACGCCAAAGGTCTCGCCGGAACGGTGAAGGCCGCCAAGAAGCTTGTCGAGAAGGAGAAGCCCGAAGTCTGGGATATCCTTGAGGAAGTGATCCGCGAGCATCCCGTGATGCTCAACCGGGCGCCGACCCTCCACCGCCTCGGCATTCAGGCTTTTGAGCCCAAGCTGATCGAGGGCAAGGCCATCCAGCTTCATCCGCTGGTCTGCGCCGCGTTCAACGCGGACTTCGACGGCGACCAGATGGCGGTTCACGTGCCTCTGAGCCTCGAGGCTCAGCTCGAGGCGCGGGTTCTGATGATGTCGACGAACAACATCCTCTCGCCGGCCAACGGCCGCCCGATCATCGTTCCCAGCCAGGACATCGTTCTGGGTCTGTATTACGTGTCGATCGAGCGTGAGAACGAGCCGGGTGAGGGCATGTCCTTCTCCGATCTCGCCGAGATCGAGCACGCGCTGGCCTCGAACGTCATTACGCTTCACACCAAGATCAAGGCGCGTTTCGAGACGCGCGACGCCGAAGGTCGGAAGATCTCCAAGATCTATTCGACAACGCCCGGCCGCATGATGGTTGCGGACTGTCTGCCCCGCGAGTTCGGAATGGATCCGACCGTCACCAACGAGCTGATGACCAAGAAGGCGGTCGGAAAGCTCATCGACACGGTCTACCGGAACTGCGGTCAGAAGGCGACGGTCATCTTCTGCGACCGGATCATGGCGCTGGGCTTCCGCGAGGCGGCCAAGGCCGGCATCTCCTTCGGCAAGGACGACATGGTCGTGCCGGTCGCCAAGGACAAGCTGGTCGGCGAGACCCGCAAGCTGGTCGCCGAATACGAGCGTCAGTATGCGGATGGTCTGATCACCCGCGGCGAGAAGTTCAACAAGGTGGTCGACGCCTGGTCGGCCTGCACCGACAAGGTCGCAGACGCCATGATGGAGGCGGCCGGCAGCCCGACGGTGGATCGCGACAGCGGTCGGACGGGCGAGCTGAACTCCGTGTTCATGATGGCCCACTCCGGCGCGCGCGGATCGAAGAACCAGATGAAGCAGCTGGCCGGCATGCGCGGTCTGATGGCCAAGCCCTCGGGCGAGATCATCGAGACCCCGATCGTGTCGAACTTCAAGGAGGGTCTCTCGGTCCTCGAATACTTCAACTCCACGCACGGCGCCCGCAAGGGTCTGGCCGACACCGCTCTGAAGACAGCCAACTCCGGCTACCTCACCCGCCGTCTGGTGGATGTGGCGCAGGACTGCATCATCACAGAGGAAGACTGCGGCACCGACAAGGGCATCACCCTGTCTGCGGTCATGGAGGGCGCGGACGTCATCGTCTCGCTGGGCGACCGGATCCTCGGGCGCACCACTGGCGAGGACGTGAAGCATCCTCTGACCGGAGAGATCATCGCGCCGGCCAACACCTATGTCGATGAGGATGTCTCGGCGGCGTTCGAGAAGGCCGGCGTCGATCGGGTCAAGGTCAGGTCCGTTCTGACCTGCGAGACCCGCAACGGGGTCTGCGCCAGCTGCTATGGCCGCGACCTGGCTCGCGGCTCGAGGGTCAATGTCGGCGAGGCGGTCGGCGTTATCGCCGCTCAGTCCATCGGCGAGCCGGGAACCCAGCTCACCATGCGGACCTTCCACATCGGCGGAGCCGCTCAGGTCGCCAACGACTCCTCGATCGATGCGGCCTTCGACAGCGAGGTTCGTTTCGAGAACGCTTCGGTCGTGCAGCGTGAGGACGGCACCTACGTGGTCGTCGGGCGGTCGATGGAGGTCAAGCTCTTCGACGCCGAAGGTCGCATGCGTCAGTCCTTCAAGCCGGTCTACGGCGCGAGGATCCGGTTCGGCGACGGCGCCAAGGTGCGTCGCGGCGAGCGCGTCGCAGACTGGGACCCCTTCGCGACGCCGATCGTCACCGATCTGGCCGGCCGGGTTCGGTTCGAGGATCTGGTCGACGGTCTGTCGACCCGCGACGAGACCGACGAGGCGACCGGCATTGCGAACAAGGTCGTCATTGACGGTCGGACCTCCTCCCGTCAGGCCGAGCTCAAGCCAGCGATCGTGCTGGTCGATGCGGCCGGCGAGATCATCCGCCATCCCGGCGGGGCCGAGGCCCGTTACTTCCTGTCGATCGACTCGATCCTGTCCGTCGCCGAAGGCGATGAGGTCCGGCCGGGCGACACCCTCGCCAGGGTTCAGACGGGCGGCGCCATGACCCGCGACATCACGGGCGGTCTGCCGCGCGTCGCCGAGCTCTTCGAGGCTCGTCGTCCGAAGGATCACGCCATCATCGCCGAGATCACCGGCCGGGTCGAGTTCGGACGGGACTACAAGAACAAGCGCCGCGTGCGCCTCGTTCCTGAGGACGAGACGATCGAGCCGATGGAGTATCTGGTTCCCAAAACCAAGCACCTCATGGTTCAGGAAGGCGACGTTCTCAAGCAGGGCGAGTACCTGCTCGAGGGCAATCCCGCGCCGCAGGACATCCTGACCATCCTCGGCGTCGAGGCTCTGGCCGATTATCTGGTTAACGAAATCCAGAAGGTCTACCGCCTTCAGGGCGTGCCGATCGACGACAAGCACATCGAGGTCATCGTTCGTCAGATGCTGCAGAAGGTGGAGATCACCGACTCAGGATCGACCACCATGCTGGCGGGCGAACATGTTGATGCGCTTGACTTCGAGGAAGCCAATGCGGCGGCCCGTCGGGCCGGTCGCGAGGAGGCCAAGGGGATCCGGGTTCTGCTCGGGATCACCAAAGCCTCGCTCCAGACCCGGTCCTTCTTCTCGGCGGCCTCCTTCCAGGAGACGACCCGGGTGCTCACCGAGGCGGCGATCCAGGGCAAGGTGGATCTCCTCGAGGGCCTCAAGGAGAACGTCATTGTGGGCCGTCTCATTCCGGCCGGAACGGGCGGGGCGCTGCGGCGCTATCGCCGGATCGCCGGGGAGCGGGACACGCGTCTTAAGGAACAGAGGCGGGTCAATCCGCCCCTGCCGGCTCTCGCGGCCCCCGAATCGGGGTCCTGAGATCAAAGGGCCGCCTCGCGGCGGCGGACGACTTGCGCTCGCGCGGGATCCGGTTCGGCTCCCGCGCGACGTGTTTTTGGGAGACACATGGGAAAGAGGGGGCGGGAAGCGTAAATTCGGGGGAATGCGACACTTGACCCCGCGCGGCCCTCCCTTTATGACCGCGCTTCACATCGGCGGGCGGGCCGTGGGGCTCTCGGGTTCCAGACGCCGTCGTTCCGATGTGACCAGTATAGAGCGAAAGCTTCAAGAAGATTTCGGCCGGGGCGGGCGGTAGGCCTGTCGCGGCGAACGGTTTTGGAAAAACAGCGCTCCGGGCCCTTTGGGGGTCGACGGAGCGGTAAAAGAGACGAGCGAGGGCTGATGCCTACGATTCAACAGCTGATCCGCAAGCCGCGGACCGATAAGCCGAAGCGGAACAAGGTTCCGGCTCTCAAGGCCTGTCCTCAGCGGCGCGGGGTGTGCACGCGCGTCTACACGACCACGCCGAAGAAGCCGAACTCGGCTCTCCGGAAGGTGGCGAAGGTTCGCCTGACCACTCAGCACGAGGCGGTCTGCTATATCCCGGGCGAGGGGCACAACCTTCAGGAGCACTCGGTGGTCCTGATTCGCGGCGGCCGCGTGAAAGACCTTCCCGGCGTTCGTTACCACATTCTCCGCGGCGTCCTTGACACTCAGGGCGTCAAAGACCGTAAGAAGCGCCGTTCGCATTACGGCGTGAAGCGTCCGAAATAAGCAGGTCCCAACATGTCCCGTCGTCACCGCGCAGAAAAACGCCAGGTCCTTCCCGACGCCCAGTATGGCGATCAGGTCATCACCCGGTTCATGAACCAGGTCATGTACGAAGGTAAGAAGTCCGTCGCCGAACAGATCGTTTACGGCGCCCTCGAGACGGTCGCTCAGCGCGGCAAGCGTCCCGCGGTGGAGCTCTTCCATGAGGCCCTCGGCAACGTGGCGCCCTCGGTCGAGGTTCGCTCTCGCCGGGTCGGCGGCGCCACCTATCAGGTGCCGGTCGAGGTTCGTCCCGAGCGCCGTCAGGCTCTCGCCATCCGCTGGCTGATCACCGCCGCCCGGGCTCGCTCGGAGAACACGATGCGCGAGCGTCTGGCCGCTGAGCTTCTGGATGCGGCCAATGGCCGGGGCACTGCGGTCAAGAAGCGTGAAGACACGCACCGCATGGCTGAAGCCAACAGGGCCTTCTCGCACTACCGCTGGTAATTCGGCGGACCAGACAAACAGATAAGACAGGGCGCTCCCCATGCCTCGGACTCACCAGCTCTCCGACTACCGAAATTTCGGAATCATGGCGCATATCGACGCCGGAAAGACCACGACCACTGAGCGCGTGCTCTTTTACAGCGGCAAGTCCCACAAGATCGGGGAAGTGCACGACGGCGCAGCGACCATGGACTGGATGGAGCAGGAGCAGGAGCGGGGCATCACGATCACGTCCGCCGCGACCACCTGTTTCTGGCAGGACAAGCGTCTGAATATCATCGACACGCCCGGCCATGTGGACTTCACCATCGAGGTGGAGCGCTCGCTTCGCGTTCTCGACGGCGCTGTGGCGGTTCTCGACGGCAACCAGGGCGTTGAGCCCCAGACCGAGACGGTCTGGCGCCAGGCGGACAAGTACAAGGTTCCCCGTATCGTCTTCGCCAACAAGATGGACAAGATCGGAGCCGATTTTTACAACTGCGTGAACGATCTGGTGAAGCGCCTCGGCGTGAAGCCGGTTCCGCTTCAGCTCCCCATCGGCATCGAGAACACGTTCCGCGGAGTGGTGGACCTCGTTCAGATGCGCGGCATCGTCTGGCACGACGAAAGCCTCGGCGCGAAGTACGACGTCGTCGAGATTCCCGAGGACATGGTCGAGCAGGCCAACGACTATCGCGCCAAGCTCATCGAGGCGGTTGTCGAGCTCGATGACGAGGTTATGGCGGCGTATTTCGAAGGGCAGGAGCCCGACATCGCCACGATCAAGCGTCTGATCCGCAAGGCCGTGCTCACCGGGGCTTTCTATCCGGTCCTGTGCGGCTCGGCGTTCAAGAACAAGGGTGTCCAGCCCCTCCTCGACGCGGTCGTGGATTATCTGCCCTCTCCTCTCGACGTGCCCGCCATCCGCGGGACCGATCCCAAGACTGAGGCTGAGGTCGACCGTCTGCCGACCGACGACGCCCCGCTCTCCATGCTGGCGTTCAAGATCATGGACGACCCGTTCGTGGGCTCGATCACCTTCTGCCGCATTTACTCGGGCACGCTCAATTCAGGCACAACGCTTCTCAACTCCACGAAGGAGAAGAAAGAGCGGATCGGCCGTATGCTGCTGATGCACGCCAACAGCCGTGAAGACATCAAGGAAGCCTTCGCCGGAGACATCGTCGCGGTGGCGTCTCTCAAGGAGTCGACCACGGGCGATACGCTGTGCGACCCCGCCAAGCCGGTCATTCTCGAGAAGATGGAGTTCCCTGAGCCCGTCATCGAGATCGCGATCGAGCCCAAGTCCAAAGCGGACCAGGAGAAGCTGGCGCTCGCGCTTCAGCGTCTCGCGGCCGAGGACCCGTCCTTCCGCGTGTCGACAGACCATGAGAGCGGTCAGACCATCCTGAAGGGGATGGGAGAACTTCATCTCGACATCAAGGTCGACATTCTTCGCCGCACCTACAAGGTCGACGCCAACATCGGCCAGCCGCAGGTGGCGTATCGCGAAACCCTCGGCATCCCCACCGAGATCGACTACACCCACAAGAAGCAGACCGGCGGAACCGGTCAGTTCGCGCGGGTCAAGATTCGTTTCGAACCGCAGCCTCCCGGCTCGGGCTATGAATTCGAAAGCGCCATCGTCGGCGGTTCGATCCCGAAAGAGTACATCCCCGGCGTCGAGAAGGGCATCAAGAGCGTGATGGCTTCCGGTCCGCTGGTCGGCTTCCCGGTCATCGACTTCAAGGCGACCCTGCTTGACGGTGCGTTCCACGACGTCGACTCCAGCGTTCTGGCCTTCGAGATCGCTGCGCGAGCGGCTTTCCGTGAGGCCTCGCAGAAGGCGCAGATGAAACTTCTCGAACCGGTCATGAAGGTCGAGGTTGTCAGCCCCGAAGATTTCGTCGGGACGGTCATCGGCGACCTCAACTCCCGTCGCGGCATGATCCAGGGACAGGAGATGAGAGGCAACGCCACGGTGGTCAACGCCATGGTGCCGCTGGCCAACATGTTCGGATATGTGAACAACCTGCGCTCGGCCACGCAGGGTAGGGCGAACTACACCATGCAGTTCGATCATTACGAGGCGGTGCCGAACGCCGTCGCCAAGGACGTCATTGAAAAACTCAGCGGGTGAGATAGTTGGGCGACTGAGCCCCTCGTCCGAAAACGAAGCTACGGAGTGGAAGAAGAGACATGGGTAAGGAAAAATTCGCGCGCACTAAGCCGCACGTCAACATCGGCACCATTGGTCACGTCGACCATGGCAAGACCACGCTGACCGCCGCCATCACGATCGTGCTGGCAAAGTCGGGCGGGGCCACCGCCAAGAAGTATGACGAGATCGACGCGGCCCCTGAAGAAAAGGCCCGCGGCATCACGATCAACACCGCTCACGTCGAGTACGAGACGACCGCGCGTCACTATGCGCACGTCGACTGCCCCGGCCACGCGGACTATGTGAAGAACATGATCACCGGCGCCGCCCAGATGGACGGCGGCATCCTCGTGGTCTCCGCCGCCGACGGCCCGATGCCCCAGACCCGTGAGCACATCCTGCTCGCCCGTCAGGTCGGCGTTCCCGCTCTGGTGGTCTTCCTGAACAAGGTCGACATGGTTGACGACAAGGAGCTCCTCGAACTCGTCGAGCTCGAAGTCCGTGAACTCCTGACCTCCTACAACTTCCCTGGCGACGACATCCCGATCATCCCGGGCTCCGCTCTGGCGGCTGTCGAAGGTCGTGACGCCGAGATCGGCGAAAACGCCATTCTCAAGCTGATGGCTGCTGTCGACGAGTACATCCCGACCCCTGCCCGCCCGCTTGACCAGCCCTTCCTGATGCCGATCGAGGACGTGTTCTCGATCTCGGGTCGCGGAACCGTGGTCACCGGCCGCGTGGAGCGCGGGATCGTCAAAGTGGGCGAGGAACTCGAGATCGTCGGCATCCGCGACACCCAGAAGACGACCTGCACCGGCGTCGAGATGTTCCGCAAGCTGCTCGATCAGGGTCAGGCCGGCGATAACATCGGCGCGCTCCTGCGCGGCATCGACCGTGAGCAGGTCGAGCGCGGTCAGGTTCTCTGCAAGCCGGGTTCGGTGAAGCCGCACAAGAAGTTCGAGGCTGAGGTCTACATCCTCACCAAGGAAGAAGGCGGACGTCACACGCCGTTCTTCGCGAACTATCGTCCCCAGTTCTACTTCCGCACGACGGACGTGACCGGGATCGTCGAGCTGCCCTCGGGCACCGAGATGGTCATGCCGGGCGACAACCTGAAGCTCAAGGTCGAGCTCATCTCGCCGATCGCGATGGAGGAAAAGCTCCGTTTCGCTATCCGTGAAGGCGGCCGCACCGTCGGATCGGGCGTCGTGGCGAAGATCCTCGACTAATCGTCCCTCCCAGGGATGGTCGGATAGAGCGGGCGTCAGGGAAACCTGGCGCCCTCTTTCGTTTTTCGCCGCCTGCGCCTGCGAGAAGGGCTCGGCGGTTTGGGGGGGGCGATCGATGAGCGGAGCGTTCAGGACGGAGAATCTCCTGATCGCGAGGCTTGAGAGACCGGGGATTTCATGCGTAAGGCCGGCGGATAGCTCCGCGGGTGGTCAGGAGGGTCGGGCGTGAGCAGCCGCGTCTCGCCTGGCCAGAAGGAGGTAGACCGCCCCTGAGAGGCCTGCGCCGAGTATCAGAAGCCATGAGGAGAGAGTGTTGAACTCATTGGCGGGATGGTTTCTGTAGATCCAGTGAAGCCCCACGTGCGCGATCGAGAAGAGCGCCACAATGGCTCTGAGGGCTCGGCGTTCGCCGCCCAGCAGCAGGCCGGCGAACAGCGGAACATGCAGCCAGACGAATGTCTCGCGTCCGGCATCCTCCGGCATAAAGCTTGTCAGCGGCAGAACACGCCATTCGTGCCGAAAGGCGGCGTCGACCTCGTGTGAGAACAGAAAGGCGAGGACGATCAGATAGGCGAACCTGGAGCGCATAAGACACCTCCCTCAGAGTCTACTGGAGGCCTCCACGAAGCGGCAAGTGCGCCGCGCCATCGCTGCGGCTGCCAAACACGCGGTGGATCGGTCGAAGGGGCTTTGACGGCTGAGAGGGCTTTCCGCCTGGCGGGGGGGTGCGGCCTGCAAACACCGAAAGCCGCCCCTGACTGAGGGGTAGAGAGGGTGACGTAGGGTAAGGCGCCTTCCCTGGGTCCTTTTGGGCTCCGCGAATCTCTGTGACCACCTTCAAGGCCGCCCGCTCGCGTCGGGCCGGCCGGGATCGTTTTCGCCGGTCAGCCTGAGGGGAAGGGGAGCTTTCTACGTATCAATTGAGACCGATTCTGTCCCGATAGGGGGTCTGGAGGCGATCGTCGGGCCCTAAAAGCCTCCCCTCGCAGCCATTGAGGTCGAAATGACTTTAAGAAATTAGGCCTATTCCTCTCCAGTGCGCTTGACGCATCCGAGTCGCGGATCTAGAACCCCCGCTCGCTCCAAGGCGCTGGCAGTGGCTTTGCCAAACGTAGCGTCCGGTTCGAAAAGGCAAAATTCATCCCGCACGACGACCGCAGGGGAAAGTTTCCCCGGTTGGGCGTCTCGTGTTTTGTTTCGGTGGACCCGATGGACAGACAGAACATTCGCATTCGGCTGAAAGCCTTCGACCACCGGGCTCTCGACCTGTCGGCTCGGGAGATCGTGTCGACGGCCAAGCGCACTGGCGCACAGGTTCGCGGCCCCGTGCCGCTGCCGACGCGTATTGAGAAATTCACCGTCAACCGCTCGCCCCATATCGACAAAACGTCTCGCGAGCAGTTCGAAATCCGCACGCACAAGCGCGTCCTGGACATCGTGGATCCCACCCCGCAGACCGTCGACGCGCTTATGAAGCTCGATCTTTCGGCCGGCGTCGCCGTCGAGATCAAACTCGAAGGGAGGGGCGGCTGATGCGTACCGGCGTCGTAGCCAGAAAAGTTGGGATGACCCGGGTGTTCGGAGCTGACGGCTCGCACATCCCCGTCACCGTTCTCGCCCTCGAAGGGTGCCAGGTTGTCGGCGTTCGTACGCGCGCTGACCGCGAAGTCGAAGTCCGCAAGCGCGGTGAAGTCGTCGGTCGCGTCACCCGCAATGACGGCTATACGGCTGTCGTGCTCGGCGCCGGGACCCGTAAGGCGAAGAACGTCTCCAAGCCGCTCCGCGGCCAGTTCGCTCGGGCCAATGTTGAGCCCAAGGCGGTGGTTCGCGAGTTCCGCGTTGCGGACGACATGCTGCTCGAAGTGGGGGCGCATATCTCCGCCGACCATTTTGTTCCGGGCCAGCGGGTCGATATTTCGGGCGTGTCCAAGGGCAAGGGCTTCGCCGGCGCCATCAAGCGCTGGAATTTCGGCGGTATGAGGGCCTCGCACGGCGTCTCGATCACGCACCGCGCTCATGGTTCGACCGGTCAGCGTCAGGATCCGGGCAAGGTGTTCAAGGGCAAGAAGATGGCCGGTCACTACGGCGTCGAGCGGCTCACGACACAGAATCTTGAAATTGTGCGCACCGATCCGGAGCGCGGTCTCATCCTCGTCAAGGGCGCCGTGATCGGCGCCGAGAACGGCTGGGTTGAAGTTCGTGACGCGGTCAAGGCCAAGCGTCCCGAGGCGGCGCCCACGCCTGCGGGTCTGCGCGTCAGGGAAGGGCAAGGCTGATGAAACTCGCAGTCACCAAGCTGGATTCCAAGCCGGCAGGCGAGGTTGAGCTCGACGACGCCGTATTCGGCATCTCGGAAATCCGCACCGACATCCTTCAGCGCATGGTTCGCTACCAGCTCTCCAAGCGTCAGGCGGGCACTCACTCCACGAAGTCGCGTTCGAACGTGGCTCGGACCACCAAGAAGTTCGGCAATCAGAAGGGGTCCGGCGGCGCCCGTCATGGCTCGCGCAACGCCCCGATCTTTGTCGGCGGCGGCACGGCCCACGGCCCGCATCCCCATAGCCATGCCCACAGCCTTCCCAAGCGCGTTCGCGCCCTGGCGCTTCGTCACGCTCTGTCCGCGAAGGTCAAGGATGCGTCTCTCATCGTTCTTGACTCGGACAAGATGGACGCCCCACGCACGAAGGACCTGACGGCTCGTCTTCAGGCCCTCGGCATCACCAATGCGTTGGTCATCGGCGGAACGGAAGTCGACTCGAACTTCGCTCGCGCCGCAAGCAACATTCCGAACATCGACGTCCTGCCTCTGGCGGGTCTCAACGTGTACGACGTTCTGCGTCGTCGCACGCTTGTCCTGACCCGTGAGGCGGTTGAGGGCGTTCATGCCCGCTTCGCCGCGGCTGAGAAGGCGTAAGATCATGGCCGAACCCAAGACCATCCACTACGGGCTGATCACCTCGCCCATCATCACCGAGAAATCGACCATTCTCTCGGAGTTCAACAAGGTTGTCTTCCGCGTGCCCCTGACGGCGACGAAGCCGCAGATCAAGGAGGCCGTTGAGGCTCTGTTCAAGGTGAACGTCGTCTCGGTCAACACCCTCGTCCAGAAGGGTAAGACCAAGAACTTCCGCGGTGTGGCGGGGCGTCGTTCGGACATCAAGAAGGCGATCGTGACGTTGAAGGACGGACAGTCCATCGACGTGGCGACCGGCCTCTAGGATCGGGATCCCACCATGGCTCTCAAGCATTATAACCCGACCTCGCCCGGCCGTCGTCAGCTTGTCCTGATCGACCGTTCCGGTCTGCACAAGGGTCGTCCGGTCAAGGCTCTGACCGAGGGACTGACGTCCAAAGGCGGGCGGAACAACCTCGGCCGCGTGACCGCGCGTCGTATCGGCGGCGGCGCCAAGAAGCTCTACCGCATCATCGATTTCAAGCGTCGCAAGTGGGACATCCCCGCGACGATCGAGCGTCTTGAGTACGATCCCAACCGTACGGCGTTCATCGCCCTGGTGACCTACGCTGACGGTGAGCAGTCCTACATCATCGCCCCCCAGCGCGTGGCGGTCGGCGATGTGGTGATCGCGGGCGAAGCGGTGGACATCAAGCCGGGCAACGCCCTTCCCCTCCGCAACATCCCGGTCGGCACCATCATCCACAATGTGGAGATGAAGCCTCTGAAGGGCGCCCAGATGGCGCGCTCGGCGGGCGCTTATGCTCAGCTCGTCGGTCGCGCGGACGGTTATGCGCAGATCAAGATGGGATCCGGCGAGGTTCGTCTGGTGCCCGAGCAGTGCATGGCCACGATCGGCGCGGTCTCCAACCCGGACAACGCCAACGTCATTCTGGGCAAGGCGGGCCGTAAGCGCCACCTTGGCAAGCGTCCCTCGGTCCGCGGCGTCGCCATGAACCCGGTCGACCACCCTCATGGGGGCGGCGAGGGCAAGACGTCAGGCGGGCGTCATCCCGTCACCCCGTGGGGCAAGAAGACCCGCGGTCCCAAGACCCGCCGGAACAAGTCGACCGATCGTCTGATCGTTCGTCGTCGGCACAAGAAATAACGGAGAGAGGAAGTTATGTCGCGCTCCGTCTGGAAAGGCCCGTTCGTCGATGGCTATCTGCTCAAGAAGGCAGACGCCGCTACAGGGGCCGCTCGTCCGACGCCGATCAAGACCTGGTCGCGTCGCTCCACCGTTCTGCCCCAGTTCGTCGGGCTCACCTTTCAGGTTCACAACGGCAAGACCTTCGTGCCGGTCAATGTGAGCGAGGAGATGGTGGGTCACAAGCTTGGCGAATTCGCTCCCACGCGGACCTACTATGGTCACGGCGCGGACAAGAAAGTGAAGAGGAAGTAAGATGGGCAAGCCCAAGGCTCCTCCGAAGCAGGCCTCGAATGAATCGCGTGCGGTTCTGAAGATGGCTCGCATCAGCCCTCAGAAGCTGAACCTGCTGGCCCAGCTGATCCGCGGCCACAAGGTCGACAAGGCGATGGCTGAGCTCGAGTTCTCGCGCAAGCGCGCGGCGGCTGATGTGCTCAAGCTGCTCAAGTCGGCTGTCGCCAACGCGGACAACAACCATGGTCTCGACATCGACAGCCTGGTTGTCGCTGAAGCCCATGTGGGCAAGAACCTCGTGATGAAGCGGATGCACGCTCGGGCGCGCGGACGCGGCGCACGGATTGAAAAGCCCTTCTCGCAGATCACCATCGTCCTTCGCGACACCTCCGTGGTGGCGCAAACGTCCGAGGCCGCATAATGGGTCAGAAGATCAATCCCGTCGGTTTCCGCCTCGGCGTCAACCGCACCGCCGACAGCCGCTGGTTTGCTGACAGCGCCGATTACGGCCGTCTTCTTCATGAAGACATCAAGATCCGGAAATATATCAAGGATCGTCTGAAGCAGTCCGGCGTCTCGCGCGTCATTATCGAGCGTCCGCACCGCAAGTGCCGCGTCACCGTTCACACGGCTCGTCCGGGGATGGTCATCGGCAAGAAGGGCGCGGACATCGAGACGCTGCGCAAGGACCTGTCGAAGATGGTCTCAGACGAGGTCTTCGTGAACCTTGTCGAAGTTCGCAAGCCTGAGATCGATGCGGGCCTCGTCGCTGAAGACGTCGCGCGTCAGCTTGAGCGTCGCGTCTCCTTCCGTCGCGCCATGAAGCGGGCCATGCAGACGACGATGAGGATGGGAGCCCAGGGCATCCGTCTGACCGTCGCCGGTCGACTGGGCGGCGCCGAGATTGCGCGGACCGAATGGTACCGCGAGGGACGCGTTCCGCTGCACACGCTTCGCGCCGATATCGATTACGGTACGGCTGAGGCCACCACCACCTACGGCATCATCGGCATCAAGTGCTGGATCTTCAAAGGCGAGATCATGGAGCACGATCCGATGGCGCTTGACCGCAAGCATGAGGCAGCCGGCGACAGCCGTCCGCGTCAGGCTCGCCAGGCCGCCAACGGTTAAGTTTGAGGATCCAGGTCGATGCTGCAACCCAAACGGACCAAGTTCCGCAAGGCCTTCAAAGGGCGCATCAAAGGCGCCGCGAAGGCCGGATTCTCTCTGTCTTTCGGCTCCTACGGGCTGAAGGCTCTCGAGCCTGAGCGCGTCACGGCGCGTCAGATCGAAGCCTCTCGTCGCGCGATCACTCGCGAGATGAAGCGCGTGGGGAAGGTGTGGATCCGCGTATTCCCGGACGTTCCCGTCTCCAAGAAGCCCAACGAGGTCCGAATGGGCTCGGGTAAAGGCGCTCCCGAATTCTGGGCGTGCCGCGTGAAGCCGGGCCGGATCATGTTCGAGATCGACGGCGTTCCGGATGCGGTCGCGCGTGAGGCCCTGCGTCTCGGCGCCGCCAAACTTCCGATCAAGACGAAAATCGTCTCGCGCGTGGGAGGCGTCTGATGGCCGGTATGAAGATTGAAGATATCCGTCTGAAGACGGTCGACCAGCTTCGGGATGATCTGGCGCGCCTCAAGAAAGAGCAGTTCAACCTGCGCTTCCAGAAGGCGACCGGCCAGCTCGAGAAGACGTCACGCGTTCGCCAGGTGCGACGCGAAATCGCCAGGATCGAGACGATCCTTTCTGAAAAAGCCAAAGCTGCAGCCGCGGCCTGAAGCAGGGAACACAGTCATGCCCAGGCGAATAATGGAAGGCGTGGTCGTCTCCAACAAGATGGACAAGACGGTCGTCGTGCTCATCGAGCGGACCTTCATGCACCCCCTGTTTAAGAAGATCGTGCGACGTTCGAAGAAGTATCATGCCCACGACGAGACCAATTCGGCGGTCGAGGGGCAGGTGGTGGCCATTCGTGAGTGCCCGCCGCGCTCGAAACTGAAGCACTGGGAAATCGTCCCGAGAGATGGAGACGCAGCATGATCCAGATGCAGACAAATCTCGAGGTCGCTGATAACTCGGGCGCTCGTCGCGTCCAGTGCATCAAGGTTCTCGGCGGCTCGCACAGGCGTTATGCCAGCGTGGGCGATGTGATCGTCGTTTCGGTCAAGGAAGCCGCTCCCAAAGGACGCGTGAAGAAGGGCGACGTGCGTCGCGCCGTTGTCGTTCGCGTCGCGAAGGACATTCAGCGTCGTGACGGTTCGGTGATCCGGTTCGATAGCAACGCCGCTGTGCTGGTCAACAATTCGAATGAGCCGGTCGGAACCCGAATCTTCGGGCCGGTTCCCCGCGAACTTCGTGCGAAAAACCACATGAAGATCATCTCGCTTGCGCCGGAGGTCCTGTAATGGCCGCCAAGATCAAGAAGGGCGACAAGGTCGTTGTCCTGACGGGCAAGGACAAGGGTAAGACGGGCGAAGTGATCCGTTCGATCCCTGACGAGAACCGTGTGGTGGTCTCCGGCGTGAACATCGCCGTGAAGCATCAGAAGCCGTCGCAGTTCGAGCAGGGCGGCATCAAGCGCATTGAGGCGCCGATTCACGTTTCCAACGTTGCGCATGTTGATCCGCGCGACGGCAAGCCGACCCGCGTGGGGTTCAAGACTGACGACAAGGGCCGCAAGGTGCGTTTCGCCAAGCGTTCCGGGGAGAATATCGATGCCTGAGGCGCAATATGAACCGCGGCTCAAGACGCTGTATCGCGGATCGATCCGCGATCGTCTGACCGAGCAGTTCAAGTACACGAACCCGATGCAGGTCCCGGCCCTTGACAAGGTCGTGATCAACATGGGTGTCGGGGAGGCTGTATCCGACAGCAAAAAGATCCGCACGGCCCTGGCCGAGCTGGCCGCGATCAGCGGTCAGAAGCCGGTCGAGACCAAGGCTCGCAAGTCGATCGCGACCTTCAAGGTCCGCGAAGGCATGACGGTCGGGTGCAAGGTCACGCTGCGTCGGGACCGGATGTATGAATTTGTCGACCGGCTCACCACGATCGCGCTTCCGCGGGTCAAGGACTTCCGCGGACTGAACGGCAAGAGCTTCGACGGTCGCGGGAACTACGCGATGGGCGTGAAGGAGCACATCGTGTTCCCCGAGATCAATTACGACCAGGTCGATCAGATCTGGGGTATGGATATCATTGTGTGCACGACGGCGCGCACGAACGAAGAGGCGAAAGCGCTCCTGACGGAGTTTGGCTTTCCCTTCCGCAACTAGGCGCGCTGGAGAGACGAGATGGCGAAGAAAAGTTCAATCGAGAAGAACAACCGCCGCCGGCGCCTCGCCGAGCAGTATGCGGACAAGCGCGCCGAGCTGAAGGCTCAGGCGCTTGACGAGAGCCTGTCGCTTGAGGAGCGCTTCGAGGCGCGTCTCAAGCTGGCTAAGCTTCCGCGCAACTCGGCCCCGAACCGGGTTCGCAGCCGCTGCGAGATCACCGGGCGTCCCCGTGCGGTCTACAGGAAGTTCAAGATGTCGCGTATCGCGCTTCGTGAGTATGGCGCGGCGGGGATGATCCCCGGCCTCGTCAAGTCGAGCTGGTAAGGGAGATCGCGACGATGATGATGAACGATCCCCTTGGCGATCTGCTCACCCGGATCCGGAACGCCCAGCAGCGGGGCCGCTCGTCGGTCTCCTCTCCGGCTTCCAAGCTCCGCATGCGCGTGCTGGATGTTCTCCAGCGCGAGGGTTATATCCGCGGCTATTCGGAAGTTGAGAAGGAAGGCCGCAAGGAGCTCGACATCGAGCTCAAATACTATGACGGCGCTCCGGTCATCTCCGAGATCCGCCGCATCTCGAAGCCTGGCCGCAGGGTTTACTCTTCGGTCGGCGACCTTCCGCTGGTCCGTAACGGCCTGGGCATCTCGATCCTGTCGACGCCCAAGGGCGTGATGTCGGATAACGACGCCCGCAGCCAGAACGTCGGCGGCGAAATTCTTTGCCGTGTCTCGTAAGGGGCCGGAGGAGCAAGCATGTCACGTATTGGAAAACTAGCAGTGGCCGCGCCGGCCGGGGTGGATGTCAAAATCTCTCCCCAGTCGATCACGGTGAAGGGCCCGAAGGGCGAGCTCTCGATGGCGCTGACCGAGCTCGTCTCGGTGCGTCTGGAGAAGGGCGAAGTCATCGTGACCCCCCGCGACGCCGAAGACCGTCGCTCGAAGGCGATGTGGGGAACCACGCGCGCCAACATCCAGAACATGGTCAAGGGTGTGACCACGGGTTTCGACCGCGATCTCGAACTTCAGGGCGTCGGTTACAGGGCCGCTCTGAAAGGCAAGGATCTGGAGTTGAGCCTCGGTTACTCTCATCCCGTCGTCTACAAGGCCCCTCCGGGCATCACCTTCGCCTCCGGCAAGCCCACCGAGATCAAGATCTCGGGCGCTGACAAGCAGGCGGTCGGTCAGGTGGCTGCGGAGATCCGCAGGTTCCGTCCGCCGGAGCCTTATAAGGGCAAGGGCGTTCGGAAGGTGGGCGAGTTTGTTCGCCGCAAGGAAGGCAAGAAGAAGTAAGCCATGCTGTCCCAGCGAGAAAAACAAGCCCGTCGCGCTCAGCGCGTTCGCACCCAGCTCCGCAGGAAGGGAGGCGGCAAGCCGCGCCTCTCTGTCGCGCGGTCCTCAAAGCATATCTCCGTGCAGGTCATCGACGATGTGGCGGGGGTCACCCTCGCCAGCGCGTCCACCCTCGAGAAGGACTTCCGGGCGACCGGCAAGACCGGGGCGGACACGGCGGCGGCCGGCGTGGTCGGAAAACTCATCGCCGAGCGGGCGAAGAAAGCAGGCGTCTCCGACGTCGTTTTCGACCGCGGCGGCTACCTGTTTCATGGCCGCGTGAAAGCGCTCGCCGAAGCCGCCCGCGAGGGCGGACTGAATTTCTAGGGAGAAGCTCATGGCGCGCGAAAGAGGCGAGCGGGGCGGCCGCAAGAATCGTGAAGAGGAACGCGAGCAGTCCGAGCTTGTGGACAAGCTCGTTGCGATCAACCGCGTCGCGAAGGTGGTGAAGGGCGGTAAGAACTTCGGTTTCGCCGCGCTGGTGGTGGTCGGCGACCAGAAGGGCCGTATCGGCTTTGGTCACGGCAAGGCCCGCGAGGTGCCCGAGGCGATCCGCAAGGCGACCGAAGAGGCCAAGAAGTCGATGATCCGCGTGCCGCTTCGCGAGGGTCGGACGCTTCATCATGACGGCAGCGGCCGCTGGGGTGCGGGCAAGGTGTTTCTGCGGTCCGCTCCGGCCGGTACCGGCGTGATCGCCGGCGGTCCGATGCGCGCCGTGCTCGAGGTTCTCGGGATCCAGGATGTGGTGGCCAAATCGATCGGGTCGTCCAATCCCTACAACATGGTTCGTGCGACAGTGGACGCTCTTCGTCGTCAGGCTTCGCCCCGCCAGGTCGCCTCCAAGCGCGGTCTGAAGGTTCAGGACATCCTGGCGCGCCGCACCGACGGCGCCGGCGTCGCCGAAGTCGTGCAGTAAGCTCAGGCAGGAATGGGAGACCGCCTCATGGCGACCAAGAAAACTCTCAGGGTCCGTCAGATCCGCAGCCCTCAGCGTCGCGAGGCTTCTCAGCGCTCGACGCTGATCGGTCTGGGTCTGAACCGTATCCGCCGCGAGCGCGAGCTCGAGGACACGGCAGCCGTGCGCGGCATGATCGCCAAGGTTGCTCATCTTGTGGAAGTAGTCGACTAAGAGGGCGTGAGCCCATGCGGGCGGGGTCCGTCCCCGTCCTGCGATCCGGAGCGTGACATGAAACTGAACCAGATTGCCGACAAACCCGGCGCCCGCAAGACGCGCACGCGTCTCGGGATCGGCGTGGGCTCCGGCAAGGGCAAGACCGGCGGACGCGGCGTAAAGGGTCAGAAGGCTCGCCGCGGCGTGGCCATCAACGGCTTCGAAGGCGGTCAGATGCCGATCTACATGCGTCTGCCGAAGCGGGGCTTCACCCAGCCGAACGCCTCGACCTACGCCTGGGTGAACATTGGTCGGATCGACGCGGCGATTAAGGCCGGCAAGCTCGACGCCAAGAAGCCGGTGGACGCCGAGGCGCTGATTGGCGCGGGTCTTGTTCGTCGCGCTCGTGACGGCGTGCGCCTTCTGGCGAAGGGAAAAATCACCGCTCGCGTCGAACTCGTCGTGGCCGGCGCATCGAAGGCGGCGGTCGCTGCAGTCGAGGCGGCTGGCGGCAAGGTGACCTTGCCTGCGGCTCAGGAAGCGGCGGAGTAGACCCGGAGGGGAGACCCCGGGAGCCGGCGCGCCGGCCTCTGGCGTCTCCAGCATATGGCCGGGTGGACGAATAGGAGATCGGGTCAATGGTGTCTGCGGCCGAACAGCTTGCTCGAAACATCAACTTCTCGACCTTCGGCAAGGCCAAGGAGCTCCAGGCGCGGATCTGGTTCACGCTGGGCGCTCTGATCGTCTATCGTCTGGGAACGCATATTCCCGTGCCGGGCGTGGATCCCGTGCAGTTCGCCGCCTCGTTCGGCGCCGCCTCCCAGGGCATTCTCGGGATGTGGAACATGTTCTCCGGCGGCGCAGTTGAGCGCATGGCGATCTTCGCCCTCAACGTGATGCCCTATATTTCCGCTTCGATCATCGTTCAGATCCTGACCACAGCCGTTCCAGCGCTGGAGCGTCTGAAGAAGGAAGGCGAAGCCGGTCGCAAGCAGCTGAACCAGTACACCCGCTATCTGACCGTCATTCTCGCCATAGCTCAGTCTTCGGCCACGGCGATGGCGCTCAACGCCGTTGATCCGGCGACCGGTGCCTCTCTGGCTGTCGATCCGGGTCCTTATTTTCTCGCCTCGACCATCATCACTCTGGTGGGCGGAACGATCTTCCTGATGTGGCTCGGCGAACAGATCACGGCCCGTGGGGTCGGCAACGGGATCTCGCTGATCATTTTTGCGGGCATCGTTGCGGAATTGCCGCGCTACGCCTTCCAGTCGCTGGCTCAGACCCGTCAGGGCAGCCTTCCGATCATGGCGCTGCTGGCGGTGATCGCGCTGACTGTGGCGCTGATCGTGTTCATCGTGTTTGTCGAGCGCTCGCAGCGCCGTCTTCTGATCCAGTATCCCAAGCGCCAGCAGGGCAACCGGATGATCGGCGGGGAGAGCTCCTTCCTGCCGCTGAAGATCAACACTCCCGGCGTGATTCCTCCGATTTTCGCCTCGTCCCTGCTGCTGCTGCCGAACATGTTCGCCGGGCTGTCGACCGCCACCGGCGGCGAGGCCGACGGCTGGTGGGCGTCAACGCTCCAGTTTATTCAGGCCTATCTGGGCCACGGACAGCCGCTGTTCATCATCCTCTATGCGATCCTGATCATCTTCTTCTGCTTCTTCTACACCTCGATCGTGTTCAATCCTGAAGAGACGGCGGAGAATCTCCGCAAGTATGGCGGGTTCATCCCCGGCTACAGGCCCGGCAAGAGAACGGCTGAGCATCTTGATTACGTTCTGACGCGACTGACCGTGATCGGCGCCGCCTACATCACGGCGGTCTGCGTTCTGCCGGAAATCCTGCGCGGGCAGTTCAACGGCATGTTCTATATTGGCGGGACCTCGATCCTGATCGTGGTTTCCGTGACCATGGATACCGTCGCCCAGATCCAGTCGCACCTGATCGGTCACCAGTATGAAGGCATGATCAAGCGGTCGCGCCTCGGGGGACGTCGGAAATGAACCTGATCCTGTTCGGCCCTCCGGCCGCCGGCAAGGGGACCCAGGCCAAGAAGCTGGTCTCTGAGAGGGGCTTTATCCAGCTGTCGACAGGAGACATGCTTCGGGCGGCGCGTTCGTCAGGCACAGAGCTGGGCCGCCGGGTGGCCGGCATCATGGATTCGGGCGGCCTTGTCTCGGACGAGGTCGTGATCGCGCTGATCGAGGAGCAGCTCCAGCTCAACCCCGGAGCGCCTGGTTTTATCTTTGACGGCTTTCCAAGAACCCTCGCTCAGGCCCAGGCGCTCGATGAGATGCTGGCGGGGCGGGGAATGAAGGTTGATTCGGTCATTCGCCTGAAGGTCGACGAGGAGGCTCTGATCGGACGTATCGCTCGTCGATTCGCCGAAGAGGGTCGTCCCGACGACAATCCTGAGGCGTTTCGAAAGCGCCTGACGGCGTACAATAGTCAGACAGCGCCTCTCCTGCCGGTCTACGCCGAGCAGGGGAAGCTGAACGAAATCGACGGAATGCAGGACGTTCAGACCGTTTCCGCAGCGATCGCGCGGATCCTGGACGCCGCGGGATCACGGGCGACGGCGGGATGAGGGCAGGGATAAATAAGCGGTTGACGGAGAGGGCTCGCATTCTATAAGTAGCCGCTTCCGCGACGGGCCAGGGCTTCGCCGCGGCGCTTTTGCGTCGCGGGCGCGGGCGTCGTCGACATGAGATTTACGGGTCCGGCCTTCGGGGCGGACGAAACAGCCGGTCTTAAGCCATCGGCGGACTTCAGGAGGGGCAATTGGCCCGTATTGCAGGCGTCAACATTCCCACGGCCAAGCGCGTGCAGATCGCGCTGACCTACATTCACGGAATCGGCCCGGCGAAAGCCAAGGAGATCTGTGAGAAGGTCGGTATTGAGGACTCGCGTCGCGTCAATCAGCTTTCGGATTCCGAAGTGCTTCGGATCCGTGAGACGATCGACGCCGATTACGTGGTCGAAGGCGATCTTCGGCGTGAAACCGCCATGAACATCAAGCGTCTGATGGATCTGGGCTGCTACCGGGGCCTGCGCCACCGTCGCGGCCTGCCGGTTCGCGGACAGAGGACGCATACCAACGCGCGTACGCGCAAGGGCCCGGCGAAGGCGATCGCCGGCAAGAAGAAATAAGGCGGAGGACACCGATAGATGGCTCGCGAAGCGACCCGGGTTAAGAAGCGCGAACGCAAGAACATTGTGTCCGGCGTGGCGCATGTGAACGCCAGCTTCAACAACACCATCATCACCATCACCGACGCGCAGGGAAATGCGATTTCCTGGTCGTCGGCTGGATCGATGGGATTTAAGGGCTCCAGAAAGTCGACCCCGTACGCCGCTCAGGTGGCCGCCGAGGACGCCGGCCGCAAGGCTCAGGAGCACGGCATGAAGACGCTCGAGGTTCTCGTCTATGGTCCCGGTTCCGGCCGCGAGTCGGCTCTGCGGGCGCTTCAGGCGGTGGGATTCTCGGTGACGACGATTCACGACACCACGTCTGTTCCCCACAATGGCTGCCGTCCGCCCAAGCGCCGCCGCGTGTGATTGTTCCAAGCCGCGTTCGGGTTCGACAACAAGTCTGAAAGGCCACAAGCCATGGCGACATCCGCCGCTTCGGTTAATGACAAGAACTGGAAAGATCTGATCCGCCCCAATCGTCCGGTGGTGGAGCACGATCACGACCCTCAGCGTCGGGCGAAGCTCATCGTCGAGCCGCTCGAGCGCGGGTTCGGAACGACGCTGGGCAACGCCCTGCGCAGGGTTCTGCTCTCCTCTCTTCAGGGCGCAGCGATCACCGGCGTGCAGATCGACGGCGTCGTGCATGAATTCTCCTCCATCCCGGGCGTCCGGGAAGATGTCACCGACATCGTCCTCAACCTGAAGCGGGTTGCGATCCGCATGGTCTCCGAGACGCCCAAGCGCGTGACGCTCCGTGCGAGCGGAGCCGGGGTCGTGCGCGCCGGGCAGATCGAGGCGTCGGGCGACATCGAGATCCTCAACCCTGACCATGTCATCTGCACTCTGGATGAAGGGGCGGAGGTTCGCATGGAGTTCACGGTGGCGACGGGCAAGGGATATGTTCCCGCCGACCGCAACCGTCCGGAAGACGCGCCGCTGGGGTTCATCCCCGTGGACTCGATCTTCTCGCCCGTCGAGCGCGTCGGTGTGTTCGTTGAGGACACCCGCGCCGGCCAGGTGCTCGATTTTGATAAGCTGACCCTCGACGTGCAGACCGACGGGTCGGTCTCGCCGGAAAACGCGGTCGCCTATGCGGCCCGGATCCTTCAGGATCAGCTCCAGCTTCTCATCACCTTCGACGAGCCGGTGGCGGCGTCGGCGGCGGCGGACGAGCCCGATCTCGGCTTCAATCCGGTGCTGCTCAAGAAAGTGGATGAACTCGAACTGTCGGTCCGCTCGGCGAACTGCCTGCGCAACGACAACATCGTCTACATCGGCGACCTGATCCAGAAGTCGGAGGCGGAAATGCTCCGTACGCCGAACTTCGGCCGCAAGTCGCTGAACGAGATCAAGGAAGTTCTCGCCGGCATGGGTCTCCATCTCGGCATGGAGGTTGCTCAGTGGCCGCCGGAGAATATCGAAGATCTCGCCAAGAAGTACGAAGACCACGCTTAATCAAGGAGCGGCCCCGGTGAGGGGCCGGCAATCGTCATGCGCCACGGCTTTGCGCTTCGCAAACTCAATCGAACCCACGAGCACCGCAAGGCGATGTTCGCCAATATGGCCGGCGCGCTGATCCGTCATGAGCAGATCACGACGACCCTGCCCAAGGCCAAGGAGCTTCGCTCTGTGGTCGATAAGCTGATCACCCTCGGCAAGAAGGGCGATCTCGCAGCTCGCCGGCAGGCCGCCGCGGCGCTCAAGGAAGACGATCTGGTTCAGAAGCTGTTTTCTGTTCTTGGCGATCGCTACAAGGATCGTCAGGGCGGATATACGCGGGTTCTCAAGGCGGGCTTCCGTCATGGGGACAACGCCCCCCTCGCAGTGATCGAGCTGGTGGATCGCGACCCCGAGGCCAAGGGCGCTTCGGACCGCGAGCGTCTGGCGGCTCAGGCCGAGGCCGAGTCCGCCTGATCGGCTTGTCGACCGGCAAAAGAACAGGGCCGCCCCTCGGGGCGGTCTTTTTTTTCGGTCTTGAGCCGGCGCGGGTCGCGGACGGCCTCATCGGCGCCTTGTTTGCGCCCGGATTCCTTCTTAGCTCCCGGGGAATCCTGCGTGCGAGCCGATCGAGGACGGTCGCTCCCATGCGGAATGTCAGGAAAGGCCCAAGGCATGAACCGACAGAATGTGCTCCTGGCTCTGGCCGCCTCGGTGACGACGGGCCTTGTGATGCTTTCCGTCCCGGCCCTCGGTCAGCTGGCCGCGCCTCCATCCGGCCCGCCGGCCTCCCCGACCGCCCCGCCTGTCGCCGAGATCGTCGCCCGTGAGGCGCCTCGAAGTCAGGCCGATCTGACCCAGTCCTTCGCGCCGGTCGTGCGTCAGACCGCTCCGGCCGTGGTGAATGTGTATTCGAGCGTCGTCGTCCAGCGCTCGAACTGTCCCTATGCGAACGATCCGTTTTACGCGCAGTTCTTCTGTCGCGGCGACACGTCCTCAACCCGCGAGCGTGTCGAGAACTCCCTGGGGTCAGGCGTGATTGTCGGCGAAGAGGGGGTGATCGTCACCAATAACCACGTCGTTGAGGCTGGCGACCAGTTCCGGGTGGTGCTCTCCGACAGGCGGGAGTATCCCGCCTCCCTCGTCATGTCTGACGCCCGATCCGATCTCGCCGTCCTTCGAATCGACGCGCCGGGCGTGTCCTTCCCCACGCTGGGCTTCGCCGACACCCGAACCATGCAGGTCGGCGATCTGGTGCTGGCGATCGGTAACCCGTTCGGCGTCGGACAGACCGTCACCAGCGGCATCGTCTCGGCCCTGGCGAGAACCGACGTCGGCGTCTCCGACTACGCCTCCTTCATTCAGACGGACGCCTCGATCAACCCCGGCAACTCAGGCGGGGCCCTCGTCGACATGCGCGGCCGTCTGGTCGGCGTAAACACGATGATCTTTTCAAAAGGCGGCGGTTCGAACGGGATCGGCTTTGCGATCCCCGCCGAGATGGTCAAGCGTGTCGTCGACGCCGCCGTCAACGGAGGAACCCTTGTGCGTCCGTGGATCGGCGCCAAAGGTCAGAGCGTCAATTCGAGCGCTGCGGCGGCCCTCGGTCTGGATCGTCCGCAGGGTGTCCTGATCTCGGAGATTTATCCGGGCGGACCGGCCGCGAGGGCCGGCCTGAAGAAGGGCGACCTCGTTCTCTCCATCGACGGACGCGAGGTCTTCGATGAGAAGGGCCTGAAGTTCGTGGCGGCGACCAAGGCGGCAGGCGAGACCGTCTCGCTGGTCGTGATGCGCGACGGGCGTCGTTCGACCCTCCAGATGAAGCTTGCGCCTCCCCCCGGCACCACAGAGGCGGAGCTCAAGAGCATTGAGGGCCGAAATCCCTTCTCCGGCGCGCAGGTCGCCGAGCTGTCGCCTGCGCTGGCCGAGGAGCTTGGCCTCGATCCTTTCCGTTTCGAGAGCGGAATGCTTGTCTATCGTGTTCCGAGGGGATCGATCGCCTCTCGCCTCGGCCTGCGGCCCGGCGATATCCTTCGCGAGGTGAACGGCGCGGTGATTCGCACGGCGCGGGATCTCGAGCTGTCGATACAGAAGGCTCAGTCGGGCGGCGCATCGTCTGTCTGGCGCCTGGCGATCGAGCGCAACGGAGAGCGTATCGAGACATCGGTCCGCATCTGACGACGCGACAGGACGATCCCCGGTTGGAGGCTGGGCAGGCTCGGTGAGCGATCTCTTTCCTCTTCACGCCGAGGCTGAGCCGGGGCGGCCTCTGGCCGATCAGCTGAGGCCGGAGCGCATTGAGGATGTCGTCGGTCAGGATCATCTTCTGGGTCCTGACGGTCCCATCGGTCGCATGCTCGCTCAGGGACGCCTGTCGAGCCTCATCCTCTGGGGCCCCCCCGGGGTCGGAAAGACGACCATCGCGCGTCTCCTCGCCGGCCGCGCGGGTCTCGCTTTTGAGCAGCTCTCGGCGATCTTCTCCGGCGTCAAGGATTTGCGGGCCGTCTTTGAACGCGCCGAGGCGCGTCGTTCGACCGGTCAGGGCACAGTGCTGTTCGTCGATGAGATCCACCGCTTCAACCGGGCTCAGCAGGACGGCTTTCTGCCTTTCGTCGAACGCGGCGTCGTCACTCTGATCGGCGCCACGACGGAAAATCCCAGCTTTGAACTCAATGGCGCCCTGCTGTCCCGCGCAAGGGTCATGGTGCTCCGGCGCCTTGATGAGGCCGCCATGGAGACGCTCCTTCTCCGGGCCGAGGCGCGCCTCGCCCGAAAGGCGCCCCTGGATGCGGAGGCGAGGACGGCCCTGTGCGCGCTCGCCGACGGCGACGGGCGCTATTTTCTGAACCTTGTTGAGGATGTCCTGTCCTGGCGGCTCGACCAGCCTCTGGATGCGCCAGCCCTTCTTGCCGCCCTGCGCCGGCGTCAGCCGGCCTATGACAAGGACCGGGAGGAGCACTACAACCTCATCTCCGCGCTCCACAAGTCGGTGCGCGGCTCGGATCCCGACGCCGCTCTTTACTGGTTTGCGCGCATGCTCGAGGGTGGAGAGGATCCCCTGTTCATCGCCCGCAGGCTGGTGAGGATGGCCAGCGAGGATGTGGGGCTTGCCGATCCGACCTCGCTGATGATCTGCAACGAGGCGGCCGCCGCCTATGAGCGGCTCGGGTCTCCCGAAGGCGAGCTCGCTCTGGCGCATGCCGTCATCCACCTCGCGACCGCTCCAAAGTCCAACGCGGCGTATCTCGCCTATGGCGCAGCCCGCCAGGCGGCGCGAGAGACCGGCTCTCTGCCGCCGCCGTCCCACATCCTCAATGCGCCCACCGCCATGATGAAGGGCCTCGGCTACGGAGCCGGCTATGAATATGACCATGACGCCGAGGGCGGGTTTTCAGGGCAGGCGTACTTTCCGGACGGCATGGCGCGACGGGAATTTTACCGGCCCCGCGGGGCCGGACGCGAAGCGCCGATCCGGGAAAAGCTTGAGGCCTGGGCGGCTTTGAGAGCCCGAAAGGCGGAAGAGGCGTCCCCGCCGGGAAAGCAAAAGCCTCGCCGGGGCTGACCCCGCTGACAGAGGCGTCCGATCGACGTTTGCGTATGCGTGCAGCTGTCCGCGGTCGTTCGATGGAGGACGGGGCGTGCGATCGTCGGCGTTCCGCGCAGCGTGACGCGATCCGGCCAGCTGGCTCCCGCCGTCTTCACAGATCCTCAACGCGCTCTTGAACATGAAGGGCGGGACTTTGTCGGAGACGGTTATGAGTATACCCGTGACCTGCAGGGCGTATGTTCAAGGGCGCACCTTCGGGACCGCATGGCGCGGCGGGACGCCGATCCGGGAAAGGCTTGAGGCATGAGCCGCTCTGAGACCCCGAAAGGCCGACGGCGCGCTCGTGAGAGGGGAGCCGACACGCAACGAGCGCTCAATCCGCGCTCCATGGAGGCGAGGTCGGCGCCGCTGTCCGCAGAGGATCGGGCCTTTGTCAGATCTCTGCTCATTTTTGAAGACGAGACCCTGCTCGCCTTCAACAAGCCCGGCGGCCTGCCGGTTCAGACCCGCAATCCCGACGATCGGACGCTGGACATGCTGTTGCGCGCCTTTGAGCGCTCCAACGGCCGCCGGCCCCGGCTCGTGCACCGTCTGGATGCGCAGACCTCCGGGGTTATCATCGCCGCACGGACCCAGCCGGCCGCGGCCGCCCTCAGCGAGGCCTTCGCCGGTCGCAGCGTCTCAAAGACCTATCTGTGCCTGTCGAGCGGACCGGATCTTGCGAAGGACGAGGGCGAGATCGACATTCCCCTCGCGCGCTATCGTCTGCGGCCTGAGCTGGAGCTTATGCGCGCCGCCCGCCCGGGGGATACGGACGTCAAATCCGCCAGGACCTCATGGCGGCGCCTCGCCTCGAGCGGACGTTTCCATCTTTTGTCTGTCCGCCCCCAAACCGGTCGCATGCACCAGATCCGCGTTCATCTCTCCCTGATCGGCTATCCCATTGCGGGCGATCCCTATTACGGCGGTGCGAGCGGGCTCGGGAACGAGGCCTTCGAGCGTCTGATGCTGCACGCCTACCGCCTGTCGGGGCCGCATCCCGCCGGAGGCCGCTTCGGTCTTTACGCCGACCCGCCGGCTGATTTTTCCGCCGCGCTCGCGCGAACCGGCCTTCAGCTGGCGTCCGAGGTCGATGGGCGCTAAGAGAGCCGGGTCATGCTCAATGTTTTCCTTGTCGCCGCCGGCGGCGCCGCTGGCGCAACCTCCCGCTATCTCATCACCCTGGTGATGGGGACGCGCGCGGACGGATGGCCCTGGCCTGTCTTCCTGATCAATGTGGCGGGGAGCTTTCTGATCGGTCTTCTGACCGGCTGGCTGGTGGTGCGCGAGGACGGCGGGGAGGTCTGGAGACTCCTTCTGGGAACAGGTTTTCTCGGCGGGTTCACCACCTTTTCGGCGTATTCGGCCGATACCTTGCGGCTGATGGAGCGCGGAGAGACGGCGGCCGCCGCCGGCTATGCGCTGGGTTCCGTGCTCGCAGGACTTCTGGCGGTCTGGCTGGGCGTCTCGATCGCACGCAGGATGGTGTCATGAGCTGGAATGTAGGTCAGGTCGTCACCCTGTCCGTGGACGCTGACGAGGACGACACGCGCCTCGATCGCTGGCTTCGCCGGAAGTTTCACGGTCTGACCCAGGGGCAGATCGAGAAGTCGCTGCGCCGGGGCGAGATCCGGGTTGACGGCGCGCGGGCGCGCTCCAGCACCCGTCTTCGCAGCGGGCAGAGCGTGCGCGTTCCTCCTATGGGCTCGGCCGACGATGAGACCCGCTCCGCGCCGGCCCCCGCCCGCGTCCGGACCTCCGATGCGGACATGATGAGATCCCTGGTCATCTATGAGGATGAGGAGGTCATCGCCCTCAACAAGCCTCAGGGGCTGGCCGTTCAGGGCGGAACGGGCACCTCTCGCCATATCGACGCCCTGTCGCGGGCCCTTGTCGCCGACACGGCCGAGAAGCCGCGTCTCGTCCATCGTCTGGATCGCGACACGACCGGAGTTCTCGTCCTGGCCAGAACCGTCGGCGCGGCCAACCGTCTGGGAGCTCTCTTTCGCACCCGCGATCTCGAGAAGATCTATTGGGCGGTCACGGTCGGTGCGCCTCATCCGCAGGACGGCGAGATCCGCGGCTGGATGATCAAATCCTCCGGGCCTGGCGAGGATCGGGAGAAGATGCGTCCCGCGGAGCAGGCCGAGAAGGGCTCCGTTCACGCGATCACGCAGTACACGACCGTCTCCAACGCTGGCCAGAGAGCCGCCTGGGTCGCCCTGAAGCCCGAGACCGGGCGCACCCATCAGCTCCGCTATCACATGGCGGGTCTCGGCTGCGCCATTGTGGGCGACCGCAAGTATGTCTGCGACCGCCCCACGCCGTCGGGACTGTCCGAAGGGCTCCACCTTCATGCGAGAGCGTTGCGCCTGCCTCGGCGCAGCGGACCGCCTGCGGACATCATCGCCGACCTGCCGGATCATATGGCGGCGACATTCTCCGTGCTCGGCTTTGACGCCTCCCAGGCCGCCGATCCGTTTTTCAGCCTCAAGAAGATCCGGCGGCGATGACCGGCGCGCTGGCCGTTTTTGACGTGGACGGCACCCTGATCGACAGCCGTGCGCGGATCGGGAGGGCGATGAGTTTCGCGTATCGGAAGGCCGGTCTCCCCGATCCTGGCTTTGAGCGAACCCGCACCGTAGTGGGGCTGGCGCTTCGCGAGGCCTTCATCGCTCTTGAGCCCGACGCCTCGCCCGCTCTGATCTCCGAGCTTGAGGCGGGCTATGTCGAGGCGTTCCTCGCCCTGCAGGATGACGCCTCGTCCGCTGAGACGCCTTATGACGGAGCCTTCGAGTGTCTCGAGGCGCTGGCCGGAGCGGGCTGGCGGCTGGCGATCGCAACCGGCAAGACGCGACGCGGTCTTGATCGCCTGTTCGCCGCCCATGACATTCGCGGGCTCTTCGACGCCTGCGTCTGTGCGGATGACGGACCGGGAAAACCTCATCCCTTCATGATCGAGGAAAGTCTGCGGGCGGCCGGCGCGCGCGCCGCCCGGGCGGTCATGATCGGCGATGCGGTGCATGATATGCGCATGGCCGCCGCCGCCGGCGTTCGCGCCATGGGCGTATCGTGGGGCTTCGCGCGTCCTGAGGAGATGCTTGAGGCGGGGGCGCACGAGGTGCATGACGGCTTCGACAGTCTGCGCGCATCCCTCGCGCGCTTCGCCCGGGAGAGCGCACGATGAAAGGCGTCAAGGGAGAGATCGACCAGCGACCGAGACGCTTTTACGCGCAGGCCTCCGCTGAGCGGCTGGAGACCGGCTGGGCGGTTCGTCTGGACGGTCGGACGATCCTGACCCCGCAGCGTCGTGAGCTGATGGCGCCGAACGGAGATCTCGCCCGGGCGATCGCCGAGGAATGGGATCGTCAGGAGGAGCGGATCGATCTTCAGTCCATGTTCGCCACCCGGATGGCCAATGTGGCGATCGACCGCACGCCTGAGACCCGCGACGAGCTCGCCGAGGAAGCGTCCCGCTACGCCCAGACGGATCTGCTCTGTCATCTTGCGGACGCGCCGGTCGAATTGCGGGCGCGCCAGGAGGCGGCGTTCACGCCCCTGCGCGATTGGGCGGGAGAGGCGCTCGGCGTTCGTCTCACGCCCGTGGTGGGTCTGATGCCGGGAGACCAGCCCGCCGCATCAATCGCCGCGGCGCGGGCCCATGCGCTGAGCCTTGAGGATTTCCGTCTGACCGGCCTGATCTACGCCATCGGGCTGTTCGGATCCGCCATTCTCGGTCTGGCTCTCGAGCGCGGGCGGCTGCTTGCCCTCGAGGCTCATGACATATCCTGGATCGACGAGACCTTTCAGGCCTCTCTCTGGGGCGAGGATGAGCTCAGCCGACTTCGCAGGGAGCGCGCCAGAGCCGAGGCGGCCGCCCTGGACGCCTGGTTCTCAGCCCTGAACTCAGGCTGAGATCTCAGCCTTCGAGGCCTGCCCGCTGGGCGCAGGCGTAGGCGAACTTCGCCAGCGGAGCCACGCGCCCCTCATTCTCCGCCGCCGCCGCATTGGACGCCGTGCCGTCGCGCACGCGCCCGACAATGCCCTGGATGATGCCCGCGAGGCGAAAGGCGTTGTAGGCGAAATAGTAGTCCAGCTCGGGAAGGCCCGTTCGTCCCGTGAGGTCGCAATACCGGGCCACGTACGCTTCCTTCGTCGGGATGCCCCACGCCTCCTTGTTTTCGATCTGGGCGAGGGACGGGCGGTTGGGGTCCGAAGACGGCATCTCCCAGGACATCAGATGATAGGTGAAGTCCGCCAGCGGGTCTCCGAGCGTGGAGAGCTCCCAGTCCAGAACGGCGATGACCCTCGATTCCGTAGGGTGGAGGATCATGTTGTCGATCCTGTAGTCCCCATGAACGATCGAGGTGCGCTCGCCTGGCGGAATGTTCTTCGGAAGCCAGTCGATCAGCCGGTTCATCTCCGGGATCGTGACGGTTTCCGACATCTGGTACTGCTTGGTCCAGCGATGGATCTGCCGGGCGATATAATCGCCTTCCTTGCCGAAGCCTTCGAGACCCGCCGCCCTCCAGTCGATCATGTGGAGGCGGGCGAAGGTCGAGATTTTCGCTTCGAAAATGGCGCGCCGCGTATCGGGGTCGTAATCGGGCAGGGTCGCGTCCCACAGAATTCGTCCCTCAACCATGTCCATCACGTAGAACATGGTCCCGATCACGCCTTCATCCTCACACAGCCCGTAAGGCCGCGCGACCGGAAAACCGGTCGGGTAAAGGGCGCTCAGCACACGGTATTCGCGGTCGACCGCATGAGCGGACGGCAGAAGCTTGCCCGGAGGCTTCCGCCTCATCACATACGCTTTCCCCGGGGTGATCAGCTTGTAGGTGGGATTGGACTGCCCGCCCTTGAACTGCCGAACTTCAAGGGGGCCCTGATAGCCCTCCACGTGCTCGTTCATCCACGCCGCCAGAGCCGCCTCATCAAAGCGATGGGCCTCCGAGACCTCCTTGGTCCCCGAGAAGATATGCGCCTCGTCCGCCACCGTGTTCATCTCCAGACCGGTTTCTCGCTCGCCCCGACCGTAAGGCTCCGGGCGGCGTCAGGAAAACACCTTCATTCGTCCAAGGTCGAGCCTTTTCTCAGCCCTCGCTCCGACCCTCTCGCGCCAGGGCTCGCCATGCGATGTCGCGGCGGCAGAATCCGTCGGTCCATCGGATCCTGTCAACGGCCCCGTAGGCGCGCTCGACCGCCTCGCGCAGGTCGCGTCCGCGCGCCGTGACCGCGAGCACGCGCCCCCCCTGAGCGGTGATCCGTCCGTCCCGCTCCTCCGTTCCGGCATGGAAGATCATCACGCCATCGCCGGCTCCCGCCTCCTCGAGGCCCTCGATCACGCCTCCCCGGCGCGGCGAGGCCGGGTAGCCGGCGGCGGCGAGAACGACGCAGACGGCTGGCTCCTCGAAGCGCTCGAGGCGGGCGCATCCTTCAAGGCCGCCGGTCGCGCACGCCAGCATCTGGGGAAGGGGGTCGTCGCGAAGGCGGGCCATGATCACCTCGCATTCGGGATCTCCGAAGCGGCAGTTATACTCAACGACCCTGGGGCCGTCCGGTCCGATCATGAGCCCGACAAACAGAACGCCGCGATAGGGACGGCCCTCCGCCTTCATGCCCCTGACGGTGGGCAGGACGATCTCCTCCATGACCCGGTCCTGCATTGCCGCATCGAGGATGGGGGCTGGCGAATAGGCGCCCATGCCTCCCGTGTTGGGGCCGGTATCCCCCTCTCCCACGCGCTTATGGTCCTGCGCTCCCGCCAGGGGAACGGCGCTGGTTCCGTCGCACAGAGCGAAGAAGCTGGCCTCCTCCCCCTCCAGAAAGGCCTCGATCACCACGCTCGCCGAGGCGGCGCCGAAGCGCCCGGCGAGCATCGCCTCAACCTCCATGTCCGCCTCCGCGAGGTCGGCGGCGATCACCACTCCCTTGCCGGCCGCCAGGCCGTCCGCCTTGATGACGTAAGGAGCGGAAAGGGTCCTCAGGAAGGCCTTCGCCTCCGCAGGGTCCTCAAAGCGTCCGTAGGCCGCCGTAGGGATCCCGTGGCGCTTCATGAAGTCCTTGGAGAAACCTTTTGAGCCCTCAAGCTCTGCGGCCAGTTTCGAGGGGCCGAACACAGGGATGTCCAGCGCCCGCAGGCGGTCCGCGAGGCCCGCCACCAGCGGCGCTTCCGGGCCTATGATCACGAGATGGGGACGCTCGCGCGCGGCGAGGGCGATCTGTCCCTCCAGATCCTCCGCCGCGACCGGCTCGCATCGGGCGAGGGCTTTCATGCCGGGATTTCCGGGGGCGCAGACGATCTCGGTGACGCGCCGGCTCTGGGAAAGGCGCCAGGTCAGCGCGTGTTCGCGCGCCCCGGAGCCGACAATGAGAAGTTTCATGACGCGCCGTTCCGCCCTGACTGAGTTCGAGGGCTACATAGAGGCCCGGACGGGCTCGCGACAAGCTCTCCTCTGCGGGCGGCAAATCAGGTAAGAGCCGCTTCGGAACAGTTCCGGCGCCCGTCTCCGGCGACGGGAGCATCTGGCGTAAGGTCGAGGCCCATGAGCGACGAGGACGAGGCGCGGATCCTGTCGGATCTCGCCGGACAGGCGCGAGGCGGCTCCCTTCCCGAGCTCACCGTGTCGGAACTCTCCGGCGCCCTGAAGAAGACCATCGAGACCGCCTTTCCGTTCGTGCGCGTGCGCGGCGAGCTCGGGCGCGTGACCCTCGCCAAGTCCGGTCATCTGTATTTCGATCTCAAGGACGCCTCGGCGGCGATCAATGTCGTGATGTGGAAGGGCCAGGCTCAGCGCCTCCCCTTCCGTCCGGAGGAGGGACAGGAGGTGCTTGCCGAAGGGCGCCTGTCGACCTTCCCTGGGCGCTCCAACTATCAGCTGATCTGCGACAGCCTGCGTCCGGCCGGGGCGGGTGCGCTCATGCAGTTGCTCGAAGAGCGTCGTCGTCGTCTGGCCGCCGAAGGACTGTTCGATGCCGCTCGCAAGAAACCCATTCCCTATCTCCCGCAGGTGATCGGGGTCGTCACCTCTCCCACCGGCGCCGTAATCCGGGATATTCTTCATCGCGTGGCCGAGCGGTTTCCGGTGCGCGTGCTGATCTGGCCGGCCCTTGTGCAGGGCGAGAAGGCCTCCTTCGAGGTCGAAGCCGGCATCCGGGGGTTCAACGCTCTGCCGACGGACGGTCCCATTCCCCGCCCTGACGTCCTGATCGTCGCGCGAGGCGGCGGCTCGATCGAAGATCTCTGGCCCTTCAACGAGGAGCGCGTCGTGCGGGCGGCCGCCGAGAGCGTCATCCCCCTCATCTCTGCGGTCGGTCATGAGACGGACACGACCCTGATCGACTATGCGGCGGATCGCCGGGCGCCGACGCCCACCGCGGCGGCCGAAATGGCGGTCCCGGTCCGTCTTGATCTTCTCGAGACCGTCGGTGCGAGCGGCGCGCGTCTCTCCCGTCTGGCGCGCAGTCAGCTGCGGACGCGCGCCCTTGAGTTATCCTCCCTCGCGCGTCGCATGCCGCGACTGGACGCAGTTCTCAACGGCCCGCGCCAGAGGCTGGACATCGCCTCCCATCGCTTTCAGGGCGCGCTCGGCCGCGCCCTTGGCCGCAAGCGGGTCCAGTTTGAAATGCGCGCCGCGCGCCTTCAGCCGGCCGCGCTGCGACGCGACGCCCTGAGACGTCGTCAGCTGATCGATCGCCTCGCTCAGCGTCTCTCTCCCGCCTTCTCCCGTAATTCGGCGCGGCGCTCCCAGCGTCTCGAGCAGGCCTCGCGCATGCTGGAAAGTCTCTCCTTCGAAGCCGCCCTCAGACGCGGCTTCTCCCTCGTGACGCGCGGCGACGGCGCTCTGGTGCGATCGGCCCTGGATGTCCGGCCGGGCGACAGGCTGCGCCTTCGCTTCGCCGACGGTGAAGCGCAGGCCGTCGGGGGTGGGCCGGGGACTGACGGCGCTCCCGAGATGACTGAGGCCGAAGCGTCGCCCTCGCCGAAGGGCCGCTCGCGCAGGGGCTCGGGCAGGGTGCGGTCTCAGGGCGACCTGTTCTGAGCCCCGATCCGCGCCGGACGGGTCGCGTCTAGGCGTTCAGCCGGCGGACGAACCAGTCGGTGAGGTGAAGCCATAGCGCGTTCTTTTCCGAAGCGTCCTCTATGCCGTGCTCGAGATTGGGGTTGTCATTGATCTCGATGACCACCGGTCCTTCGGGCGAGGACTTGATGTCCACCCCGTAAAGGCCGTCGCCGATGAGATTGGCCGCCCGCAATCCGACATCGACGACATCGGCAGGCGCTTCGGCGACCGACAGGGAACGGAACCCTCCCTCAATCGCCCGGCCGTCGATCTTGTGATGAACGATCTGCCAGTGTCCGCGAGCCATCTTGTACTGGCAGACGAACAGTGCGCGTCGATCGAGGACGCCGACCCGCCAGTCGAAGTCCGTTCGGATATACTTCTGCGCGATGACGAGGTCGGTGTCCTCGAGAAAATCGTGCACGATCGACTTCAGCTCCTCCATGTTCCCGGCTTTCTTGATGCCGCGGGAGAAGGAGCCGTCGGGGATCTTGAGCACCACCGGAAAGCCGAGGCGGTCAGCCACTTCCTCAAGCGGCGTTTTGTCCTGAACGACCATCGTCTCGGGGACGGGAAGGCCCGCGCCGGCGAGGCGCTCCCACAGATAGACCTTGTTGGTGCATCGCATCATGGAGATGGGATCGTCGATCACCGGCATGCCTTCAGCCCAGGCGCGTCGTGCGAACCGATAGGTGTGGTTGGTGATGGAGGTCGTCTCTCGGATGCACAGGGCGTCGAACTCCGCCAGGCGGGCGAGATCCTTGCGCGTGATGGGTTCGATCTCCACCCCGTCCTTTTCCGCAAGTCGCGCCCAGTGCTTGAGCGTCTCCACGCTCGATGGAGCGAGCTGCTCGTTGGGATCATAGAGAACGGCGATGGAGTGCTTGGCGATGGTGCGCGCGCGGGGCGACTTCCACACCCGTCCCGTATACTTGGTGAGCGAGTCGATGAAATGCTTCAGATCATCGCCCTTGAGGCTGGTGTGAGGCGTGAGGCGGATACGCTTGATCTTCACCCAGTGACCGCCATTGGGCGCCGTGTTCACCGTCAGGGCGGGAGCGCGGTACCAGTCGAACAGCAATCGACCGAAGCGCTTGAACCGCTCGTCTTCCGTCTCCCCGAAGCAGACCAGAATGCGTTCAGGCGCGCCAGCCGTCTCCCCGGCGCGCATGCGGTCCTTGTTCAGCGCCTCTTCAAGATCAGGCACCGCCTCCTCCGACCCGTCGCGGTCATACATGTCCAGCATCGTCTCGACGCTGGGGATGACGCGGTGTCCGCGCGCCTCTGCGAGAAGCGAGGCGTAATAGCCGTCCGTCTGATAATTGTAGTTGCGCGCGAGATTGATGATCTTGGGGCGTGATCCCGACAGCAAACGGGGCTGCAGGACGTAATCCCGCGTCGTCATCATCCGGAACGGCGCGCCGAGGCGGGCCAGATCGCGCAGATTGTCGGCGATGAGGATCCAGTCTCTCATGCCGTCGCCTTCCCCCCGCCCGCCGACAGTCGCTTCTCCATCCGGAGAGCCGGTGCGCCATCTTCATAATAGGCTTCATAGCGCCCGAAGTCACGATATCCCCTCGAGCGGTAGAGCGAGATCGCTGCAGTGTTGTCGGCGCGCACTTCGAGTCTCATCCGACCGCGACCCCGTCCGCGCGCCCGGCGTTCGCAGGCGCTCAGAAGTCGCGATCCGACCCCGGCCCCCCGCGCCTCAGGCGCCGAGGCGATGGAGTAGAGGCGAGCAAGATCCGAGCCGGATCGGTAGAAGACGAGGGCGTAGCCGGCCGGCTCGCCCCGCAGCGTGGCGATCAGAAGGTCGCAGGTCGGGGAGGAGAGGTGGCGGATCAGACTGCGACGGGACAGCCGGTCGCCGTCGAAGGAGGTCTCCTCGATGCGTTCGATCACCGCGATGTCGTCAGCGCGGGCGTCGCGAACCGCGACGCGCGACCCGGAAGGGTCCATGGAGGGTCAGCTCCTACGAGTGAAAACGCCGATTAGCGCTCAAGGCCGCGACCTGTCGAGCCCGTTTTTTGCCGGCTGGACGGCGAAGCGGCGATCGGGTGAGAAGGATGTCGCGCGCGGTCGGCGTCCGGCGTGAGCGCCTGAGGGGGGTGACGAGGGTCATGAGCGAACAGTCGGACGGTCGGTCGACGGGCGTGTGGGCGCTTCTGGCGCTCGGCGTCGTGTCAGGGGCGGGAGCCGCGATCGCCGGCTGGCTTCTCTCCGCGCCGCAGGCGGCGTCGCCGGGAGATTTTATCTTTGCAGACAAGCTGTGGCATTTTCTGGCCTTCGCCTGTCTCACCGCCCCGGGCTGCCTCGCGCTCGATCGGCGCGGCCGCCGGTTCTGGTGCGCGCACATGCTCGCCCTCGCTGTCGGCAGTGAGGTCGTTCAGGCGGTGGCGGGCCAGGGACGGAGCGGCGATCCCATCGACGCTCTGGCGGACGCTGCTGGCGTTCTTGCGGCCAGTCTCGGAGCGCGCCTTGCGCGTCGTCTGCTCTCTCAGCCGAGGAGCTGAGCGGCGCGCTCGGCGAAATAGGTGATGACGCCAGAGGCGCCGGCGCGCTTGAAGGCGGACATGGTTTCGATGATCGCCCGGTCTTCATCGAGCCACCCCTGAGCGGCTGCGGCCTTGATCTGGGCGTACTCTCCGGAGATCTGGAAGACCAGCGTGGGCGCTCCGAACTCCTCGCTGACGCGTCGAACGATGTCGAGATACGGAAGCCCGGGTTTGACCATGACGAGGTCGGCCCCCTCCTCGATATCCATCGCCGTCTCGCGCAGGGCTTCCTGCGTGTTTCCGAAGTCCATCTGATAGGTTTTCTTGTCGCCGCGGAGCGTGCTGGCCGTGCCCACAGCGTCGCGATAGGGGCCGTAGAAAGCCGACGCGTACTTCGCCGCATAGGAGAGGATCATCACCCGATCGAAGCCCTCTTCGTCGAGCTGATCGCGGATCGCTCCGACGCGTCCGTCCATCATGTCCGAGGGGGCGACGATGTCGGCTCCCGCCCGGGCCTGAATCAGGGCCTGCTCCATCAGCGCCGCAACCGTCTCGTCATTGACCACATAGCCTGTATCGTCGAGCCGGCCGTCATGGCCGTGGCTTGTGAACGGGTCGAGCGCGACATCGCACGCCACGCCGACGTCTGGCGCCGCCGCCTTCATGGCGCGGATGACGTTGGGAACCAGCCCGTCCGGATTGGCGGCTTCCGATCCGGCCTCATCTTTGAGGTCGGCTCGGATATGGGGAAAGATGGCGAGCGCCGGAATGCCGAGCTCCCGGGCGCGCACCGCGGCCTTGGCCGCCTCATCGATGTTGAGGCGATCCACCCCCGGCATGGAGCGAACCGGAATGCGTTTCTCGGGGCCGTCATGGACGATAAGGCCCCAGACAAGATCATCAGGGGTCGGACGCGTCTCGCGGACCAGACGGCGCACCCAGTCCGCCTGACGCAGGCGCCTTGGGCGCGTTGAAGGGAAGGCGCCTGTGATGATCGTCCTGGCCATGGCGGGCTCTCTCCGGGCGGGCGCCGCCGGCGCCTCAGCGGGCGTGAGCGGCCTTCACGCTCCGGTGCATAAAGCATCTGAGCCGGACGTCCATCGTCAGTTTCTGAAGCTCGCGGATCTCGAGCTGCCAGGGCGCCAGGCGCCACACCGGCGTCTCCCGAAAGCCGAGCTTGCGGTAAAAGGGCCCGTTCCAGGGGACTTTCCGGAATGTCGAGAGAGAGACCCTTCGGTGGGAGCGGGTTTCAGCTTCGGCGAACACCCGCCTGACCAGCCGCGAGCCGAGGCCGCGGCGTCCATGTCTCGGAAGAACGGAGAGCTGATCGAGATAGAGATCCTCCCCCCGGTCCGAGCATAGGGCGAACCCCACCAGCTCCTCCCGGTCGTCCACCGCCGCCCAGACCAGCCCGTCGCCGAAACCTTTGCGAAGGCGATCCTCCGGGATCGGTTCCTGGGGCTCGCCCGAGGGGCCGAAATCGATCAGGCCCGTGCCGCGGAACAGCGTGGCCGAGGCCAGGTCGATGTTCTGAAGTTCGCCGACTTCATTGCCCCGCGCCGGCCGGATCCGGTATTGAGGTGACGTTTCGAGGATCAGGGTCGCCATGAGACAGGGAATCCGCCTGAAGGGGGGCCTTGAGGAAAACGCGACGCACGGAACTGGATACAACGAGTTTGGGAATCGTCTTCGAACAGATAATGTCCGGACACCCCCGAGGAAAAGAGCGCATGACACCTGAACTCACAGAAGATCAGAAGCTGATTCTCGAAACCGCGTCAGCCTTCGCGTCAGAGCGCCTGCGCCCATTCGCCGCAGAATGGGACGAGAAGCGGCGTTTTCCGGTCGACGTCATCCGCTCCAGCGCTGAGCTCGGACTGGCGGGAATTTATGTGAGGGAGGATGTCGGCGGTTCGGGATTGTCCCGCCTCGACGCCGTTCTCGTGTTCGAGCAGCTGTCGATGGGGTGCGTCTCGACTGCAGCTTTCCTGTCGATCCACAACATGTGCTGCTGGATGATCGATGCGTTCGCCTCCGAAGAGATGCGCGTCGAATGGCTCCCCCGCCTGACCTCGATGGAGCTCATGGCGAGTTACTGTCTCACCGAGCCGGGCGCCGGCTCGGATGCGGCCGGACTGCGGACCCGCGCGGTGCGCGATGGTGACGATTACGTGATCAATGGCGGCAAGGCGTTCATCTCCGGCGCCGGAGACAGCGATCTCTATGTGGTGATGGCCCGCACCGGGGACGCCGGCGCGAAGGGAGTGTCCGCCTTCATCGTCCTCAAGGAGGACAAGGGCCTCTCCTTCGGCGCCAATGAACGCAAGATGGGTTGGAACTCTCAGCCCACCCGTCAGGTGATGTTCGAGGATGTGCGTATTCCGGCAAGCCGCCGCATCGGGGCGGAAGGCGACGGCTTCAGGTTCGCCATGGCGGGACTTGACGGCGGGCGGCTGAACATTGCGGCCTGCTCATTGGGCGGCATGCAGGAAGCGCTCAATCGGGCTCTGGCCTATGTCCGTGAGCGACGCCAGTTCGGACAGGCGATCTCGGATTTTCAGGCGGTTCAGTTCCGCCTCGCCGACATGGAGACCGAGACCCAGGCCGCCCGCACGCTTCTCTATCAGGCGGCGCAGGCCCTCGATGTCCGCGCGCCTGACGCCACGCGCTGGTGCGCCATGGCCAAGCGCTTTGTGACCGATACCGGTTTCAAGGTCGCCAACGACGCCCTTCAGCTTCATGGAGGCTACGGATATCTGGCCGACTACGGCGTCGAACGCATTGTGCGCGACCTCAGGGTCCATCAGATTCTTGAAGGTACGAACGAGATCATGAGGGTCATCATCTCGCGCGACATGCTGCGTCGCTGACGCGGGCTGAGCCCCCCCGAGACCTGTGCGTCATCCCTTTCACCCGTCATCCGGAGCTTCACGACATGACCGATGTCATCATCCGCCGGGAGGATCGCGCGGGCTGCATTTCGCTCAACAGGCCCGAAGCGCTCCACGCGCTGACCCTCGATATGTGTCTGCGCATTGAGGAGGCTTTGGCGGAGTGGCGGGATGATCCCTCTGTGGAGTTCGTTCTTCTTGATCACGCAGCCGGAACCCGGGGGTTTTGCGCTGGCGGCGATATCCGGATGCTGGCCGAAAGCGGCGCCGCAGACGGACGCGAGGCGATGGCTTTCTTTGCGGCGGAGTATCGGCTCAACGCCCGCATCCATTCTTATCCCAAACCCTATCTCGCCTTCCTCGACGGGATCTGCATGGGCGGCGGGGTTGGATTGAGCGTTCACGGATCCCACCGGCTGGCGACCGAGCGCACGCTTTTCGCCATGCCTGAGACGGGCATCGGCCTTTTCCCTGATGTCGGCGGGGGGTGGTTTCTTCCCCGTCTGGGACCGCCCCTGGGAATGTGGCTCGCTCTGACCGGAGAACGGCTCAAGGGCGCCGATGTCGTGGCGGCGGGAGTCGCGACCCACTATGCGGAATCCCATGTGCTCGCAGACCTGCGATCGGATATCTGCCGCAACGGCCTCGATCTGTTTGAGGCGATGACCTGGGATGAGGCGGGGAGTTTTGAGCGTCATCTCGAGGTCATCGATCGCTGCTTCGGCCGGCCGAGCGTAGAGGAGATCTTCGCAGCGCTCGCGGAGGAGGAAGGAGACTGGGCGAGGGCCCAGCTTGAGACGCTGCGCCGGCGTTCGCCACAGACCCTCAAGGTCGCCCACCGTCAGCTGAGCCTCGGACTGGCCGCGCGCAGTTTCGAGGAGAATATGGCGATGGAGTACCGCATCGCCTCCCGGGTCGTCCGACGACATGACTTTCTTGAAGGCGTGCGGGCCGTCATCATCGACCGCGACAATGCGCCTGTCTGGGATCCGCCCCGTCTCGAGGATGTCGGGGATGATCTTCTTGACGAGATCTTCTCCTCTCTCGGGCCGGACGAACTGACCTTCTGAAGCCGATTTTCGGATCTCAGACTCAAGGTGAACGCTCTCCCCGCCTGATCGACTGCCGCCGTCTTGCGAGAAGCCTGAACGCGGGAGGCTATGCGTCGCCGGGTGACAGTCGGCGAGAAAGGAGCCGTTCGCTTCAGTCATCCCCGTGGACGAAAATAAGGTTTACTCGCCGCTCCCGGATGCGATTTGACCGAACGGACCTCGCTGTGACGGATCCTCGCGCGTGAGGAGACTGTGATGATCAAAATCCCATGAGACCTGATAATGACCACATCCCTCTCCCCGTGCGCAGATTGCGCCCCCTCGGCGTTCGGATGCCGCTGAACCGGAGGCCTCAGGTCGCCTTCAGTCTGGCGTGACGCTTACGCCCCATGGAGAGATGGGCGAGGCCGTCTGCGTCGAGGTCGCTTTTGCGCACCAGAGCGCCCTCATCGGTCACCGTCTCCGCATTGAGGCGGACCGAGGCGGCCTTGATAGCCCGTCAGGCCTCGCCTCGCGATCGGAATGTCTCGGGGCGGCATGGAGGCGAGGCGTATGAGCTCCGCGCCGATTATCCCGGCGCACTGGCTCGAGGCGTCTGGTTTGACCGTTTCGTGTGAGGCGACCGCCTGGTCTGAAGCCGTCCGGCGATGCGAAGGACGTTCTCCTCGATGAGGCCAGCGGCTTCCTCGACATAACCGCGCGTGACGGCCGGCAGGGTCGCAACGGTTTCGGTCGTCGCCACCCGCTTCGCCACGAACGCCTCGGCAATCTGCAGGACGCGATCTCTCACGTCGGCAGGCCGGTATCCCGCCGATTGGGCCATGGCGTCCCAATGGCGCGGGGCGACATCGGCGGGTTTTCGCTTCCTGCCCGCGATGTTCTGCGCAAAAAACTGCGTGACGCTGGGCCAGGAAAGGACAGTCGAGACGTCATAGAGCGGTGCGAGGCGGGGCTCTGCGCCGACAGGCAGGATAAGTGAGTAGTTCTTCGCATGGGCGTCGGTGTTCGCCACGAGGATGTTGAAGATGACGTTGTCCAGTAGCGATAGCGCATCGGAAGACGGCAGATGGCGGCCGGTATCAAGGATCGTCGCCAAGCTCGGCCCGGAGAGCGTGCCGCGCTCATACTTCCTGACGGGCGGCACGCCATTCGCCTGCGCGAAGTCCTCCTGGTGAAGTCTGAGCAGAGCGCCAGTCCGGCTGGTGCGCCGGTCATAGCGCAGAACGCAGATGGCCTTGCGCCGGCCAGCTGCCAGAATGGTCGCCTCCGCCGCGTTAAGGCCGATCGCCCGCGCCAAGCGCAGACAGTAGGTTTCGTTTTCGACAATGCCAGGCAGGATCGGATTGTCCGGCTTCACGATAATGGTCGAAGGCGCCCCATGGCGGGGAATGGCGAGAACATCGCCATCGCCCGGCAGCCGCACAACAGGCATCCCGTTCGCATCCAGAACCGCAAGGGCTGATTTCCTCTGCCCGCCTGCCAGGGAGAGGCGAACGCCGTCTTCGCCGGCGAGGAAGGGACGGTGTTGAAGATCCTGGAAATGACGCTCAAGCGCAGCCCCTGGATCATCGAGGGAGTAAAATTCCGTGAGTGGAGTAAATGTCCACGCCGCCCGCTCAGATGGGGCCCCAAAGGAAAGCGCCCCCGCGGTGTCGCCGCCAATCGCCCGCAGTACGGCCAGCGTATCCGCCCGGTCCAGGCCCAGCGAGCGCGCGAGGGTGTTGAGCTGATCCTCTTCCGGCAGGAGGTTGGCGAGCCAGGGCGAGATGACCTCTGAGGGGTAGGCGGTCGGGTCGAGCGGAAGCGTCAGCGAAAGAGGAAAGGCCCCCTCGGTCGCGAGCCAGGCTTCGGAATAGGAAAAGCCGAGCGCCCCCGTATCGGCGACCGTCACGTCGCCGACGTGCAACGCATCGAACCAGACCGGAACGGTTGTCACTTATAGTCCCCAAGATCGTACCCCCCGCGCGCAGCGACGCGAACGGCGCCGGCGGGGCCGTCCTGAAGGAGGTCGCCTGCGGCGATGCGCAGGGCGTCAGCGATCCGCAACAGGCTGGTCACGCGCAGGTCGCGTTTACCGGTTTCGATCAGGGAGAGGGCCGGCGCGCTGATCCCGCTGAGCCGCGCCAACTCGTGCAGGTTCAGACCTCGATCCTCCCGGACCTTGCGGATCCTGCGTCCCACGCTGGCAAGTCGCCTGCTTTCCGGATCAACGGCCATGATCGAGCTCTTGACTGAATTGGGTAAAAATACGCCTCAGTAGGCGTAACGGCAAGGCATTTTATCGAAAACAATAAAATGACTTCTAATTGAGCGCCCAGGCCTCAAGGGTTATCGAAAACGACGACATCAGCGGCGTCGATGGCGGTGGAGGGCGCGCGGGAGCGGCTGGACGTCCGCCCTCCGGGTGATGGCCTGTATCGACCGCCAGGTCTTCAATCCTCGTCCGGAAGGGGCCGCACAATAGCTCGCGGCGCGAACTCTGAGACCTTCGTCCCGCAAACATACTCAAGGCTCTGAACGGAACGCTGCCCCGATGCTGACCTGGCGTCGTTGCGGCGTTTTC
>JAGWYJ010000005.1 GCA_018969425.1 Alphaproteobacteria bacterium | reverse complement strand
CCAGATTCGTAGTCTGGTGCTCTATCCAGCTGAGCTACGGGTGCCTGCCAAGCCCCGGTATCTAGCCTCCGCATTCCTCAAGCGCAAGGCTGACGTGAGGAATGTTTCGACCGGGTCCCAAAAGCGTTCAACGAGCTTCCCATACCCCTCGCGCCACAGCCCGAGCGACACAGGCCGCCGCCAGTTCCCCAAGGCGCGCGAGCAGCAGCGGGCGCGCATGGGACCAGGTCACCTCAGCCGTCGACAAACAGAAGACCACATCCCCGTCGAAAGGCGCAAAGACCGGGCGTATGGCCCGGGAGAGGCCGGACATCGCCATCTTGGCCACGCGCCTCGCCTCTGCCGGGGTCAACGCCACATTGACCGCCACGCACCCCAGAGTGGTGTTGACGCGATCAGATGTCGCGGATCCCGCCTGCTTGGCCCCTCCCCAGTCGTCGAGATCAAGACCGTAATCGGATGGCGGCCGCCTCCCTCCGAACTCGCCATTCTGTTCAAAAGGCCAGGCCCAGAACACGTCCGTTCCAGGCATATAGACCGAGCCGAAGGCGTTAACAGCGACCAGAGCTCCGACCTCAAGACCATCGCCGGAGACCGCACTTGCCGAGCCAAGCCCCCCTCGAACGGAACCCGCACGCGCCCCATAGGCGGCCCCCTCTCGTCCGAGATAGAATTCAGAGCCGCATGAGTTCAGCGCTCTAATCCCGAGGTCCCTGTAGGGCGGGCTCTCCCCCCAATTCTTGTCGCCTTGATTGGCGAGATCGTAGAGTATGGCTGCAGGAACGATCGGTGACACAGGCACGTCGGCTCGCCCCTGAAAAGAAAAGCCAGCCCTCTCCCGCCCAAGAACCGCCGCCACCCCGTCAGCCGCGGCAAGGCCGTAAACCGACCCCCCCGACAGGACGATCGCATCGATTTCGTCGACAAGGCCGTCCGGCGCCAAAGCGTCCGTTTCCCGTGTTCCAGGTCCGCCGCCTGCCACGACAGCCGCCGCAACCGATCTTCCGGTAGGGCGAATAACCGTCACACCCGTCATCCGGAGGGAATCATGGGATGAACCCACTGTGATTCCGGCGACATCTGTGATCAGATTTGCTCGACCCGGTCGAACCGCCATTTGACACCTTCGCCGGCCAGACTAGTTGCTGATCGCGCGGATCTTATGACGGTCCGTCTGACTCCACGCAAGAAGGGGGCCTCATGCGCCTTGCACTGCTATTCGCCGTCTCCGTCCTGACGCTCTCAGGATGCGCTGTCCCCGCAAGGGACCCGGGACGCCCGTCCGCTGCGTCCGAGACGCCTTCATCCAAAGGGGATTGGCGCCTCAAAGGCCGGGCCATGGCGGCGGCAGCCGATCCTCGCGCAGTTCAGGCCGCGCTCGATGTGATGAAGGCGGGCGGCAGCGCGGTGGACGGGGCCATCGCTGCTCATGCCGTCCTAGGTCTGGTTGAACCTCAGAGCTCCGGCCTTGGAGGCGGCGGCTTCATGGTGGTCTATGATCGACGGTCGAACACGACGAAAGTTTTCGACGGTCGTGAAGCGGCTCCCGCAACTGCAACGCCCGACCTGTTCACCTGGCAGGGCAAGCCTCTGGGGTTCGGACCGGCAGTGTTTTCAGGCAAGTCGGTCGGCGTGCCGGGCGTCGTTGCCCTCTACAAGTCGGCTCACGACGAATACGGAAAGCTCCCGTGGAAGCAAAACTTCGAGGCGGCCATCGACCTCGCTGACAAGGGCTTCATTGTTTCCGAACGTTTATCGCAATCTCTCGACAACCCCCGGTTCATCCGCGGACCGCTCGGAACAGTGCCTCTTTCCAGGGCGTACTTCTTTCCAGACGGCAAGCCGCTGGCCCCTGGATACAGACGAACCAACAAGGATTACGCCGATGTCCTGAGGGCGGTGGCGACATCAGGTCCGGCTGCGTTTTATTCCGGCGACATTGCTCAGGGCATCGTAACGGCCGTGCGCTCCGGAGAGATACCTGGCGAACTGAGCCTCAAGGACCTCGCGGACTACAGGGTCCGCACCGCCCCAGCCGTATGCGGCCCGTTCCGCAGTTACACGGTCTGCTCGGCCCCTCCGCCCTCCTCAGGCGGTATGGCGATGAACCAGCTCTTGGGGCTTTATGACGCAATCCAGAAAAACACTGCAGGGTCCAGCGAGGCGGACAAGTTGCGGGATTTCGTAATGGCGGAACAGCTCACTTATGCGGACCGCGACCATTATGTCGCCGACTCAGCTTTTGTGACGGTTCCGATGCAGGATCTTCTACATCCTGACTATATCCGCGCTCGAGCCGCCTCGGGGTTCAAACCGGGAGACAAACCTGAGCCTGGCGATCCGGGCGCAGTCCTCCGGCAATCGCCGATTATCGACATGTGGGGACGCGACGCGACCGCGCCGAGAGCGGGCACGACGCACATGTCGTTTGTTGATTTCGAAGGCAATGCGGTCTCATTCACAGCGACAATCGAGGGGCCATTCGGTTCCTCGCGCTTCACGAACGGCTTCCTTCTTAACAATGAACTGACCGACTTCTCTCTGGTCCCGACCATGAACGGAAAACCTGTCGCCAATGCGCCGGGCCCCGGAAAACGCCCGCGCTCTTCCATGTCTCCAACCATCGTCTTTGACGGCAAGGGCGACCTTTTCATGGTTACAGGGTCTCCGGGCGGGAACTCAATCATAGGCTACGTGGCCAAAACGCTCGTGGCTGTTCTCGACTGGAATCGCAGCGCGCAGGACGCGGCCGGCCTGCCCAACATCGTGGCTCGCGGACAAACGGTCCGCGTCGAGTCCACCGATGAAACCGGGAAAGCGTGGGCCGCCATACTGACGAAGGCCGGGTTCAAGGTGCAGGAAGTCGAGGGAGAAATGTCGGGCCTTCACCTGATCGTCGCAAGACAGTCTGCGCTAGAGGGCGGCGCCGACCCACGCAAGGACGGGGCGGCGATCGAGATCGTCAGAGGGCGATGAAACAGCCGTCGGCCTTCTCCTCGTCGCGGACGGGATTACTGACTGCGAGCGGGTAAGGTCAGACGAAAAACTGCGCCCGACGCTCCGGATCGGACGAGCTCGACCTCTCCACGCATCCCTCTCGCCAACTCGCGAGCAATCGCGAGTCCCAGACCCGCGCCGTCGCGTGACGACGACCCCGAAAACGGAAGGAATAGTCTGGGGACGACGGCAGGCGGCAGACCCGGACCGTTGTCCGCGACATCGATGGAGACAACGTCATCCTGCCGCGCAACCGATACTCTGATGGCCGGCGGATCTCTTCGGCATTCCTGTTCGCTTACGGCTCTCGCCGCATTCCGCATCAGATTGGCGATGATCCGATGAATATGCTCGGGGTCGCCAAGAACGGATGGACGGCCGGCACACTCAAGCTTCCATGACACGGCGGGCCACCCCGCCAGCGCCTCCAGCGCGGCTTCTTCAAGGATCGGCGCAAGATTTACCGGCTGCAGACTGGGTCCGGGAGGATCGGCCCGACCATAGCGCAAGGTGGCCTCAGCCAATCCGATCGCTCGCTCTATCGCACGCTCAAGACGAGGGGCCGCGCGCTTGACCCGCGGATCATCCGACTGCGACAGGCCCTCCGAGACAATCTGTGCAGCCGAGAGAGAGTTGCGAAGATCGTGGTTGATCTTAGCCATGGCCTCGCCAAGGTCGGCCAGACGCTTGCGCTGGCGGAGGAACGCCGACACCTGCTTCTGCATATCCTGAAGGGCCTTGTAGGCGGTCTGCATCTCATCAGACCGACCTGGACGAAACGGTCTGATATCCTCCTCCGGAGACGCGGCAAAGCGCACCAGCGAGCCGGTCAGCCCCTGCATCGGGCGCACGACGAGACGATAAATAGCGAGGTAGATCAGCGCCCCCACGATCCCTGAAATCATCAGAGACACGACAAGAAGGGTGCGGGAAAATCTCAGAAGGTCCTTTCGCAGGGCGGCTTCCGGAACAATCACCTCCATCGATGCGTCGTCGGTCATCGAGGGGACGACGAAAATCTGCAGAAAGCGGCCGCGTGGGGCCAGCAGATGAGAAAATGTCCCGAGAACCGATGGGCCAGCATTATCGGACCTCAGATCAATCCGAACCAGCGGTCCGCCGATCTCCACTGATGAGGCCAGAACAAGCTCTCGAAAATCCTCTCCCTCCACGGCCACGGATATGACCTGAGCCCGGTCGAGAAGCTCGCGAGAGAGACCGTCGCTCACCCGGCCGTCCGGCGCGGCTTCGACGGCCAGGACGGCGATCTGAGCCGCCTGCGCGCGGTCCAGAAGCCAGCCGTTTCGATAGCTTGCCGCCAGTAGCGGATAGATGACGGCGACGGCAAACAGGACGAAGCCGACCGTCAGAAGCAGCAGGCGGCCGCTCAGTCCCGAAAAAAACGATGTCGTCCCGGAAGCCTCCAGGCTTGCGGGGGACTCATCCCTGACGTTCGTTTCGACGCCGCTCAGCCTTCCAGCCCTTCTCTCTATCCCTCGCACCTTATCGGGTCAGGAAACCCCAGCCGTCATTGCGACCCACGCGCAGACGAGCTGGACGCAGTCCCGGTTCGGAGCGCTTCGCTCATCCCGATATCAGGCAATCCGAGACGCAAGGCCATATGTCTGTACGCCACAGGCAGGAGGGCCAGCCCCCCCAGAGCCGCCAACGCCGGGGCAAGATCAAGACTGAGCGCCTTCGGATCAACCGCATCGCCCGCCAGGAGGCTCCTGCCAATTCCTGCTCCCAGCACCGCGTAGGCCGCCATGCTTGGAAGCAAACCAAGGACCGTCGTGAGGACGAAATCGCGCAGCTTTACGCCCACCAGCCCGGGCAGGAGATTGACGAGCGGATAGGGAATGAACAGCAAACGCATAGCGAGCATGTAGCTGAATGCGTCCCGGCGAACGCCTTCCTCGACGCGACCTGACCAGATCTTAAGTCGTGAGCGGAACCAGGGACGCAGAACTGAACGGGAGGCGAGAAACAGCGTGACGGCTCCGAACGTCCCGCCGCTTAAGCTCACCGCCAGCGCCACAGGCCATCCAAAAAGATATCCGCCGGCGAGCGTTCCCCAGAACAATACGCCCGGCAGCATCAATACCGTGCCGAGAGCGAACAAGGCAAAATATGATAAAAGAACCAATGCATAATGCTGGTCTCTGAAGCCCGACACGTCCTGCATAACCTGTCGCCAGTCCGTGCCGGAACCCCCGAAAGCCCAGGCGCTCCAAAGCGCCGCAATGAGGGTCGCTCCGCCTAAAAGCGCCGCCAGAGGCCGCACAATCCCTGCGCTTTTTCCCGGAGGCTCAGTCTGCACCCGTATCGGACCGCCGATCACGGCGACCTCCATAATTGAAAACCACACGACCCAAGACTCGCCCTCAGACCGCCCCTGAGGCTCTGCGTGCCTAGGAAAAAGGGGTAAATTAAGGCCGCCTGCATCCGGATCAATTTTCGCTGAAGATTCCACCGGACGAGGTTTTCCGGTTACGGCTTGACTCGGCTGACTGTGCAGGGTAGTTCCCGCCCCTTCCTGAAGGATCAAGGGGCGTGAGCCGTGTCCACAAAGCGGACTTTCCAGCCGAGCAATCTCAAGCGCAAGCGTCGCCACGGCTTCCGCTCGCGGATGGCCACGAAGAACGGCCAAAAAGTCCTGGCGAGACGCCGGGCCAAGGGGCGCAAGCGTCTGAGCGCGTAATTGATACGGTATCGGAGACGATACCGTCGCTTCAGGACGTCAGAGTTTCACAGCCGTTAGAAGTGGCTCGGCTTCGGGTACGAAGAGAGTTCCTCTTTGTGGCGGAGGGACTTTCCGAGCGTCGGCGGCATCTGGTCGTCCAGGCGCGTCGGAGGGTGCCGCACCGCCCGGAGGCTGGCGCAGGGTTCACAGCCACCAAGAAAGTCGGGAATTCTGTCGTTCGCAATCGTGCGCGAAGACGCCTCAGGGAGGCGGCTGGATCACGTCTTCCCTTTTTAGGAGAGTCGGGAACCGATTATGTGTTCATCGCGCGCCAGGAGACCGGGGTATGCCCCTGGACCGCTTTGCTTGACGAGATGGAAAGCGCATTGATAAGCCTCCGGCGTCGGCTGGAAGCCGGCGCCGAGGAAGGCCTACGGGCACGTACAGGCCGCTCTCCCGCAAAAAAGGGCTGACAGATGGAACAGAACGACCAGCGAAATATGATGCTGGCGATCGTCCTCATGGTCGTCCTGATGTTCGGCTACTCGACCTTCGTCCTGGAACCCCAGGCTCGCCAGGAGCGGGCCGCACGGGCGAGGGCGGCTGCCGAACAGGTGCAGGCGGCGGCCGTTCAGGCTCCGAAAATCGAGCGGCAGCGAGATGAGGTCGTGGCCGAGGGTCTGACATCCGCGGCCCGGGTTAAAGTCGAAGGGCCTTCGATCGACGGCTCGATCCAGCTCAGGGGAGCGCGGATCGACGATATATCTCTCAAGGGTTTCTACGAGACCATCGACGACAAGCTGACAAACCGCAGAGAGGGCGAGATACAACTCCTGTCGCCCGATCAGACGGCCCGCCCCTTCTTCGCGGAAATGTACTGGAAAAGTCCAACCGGGGTGACGACCCGTGAGGCCGTTTGGACACAGACCAGCACAGGGCCCCTCACGCCTGATAATCCTCTCGATCTGAAACTCTCTCTTCAGGCAGGGCGAATTGATCGGCGCGTGACCATCGACGACAACTACATGTTCACAATCTCGGACACATTCACCAACACGAGCACCGAAACGATCAGCATCACTCCTGAGACATTCGTCCGCCAGAAGATGCTGCCTGACCTTCTCAAGATCGCACGCGAAGACCAGCAGGCCCACAAAGGCGTTCTCGGCACCTTCGGGCCGAAAAAGAACCAGATGGTCAAATATACCGACCTCAATAAGGGAAAGGGCGTTGTCGAAGAGGTCTCGACGGGATGGATCGCTCTCACAACCAAGTACTGGATGGCGGCGGCTATTCCCGACCAGACGGAAACGGTGACGATGCGCGCGATGGTCGAGAAGGCGAACGGGGACACAGTTTTCGAGGCCGGCTTCACAGGCGCTGCGCGTTCGATCGCCCCAGGAGCCAGCGCGACAGCCTCTTCACGGATTTTCGCCGGCGCCAAGCGCGTATCGGTTCTTGAAGCCTATCAAAAGACATCCGGCATTCCCGATTTCACAGATGCGGTGGACTGGAGCTGGCTCTGGTTCATCACCAAGCCGTTCTTCTGGATGCTGCAAACCTTTCAGAACTGGTTCGGATCCTTCGGCCTCGCCATCCTCGCGGTCACGGTCGTGGTGAAGACCTTCTTCTTCCCGGTCCAGATGAAGGTCTACGAGAGCATGTCCAAGCTGCGTAAGCTGCAGCCGGAGATGGAGGAGATCCGCAAGCGCTTTGAGGCGGATCGGGCGCGACAACAGCAGGAGGTCATGAAGCTCTATCAGAGAGAAAAGGCCAACCCCCTGGCGGGCTGCCTTCCGCTTATTCCTCAGGCCTTCGTCTTTTACGCGCTCTACCACACCCTCATGGTGTCTCTTGAGATGCGCCACACGCCATTCTACGGCTGGATCAAGGACATGTCCGCGCCAGATCCGACGACAATTTTCAACCTGTTCGGCCTATTGCCCTGGGATCCGTCGGCCCTGCCCCTGATCGGAAGCTTCCTTATGATCGGCGTGTGGCCGATCCTTTACGGACTGACGATGTGGGCCCTTCAGGGTATGTCCGCTCCGCCGACAGACCCGACGCAAAAAATGATCATGCAGTTCCTGCCGCTCGTATTCCTCATTCTCTTCGCAGGGTTCGCAGCCGGCCTCGTGATCTACTGGGTCTGGTCGAACACAATCACCATGGTGCAGCAATACGTCATCATGCGTCGAAACGGAGTTGAAACGGAGTTCGACAAGCTGTTGCGACGTCTCCTCGACCGCAAGGCGGGAGCCTCATAGCCGCCATGACGTCGCCGGACCCGGACGCTCCGTTCAGCGACGAGCAGATCGAAGCTGGCAGAAGGCTCTTCGCAGCCCCGGCGACGTTCGTTAAAGGCGTGGTGCGAACAGACCTTCTTCCTCCAGGAGATCGACCTGAAATCGCTTTCGCCGGGAGATCCAACGTTGGAAAGTCCAGCCTGATCAACGGCCTTGTCAATCGGCGCCAGCTGGCGCGCGCGTCGAATACGCCCGGCCGAACGCAGGAACTGAACTTCTTCGATCTCGGAGAGGGACGCCTTTATCTCGTGGATCTTCCCGGATACGGCTTCGCGGCTGCGCCGCGTCCCGCCGTGGAGGCCTGGAGACGCCTGACCCTCGCCTATCTGCGCGGACGAAGCAGCCTCAAGCGCGTCTTTCTGCTCATCGATAGCCGGCGAGGCATAGGCGAGACCGACCATGAAGTCATGTCCGACCTCGACACTTCGGCAGTCGCCTATCAGGTCATCCTTACCAAGACTGACAAGCTCACAAACGCGGAGCTGTCATCCGTTGTGAGCCGGACCCTGCCGGAGCTCAAGCGCCATCCGGCGGCGCATCCTAGGGTCCTCGCCACATCCAGTGAGAAGGGAACGGGGCTTGACCTTCTGAAAGCGGAAATAGCCCTCCTGACCTGACATGGGCGCGCCTGCCCGATGAATTGCAACGCGGATGACAAGTCCCTCTTCATCACGGTGACGAAACCCGCTACATCGGCCTCATGACGAACAGATCGCCCATGTCTGCAGACCCGCCGGCCGACGCCTTTCAGACGGCGAGAACGCTGTCGGAGGCCCTGCCCTACATTCAGCGATATGATCGTCAGACGGTCGTGATCAAATACGGCGGACACGCCATGGAGAACGACGATCTTGCGCGTCTCTTCGCCAAGGACGTCGTCCTGCTCAAGCTACTCGGGGTCAACCCGATCGTTGTGCACGGAGGCGGCCCGCAAATCGGCCGAATGCTTGACAAGCTCGGCATCAAGTCGAGGTTTGAAGACGGCCTTCGGGTCACTGACGCCGCCTCGATGGAAATCGTCGAGATGGTTCTCGCGGGAGCGATCAATAAGACAATCGTAAGGGCGATCAACGCCGCCGGAGGCAAGGCGGTGGGTCTGTCCGGGACCGACGCCAACCTGATAACCGCCGTAAAGGCGACAAGAACCAGGCGCGACCCTGACTCAAACATCGAGCAGGTTGTCGACCTAGGCTTCGTCGGAGAACCCGATCGTGTGGATCCCTCGGTTCTTGAAGCGCTCGCCGCCCAGGCGGAGGATGACTTCATTCCAGTGGTTGCTCCGGTCGGCGTCGGCGCGGACGGCATGAGCTTCAACATCAACGCCGATACTGCCGCCGGAGCAGTGGCTGCGGCTCTTAAGGCGAAACGACTTCTTCTTCTCACGGATGTGGTCGGGGTCCTCGATAAGTCCGGTCAACTGATCAAGCAGCTGTCTCGTGAGGAAGCCAGGGGCCTCATCACGGACGGCACCGCGCGCGACGGAATGATACCGAAGCTTGAAACTGCAATGCAGGCGGTGGAAAAAGGCGTTGAGGCTGCCGTCATACTCGATGGTCGCAAACCCCACGCCCTCTTGATGGAGTTGTTCACCGAACATGGCGCGGGAACCTTGGTACGCTAAGTATCTGATCCGGATCGCACCGTTTCTGGCGCTCGGCCTGCTCCTTGCGTCTCCAGCCCACGCGCAAAGCGGCTGGGAGCTGTGCAATCAAACGAGCTTCATCATCGAAGCCGCCACGGGACGACCGGAGGGGCGAACGGTGGTGATGGAGGGCTGGACCCGCCTGAGACCCGGAGAGTGCAGAGTCGCACTGCCCGCGCCGCTGAAGGTTGGAGTCAATTTTGTCTTCGCGCGCTCCTCAAAGGCGCACCGCGGAGGGCAGCGGGTCTGGAATGGCGACATCTCTCTGTGCGTGGATCCCAACGGCTCATTCTCGGTCGAGAACCCTCCTTCCTGCAGCGCGATGGGACTCGAAGCGAGAGCCTTCCGCGCGGTTCGGATCGACCGTCGATCCGGCTGGCGGACGTTCTTCAACGAGGCGGAGCCCTTCAACAAGCCCGGTCAATCGGCTCGGGGCGCCGGGCTCCAGCGACTTCTGGCTGACGCCGGGATCGACAGCGAACCGGTCAACGGTTTTCTCGGACGAAAATCACGAACTGCGATCTCGTCATTCCTGACGTCTCGTCGTCTCGATCCCAGGCTGCCTGACGCACAGCTGATCGACGTCCTCGAGGAGGCTGCGAGAAACAGATCCCTCGAAGTCGGCATGATGTTGTGCAACCGGACAGACAAGCGAATCTGGAGCGCCATCGCACGAAGAAACTCAGAGGGACTGGAATCCAGAGGCTGGTGGGCCCTGGAGGCAGGCACGTGCGCGCGCACCGTAGATGAAAGCCTTCTCGCGGAACCTCACTATGTCTATGCCGAGATGGAAGTCCCTCAGGGTGTCCGCCGCCTGACAGGCGCAGCCAGAACCTTCTGCACCGCCCGATCAAAATTCGCGGTCGTCGGCGCGGAGCGGTGCGTCGAGCGGGGATATCGTCAGGCTCGGTTTCTTGAGACCCCAAGTCCCGAGGATGGAAAGCTGGTGTTTGAATTCTTCGAGCGCAGTTTTGGTCCGGTCGAAGCTTCTGTTCGATGACGCAGGGCCCGCCTTCCTCATCTGCGGATTTCACTCACGTCGAGACGTGGGTCTTCGATCTCGACAACACTCTCTACCCGGGAGAATGCAATCTCTTCGCGCAAATCGACGTCAAGATGACTCAGTTCGTCGCCAGAATGCTCTCGGTCGGGCCTCAGGAAGCCAAACGAATCCAGAAATCATACTATGCGGAATACGGAACGACCCTGAACGGGCTTATGACCGTCCACGGCATGAACCCGAAAGACTTTCTCGACTTCGTTCACGACATCGATCTGTCGCCGCTCGATACGGCGCCAGACCTCGCGACCGCCATCGGCGCTCTGCCTGGACGGCGATACATCTTCACAAACGGTTCCCGGAAGCATGCCGAACGGGTGGCGAGCCGGATGAAAATCGACCACCTGTTCGACGATGTCGTTGATATAGAAGCCTCCCTCTTCACGCCAAAACCGTCCCCGGCCGCTTATGAGCGCTTCATCACGCGAACCGGAGCAATCCCCAGCCGCTCGGCAATGTTCGAAGACATATCCAGGAATCTCGAACCAGCGGCTCATCTGGGCTTTACGACCGTCCTTGTGAGGTCGCCTGTGGACTGGAGCGCCGAACCTCAGGGGGTCAGGCCAGCCGGCCCGGGAGAGCATCCGCCCCATGTGCATCATGCGACCGATGATCTCGAGAGTTTCCTGAGGGGACTTACGCTTCCCAAGCTCCTTTAAGGACCTCGAAACGGGTTGGCGGGATCCGCGCGACAGGTTAATGGGCCTGCAAACCTCTTGCCGGGAGACCCTCCGTTGAGCCGCGCATCCGAACTCGCCTCCGTGATCAACGCCGCCTGGGATGACCGGGCTTCCTTCACGCCCCAGTCGCGCGGAGCCGTCCGTGAGGCTGTCGAGGAGGCCCTCCTCTCTCTCGATCGCGGCGAGTTCCGGGTCGCTGAACGCGCCTCAGACGGCGCCTGGAGCGTCCATGAATGGCTCAAGAAAGCCGTCCTTCTGTCGTTTCGACTGAACGCCAATACCCTCATTCCGGGCGGACCTGGCCCCGGGGCGTGGTGGGACAAGGTGCCGTCAAAGTTCGAGGGGTGGGGACCCGATGACTTCACCGCAGCGCAGTTCCGGGCGGTTCCGGGATCGATCGTCCGCCGCGGCGCCTTCATCGCGCCTGACGTCGTCCTTATGCCCTCCTTCGTCAATATCGGGGCGCATGTCGGGCGGGGAACGATGGTGGATACGTGGACGACTGTCGGTTCGTGCGCGCAGATCGGGGCAAACTGTCATCTCTCCGGCGGGGTCGGGATTGGCGGCGTCCTCGAGCCCCTGCAGGCCAGTCCGGTGATCATCGAGGATGATTGTTTCGTCGGAGCGCGATCTGAAGTCGCGGAGGGCGTCGTGGTTCGTCAGGGCGCCGTGATCGGAATGGGGGTCTATCTTGGAGCCTCTACGCCGATCATCAACCGGACGACTGGAGAGACGCTGTTCGGCGAGGTGCCAGCCTATTCTGTAGTGGTGGCCGGCAATCGACCAGGAAAGCCCATGGGGACCAGCGGCGAGCCAGGTCCGTCTCTTTATTGCGCAGTCATCGTCAAACAGGTCGATGCGGGAACCCGCGCGAAGACGAGCGTCAACGAACTTCTGAGGTCCTGACCCTCTCCCCTCTGCCCATTTCCCTCTCAAGGCGTACGGCCCCCATGCCTGTCAATCCGAAAGACCCTATAGCCGTCGCATGCGAGCTGATCCGCGAAGCGAGCCTCACGCCTTGTCATGACGGAGCGCAGGACAGGCTTGCTGAGCTCCTCACCCCGATGGGTTTCAGCGTCCGAAGATACCCTTTTGAAGGTGTCGATAATCTCTACGCACGCCTTGGTTCAGGCGGACCGCATTTCTGCTTTGCGGGTCATACGGATGTCGTTCCCGTCGGAGACGCGTCAGCGTGGACGTCGGATCCATTCGATCCTCAGATCCGGGACGGAATGCTTTATGGGCGCGGGGCCGCCGACATGAAGGGATCGATTGCAGCCTTCGTCGCGGCGACAGCAAGGTTTATCTCCACCCATGGGAAACCTGAGGGATCTATCTCCTTTCTGATCACGGGCGATGAGGAGGGACCGTCGATCCATGGAACCCGACGGCTTCTTCCCGCCATCTATCAAGAGGACGAGCGGATAGACCATTGCCTTGTCGGAGAGCCGACATCCGAAGATACGCTGGGGGATGTCGTCAAGAACGGACGAAGAGGAAGCCTGAACGGCGTCATTACGGCAAGGGGACGCCAGGGGCATGCGGCCTATCCGGAAAAGTCGACCAATCCGATTCCGGTGCTGCTCAAGATGCTGGGACGTCTGAGCGACCTGCCTCTCGACGAAGGAAGTCCGGGGTTCCAGCCCTCCCGCCTGGTCATCACGACAATCGATGTAGGCAATCCGGCGCATAATGTGATCCCGGCGACAGCCCGCGCGAAGTTCAACATCCGGTTTAATCCCCGTCATACGGGACCCGAGCTCACCGCCCGCATCCGGTCCCTTGTCGAGGGCGTCCATGACGGCGTGACGATTGAGGCGGATCTCAACGTTTCGGGCGAAGCCTTTTATACGGAGCCCGGCTCCCTCACCGACCTCATGCTCCAGGCTATCCGGGATGAAACCGGGCGAAGCGGCGTCCTGTCGACGAGCGGCGGCACGTCGGACGCCCGATTTATCAAAGATTACTGTCCGGTCGCTGAGCTCGGCCTGCGCAATGAAAGCGCCCACAAAGTCGACGAACACGCCGGCGTCGACGAAATCGAAACGCTTTCGCGGATATACTACCGCATTCTGACCCGATACTTCGCCAAAGCCTGATCCTGGTCGAACCACTTGGTGGCTCATAGGCGATGATCGACGGGTCGCACCGCCCCGGACTTTCCCGGAGCGGTCTCGCGAAGGGCGCGGCTGCGAGTATCGCCAGAATGGCATGGTCGTTCTCCTACTTCCCGGGCCGGCGCCTCCGAGTTCCACGGCGGATCGTTTCGCGATGGGCGGACGCTCCGGTCATTCGAAAGGGCCTGCTCGTCATCCTGACTGTTTTAGGCGCCACCGCTCTGTCGTCGCCAAACGCCTCCGCGCAGGCAGGGCGACTTGAGATTTCGGGGGTTCCCGCCTTTCTCAATCGGGATCTCCAACGTCTCCTCCCTGCAGAAGCAGAGCCCCAAAGCCTGTTCGAGGCCAACCGACAGGCCCGCCGGGCAGCGTCCATTCTCTCGCAGCTCCTCGAATCCGAGGGATTTTACGCTGCGCGCGTGACGCCCTTCGCGGAAGACGGCGTACAGCTCCGCCGGGGCGTGCGTGTCGAAGCGGGCGGCCTCTTCATCATCGGCTCCAGCACTATCTCCTTTCTGGGCCCTCCCCCCGAAGACGAAATTCAAACGGCCCTGTCCAAGCTCCTCGACGGCGTTGCAACCGGTGCGCCGGCTCAGGCCGGGCCCATTCTCGCTACGGAGGATGCTATATTGCGCCGCCTGAACGGAGCCGGATATGCTGACGCCTCAGCCGATCCGGTCGACGCCCTCGCAGACGGCGAACTTCAGACCCTGGACCTCACCTTCAGACTGAAGGCAGGGCGGAAGGTCACCCTCGGTCCCGTTCGAATTGAAGGCGCTCAGCGAACGCGGACTGAGTTTATCGAGGACATGATCCCGTGGGCTATGGGTGAGACTTTTTCTCCCGAGCGCCTTGAGGAGCTCAGACGACGCCTTGGCGAAACCGGGCTGTTCAACGCCGCATCCGTCCGACTCGATCCGGCGCCGGCGGACTCCTCCCCAGGGACGGTCGTCCGGGGCGTCGAGGTGGAGCTGGCGGAAGCCAAGAACCGCACCTTTACGCTTGGCGGCTCTGCGTCCACCAGCGAAGGGTTCGGCCTCAACGCGGGATGGGAGCTTCGAAACGCACGGGGCCGCGGCGAGACATTCGCTATCGAAGGGGTCGCCGCAAACCTGCAACGTCGTCTGGAGACCAGCTTCTCCCGACCTAACTTCGGCCATTACGGCCGCCTCCTCCGCGTCTCCGCCCGGATAGAGGATCTTGAGACAGACGCCTACCTTCAGACCGGCGGCGCCATTTCAGCGGAGGTTGAAGACCAGATCACAGGTCGCCTACGTGCCTCGCTTGCGATTGAAGCGGGATACTCGAGGATCTCGAACCCGCAGGTTCGGCTTGCTGGCGCCTCGCGCAGGGATGTCACAAGTCTCGGCGCAACCGCCGCAGCTGAGTACATCGGCGTCCGGGATATTCTCGACCCGACTAATGGCGTGCGCGCACGGATCGCGATCGAGCCGGCGCTGATCAGAGACGGGTCCCTGATCGGGGTCACACGCCTTACGGGCGAAGCGAGCGTCTACTCCGATCTCGGGACCCCGAAGATTGTTGGAGCTGCACGTGTTCGGATCGGATCCTTGGCGGGGGCGAACGGAGCTCCTCCCGATCGCCTGTTTTTCGCCGGCGGAGGCGGATCGGTCAGGGGGTACGAACACCAGTCGCTCTCCCCTCTTTCTGAGACGGGCCTCGAAGGCGGCAGATCGCTAGCCGAAATCAGTCTGGAGGCGCGATGGCGGACGAGCGAGAGACTGGGTCTTGTGGCCTTCGTCGACGCCGGGGCGGCCGGACAGAGCCAGCGTCCGCCATTTGACGAAATGCGGGCGGGAGCCGGCCTCGGCGTGCGATACTATGCCGGCTTTGGACCATTGCGCGCCGATATCGCCGTACCGCTGAACCGTCGGGCAGGAGATGCGAGCGTTCAGGTCTATGTCTCTATAGGGCAGGCGTTCTGATGGTGTCCCGTCGTTCGCTCTCATTGATCCTTCGCGGCGCGGTCATGAGCGTCCTCGGGCTGATGATCGTCCTCTTCGGAGCTGTTCTGCTTCTGAGGGGCTGGATCAATTCCGACAGCGGCCGGCACGCCCTCGTCTCTGCCCTGAACGGACAGGAGATAGAGGGACTGGGACGCATCTCTCTCGGGCCCATCTCCGGCGATCCGTTCGCCGAGGTCAAAATCGCTTCCTTCAGCCTCTCAGATGATAAGGGCCCCTGGTTAAACGCGACCAATCTTTCCCTGACCTGGTCCTTTTCTGACCTTCTGAAACGAACTATCCGGATCAAGTCGCTGGCCGTCGAGGACATTCACGTCCTCAGGCGACCGCCTTCCGCGTTACGCAGAAGCGCGAAATCTCCCATCGGATCATTTGGGGTCTCCCTGGAACGCCTCTCCATCGGTCGCCTGGCGCTGGATGAGCCCGCTGCGGGAGTAACCGCCGAGCTCCGGGCGAATCTCGAAGCGGACATCACACGTGACGGATCGGGACGCGTCGGTCTTGAAGTCGCGTCGCTGACCGGACCGGGAGACGACGCGAAGCTGCGCCTGGTCTGGGAGAGGGACGGACGCCTCGAGGGCGAAGCCCGCCTGTCGGGACTTTCAAATGGCGTCATATCCCGGCTGCTCAGAGCTCCTGCTGATCAAGGCATTGAACTCAACGCTTCTCTCAAGGGGCACATCGCTCTCCTTCGAGCAGAGGCCGAGCTCACCTTCGAGGGCGCGAGAACCGCCGACCTCGACGTGACCCTTGCAGGTCCGCTTGTGACTGCGAATGCGAACCTTCAGACAACCGCCTGGCCCCAGCTTGCAAAACTGAGCGGTCTACTGGGACCGGAGATCAGGCTCTCGGCAGACATGAACCTTCTGCGGCCGGAGCAGGCCAAGACCACCCTGCGGGTCTCGACCGGCCTTACGCGCCTGCGCGCATCCGGATTGCTTGACGTTCGCAAGGGAAGACCGGTCGGGCCTGTCGAGACACAGATTTCAGGTTTACCCCTTTCCGCACTTTCCGCCCAGCTGAAGGGAGATCTCGACGTCACGGGCGAGGGCGTCTTCAAAAGCCTTGAGGACTGGAGCTGGCAAGGACAGGGACGAGTGTCCGATGTTGGATTGGGCTCGTTATCTCTTCAGCGAATCACAGCCCCCATCAACCTCGAATTCAACTCTGAAGCGCTCACGTGGTCGATAGACAAAGGACTGATCGAGCTTGGCGACATGCGCCAGACCCTCAGCGCATTCGGCCCCCGATATGACCTCTCATCCAGTGGGCAGGTTCTCGCTGACGGATCCCAGATCTCTATCGCGACGGCGTCGCTTCGGTCGAGCGGCGCGTCGATCCAGGCTTCCGGAGAGCTAGACCCGAAGTCCCAGGCTTTCTCCCTAAAAGGGGAAGCCCGCCTCACGGCGGCGCCTGCCGGGCTTCCGATTTCCGGAAGTCTTCGCGGCTCCTGGTCAGCTTCCAGAGCCTCTGAAAGTTCGCCGATCAGCGTAGCTCTCGACGCGCAGGGAATGGCGATCGCCTCAAAGGTCGAGCTTCTGGGCAGGCTGCTGGGACCGGCGCCTCGACTGAGGTTCGAGGGCCGCCTCGAGCGCGAGGGTCTCACAGTCAGAAACGCACGAATTGAAGGGGACGCGGCCGCCGCCGACCTCGACGGTTTCCTCTCAGCGGATGGGGCCGTCACAGGTGAGGCTCGCTTTAAACTTCTGAAAGAGGTCGTCCTCTCCTCCGGCCGTCTGGGATCGTTAGTGGGCCGAGCCGCGCTCTCAGGCTCGAAAAATCTGGAGACGCTTGAGATCGAGGCGAAGAACGGATCCGGCGATATCGCCGGTTTCGCGATCGAGGATCTGACCGCGGATATCGCGTTCGATCGCAAGCAGAGAACCGAAGGTCGCTTCACCCTCGAAGCCCGAGCGGCAGGAGAACCACTAAAAGCCTCCGGCGAGATTCAGATCGCCTCCGACAGGGCAGGTTTCAAAACCGTTCGGGCCTCGCTCGGAGGCCTGCGCCTCACCTCCCCCCTCATATCGATTATGAAGTCGGGTCTTCAGGGCTCATTCGAGGTCCGGGGCTCGCTTGCGGGACTGGCGGACCTCGAAGGAGGAACGCTGACAGCAGATGGCGACGCGAAGCTGGTCGACGGGAATCTGACAGCAAACCTTTCAGGGCGCGCAGAGGACATCACGACTTATCAACGTCGCATCGATCGGGCGCTCCTTGATCTCGAGATCGCTGACCGTCGCGCCGCTCTATCCGCACGCATCTCGGGATGGTCCGGGGTCAAGGCGGACCTAACCCTTGAAGCTGATGGAAACGCGAACGATGGAAACTGGAAGGGTCAGGCCCGTCTTTCCGGTCAAATCGCGGATAGACCGGTCGCCACAACGCAACCGGCGAACTGGAGCTGGTCCCCAGACGGCGCTGAAATTGACGGGGCGCTCAGCCTTCTAGACGGACGTCTTGACGGAAAACTGACCCACCTTCCCTCTTCGACATCTCTCGCCCTGCGCCTCTCTTCCGTTGACTTGAGGGCGGCGTCTGCGCTTGCAGGACTTCGCCCAATCTCAGGTCGTCTCTCAGGCTCCGCCGATCTCTCCCTGACGGAGGACACTCCGAAGGGAACGTTCAGGGTCGTTCTTTCAGACGCCGCTCCCCTCGGCTTCGAGTCTCAGTCCATACGTCTTGAAGCCTCTGGCGAGGTTCAAGACGATCAGGTTCATGCACGCGTTGTCGGATCGGGTCAGGGGCTAGAGCTAAAGGGAGAGGCGGTGCTTGCCCTTGCACCGCTTGCCGGGTTCACGCTCTCGAGAACTGAGGAGATTTCCGGTCATCTGACCCTTAAAGGCGACAGTGAACCCGTCTGGTCACTACTGGGGCCTGACGATCAGTCGCTCAGCGGCGCGGTCGTGATCGACGCTCGCATAGGGGGAACTCTGCTTCAGCCGGACATACGCGGAGGGGTAGAGCTCATCGGGGGCTCCTACGAACATGGAGATACTGGGTTCGCACTCAGGAACATCTCAGCCGCAGGCCGGTTCGAGGGACGCTCGTTTGAGCTACGGACTTTTGAGGGCGATGACGGAGCGACGGGACGCCTGAAGGCCGCCGGAGACATCACCTGGAGAGACGGGCTTCGCGGCAATCTCAAATTCCAGTCCGACGGACTGCAGGCGGTGCGCCGAACTACGCTATCGGCCGTCGTGACCGGCGACGGGCGCATAGAGGTGACGCCCGAGGCCGTCGATGTGTCAGGCGATCTGACGGTGACAGAGGCCCGAGTGTCCGTCGAAACTCCCCCGATCGCAGCTCTTCCCCAACTCCCCTTGGTTCGAAGGGTCCGTTTCCCGGAACTCCGCGAAGATGTGAGCCGTCGCGAGCCCGCACATCGTGTACGACTGAACCTTCAAATCACCGCTCCTCGGCGCATTGCGGTCTTCGGCAGAGGGCTCGATACCGAGTGGTCCGCAGCAATGACACTCAAGGGACCTGCAGGCGACCCCGAAATCATCGGGTCGGCAAATCTGCTACGGGGCGCCCTCACTCTGGCGGGTCAGCGCTTCGTGTTTGATACCGGGAGCGTCCGTCTTTCCGGTCCAGCGCGGCTGGCCCGCGTCGATATCTCCGCCGTCCGATCCACTCCATCACTGGTCGCCAGGGCCAGGGTTTCAGGAACGATTGACAGGCTCAAATTCGATCTGACATCGACCCCGGCCCTTCCGGAAGACGAAGTGCTCGCCCGTGTGCTTTTTGGCCGATCTGCATCCGAGCTCTCGACAATAGAAGCGGCGCAGCTCGCCGCATCCCTCGCGCAGCTTGCAGCCGGCGAGGCGGCGTTCGATCCCACCGCACTGCTGCGCCAGAGTGTGGGGCTGGATCGGGTCTCGATCGGCGCCAGAGGCGATCGGGCGACCCTCAGCGCGGGAAAATATATTGCTCCCAACGTTTATCTTGAAGTGGGTTCAGGAGCCGAGGGAGGCCTGGGCGCCGAGGTTGAGTGGGAGCCCCGCGAGGGCCTCTCAATCAACTCGTCAGCGGATGAAACCGGAGACAGCCGGATCGCGGTCAGGTGGAAAAAAAACTACTGATCAGCGCTCGATGACTGGACGGACCCAGCGAGCCGATCAGCATATCGCACCGACGTGAGATAGAGCCCGTCAGGAGGCGCCACCGGACCACACATACGCCTGTCGGCCGCCTTGAGAATATCTTCAATCCACCCCACAGGCTGCCGCCCGCGCCCGACATCAACAAGCGATCCGACCATGGAACGGACCTGACGATGGAGAAACGATCGCGCGCTGCATCGGACTTCAATTCTGTCGCCCGATGAACTCACCGAAATGGCGTCGAGGGTCCGCCATGGACTATCAGCCTGACACTGACTGTCCCGAAACGTCGTAAAGTCATGACGCCCAAGCAGGGCCTGCGCAGCTTCATGCATCCGCCCCGGGTCCAGCGGAGCGCCGACACGCCATGCGCGACCATGATCAAACGTCAGATCAGGCCGCCGGTTCACAATGCGATAAAGATAGCTTCGCCCTATCGCATCGAAGCGCGCATGAAATCCGTCTTCGACCTCTTCCGCGACAAGTATCGCAACCCTGTGGGGGCGGAGATTGGCGTTTAGCGCGTCACGCACCTTGTCGATCGACAGAGGCCGGATGAGATCAAAATGAGCGACCTGTCCAAGGGCATGGACGCCGGAGTCCGTTCGCCCGGCGCCGATCACGTCGCCGGGCTCTCCCCGGATGCGCGCCGCAGCCTCCTCTAACACCCCCTGAACCGTGGACTGCCCTTCCTGCCTTTGCCATCCGGCGAAGGACGATCCGTCGTACTCGAGGGTCAGCTTGTACCGAGGCACGCGTCAAACCCCAAAGGCCGAGGGAAACTGCAGACGGCCTGCGGACGGCGGGCCATGACGCAGCCGAACAGCCATGAACTGCGGTCCCTTCCAGGGCGCGATAAAGGCAGCAGCTGTCGCTTCTGAAAAACCAAAGCGAGGATAGTAAGCCGGATGCCCCAGAACAAAGACAAGGCCGACCCCGCCATCCTGCAGGTGGCGCAAACCGTAATGCACCAGGCCGGACCCGATCCCGGAGCGCTGCGCCCAAGGGTTTACGCTCATCGGCCCGAGACCGACAGCCCGTGTGCGTCCCTCAATCCTGATGGCGTAAAACAATATATGGCCGACGATGTCTGTCTCCATCACCGCGACCAGCTGCAAAAGCGCGTCCCCATCCGCCTCCAGACGAGAGACGATATCGGCTTCGTCGCTTCGTCCGAAAACCCTGACATTTAGGTCAAGGATCGCCGCCCTATCCGCTGTCTCGGCGGTCCGGAAGGTGATCTCTGTCATTGGAACCGCGTTCCGACAGCAGTTCGAAAACCGCGCATGACGTCCCCCGCGTCCATGGGGGAGCGCCCTTCCCTCTGAAGACGCAAAAAACGAAGCGCGCCACGGCCGCAAGCCACAAGGAGACCATCGTCGAGGAGGGTTCCAGGCTCACCCTCGCCCTCTTCTACACGCACATTAAGAGCCTTCACACGAACCGGCCCTTTATCGGTCGGCCATTCAAACCAACTTCCCGGAAAGGGAGACAGCCCCCTGATATGGGCGCTCAGACGCTCTGCAGGCCAGGTCCAATCGATACGCGCCTCGTCGGGGGATATTTTAGCGGCATACGTAACGCCATCCTCCAATTGTACCCGAAAGACCGCCCTGCCGGCCTCCACGTCCGTCATCGCCTGAACGATCAAGGCGGCCCCGAGACTTGCGAGACGGTCGTGAACATCCTGAAACGTATCCGTCTCCAATATCGGTGTCCGCGCCGACAGCATGACCGGTCCCGTGTCCAGGCCAGGCTCCATCTTCATTACCTCGACGCCTGTCTCAGGGTCGCCCGCCATGATCGCGCGCTGAATGGGCGCGGCCCCCCGCCAGCGGGGGAGAAGACTTCCATGAATGTTGAAACAACCCAGGCGCGGCGCATCGAGAATGGGTCGCGGAAGAATAAGGCCGTAGGAGGCGACGACCGCCGCGTCGAGGCGAAGGTCGGCGAACGCCTGACGCTCATCCGGGTCGCGAAAATTCTGGGGCGTACGAACCTGCAAAGACAACTCGTTGGCGACAGCATGAACGGGTGTCAGGCGGTCCGCCTTGCCGCGACCCGCGGGCCGCGGCGGCTGCGAATAGACGCAAGCTACCTGATGGCCTGCCTGAACTAGGGCGCGAAGAGCCGGGACGGCGAAGGCGGAGGATCCCATGAAGGCGAGTTTCAACGGCATCGACGATCTCTAGAGCATCCGAAGGTCAAGTGGTATAGCCGACAGGCCGATTGGGACGAAGCGAGGACAACCTCAGCCGCAGCCTGTCAGCCGAGGAGATAGACGGCGATGGACTTCAAGCGCTCCGAAATAATCGCCATGGCGGCTGCCGTGATTATCCCGCTCATCATCTTCGCCACTGTCCTGACACCAGGCGCAGTGAAGGCCATTACCCTGTTTCTTCTGACTGCGAATAACATGCCGATAGTTTTCGGCGGCGCTGCAGCGGGCGTCTTCTGCATTCTCGCGTATCGTATCTATCGGCGACTTCGGCCCAGACGTCCTCCCAAATCCTGACCTTCAGCGTCAGAACGGCAGCTTGAAGCCGGGCATCATTCCGGCAAGCCCGCCGGTCGCCTCCCGCATCGCTTCAGAGGCAGCCTCTTCAAGCCGCCGTCGCGCATCCGCATGGGCCGCCTTGATAAGGTCCTCGAGAATCTCGGCCTCCCCTGGCGCCATAAGGCTGGGATCAATCGACAGCGCGTCGAGTTCGCCCTTTCCTCTTAAACGCACCCTGACCAGACCTGCGCCGGCCGTCCCCTCAGCCTGAATCGCCTCCATTTTTTGCTGAGCTTCAGCCAGACGGGCCTGCATCTGCTGAGCCTGGCGCATGATCTCCGACAAGTCCTTCAATCATCACTCTCCTCTGGATCGGGCTCAATCTCGATTTCCTGAGACCGTCCATGCCCCGAAAAATCCACGTGCACGATGTTTTCACCGCGCGCACTGATGGGCATGTCATCCTCGTCCATAAACCCTTCGAGCGCTTCGGGCTCATCCACCCGAAGAACACGCGATCCGGGAAACGCCTTCAACGCCTCGCGAATTCTCGGATGGGCCTCCACAGCCGACAGGCTCTCCTTACGACGGCGAGTGCGCCGCTCGGCGGCGCTCTCCGCCGCACCCTCAGAGGTCTGTTCGACCCGCCATTCGACGCCAGTCACGCTTTCGAGCCATGTGCGGATTTTCTGTGAGAGACCTGCGGGCGCACCAGGGGCGAGGGAATAGCGAAACTCCCCGAACCTAATCTCTGCAGGCCTGACATAGGTCTCTATTTCGTAGCGCAGGTCGATCTGACGACGCGACTCAAGTTCGGAGATGATCGCAGGCAGGGTGCCAAGGCGCAGCGCTGCGCCAGGCAGTGCGGATACCTCAGACACGGCGGAGCCTGCCGGAGCGGGCGCAGGTTTCGGCGGCGGGGTGAGATGGGAGGATTTGTCGGCGCCGGCCCCATCACGCCCGGCGCCGAGCAGCTTGGCGGCGTCCTCAGGCGGCGGAAGAGAGGCGGCCGCCGCCAGCCGAAGTATGATCATCTGCGCAGCGGCGACCGGATCGGGCGCCCGGGCGCAGTCTTCATATCCCTGAAGAAGCAGACGCCACATCCGTGAGCATTGAGCCGGGGAAAGACGCTGCGCGATGGCGAGGGTCCTCGTCCTCCAGTCAGCGGGACCTGCGAACCTATAGTCCTCACCCAGGGCCTGGGCCCTAGAGACCTCGACGACAAGATCCATCAGGTCGCGGAGGAGCACCGCCGCATCCGCGCCGGCGGCCAGCAGTGCGGAAACCTCCTCCAAAGACCGGCGATTGTCTCCTCCTATCGCCAGATCAAGCAGGTCCAGAATGCGTGAACGGTCGGCAAGGCCAAGCATATCTCGGACTGTCTCGGCCCCGACTTCCGAGGCGCCCGCCGCGGCCTGCACAATGACCTGGTCGAGGATGGAAAGACCGTCGCGGGCCGACCCCTCGGCGGCTCGAGCGATCAGTGCAAGCGCATCCTGGGAAACCCTCGCGCCCTCGTGGGAGCAAATGTTGGATAGATGACCGACGAGAGCCTCAGTGGAGAAACGCTGGAGGGTGAAACGCTGACACCGCGAAAGAACGGTCACCGGAACACGACGAATCTCGGTCGTCGCAAAGATGAACTTCACGTGCGGAGGAGGCTCCTCCAGCGTCTTGAGAAGAGCGTTGAAAGCGGCGGTCGACAGCATGTGGACTTCGTCGATGATGTAAACCTTGTAACGCGCCGAGACGGGCGCATACCTCAGGCCGTCGAGCAAATCCCGCATGTCTCCGACACCTGTTCGGGAGGCCGCGTCGAGCTCCAGAACATCGGGATGGGAGCCTGCCATGATCGATGCGCAATGAACGCCTGGCGGATCGAGACGAATGGACGGCGCGTCAAGCGTCGAAGAGCGATAATTGAGGGCCCGCGCCAACAGACGGGCTGTCGTCGTCTTACCAACCCCTCTCACGCCGGTCAGCATAAAGGCGTGGGCTATGCGCCCGGTCGCGAAAGCATTGGTGAGGATCCGCACCATAGCTTCCTGCCCGACCAGATCCTCAAAGGTCCGCGGTCGGTACTTCCGGGCCAGCACCTGATAGGCCTGCGCGGCCCCTGCGGTCGGGGCCTCCTGGAAGAGCGCCGCGCCGATCTCGGCATTGGCCTGACCAGGCTCGCTGTCCGGATCTCGACCGGCGCGCCCTGAGGCAGGCGATTGAGGGGGCTTTTTCGACGACATAAGCTCTTATGGCCCAGCTAGGGGCGCGGCGACAACCCAGTGCGCCGCAAACCTAATGAACGGCCTGCGTCCCCGAGCGAGTGTTCCGACCTTAGAACCGTGATCCGCAGACCGCGACCCGAGACAACTCGCATGATGGGAACACGCCAGGAAATCCGGGCTTAAATGACCGAAGGCGCAGACTGGCGACGACCCGACCGAAGCTCGTTACGGCTGCTTCCTTTCGGACCTGACCGGGTTGGCGAGACGCTCGTCCGCCGCCAGCCTGCACCCCAGTATATCGCGATCATGGGGACGGATAGCAAGAGTTCGCCCCCATGAACTCTTCGGACGCCATCACGGGCCTTAACGGAGAAGGAGAAGTCAGCTAGGGGCTGAAGTCTGGCGCGCTCCAGAAACCGCTTCAAATCCCTGTCTCCGGAGGTCCGTCCCCCATGTCAAAAGCCTCCGATGTCCAGATGCCCCTCAGCTCCGAGGGCCTCGACCGCGCCGCACACCTGAGACGAGATGCCGCCTGGCTGGAGGAAGCGTTCAGGTCAGAACGCGCACGGGTGCTGATCATGCGAGAGGGACTCCCTCTTGTGGAAGGCGCAAGCCCGCCGAGAGGGTCCTCAGCGCCCGGCACACGGTTTTCAGGCCATCGCCCCCTCCTCTGGCTCGGCCCCCAGGCGGGCCTTCTGTCACGGTCTCCGACCCGGCTTTTCTTGGGGCTTAGTCCAAAGGGCTCTCCCCTGTTCGCCCTTGAACTGGAACCGGACTTCAGCCTGTCCGCGTCGCCAATCGCAGGTCTTGGCGTCTTTGAGGACTTCAGAGCCGCCGCGTCCGGGCTTGACAGTTTCGAGGCCGGATGCGCCGCGACGGCTCGAGCAGTCTTCGAGTGGCACAGACGGCACGGCTACTGCAGCGCCTGCGGGGCTCGATCGAAGATCGAGGAGGCGGGCTGGAAGCGCCGCTGCGAGAGCTGCGGAGCGGACCATTTCCCTCGAGTCGACCCGGTCGCCATCATGCTGGCTGTCCGAAACGGATCATGCCTTCTTGGCCGGCAGGCGACCTGGCCCAGAGGTTTCTGGTCGTGCCTCGCAGGTTTTGTCGAACCGGGCGAAACAATTGAAGAAGCCGCCGTCCGAGAGCTGTTCGAAGAAGCCGGCGTACGAGCCGCTCCCGCAAACGCCAGCTACCTGTTCTGCCAGCCCTGGCCATTTCCATCGTCTCTGATGCTGGGACTGATCCTTGAGGCCGACAGCGAGGAGATCAAGGTCGATCCGTCAGAGCTCGAGGCCGCAAAATGGGTGTCGAGGGAAGAGACCGCCGAGATCATGGCCGGCCGCCATCCGGAGATCTTCGCTCCGCCGCCGCTTGCGGTGGCCCATCACGTCATCCGCGCCTGGCTCGACAGGACGGAATGACCAGTCTGAGCTGCCAATCTGTCAGGCGGAAGCCCGCAGCGCGGCCTTGGAGCGATAGGGATGAGCGGAGAAAACACCGAGGTGCCTGACCTCGGTGGAGAAGAAACTCAGCTCATCCAGAGCTCTCTGCAGGGACGGGTCATCAGGATGACCCTCCACTTCGGCGTAGAACTGGGTGGCGGTGAATGCCCCCCCGACCTGATAGCTTTCAAGCTTCGTCATGTTCACGCCGTTCGTAGCAAAGCCCCCCATAGCCTTGTACAATGCTGACGGAACGTTCCGCACTCGGAAGATGAACGCGGTCACCCAATTTCCCTGCAGGCGTTCGGGCATCACATGTTCACGGCTCATAATCAGAAACCGGGTCGTATTGTGAGCGGCGTCTTCAATATTTTCGGCCAATATTTCAAGGCCATAAACCTCTGCGGCAAGGCGAGGCGCTATTGCAGCCTGGGTCGGATCGCCCAACTCCGCCACTTCCCTAGCGGCGCCAGCCGTATCCGCCGATGTGCGCGCCATAATCCCGCGGCTGCGCAGGAACACCCGACACTGTCCCAAGCCCATCGTGTGACTGTGAGCCGCCCGGATGTCCGAAAGCTTTGAACCCTTCAGCCCCATCAGCTGAAAACGGATCGGCATGAAGTGCTCAGCCACAATATGAAGGGGCGAGGTCGGCAGAAGGTGGTGAATATCCGCCACCCGCCCGGCGATCGAGTTCTCCACAGGGATCATAGCCAGTTCCGCCTCCCCAGAGGCTGCAGCCTGGAAGGCGTCTTCAAAAGTCGGACATGGTAAAGGGTCGAGATGGGGGTGGGTCTCGAGACAGGCGATGTGGGAGTTGGCGCCCAACTCGCCCTGAAATGCTATGCGTGCGCTCATGACTGCCTCTATGCCTAAGCCAGGTCCCAAGGGAAAGCCCCTGTTCTGAGGTCAGCTGCGGTCGACCCGCTCAATTCGACATCTGCAGATGATGCGTCGTTTCGCCCGCTCAGCCCGGGTTGCAGCCGATGGGCCTGCATGCCAGAAACGGCCGCGAAAATGCATTCTCTCGAATCGATGAGAGATGCGTCCGGACGGGTCCGCCTAGCAGGGTTTCAGACGATGGATCTGGGCTTCAACAAAATCGCCTTCTGCGTTCTCGCGACGGGCCTGGTGATTATCGGCCTCAATGAGGCGTCTCACAGTCTGTTTCATCACGCCGAGCACGAAAAACCCGGTTACTTCGTGGAAGTCCCTGAGGTCGCTTCCGGGGTTGAAGCCGCTGCTGTCGAGGAAGGTCCTCGCGACTATGCGGTGCTGATTGCGGCTGGCGATGTGGAAGCCGGCAAGGCCGTCTCCGTCAAATGCCTTCAGTGCCATTCTCTGGAGCCGGGAGGACAGGCGCTTCAGGGGCCGCCGCTTTACGGCGTCGTCGGACGACCGATCGCCTCGGTCGCTGGCTTCAAATACTCAGCCGGCGATACCGGTCTCGAAGGTCGGAAAGACCAGATCTGGGATTATGAGCATCTGGATCACTTCCTGGAGCGGCCGAAAGCCTATGCGGCGGGGACCGCAATGAACTTTGTGGGCCTCAAGAAGCAGAAGGATCGTTCAGATCTTCTCGCCTATCTGCGAACTCTGACGGCTGGAGAGCCCTTGGCGCTGCCTGCGCCGCTTCCAGCTTCCGCGCCGGCTGATCCTGCGGCCGCGCCGGCAGATGGGGCCGCGGCGCCGGCCGAAGGCGCACCGGGGACTGGCGAAGGAGCAACACCTGCGTCCGCGCCGACTGCAACTCCAGCTCCTCCTGCGTCGAATTAAAGGGCGCTCAGCCGGGAGACGCTGACCCGGACAGGAATTGAGGAGGCGTTCAGTCGTCAGCGACGAGACGCCTGAAGCTGGGCCCATCTCCGGTCACAGGCATCCGCCAATTCGACACTTCCGAGAGAGGTTCGATCACAACGGACATCGACCGGCCGTCCGCATGAATGACGAGGCGCTCGTCAATCAGGATCGCGACGTGCCCTTTCCAAAAAGCGAAATCGCCTCGGGCGGGTCTTTCGTTGTTCCTCAGGCCGCGCCCGAGGGCGGCAATCTGCATGTCGGTGTCCCGAGGGCACATCTGTCCGACGCAACCGAGGGCGGCCTGAACGAGGCCGGAGCAATCGATCCCCATGGAGCAACGACCTCCCCAAAGGTACGGCGTCCCGAGAAAGCGCTGAGCGATCGCCACATGATCGCCGCCCCTGTGGTCGATATCCGCAAGGTGGGATGCGACGATCCACCCGCCGCGGGCGACTGGCAGAAAGCCCCCCTCGCCGCCGGTGCGGGAGAGCGCGATAGGCGCATTCATCGGCGCCGACATCAGAGCCGGCGCCCGCAGATCCGGCTCTGTATAAATAATCGAGCGAAGAGCGCGGATGCGCTTCGAGGGCTCATGAATCTCGGAGCTCAATCCGATAAGAGACATCCATCCCACATAGTCGTCGTGCAGGGACTGCCCCCAACCCCAGCCTCCGCGGACATCATAAATGATGGCGCTTTCGCCCAGCAGGAGCTGATTCATCTGCTCGCTGTCCGACGTCGGCTCCCGATGAACGCCGATCGCCGGCGCTGTAGCCTGGAACCTCACGCCGCCCACATATCGTGGGGCCTCCAGGCGTCCCCGAAGATGGGAGGCCGCGAGGTCTCCCCTCATTGGAGTCAGTCGCGGATCATAGTCTTCCTGCACGGCTCATCCTCAGGCGCCCGGCGATGGGCGTGATCGAAGTCCTCAGAGCGTCCCCGGGCCTAGCCGCCATATCGCTTGCGAAGAACGGACCATACGGCCCGCAGCCCGCATGCTGCAGCGCCCGGCGGTCGCCCATAGCGCGCCGGCCTCCAGCCCCAGATATCGAAGTGGGCCCATCTCGACGTATCGACGAAACGTTTGAGAAAAAGGGCGCCCGTGATCGAACCGCCCATGGGACCGTCGCCGAGATTCTTCATGTCGGCGACATGAGATCGCAGTCCCGCCTCGTATCCGGCCCAGAGCGGCATGCGCCAGACCGGATCGCCCACGCTCTTCGATGCGGACAGGATCTCCTCCGCAAGGCTCTCATCATCAGTGTACAGCGGAGCCAGGTCCGGCCCAAGAGCGACCCTTGCGGCGCCGGTCAGCGTCGCAAAGTCGATCAGAAGATCCGGCTTCAACTCGCATACCCGCGCTAGAGCGTCGCCGAGGATCAAACGTCCTTCAGCGTCGGTATCCTCCACTTCCACGGTCAGACCCTTGCGCGACCGCAGCACGTCGCTCGGACGAAACGCCCGCGAGCCGATGGCGTTTTCAACAGTCGGAATGGCGAGGACCAGACGGACATCCAGTGAGGCGCCCATCACGAGCCGGGCAAGGGCCAAGGCATGAGCAGCCCCTCCCATGTCCTTCTTCATCAGCCCCATTCCGGAGGTCTTGATATTGAGTCCTCCTGTATCGAAAGCGACGCCCTTACCCACAAGAGCCAGGACAGGAGCGTCCTTTCGCCCCCACGTCATCTCGATATAGCGAGGCGCCTGTTCAGCGCCCTTCCCCACCGCATGGACCATAGGATAGCCCGCTTCGAGGTCCGGCCCCGAAGAGACCTCGATCGAGGCCCCGAACTCTGCCGCCGCCTGCCTGCATTCCCGTTCAATCTCGGAGGGCCCCATGTCACAGGGCGGCGTGTTAATCAGGTCCCGAAGATGGTCGATCGCCTCCGCCTGACGGAGCATATCGGCCAGATCTCTCTCTGTGGTCAGACCGGGAAGCGGCAGAACCAGACGCGGCTGCGCGTCGGTGCGCCTCCTGTAGCGCGTGAAGCGATAAGCGCCGTCCGCCCACCCCAGAGCCAGCACAACCGGATCCTGATCCGGAGGGCAGCGCTCGAGACGGTAATCGCCTTCGGGCAACAGGCCCGGAAGCGTGGCCATCAGGAAAGGGTCCTTCCCGTCTCCCGCACCCGCACATACCCGCCCCGGACCAGCGTCCGTTGAGGGAACAAAAGCCCATCGGCCGATATCGGCCTTGAAACCCATGGATTTCAGATAGTCCCGCGTCCGCTCGTCTTGCGTCCCTATCCATCCGTCGAACTCGCCGGCCGTCACCAATTCGAGGGGGATAGATACAGACGAGGCGGGCGCAAAGGCAGAGTGCATAATCGTTTCCTGAACTGTCGAAACGTAGGAGATGGAGACGGACGACGCCTCGTCAGCGGACAAGCGAGTTTAAGACAGCGGCGCGAGCGGAGGTATCGCCCAGCGACGTTCAAGAAGCTCCTCGCCCGGCAGATAGGCGCGAAGAGAGAGCCTCATGCTTCCCTTTGGAGAGGGAAGCCAGTTCGCCGCCAGATCCCCCTCAGGTCGCGTGCGTTGAATGACGACGTCGAACGCCCCGTCGGAGTTGATCACAAGCCCCTTCGTCCGATCTCCTATTGAAAAGCGATTGATCTCGTTTTCGACAAGAAAAGAACGACCGTCAGGCTCGAGCTGATACATCGTCAAGGACCAGAAAGCGCGAGCAGGAACGCCTCCCTTTGGCACTCTCCATCTGTAAGCGCGCTCACCTGAGAGCGCCTGCCCGGCCGTATCGGCGACCGCCTGAAAATACATGGCCTCGCGTTCACCCAGCGCAGCGAGCCCGCCGAGCGCGACAGAGGATCGCAGGGCGTCATTTTTCCCGAACTCGCCGACACCTTTTTCAGGATAGACCCAGCCGTTGGCGATACGCTCCCCGGCAGAGACGGACCTCGAACGCAGACGCTTCATTCCTTCAGGAATGAAGGCTCTCCACGCCTCCAGAGTTTCTGCAGCAGGAGTCGCCCCTATTCCCAAAGAGACGAAGCGAGACGCCCGGGCGGTCTGCCCCAGCCCTCCCGGGGAGCGCTTCAGGACTTCATTGACCACAGCCAGAAAATTGGCCGGATCATCCAACGACGTCACCGGCGTTTCAAACCGCCTCGGGGCCTGGGTTGATAGCGAGCGCACCTCGATACGCTCCTGCAGAGCCCGCGCAGCAGCGAGGTCATCGGGCCCCTCGACAAGAACTCGCGCAAGCATCCAGACATCATTAGTGCTTGACCTGAGGATCGTCACATCCGATGGCGTCTCCCCTTTCCAAGACGGGCCCACCACCCAGAAGCGCCCTCCCCGTCCGCCCGTCGCCCGGGTTCCGATGTAGGCGAAGTTGTCCGTGAAAGCGTCCATAAAGGCGATGGAGAAATACCGCTGCGAGTCACTCGGAGATATGACTTCAACGGGACCTCCGGACAGCTCCATCTGACAGGACGAATAAATCGTGTCGTTGTTGGGCGCCGTGATCTGACGGGAGGTATGGTCAGCAAGGGTCGCACGATGAGCGACACGATTGATCCCGCCACCTCTGGGACCCGATCGACCGACGGCGGTGCGCGCGAACTCATAAAGAGGGAACGCATAGAAGAAGGCCTCCTCGAGGGAGGGAGCGGGGCTGGCTTCTGAACGGATCGCACAACCGCTTGCGACCAGAAGCGGAACAGACGTCATTCCCAGAAGCGCAGTGCGGCGTAACATGGAACCCTCCGGCAGGGATGAGCCGGCATACCATCATCTCCGGACGGCCGAGGCAACGCCCGGAGCTCCTCCTGCCGCAGGATCCCGCAGGTCCGTCGTCTCAAAACCGCGTCAGCCCTTCGGCGAGGAGCGGAGAGGCGGGAACGGCGAATAGGGCTCCAATAGCGATCGCCACCGCATAAGGAGCTCCCTCGTTCGGGGACAAAAGCCGCTTCGCCCAGAGGCGAGAGCTTTTCAAGCCTGAGCGTCGCAGAACAATAAGGATCAAGGCCAGCGCTCCGCCTGCGCTGGCGGTGATGAGCAGGAAGTCTTCAAGTCCTGACGCCCCGACCCACAGCACGGTCGCCGCTATCACTTTGGCGTCGCCTCCTCCCATGAGGTTGGCCGTGAACAGACCGACACAGATCAACAGAGCGATCGCCGCGATCGCGATATGGCCGCCGACGTCGGAGGGAGACAGACCCATGGCGATCGCAGCGGGAATGAACGCCGCTCCGAGACTGACTGACACCCAGTTGGGAATCGTCATCGTGGCGATGTCATGAAGGGCCGCGTAAACGAGCAGGGCGGGATAGGCCATGCAAACAAGCGTGAGGACCATCGCGGCGCCCGTTCAGCCAGTGCTGCGTCCGGCCGGGAGACCGAGCGCTCTTTACAAGTTCAGAGATCGGCGCATTTCGCTCGGAGAACCGCCCCTCTCGCCTGCGCACCTGGAGCCAGCCGTCCGGATCCTCGAAAGCCCAAGGCTCGAGCTCCATCCACGGTCAGAGGCTAAGCGAGACTTTCCGGAGCGCGACTCTCAGTTGGCGCGCGCAATCTCGGTAGAGACACCCGTATCATCGGTCTCGGCGCCGAGCGTCGTCACGCCGCCGATCACCGCCACGGCCACGAGCGCTGCGATCAGACCATACTCGATCGCTGTGGCGCCTGACTTGTCTTTGAAAAAGCGGGCGATGAGCTTCATGTCGCGTCTCCACTCTAAATCTGCGTCGCTGGCCGATGAGGGTCGGGGCCGTGCGGCGGGTACGAGACCAGAGGTAGGCCTACATAATTAAATCTCGATGAAGCTCGCAAAAAAATTCCAAATTATGTTATTTAAATTCAATTAACTTAAATATTGATTTCCCCTTCACGAAGACTAACGCGCTCTTTACTCCGCTCTTCCGAGGCAGTGAAACCTGCGCTGCGAGCTAGGCGCGAAAGATGAAAGAAGGCGGAGAGCCCTTACCGGAAGGGAGGTTCGTCGAACGCGCGAAGTTTCCGTGAATGAAGAGCGGCCCCGCCGTCCGAGGCAAGGCTCTCCATCGTTTCTATTCCTATGCGCATGTGCTCGCCGATCGCCCGCTCATAAAAGCGGTTGGCGGCCCCGGCGAGCTTGAGCTCTCCATGAAGCGGCTTATCAGACACGCATAACAGAACGCCGTAGGGCACCCGCATCCGATATCCGTTGGCCGCGATGGTTGCGCTCTCCATATCGATCGCAATCGCGCGCGACTGGTTGAAACGCTTGGAGGACGCAGTGAACCGCAACTCCCAGTTACGATCATCGGTGGTGATCACGGTTCCAGTTCTCAACCGCCGCTTGAGCGCGTCTCCGCGATCGCCCGTCACTCGGGCCGCCGCCTCCTGGAGGGCCATCTGGACCTCAGCGATCGGAGGGACGGGAATATCGGGCGGGAGAACGGGATCCAGCACATGGTCGTCGCGCAGATAGGCGTGACCGAGAACGTAATCGCCAATACGCTGAGAATGGCGCAGCCCCCCACAGTGCCCCACCATGATCCAGCACTCGGGACGCAGGACCGCCAGATGGTCTGTGATCGTCTTCGCGTTTGACGGGCCGACGCCGATATTCACAAGAGTGATGCCTGCGCGATCGCCAGTCATCAGATGGTAGGCAGGCATCTGATGACGCCTCCACGGTCCATCAGCAACCAACTGGGCGGCGTCCGGGGTTGAGCCGTCAACGACAACCCCTCCAGGAGCTGAGAGCCGATCATACGGACCGCCCGCCTTCAGACGTTCAACCGCCCAGTCCACGAAGTGATCAACATAGCGATGATAGTTCGTGAACAGAATGTAGCGCTGAAAGTGTTCGAACGGCGTACCCGTATAGTGCTTGAGCCTTTGCAGGGAAAAATCCACCCTCGGAGCGTCAAACAGAGCCAGAGGCTTCACGCCGCTGTCGTCGTCCCACATCTCTCCGTCCACCACCTCGTCTCCGATGAACGAAAGCCCTGGGGTCGGAAACCATCTGGCGAATTCCGCAGGAGGCAGGCTCTCGCTATCGATGAGGTGCGTATTCTCAAGGACATAGGGATAGGGGATCTCAGACCGTGACGGTCCGACCTCGAAGCGCACAGGATAGTCTGCGGCGATCTGGCTGAGCTGTCCGACTAGATAACTCCGGAAAAATTCTGGCTGAGTGATCGTGGTCACATACACGCCGGCCTGCGAAAGCTTAGCGAAAGATCGGGATATTGGCGGCACCGGACCATCGGGCTGGTAGATCACCTTCAGTTCCGGATATGCGTAGTCCCCACGCGCCCGGGCCCCGGGGTCCGGGGTCTCGCCTCGGGTGACGAACGCCGCCAGCGCCTCTCGCAAACGCCTGGAGGACGCCGAGTATAGGGCTATCGCCTGGTCGATCGCCTCATCCGGCGTCATGGGCCAACCTTTTCTTGAAAACGATCCGATCCGGCCATTATCCGGCGAACGCTTATTCGAGCCTCAGCTCGCCGACGACGGTTAGCCTCAGGTGAAGCGCGAAATCAACCGTTCTGCGATCCTCACCGCCAGCGCCGGCCTGCGGGCGATCAGAGCCCCGACCCCGGAGAAGACCACGAGCGCAGCGATCGGACGCTCTGTGATGATCTTGCGGGCGATCTCAACAGGGACCTCCGTCAATGAGGACAGAACCGCCTCCATATCCGCTTCGGGCTCGGCCTCGGCGGGTGCGGCGCGGGGCGGGTTCAATCCGACCCACAGCACAATCGCGGCTATGGACAGGCATGCGACCGCGGTCAGGGCCAGAGAGGCCGGGAGGGGGAGCCAAAGATCGAGGAGAGTCACCGCCGCCGCCGCCAGACAAATCAGTCCAGCGATCGAAAGCAGAAAGGCGACCCCCCCGAAAAGCAGGATCGCCTTCGCCTGGTCGAGACAACGCCCCAGAAAACCCAAGTCAGCCGCCTGTTGATCGAATTAGCGACGACGACCCAGTGACGCCACAATGAAACCCGCAGCGAGGGCGATGCCGATGGCCGCGAACGGATGATCGCGAACCTTGTCCTCAACCACAGATCGATACTGAGCTACCTGCTTTGCGGCGACGTCCGCGACCTTGCCAGCCTTGGCCGCCTGCCTACGCGCCTCATCCGCCGCAACCTTTCCCGTGTCCTGCACAAGAGCCGAAAGATCCGCGCGAAGCATCTTGATGTCGTTCTTGAGCGCCTCGTAGTCAGCCTTAACGGCTGAGGCGCCATTTCCCGTGGACGTGGGAGTGCTCATCTTCGTTTCTCCAGCCAGGCCGCGTATCGTCCAACGCCGCTTTTCTTTGTCAAACGACATACAGGCAGAATTGTGGTTTCTGGTTACTGATTCCGATCAAATTTCATCGATCAGCTGCTGTCACCCCACCCTGAACGGGTGACAGATTGACTGTTTTCATCGCGTCGACCCATGCCCCTGCCCCGGCCCCCGGAAAGTACTCCCGCTCCGCCTCGGCCAGAACGCCTTCCAAGGTCATCGGCGGCGACTTGAAGACCTTTGCCGCAAACAGGGGCGCCTGATCAGCGAAATGCGGCGAGGCCTTATCCTGTGTCGCCGATCCGAACTGGTGAATCGTCGAGAGCTGATAACTTCCGTCAGGTCCCCAGTCCGCGATCATGACAAAGGTATCGCCCGCCGCTCCCGCAAGGCGTCTGTCCTTGAGAAGGTCCCCTCGGGCATACACAGCCCTCAGAGTGTCGGGCCCCCCGTCCGTGGCCCAACTCGAAGCCCCGCGAACGATGCGGCTGACCTCGCTCCACATAGGGTCGATGCGTCCATAAGCGGCCCGCAGGAGGTCAGCTGTCTCACGCACCGCAGCGATCTTGGCTTCAGCGGAGGCGGGCTGATTGATCTGCCCTCCCATGGCGCGCTGACCTGACAAAATCGCCAGAGCGGCGGTCCGACTGTCCATCTTCGCCGAACCGTCCCAGCGTTTTAAAAGGTCCAGCGCTTCAGCGAGACGCTGGTCGCCCCCGGCTCCCTCTTCGATCACTTCAGCGACCATCCGACGAAGATTTGAAGTTTCAGAATACCGGTCATCCATTTTGTAGGCGATGAACTCCTCGCCCGTGATAGATTCGTCCTGTCCATACAACTCCTGAGCGCGCATGCCCCGATTGGTCATAACGACGTCGACCCCGAAGCTCGCAGGAAATGCCTCAGGAGAGGGATTGTCGTCGGGTCCCGAAGCCTGGAAGGGAGTATGATTGGCGTTAACCACATAGCCGGATACCGGGTTGATAACTGCGGGCAGCTTCTCAACCGGTTCTACGCCTCGCCAGAGAACGGATGACACATCCCCCGGCAGAACCTTGCGTCGATCCCACCCCTCCTCCCGAACCGGCATCCGGGCGTTATAGACGTAAGCGATGGAACCGTGCCTGTCGGCGACAACGTAGTTGTTGCTGGGAATGGCGTTGATGCGGATCTGGGCCGCCCGCCAGTCTTCGACGGTACGCGCCTTGTTCATGGCGAGATACTGATCAAGGTACCTCAACTCGCCTCGCCCCATGTAGCTCACTGCGAATACGCCACGAGGCGTTACAAAGACGGGGCCATGCTCCGAGGTCAGGCCTTCACGGACCACCGGCCGACTGAAAGGCCCCCACATTTTCACCCGGTAGCGAATTGGCTTGACCGCAAGATCCTTCCATTCTCCATCCATGCGGTATCGTCGCGGCTTCAACGGGTCATCCGTCTCGAGACGGAAAACGTCGAATACATCGGGCCGATTGACAGTCGCCGCCCATCCGAGGTCCGGGCCGGCGCCGTGAAGGATAAGTGGTGATCCGGGGAAAACGCCTCCCAGCACGTCAATTCCCTCGCCCGACTTGAGGCGGACCTCGTACCAGGAGACGGTTCCTTCATAGGGCTGGTGCGAATTGACGGCCAATCGGGTGTGTCCGTCGGCTGATCGGGACGGCGCCACGGCCAGAGCGTTCGAGCCGAGCTGCACATCGGCCGGAACCCCGAGGTAGGCCTGCCTCGCCGACATCTCGATGGACCCCTCCCCGTTCAGCAGGGAGTTAATCTCACCGTCGAGACCATAGAAAAAGGGCGGACGATTGGCGTAACCCGCGATTATGTCCTGCCCTCGAGCCGGGAGCGTCCGCGTACAGCCCGAGGCGAGGTTATCCGCGCACCACGCGTTCAGGCCTGCTGCGTAGGCATCGGCGATCGTTCGCGCTTCAGGGGTGACCGCAACCTCATAGCCCTGCTCGACCGCCTCGATGTTTCCCAGCGCCCAGATCAGAAAATCGGAATTCGACGCTTCCTCGCCCTTGATCTCGGCAAGACGCCCACGATTGGACCGCAGAACCTCCTCGATCCGCCTCCAGTCGTCTTCCGCATGGGCGTAGGCCAGACCGAAGACCACGTCCCTGTCACGCGGACCATAGATATGGGGCACGCCATAACTGTCGCGAATGATTCGCGTCTGGTATTCAGATGCCGCTGTACGCGCCCCGTCAGGATCAAACCTTTCGCCTGAGGGCGTCCAGAAATAATAGGCGATTCCGGCGATGACGCACACGAGCGCTGCGCCGACAGCTCCCAAAGCCTTCCAAATCGACATGACGCACCTCCCGGATCCGGAGATCGTCTTACCTCACAGTCTGGGTGCGTCCAAGGATGGGCGGTCTTACTCAGCGGCGAGGCGGGATGCCTGAACTCTGTCGAATGTCGCCCAAACGCCGCCCTCACCATGCCAGTCGCCGCCTGTCGCGCCTTTTGAATACTCGGTCGCACGCTGCTCAAAGAAGTTGGCGTGCTCGACACCGTTGAGAATTTCCGACAACCACGGAATCGGATGGTCCTTGGCCCCGTAAATCGTCGGCAGCTTCAGCTGCCCTAAACGCCAGTCAGCGATATACCGGATGTAAGCCTTGATATCGTCAGCGGTCATTCCCTGAACCGGCCCCATTTCGAAGGCGAGATCGATGAAACGGTCCTCAAGCGCCACAACAGTTCGGCAGCACTCTAAAATGTCATCCTTGACCGCCTGAGTCAGCGCGCCGGTTTCCGCCGCAAAGGCATGAAACATCCTGATCATGCCCTCACAGTGAAGACTTTCGTCCCTGACAGACCAGGACACGATCTGCCCCATCCCCTTCATCTTATTGAAGCGCGGGAAATTCATGAGCATCGCAAAGGACGCGAAGAGCTGAAGGCCTTCAGTGAAGGCTCCGAACATGGCGAGTGTGCGTAAAATGTCTTCGTCTGTTCCGACCCCGAATTTCTGCATGAAGTCATGTTTGTCGGCCATGGCCTTGTATTCCATGAAGGCCGAAAACTCGCTGTCGGGCATGCCGATCGTCTCAAGCAGGAGCGCATAAGCGGCGATGTGGATCGTCTCCATGTTGGAGAACGACGACAACATCATTTTCACTTCCGTCGGTTTGAACACCCGCGCATAGCGTTCCATGTAGTTGTCGTTCACCTCCACATCCGACTGTGTGAAGAAACGAAAGATCTGAGTCAGCAGATTACGTTCCTGATCATTGAGCTTAGCCGCCCAGTCCTTGCAGTCCTCGCCAAGAGGCACTTCCTCCGGCATCCAGTGGATCTGTTGCTGGCGCTTCCAGAACTCATAGGCCCACGGATAACGAAACGGCTTGTAGGAAACTGAGGAGGTCAACAGACCGGCCCGCTGTCCAACCACTGCTGCGACATTGGAGCTTTGATCGGACATCGACTTCTCCCTGATCAGGCCATTCTTCAGGAAACACTATATCTAGCGCTCGCCCCGCGCCGCAAGGCCATATCTTGAGGCGCTTGGGACAGATCGTCTTACGAACGAACCGTCGGACCGGACGTTTCTGTGAGTGAAAATATCGTCGAGGACACGGCGACCTGCCCGGAGATCAGACACGCGACCTCCCCCTGAGGGACGCCTCGTCACGGACACGGCCTCCCTCGACATGCGAGGAAGACGCCATACCCCCAAAAGTGGGAGGGTCAGCGCTTCAGCGTAAAGCTGAAAGCGGCGAAACGGCGTGTCGTATTGACGTCGCGGTCACCGGCTATGTCATTGAAACGCATTTCACGTTCGATCAGACCGAGCGACAACTGGCCGCCTGACGGCGCAGACCACGCAACCCCGGCGTGGCGATCTCCGACGGTCACCTGATCACGCAAAGACACGCCGTCTATCGCTTGCCGATCGGCAACGTTCCACACGAGCGCTTCATTGTCCGCCCCCAGGAAGAAGTACCATGAGGGAGCTCCGGTCGAGCTTCCTCTCTGATCACGTTCCGCAAGATTGCGGCCCACACGGATCTCTCCGCCTGCCCGAGCCACATCGCTCCCCGCCCGGTTTTTCTGAATCTGAGCCCTCGGAGCCAGCTCGAAATCGAGGGCCAGGCCGGTGCTGTCCGAAAAGGCCCCAAACGACATTTCCGCGCTTAGCGTATCGCCGACCTGATTTCTAAGGCCCAGAGGCGTCGTAAGATTCAAAACGCCAATCCGACCTGCTTCGACAGGGGATGAAAACCTTGTTGGGCCGAAATCGTTTCCTACCGACAGGGGAAGGCCAAACGACCGGTCACCAAGATCTTCGAACGTTTTATCCCACGTTGAACGACCCGAATCGAAGGCTTCGACCTTGGGGGGCGGTCCGGCCTGAACACGGACGATTTCGCCATCCGCCGGGCCTGCGCACCCCAAGCAGGAGATCAGAAGTAGTCCGCTCGCTGCACCGGTGACCATCTGACACGCTCGCATCAAGTTCCGATACGACCAGAATTAGCCGTCGTAGTTGACAAATCTATAACGCGAACACTCACACAGCGTTAATCAGACATATCAAACTGTCTGAAGTTACCGCTCTTCTCAAACGTAACCCAATAATTCCCCGCAGGCAAATCTGTGCCCGCCCTGTAGGCCCGCGAAGATTATGCGGCCGCGAGATGGCGGCCAGCCGCACCTATGCGTCGGGTGATCGGATACGGAGTCCTGGCCGGCTCCGGCGGACGTGTCCGGGTCCATCTTATCCCCGCAAAAGGATGGCCAGACTCCATAGATCTCTTTCCCCGCCTCACTGACAGGCGAGACATTCCTCGTAATCGGTCCTTTCGGACCTAGTCAGATCTACCGCCCGCTCCTTGTCCGACCCAGCAAACGCCGCACGCTGAACCGATTTGGACCGGCAATAGTAGAGGGACTTGAGCCCCTTCTCCCACGCTGTCCAATGAAGCATGTGCAGATCCCACTTATCGATGTCGGCGGGCAAAAAGAGATTCAGAGACTGGGACTGGCAGATATAGGGCGTGCGATCCGCCGCCAGTTCGATGATCCATCGCTGATCAATCTCAAAGGCCGTCCGGAATACCATCTTCTCATGCTCTCCGAGGAATGGGAGATGCTGGACCGACCCTTCGTGCTCAAGAATGGACGTCCACACCTGAGGAGTGTTGCGACCAAGACCTTCAAGCACCTTCTCAAGGTAGGGGTTCTTGACGGAGAAAGACCCTGACAGCGTCTTGTGCGTGTAGATATTCGCCGGAATAGGCTCGACGCCCGCAGAGGTGCCTCCACATATGATCGATATCGAGGCAGTGGGAGCGATCGCCAACTTGTGGCTGAAACGGGCCATGACGCCGCAATCCGCGGCATCGGGACAGGCTCCCCGCTCTTTGGCGAGCTTCACGCTGGCCGCGTCCGCTCCGCGACGGATATGCTTGAACATCGCATTGTTCCAAGCTTTCGCGGTCGCAGACTCAAGCGAAACGTTCTGACCCTGCAGGAAGGAATGGAAGCCCATCAGGCCCAGACCGACTGAGCGCTCGCGCTGAGCCGAGTACACTGCGCGTTCCATCTCCTTCGGCGCCCGACGGATGAAATCTTCCAGAACGTTATCCAGGAAGCGGAACACATCCTCGAGGAAGCGTTCGTTATTCTTCCACTCGAGGAAGCTTTCGGCGTTCACTGACGACAGGCAGCACACGGCTGTCCGATCGACGCCCAGATGATCCGGGCCCGTATGCAGCATGATCTCAGAGCAAAGGTTGGACTGACGAACCTTGAAGCCAAGCTGACGCTGATGGGCGGGCATGGCGTTGTTCACAGTGTCGGCGAAAATCAGATAGGGCTCGCCGGTCGCCATACGGATATCGAGTATCTTCTGCCAGAGCTTACGAGCGCTGACTTCCTTGATGACCTCTTTGGTCTTCGGCGAACGAAGGCCAAAGGAATGATCGTGACGCACGGCCTCCATGAATTCATCTGTGATGTTGATGCCATGATGGAGGTTCAGCGATTTGCGATTGAAGTCGCCCGCAGCTTTCCGGATCTCAAGGAATTCCTCAATCTCGGGGTGGTGAATATCCAGATAGCAGGCCGCCGAACCGCGACGCAGCGAGCCCTGACTGATCGCAAGCGTCAGCGAATCCATCACGCGAATGAACGGAATGATCCCTGACGTCTGCCCGTTTTGCCCAACCTTCTCGCCGATCGAACGCACATCTCCCCAGTAGGTGCCGATACCTCCTCCATTGGAGGCGAGCCAGACGTTCTCGTTCCAAGTCTCGACAATGCCGTCGAGCGAGTCGGAGACGTTGTTGAGAAAACACGAAATGGGGAGCCCGCGATCAGCTCCGCCGTTCGAGAGAACGGGCGTGGCCGGCATGAACCACAGACGCGATATGTAGTCGTAGATACGCTGAGCGTGGTCGGCGTCGTCCGCATAGGCCGTCGCCACGCGCGCAAACATGCCCTGAAAGGACTCATCGGGAAGAAGGTAGCGGTCCTCGAGCGTCTTTTTGCCGAAATCCGTCAGGAGCGCGTCTCTGGACGGATCAATCCGAACTCCGGACACAACCCGCAACGCAGCCGGCGCCTTGGGCTTTCCCCGACGCTTGGAAACCTTATCGATGGCGGCGGCTTCAGCGGACATGGACCACTCTCAGTTTGACGGACGGATAATAACGTCTGGAGACCCGGGGCGCCCCATGGATAGGGGCATCGGCTGGAACTCAACGCTATATCTAGTGTCGCCACAGGATGGGCGGACGGTCAACGGCTTGGCCCGTGATATATTTTCTTTTCCACCGCTTCCTCGAAAGCGTGGATAAATCCCCCGTTAACCAATACTCGTTCCACACCGCCCCGACGGACCGCCCGATTCCGCACCTTCGGACAAGGAGAGAGTTAATTCCTGTCCCGCCATGGACGACGGACGCCGGCGACGGCTAAGGATCAGGCCCGGGACGCGACTGCGGCTAATTCTGGAGAGGCCAAACATGCGCATTATGCTCGTGACGGACGCCTGGGACCCGCAGGTCAACGGCGTGGTGAGAACCATGAAGCGAGTCATCTCCGAGTGCGAGGCGATGGGTCACGAATGGAACATTGTTTCTCCCTCGGACGGATTTCGAACCATCCCCCTGCCGACCTATTCGGAGATCCGACTGGCCCTCGGGGCGAAAAAGCCGATCGAGGAGCGGTTTCTGGAATACGAACCCGACGCCGTTCACATCGCCACGGAAGGAACCCTCGGCTGGGCGGCCCGGGCCATCTGCCTGAAGCACCGCTTCCCTTATACGACGAGCTACCACACCCGCTTTCCTGAGTATGTCCACGCACGCTTTCCGTTCATCCCGACCTGGATGGGCTATGCGTTCGTGGGCGAGTTTCACAAGTACTCCGGGCGCGTGATGGTGGCGACGCCATCCATGCGTGAGGAACTCGACGAGAAGGGATTCCGAAACGTGGCTCCCTGGACCCGGGGCGTGGACACTGATCTGTTTCATCCCTCCCTCAGGCGACAGGACGGCGGACCGTTCGCGGGCCTCGCAAGGCCGATCTGGCTCAATGTCGGACGCGTTGCAGTCGAAAAAAACATTGAGGCCTTCCTGAAGCTTGATTTGCCCGGGACCAAGGTCGTCGTCGGAGAAGGCCCTCAGCTGGAGAGCCTGCGCAACCAGCATCCAGAGGCCGTTTTCGCAGGGGTAAAGTTCGGGACAGACCTCGCCGAGTGCTTCGCCAACGCCGATGTCTTCGTATTCCCAAGCCTGACTGACACCTTCGGTCTCGTTATCCTTGAGGCCATGGCCGCAGGCACGCCTGTGGCGGCCTTCAACGCGCCCGGCCCACGCGATCTCATACCTGGATCGAAGTCGGGGGTGGTCAGCGAGGATCTTTTTGAGGCCTGTCTGGAGGCCCTGAAAATGTCGAGGGACGACACACGGACCTACGCGGAAACGTTCTCGTGGCGAGCCTGCGCGGAGCAATTCATCAACAACCTCGAACCGCTGCCCGTTCCCGAGAGACGCCGTTTCTGGAAACGGTTCCGTAAACTGCGGAACATCCGGTTGAGGCCCCCCAAGGCCCCGCCCGTCCCTCAGGTTCCGCCAGAGAGCTGATTTCTGAACGTAAATCGCATAGAAAAGGCGGCGGCCGCCTCTATTTGGGCCGGTCTTTCATGATCTCCAGCGCACGGACGCGAGCGCTGGCGGCGCGCCTTGCCTCAAGCGGCAAGGGTATCAGGCCCTTGTCGATCAAATAACCCTCATCGCCCCACGCTTTCTCGCTGGTGAAAGCGTTCAGGAATTCCGCTAAACCCGGGATCATTCCGAGATGCGCCTTCTTCAGATAAAAGAAAAGAGATCGCGAAATCTCGTAGCGGCCGGATGCAATCTCTTCGAAGGTGGGAGGAATGTCGTCAACGCGCGCTCCCCGGATGCGATCTTCGTTCTGAATCAAAAACGAGAAGCCGAAAACGCCGAGCGCTTCCGGATTTTTCGTCAGCCGCTGAACAATGGCCCCGTCATTCTCGCCCGCGTCGATCCACTTTCCATCTTCACGGATGGCGTGCGCAATTTCGGTGAAGAGCCCAGCGTCATCCTCCTCAATCGCAACGAGGGCCGGGAATTTCCGTGCGCCCGGGGTCATCACGAGCTCGAGGAACGCATCGCGCGTTCCTGATGAAGGCGGCGGACCAAAGACCTGAATCGGCAAGTCGGGCAGGTCAGAGGAAATATCCGACCATCGCTGATAGGGGTTCGGCGTCAGTCGTCCATTAATCGGCACCTCGCGCGCCAGCGCCAGAAAGATCTGCTCCAGGGTCAGATTGAAAGCTTCGGCTCTCTTCGCGTTCGCGAGCACAATACCGTCATAGCCGATGATGACCTCAACAATGTCTGTCACTCCATTGGAGCGGCACAGGTCCCACTCAGAGCCCTTCATGGGCCGCGAAGAGTTGGCGATATCCGGCGAATTCGGCCCCACGCCTTCACAGAAAAGCTTGATTCCGGAGCCGGACCCCGTCGCCTCGACGATCGGCGTAGGAAAGCGGGAGTTCGCGCCGAACTGCTCTGCAACAGTGGTCGAAAACGGAAACACCGTCGAGGATCCCACAATCCGGATCTCACGGGCCTCAGCGGCCATCGACAGGGCGAACGCCGCCGTCAGCCACAGGGTCCACATCTGCAGACATCTCATTGTACAACCTCGCCACCCGATCGAGAACCTGGGCCCTTTAGCGGGCGTTCGCGACACTTATGTGACCTCTTGAGACCATGCCCATACCCGCTTACTCGGAAACTGTCCGACGGGAGACTGCCCCCGCTGATACGGCCTCTTCCGTGAAGCGCAAATCATCCCAGCCCTTCGCCGAATAGAGCCTTGTCTGGTCGGAAGAATGCTCAGAGGCCGAGTTAGTCGACTGAGAGTATGTCAGCACCCCCTGACTGACCGGCCCGGAAGCGGTGAACTCAACTCCAAAGATCCAGCTGGCCCCATGCGCTATGCTGGTCCAGCCCTTGCCTGCTTCCAGATCCTCGACGGTAATCACGTTAAATACACCTTCGGGCCCTGCTCCTCCGTGGATCGGAATACGCTCCTCCCCACGCGTTTCGGCCTGCACATCCCCCAGTCTTGCATCGAGCGGAATTGAAAGCCCGGTCAGCCTGTCTACCGCCGCCTCGAGGGCTCCAAGCACGGTCGGATCCGCCACATCCAGGGTGTTTGGCGTGCGCACCGGATCGCTCGGATCAAAACGGTTTCTGAACTTGAGTCCGCCGCTCTCGGCAAAGAGGTGGAAGAGATGAGCCCCTCGACTATCAAGATCAACTTTCAGATCCCAGACAGCGAGCGCCTCACACGCAGGCTTCAGCTTCGGCTGCCCCGACATGCGGCATGCCGCAACCAGATCGTCCCGCACAAGCTCGGCGCCGTAATGCCGATTGCCGAGCATAACCTTCTGAAGGGACGGAAGATCGAACCCCCGTCCCTCCAATCCGTCCTTGCCGCTCAATCGCTGCTCCACCTGGTCAAGTCCCAGACGAGTCCGAAGGCTGCGTTGAGTTCGTTCGTCCCCCCAGATGGGGCTGAAGCCTTCAAGAGGACGGTTAGGATTGGTCAGCCAGAAGCTGTCATTGCTCTGGGTCACATAATCGGTCCGGAACAGGTGCGGGCTCGCCGCAGGGCCGAAGACGCCGGGAGCCGTCGAATCCTGATCGGTTCGCCAGTTGCAAGCCGCTTTTGAACCGTCGAGAACCGGCGTGCGATTGAGACGCCACTGCTCCCTTGCAAGCTCAGAAACTGAGCAGGCCTCGACAAGTTCAGGAGTGACGTTCGGGATCATCCCAAGGTCGCCATAGAGCGCCTCTCCGCCAGCGTCGACAGCAGTCGTATTGAAACGATAGGACTGATATCGACCAAGCGCCGCCTTCATCTCGCGGACGTTGCGGGCGCTCCAAACGGCCATGTACTGGTCGACATCGCGCAATCCTACCCGAGGCGTCCTAAGCGCGAAGGCCGTCGAACGCGTCCATGGAAAGGTGCGGCTCGATACGACAGGTCCATAGCGAGTCGAGAACAGCGTACGGGTCACGGGCGCGCCGTCTCGCACCTCGACGCTCACATTCGTGCGCGTCATGGGCTCGTAAGCTCCCTCATAGAGATATCGCGTCGGATCCGCCGGATCGAGGGAGAGTTCGAAGTATCCAAAGCGCCGCGCCGTCGAAACCGTGTTGCTCCAGGCGAGGGTCTGGGTGTGCCCCATCCGAATGAGGGGCATGCCGATATAGCTCACGCCCACCACATTCAGCTTTCCCGGGATGATAAAGTGGGCCCTGTAAAATCGATTGGGCCCTTCCCACGGATAGTGCGGGTTTCCGAGCAGAACGCCACGACCGCCCTTGGTCGCCTCCCGACCCAGCCCATAGGCGTTCGATCCAAGACCCTCGTCGACTTCGCGAGGGTCCGGCGCAACCCAGGCGAGCGCCCCGCCCCCTCCGGGAGGTGACGCCCCGGCGACAGGAGCAATAAAACTGTCAATCGTCTGACCGACGAACATGTGCCTCCAGAAATCGATGTCCGACAGCTCCCGAACCCAGGGCGCACCCGCACATCTTGGATCTGTGATATTGGCCGCGCCGGTCTCGCGCAGATACCGATTGACCCCCGCGACATATCCGCGAACGAGGTCCCGGGCGTCTTTCGAAGGCGTATCTGGCGAGGACGCAGGACCGCTGAGGAGAGCCTCGACCTGACCCGACTGGTTGACCGCCTTATGATAGATGTCGCTGAGGATGTTCGCATCCCGCTCGCCCGGGCCGAAAAACCGAGCCCGTTCGCCTGACACGGTGACCATGCGATCAGCGATCTCGCAGATATTATCTTCCGCGCTGGCAAGACCAAATCCGTACCCCAGACCTGCGAAGCCTTCCGCCTTGATATGGGGCACGCCGTAAGCGGTACGAGTGATCTCAGCCGAGAGACCGCTGCTCCCTCCTCCGGCAGGAAGAGACGCACAGGCCGCCAGGGCGAAACCCGCCAGGGACGGAACGATCCATCTGCTGCTCATCAGTCTCTCCTCCCAAGCATCTAGCGGCCTTGACAGGCCAGACCTGTCATTTCACCGGGTCGCCGTTGACGTCCACGACGACAATGTCTCCGATCCCCGCTTCGCGGACACCGGCTTCAATCTTCGCGCGATCGCCGACAACAACCCACACCTGCCCCTCGTCGGGAATGAGCTCTCTGGCAGCCTGGCGAACGCCCTGCAGCTCGACGGACCTAAAACCAGCCGCATAACGATCATAATAATCGGCCGGCAGAGAAAACTGAGCGATATCGGCAAGCGACTCGGAAACGGCGGCATTGGTTTCCCAACGACTCGAAAGACCAAGGATAAAATTGATCTTCGCTGTCTCCACCTCGGCGGCGGACGGAGGACGAGCGCCGACAATGTCGGACAGCTCTCTCCGGATCTCTATAAGGGCGCCTTTCGTAGCATCAGTCTGGACTGGCGCCTGAATAACGAAGGTTCTCGGACCGCGGCCGCCCCCGAGCGACGAGCGAGCGCCATACGACCAGCCCTTAGCCTCGCGGAGGTTCATGTTGACGCGACTGGTGAAGACGCCGCCGAACAGGGAATTGAACACCCCGAGACGAAAGTCATCCTGCGGACGTCTCTTCGACTGGGTCGAGCCAACCAGAATGACCGACTGCAGAGATCCGGGTCGGTCAACGAGATAGACCGTCGGACGACTGGGCCTGGCTGTCTGCGGAACCTCTATCCGCCTCCCCTCGGCTGGCGCCCAGGAGGAGAACGCGGCTTCCAGCTTCGGCACGATCTCTTCAAGAGTTGTGTCGCCGACCACAACGAGCGTGGCGTTGTTGGGACCGAACCAGCGCCTGTGGAAGGCTGCGAGGTCCTCCCGGGTTATCGACGCCACGCTTTCCGGGGTCGGATTGCGTCCATAGGGGTGACCGGGGCCCCACAGAATCTTCGACAGAACGCGACCGGCGATCGCGTTTGGATCTCGCAGAGCCTGCCTGACGGACTGAACCTGCTGATCACGCAACCTGGCGACATCCGCCTCGTTGAACGAAGGGTTCCGAACGACATCCGCGAAGATCTCGAGCACAGGATCCAGCGTCGCCTTGAGGGTCGACATCTCCACAACGGACGTCTCCCCTCCGCCTCCGACAAACAACCCCGCTCCCAATCGGTCGAGCGCCTCGGCGATCTCTAAGCCCGTGCGTGTGGCGGTTCCTTCATCGAGAAGACTGACCGCCAGCGGTCCCACCCCCTCTGTGATTTTGTCGAAGTCCTGAGGATTCCCGGTATCGATGAGCATTCGCACCGACAGCAGCGGCACATCCCGCCTCTCGGCGACCATCACCCTGACGCCGTTGGACAGGGCCGCAGTGCGATAATCAGGGAAGTCTGCGTCCGCAACAGGACCGGGAACAGGAGGCGCCGACCGATCGACGGTCTCGCCTGACGCACGATAGTCGGGGAACGGACGCACGATGAGAGTATACGAAGCCGCGTCCAACCACTTACGAACCGCACCCGACACCGCCTGCGGGGTCGCCGCCTCGAGACGCGCGAGTGACGCCTTCCACGCGCTCGCGTCCCCAAGATAGGTTTCCCAGGTCGCCAGCAGACTGGCCTTGGACGAGGCCCGTTCCATCTGACGCACGATGTCAGCCACAGACTGGACCTGCAGTTTCGAAATCTCCGCCGCGGTCGGCCCCGCCTGGACGAGCCGTGCAAGCTCCTCGTCGATGACCTTTTCGATGTAGGCAAGATCAGCATCGGGCTTGGCGGTCACCACGATCCGGAACTGACCCGAGATCTCGCTTTGCCCATTTGACGCCGCAACGCTGGTGGCGATCTGCTCGTCGTGAACCAGGCGTCGCGTCAGGCGGGCATTCTTATCGCCCGCCAGCGCGTAGGCCGCCACATCGAGAAGCTCGCCTTCCGAATGACCGAGCTCAGGGACATTCCAGACCCGATAGAGTCTCGGAGCCGCCACCCGATCAAACATCACCTCTCGCTGATCCTCGGCGAGTTTCGGCGTCCACGCCTTCGGATGGGACGGCGGCGGGCCCGGGGGTATCTCCCCGAAATACTTCTCGACCCTGGCCTTCGCTTCTTCAGGAGAGATGTCGCCAGCCAGCACCAGAACCGCATTGGCAGGCCCATACCAGGTCTTAAACCAGTCCCTGACATCGTTGAGCGTGGCCGCATTGAGATCGTCCATGGATCCGATCACGGTATGTCCGTAGGGATGCTCCTTCGGATAGGTGGCGGCGACGATCTTGTTGTTGACCTGCCCGTAGGGCTGATTTTCACCCTGACGTTTTTCGTTCTGAACGACCCCTCTCTGCTCGTTCAGGCGCGCCTGGTCGACGGCCCCCAGCAGATGACCCATCCGATCGGACTCCAGCCAAAGGATCGTATCCAGGGCCTCCTTGGGTACGGTCTGGAAGTAATTGGTCCGATCCGTGCTCGTTGTTCCGTTCTGGTTCGTGGCGCCGATCTTCTGCGTGGCCTTGAAAAAGTCGTCGTTGAAATTCTCAGACCCATTGAACATCAAATGTTCGAACAGATGGGCAAACCCGGATCGACCCTCGGGTTCGTTCTTGGATCCGACATGGTACCAAAGATGAAACGTCACCGTGGGGGTGCGGGCATCCTGGTGAACAAGAAGGGTCAGACCATTGGCGAGAACATATTTCGTATAGGGAATGTCCAGCTTCATCCCCGCCAGGGGATTGACCGGCGCGGCGACTTCCGTCGCCTGAACGGGCGCATCGGCTGCGGAGGCCGGCAGGGAGGAAGGCCCCGTGACGCAGGACGTCATTCCAGCTGCGAGACCCGCCAGAATCAGACCCCTCGCACCCTGAACCATCCCTTTAAACCCAGCTGACGACATCGGCCTTCTCCTTTTCGGCGCGGCGCCCTGATGCTCCGCACGCCTTGGCATCCGCACAGGGCCGGCCCACAGAGGTCACCAAAAGCGACCAACCCCCTTTTCATTAGACACGACCCGAAGGGCGGCGACAACTTCGATTGCGGCCCCGGGCGAGATCAAGACGGCGGCCAGCCACCTTTCAATCAGCGCGCTTTCAATCCGCGGAGGCCTGGGGATCTGAGGCTCGGAATCGGCGCCGGGAGCAGGCTCGCCGCCCGACGGTGGCGTCACTTTCTGCAGCCCCCCGACAGCCTGGAAAGAAAATATTTACACGCCCCCCCTATCGCCCTATATGCGCTTTGCCGGCGGACATCGGCTCGAGGCTCTGCGCCCTGATTCCACGTGGCGTCTGAACTTCCCGTTTGGGGTTTGGATGACGTGTGCGGGTTGAGGGGCAGACTTCAACGAGCTAGAGGCCCGTACTAACGCCGGATTGGGTTTAACAACTAACAGGGGTTTACGTGAATTGCTCACGTTTCATACGCCCCTGGACCTGGTCCGGGAACGACTCCCAGAAAAGCCGGTCGCATGCGTGCGTCCGGAAAGGGTGTCCTTAGCGGCCTCATGGTTCCAGGAAAACTTCCCGGGTGAAGTGCTCTACGCCGTGAAGGCGAACCCTTCCCCCTGGGTTCTCGACGCTGTCTACGCCGCAGGCGTGAGATGGTTTGACGTCGCCTCCGAAGCGGAGGTCGACCTAATCGCGTCCCGTTACCCGGACGCGACGCTGGCGTTCATGCATCCGGTGAAATCCCGGAAGGCGATCGAGCGGGCGTATTTTGACCGCGGGGTCAGAATCTTTTCGCTGGATTGCATAGCGGAGCTTGAAAAGATCGTCGCGGCTACAGGCGGAGCGCAGGATCTGACCCTGGTGGTCAGACTGGCGGTTTCCAACTCGGACGCCGGATACGCTCTTTCCGACAAATTCGGCGCAAGCGAGCGGGATGCAGCTGTCCTGCTGCAGAAGACGCGTCGGTTTGCGGATTGCCTCGGCGTTTCTTTTCACGTCGGATCGCAATGCATGAGCCCGTCCGCCTACAGGGACGCTATGGCGCTGACCTCTCGCGTTATCCTCAGGGCCGCCGTGACGATTGATGTGGTCGATGTCGGGGGAGGATTTCCAAGCGCTTATCCGGGAATGTCGCCTCCGGACCTGTCTGCTTTCATCGAGGTGATCGATGAGTGTTTTGAGGACATGCCGGTGTTGATGAACGCCGATCTGTGGTGTGAACCCGGACGCGCTCTGGTGGCGGAATCGAGCTCTATCCTCGCTCGCGTCGAGCTCGCGAAAGGGGGCGCCCTCTACCTCAATGACGGCGCCTATGGAAACCTGTTCGACGCGGCTCATTGCAAGTGGCCCTTTCCGGTCAAGGCGCTGAGAGCGAGCGGAGACTTCTCGGAGGAAACGTCCGCGTTCAAACTTTACGGCCCTACGTGCGACTCAATCGACGTCATGGAAGGCCCGTACATCCTTCCCTCCGACATACGGGAGGGCGATTATCTGGAAATCGGCATGATCGGGGCCTATGGCGTCGCCATGTCCACCCGGTTCAACGGATGTGGAGAGACCGATACGGCCAAGGTCAAAGACGCGCCCTGGACTTCGATGTATGGACAGCTTCCCAGCTCAACGGGCCGCGTCCTTCCCTTCCCGCGACAGAAGCGGCTCAAGAAGGGCACCTGAAAAGCTCGCCGGCCCCAGCCCCGGGGCCGGCGATCGCCTTTAGGCCGCGCGTCGGCCTCAGGCCGCTTCAGGCCAGCTTGCCGATAAAATCAGAGTAAGAAAATCGCCTTACGACCTCGTAACGACCGTCCTCGTGCAGCAGGGCGAGATCAGGCAATGGCGCTCCGTTGAAGGTATTGTTCTTCACGAAGGAGTACTGGGCCATGTCCTCGAAAATCAGTCGATCGCCCGGCTCGAGCGGCCTATCGAACGAGTAGGTTCCGATCACGTCTCCTGTCATGCAGGTCTTGCCGCCCAGAATATAGGTGTACGCCTTCTCGCCGCCGCGGCCCGCACCGACGATCTCCGGACGATAGGGCACTTCCAAGACGTCCGGCATATGACAGCTGGCGGACGCATCCATGATTGCGAGGTCTGATCCGTTCCGATGAAGATCGACGACGGTCGAAATCAGATAACCGGCATCAACGACCAATCCCGCTCCCGGTTCGAAGTAAACGTCGACACCGAACTCATTGCGAAAGGCCTTCACGGCGCGAATCAGCGCGTCGAGATCGTATCCCGGCTTGTTGAGGAAGTGCCCGCCGCCGAAGTTCACGGCCTTCACCTGCCGGACACACTCCCTGAACCGGTTCGCGACATGCTCGATCAGGCCGATTGAGCCGCCATGGCCGGATTCACAAAGAGAATGAACGTGGAGAGTGTGGACGCTCGTCCAGTCCACCGACGCGAGGCCCTCTTCCGTCTCTCCGAATCGTGAGTTGGGCGCACAGGGGTCGTAAAGAGCGCCGCCCAGGGTTGCGTTTGAGTATCCCGGGTTCAGCCTGAGGCCGATGGCGTGCCCCTGCGCGAGCGCCTGAGCCCGGTGAAGATGCAGCTGGCGGGCGGAGTTGAAGTAGACATGGCCCGCGACGTTTGAGAGCTCTGCGATCTCCGAAGCCGTGTAGGCTGGAGAATAGACGTGAACCTCCTTGCCGAACGCGTCTGCTCCCATGCGGGCTTCGAACACGCCGCTTGCAGTCGTGCCGTCAAGATAGGGGCGCATCACCGGAAAGGCCGCAGGAAGGGCGAAGGCCTTGGTCGCAAGGAGGACCTTGCAGCCGGCCTGCTTCCTCAACCGGTCCGCCGTCTCCAGGTTAGCCTTCAGCTTGCGAAGATCGACCACGTACGCCGGCGTCGGCGCTCCATGCGGAATGGCGGGAACCATGGGTCAGGACTTCACAGCAAACAGGTCTTTCTGATCCGCCACACGAATGTCCTGCACTCGCCACGGCAGCCCCTGGCGACCGATCTCCTCCATGAAGGGCGTCGACGGAAGCTGCTCGACGTTGAACACGCCCTTACCCTTCCAGAGTCCCTTGAACATCATCATGGCCCCGACCACTGGCGGCACTCCGGTGGTGTAGGAGACGGCCTGCGCCTTCACCTCCTTGTAGGCCTCGGCATGATCACAGACGTTCCAGATCATCGATCGCTTCGTTCGACCGTTCTTCACGCCTTTGAAGATCACGCCGATGGAGGTCTTCCCGTGATAGTTCTCACCAAGAGACGACGGCGGAGGCAGAAGCTCCTTGAGGAACTCGATCGGAATGACGGGGTGACCCTTGTACATCACCGGGTCGATCCTGGTCATGCCAATCCCCACCAGGACGTCGAGATGCTTGATGTAGTTGTCTCCGAACGTCATCCAGAATCGGATCTGCTTCAGCCCCCTGATGTTTTTCACGAGGCTTTCCTCCTCCTCATGATAGATCAGATAGCTCTTGCGCGGCCCCACCTCAGGATAATCGATCATACAGGAGACCGAGAGCGGATCGATCTCGATCCACTTGCCGTCCTTCCAGTACTTCCCGCGCTGAGTGACTTCGCGAAGATTGATCTCCGGATTGAAGTTCGTCGCGAACCCCTTCCCATGGTCGCCCGCGTTGCAGTCGATGATGTCGATCGTTTCTATTTCATCGAAAAGGTGTTCCTGCGCATAGGCGCAGTAGATGTTGGACTGACCGGGATCGAATCCGCAGCCAAGCACCGCCATCAGTCCGGCTTCACGAAACGGCTTGTGATACGGCCACTGCCATTTGTACGAAAATTTCGCTTCATCGCGCGGTTCGTAGTTCGCAGTGTCCATGTAATGAACGCCGGCCTCAAGGCAGGCGTCCATGATCGGAAGATCCTGGTAGGGCAAAGCCATGTTGATCACGAGGTCCGGCTTCACCTTTCGAAGCAGGCGAACCACAGCTTTCACATCGTCTGCGTCAACCTGGCTGATTTCGATGGGCGTCCTGCAAAGAGCCGCCACTTTCTCGCAGCTTTCAATCCGACGGGAGGCCAGATGAACCTTTTTAAAAACATCGCGGTTCATGGCGCACTTCTGCGCGGTCACCGAGCCCGCCGCACCGGCGCCGATGATGAGAACGCTGTCCATCCGGACGCCCCCCTTTCAAAGAGTGACGCACGCCCTGCAGCGTGCCCGCGGAAGACGCTCCGGTGGGGGCTATCTATCACCCCTCCCCCCCAAGGCAAGATATGTTCATCCGCTTCCGCCTGAGGTCCCGGAGGCCCCTTGCGCCCAAGGGCGGAGCGTGGTCGATTCCCTCCTCGGTCTGAGGAGATGAGACGATGATCGGCTACACGACAATTGGCACAAACAATTATGAAAAAGCGCTCAGCTTCTACGACCAGCTGCTCACCGAGATCAGCGGCCGCCGAGTGTTCGAAGCCCCCTCCGGACAGCTCTACGGGTTTCCCCAGGGAGCGATGTTCGGAGTGTTCAAACCTCATGACGGAAAATCTGCATCTTCGGGAAACGGCTCGATGATCGCACTCAACGCCGGATCTCGGGATAAGGTGACTTCCCTGTACGAGAAGGCGATCGAGCTCGGAGCGACCTGTGAAGGGAAGCCCGGACCCAGGGGTGACGGAGGGTTCTACGGCGCCTACTTCCGCGATCTCGACGGAAACAAAATCGCCGTTTTCGCTATGGGGTAAGCCTTGGTATGGCGCGCCTGAGCTCCGACAGACAGACCGCTCGCAGCGCCGATCGGTCTGTCGGGACGCTCCAGGCGCCTCTTGCCGGTCGGCCTTCGTCTGATGCGTCCGCCCTCACACCAGCCGGACGGAGTGGAAAACTCATGATGAGGCGCGACCCGGAGCTGACCGGCGATGGAGCGTCCGTCGCCCGCAAACTCAGGGCTCATGACCGGCGGAATAAACGTCCGGCCTGTGCGCCTCCATAAAGCGAGAAGGAGAGCCCAGAGCCGTGAAGCCGAATTTAGCGTAGAGGTCATGGGCATCACGCGTCGCCAGCATCATCCGCCGGAGTCCCTGAACGTCAGAATGGGCGAACAAGGCCTCGAGCATTGTTCGAGACACGCCTTTTCCCCGATGCTCGGGGAGAACAAAGACATCGGACAGGTATGCGAATGTGGCCCGATCCGTCACCAGGCGCGCAAAACCAACCTGAGCGCCGCTGATAAGAGCTCCCACGCATAACGATCCGGCTATCGCTCGGGTCAGAACGTCCCGGGGAATGCCAGCGGACCAGTAAGCGCCGGACAGGAAGCGATGAATGGCATCCACATCAAATCGAGACGGATCGAATGTGATCTCGACCTCGCCGATAACGGAGCTTTCCGGACGATGCATGAGATCAAGCCTCTTGCATGAATTCAGTAGGCAGGCGACGTCCCTCCTACGGACAGCGCCGGACAAAGACGGCGCTCAATCAAGCGCGAAAGTCAGCCCCCCGCCAGAGCGCCCTGCTTCTGAGCGAGAGCATCGAGCGCTGAGCGTGCCTCAGTATCGCCGCCCTGGGACCGCTCCTGACCATCTCCATCCAGGTGCCGACGACGCTGCCTGCGCCGACGAGACCGCACATGCCCCTCTGGGCGATCGCCCGCAGCCGAGACCTCCAGATCGTCGTCTCCGCGTCCGTCCGCCTCCTCCGCATCCGAATCCGCCATATCGGAAGATCCCGTTTCGGACACCGAGACCGCAGTCTGCGCCTCAGCCTCGGAGTGTTCTGAGCCGCCTGTCGCCTCAGAGGTCGGCTCTTCCGTGTCCCGCTCATAACCGCCGCCCGAACTAAAGCCCGGGTTCTCGGCCTGCTGCATGCGCTGTTCGCGCGGCATCGTCGCGGCCATAATGCGGTAATAGTGTTCGGCGTGCTGGAGATAATTCTCAGTCTTCACCCGATCGCCCGAAGACTGCGCGTCGCGAGCGTATTGTGAATACTTCTCGTAGATCTGGGCCGCCGTCCCGCGGATCTTGACCTCCGGTCCGTTGCTTTCCAACGGCCGATTGCCGTGGTTTCCACCACCGCCTCCGCCGCCTCCGCCACCACCGGGCTTACGTCCGCGCCCCCGCTGACGCTTCATAAAACCATCCTGTTTCAATAGATAACGCCCCGCTTGAGGGAATTGGGCTTCGCCATATTGCGACAGCGCCCGGCCGCGACCATTCCCACCATTGGCAAAAACGCGAAGCGATACCGTGGGTTTGTCTTATCCTGTTTAGCTGGGACCGCCAAGCGATTTGATGAGCCACCCCGATGACAGCGCTTCAGCCCCTGGATTCGGGACGTCGACCAATAACAGCCCGCCTGCGACCGGTGAGATCGCGCAACGCCCCCAGATCAGAGAAGCCGGCGGCGGCGACCAAGGCCGTGACATCTCCGGCCTGACCGATTCCGACCTCAAAAATAAGCCAGCCGCCGGGACATACCAAGCCCGGCGCCGCCGAGACGATCCGACGATAGGCGTCCAACCCGTCACGTCCGCCATCGAGGGCCAGAAGCGGATCAAACGAACGTACGTCACGCCCCAGATCAGCTATGTCCGCTGAGGGAATGTAAGGGGGGTTGGACACCACGATATCGAACGCCGAGCCTGACACGCAATCCGTCCAGTCCCGGCGCGTCCAATCGGCGAGATAAAATGCAACGCGCTCTCCCGGGCAGATATCCTGCGCGTTCGTCTGCGCAATGGCCAGCGCGGTTTCCGAGATGTCGATCCCGACACCAGATGCGTCGGATCGCTCAGCTAGAACCGACAGGAGGATGCAACCTGAACCCGCTCCAAGGTCGAGCAGCCGTCCCCCTCGGGGCAGACGAGCGAGACAGGCGTCCACCAGGACCTCGGTGTCGGGCCTCGGGTCGAGGACGCCGGGTCCGACCTGAAACTCCCGCCCGTAAAACTCTCTGCGTCCCTTTATCCGGGACACAGGCTCGCCCGCAGCCCGCCTCGTCACCATCTCAGAGAAGCGATCTAATTCCGCTTCTGAGACCGGATCTGTTTCCATAAGGATCAGACGGGCCGAATCCGCTCCGAGAACTTCGCTGAGAAGCAGACGGGCATCCCTGAGCGGGGCCTCAATCCCCGCTTCCCGCAATTGGCGACTCGCGTGGTGAAGAGCGTCGAGCCAGGTCTGTTTATGCGCGGTCACGACGCGTGCATCTCATCGCCGACCTTCAGCAGCCCCCCGCGCGTAACGGCTAGGTAGGTTCCCATCGTTGTTCGGTCAAAGACCCTCCTCAGTTGGTCCACCAGATCAATGTCGATCTCGCCGGTAGAGGGGTCAACATGCGTGGCGACACAGCGGACGATAGGGGAGATCACCCTGAACTCCAGCTCGCCAATCCGAAGAGTGCTCCCAATAGTCCAGTCGTCTTCTGCAAAGGGCGCCAACCCGTCGACAAAAAGATTTGCGCGAAATCGGAGTGGGTCGACGGGACGGCCCACGGCCTGTTCGAGAAGTCTGACACTCGCGAGGTTCACAACAGACACACGCCCAGCGGGATGATCGGAAAACATGTGGCCGCGGGGCGCCTCCAGAACACGCATTTGCGATTCAACGGAACTGGAGAGGTAGGCCTCGAGAAACTGGGAGAGCGCAGCTCGTCCTTCCTCCCGATCCAGCGGAACGTCGACCCCAAACCCATAGGCGTCCTCTACCCGAAATACGCCTGAGGCCTCATGGAGGCGCGTCCGCAAGCGGGCGAGTTCGGGAAACCTCGCCAGAACTACGAACTTCATCTTAGACACATGGGCGGGTGCTGCAGGATTGAAGCCGGAATGGCCCACCTCTACGGCGTACCTCCGGTCGTTCGGCAACGCTCCGTCGGGCTCAAGCGCCACCCGTTCCAGAAGCTCCGGGGAGAGCCCCTTGACCGGATGCCTGAAGATCGAGGCCAAAAGACCCGGCATCGTCAGCCCTCCATCTCGAGCGCCGCCAGCCGCTCGGCCTGGTCCTCAGCGATCAGAGCGTCCAGCAGCTCCTGAAGGCCGTCGCCTGCGAGAACTTCCGGCAGCTTGTGCAGCGTCAGATTGATTCTGTGATCCGTGACGCGACCCTGCGGGAAATTATAAGTCCTGATCCGTTCAGACCGGTCACCGGACCCGATCTGCGATTTTCTGGCTTCTGAACGAGCGGCGTCCTTAGCGGCCCGCTCCCGCTCATACAGCCGGATCTTCAGCACCTCCATAGCTTTGGCCCGGTTATAATGCTGGGACTTCTCGGACGACGTGACGATGATGCCGGTAGGAATGTGAAGGATACGAACGGCGGAATCGGTCTTGTTGACATGCTGCCCCCCTGAGCCGGACGCGCGCATGGTGTCCAGACGGATATCCTCAGGCCGGACGTCGATGTTGACTTCCTCAGGGGCGGGAAGCACCGCCACCGTCGCCGCCGAGGTGTGAATTCGTCCGCTCGCCTCGGTGGTCGGAACTCGTTGAACTCGATGCACGCCGCTTTCGAATTTCAGCCATCCGAACACACCCTGCCCGGTCACCGATGCGATGATCTCTTTGTAACCGCCCGCCTCGCCTTCCGAGGCTGAGACCAGCTCGACCTGCCAACCGCGCCCCTGAGCATAGCGCTGATACATGCGGAAAAGATCTCCCGCGAACAACGCGGCTTCATCTCCCCCAGTCCCGGCGCGCACTTCCAGAACCGCGCTGGCCTCATCGTCAGCATCCTTTGGAGCCAACATAAGCTGCATCTCTCGCTCTAGCCCGGGCAACCTGCCTCTGAGATCTCCAACCTCCTCATACGCAAGGTCGACAAGCTCGCGATCGGCATCAGGATCCTGAAGCATCGCCTCGGTCTCGGCGAGTTGGGCGCGCATCGAAAGGACGGTGCGCGCCATCTCAGCGACGGGTCGCAACTCGGCATGCTCTTTGGAAAGCCTGACGATCTCACGGGTGTCGGCGGCGACGCTCATACGCGCCTCCACTTCCTCGAACCTGTCGATGAGCTGCTGAATTCGGCCTTCAGACAACCTGGCCATGAACATCCTCAGTCGGGCGGCGACGAGGCGTCGGTATGCGCCAGCCCGACGGAGAGGTCCAGAGGCGGGAAATGACCCTGCTTCAACCGACGACTGCCGCCCAGACCGTGACGATCAGCGCAGACGATGATCCAGAAAATCCATGAACCGCTTCCAATCCCCCTCGGTGACGCCATGACCGCCAGGCCGAATGTAGTAATCGATCGCTCCTTCCGAAGACTGATCGGACATCCCTCTCTGAGTCAGACCGGGAACCCCCAGCAGGTCATAGACAACCGTCGCCCCAGCGGCTGCTCGAAAGGCGCTATTGGGGTCCGACCATACATCTCGCCATCCGTTTCCAAGCAAAACAGGGCGAGGAGCCAGCATAGCGATGAGCATATGCTGATCGATCGGAGGATCGTCCGGTCTCATGCCGAAACGCACGAAATTCGGGTCGAACCAATGAGGATAGGAGGACGTAATTCGCGTCAGAGTCTCGCCGGTGCGAGAACGCGTGAGAGAGGCCCCTCCACGGCCAGACTGATGGGCGATCACAGCCTCAATCCGGCTGTCTAAAGCGCCGGCGAGCAGAGCCGCCTTTCCATGCCGGGAATGGCCGTAAATCGCCGTTCTCGCCGGATCAATCCGCGGGTCCTCCTCGAGGACGTCGAGCGACCATCCAAAGGCGGCGGCCCAAACGGCTATGGCGCCTCGCGGGCGGCGCGATTCGGGAAGAAGCGCGCTGAACACTTCGAGATCGCTCCGCGCTCGTCGCGGATTATCCGCCACGAGCTCGCCAGGATAGACATTGGCGTAGGCATATCCCCGCCTGAGAATCTCCTCATTGGGACTTTCAAGAATGTGCCTGCCGAATATCGCTCTGAGAACCGCCCCGACAGCTCCGGTCGCCGAACACCCCTCTCCGTTCTTTGGGGGGGAGAGGGACGGCGCTTCCGCGATCGTCGGATTGCCGCAAAAATTCTCGCCGACGATGAGGGGCGAGCGCATTCCTGGCGGGACCGATCTGGGCGTAGCAAGGGCGATGTGAAAGGTCGGAGCTTGCGGCCCCTCGCCAACCCTCACCTCCACCTCCTCCAGGATCCCAAGACCGCCGGCATAAGCCTCGTCGACTGTCCGTCGCGCGATCTCTACAGCGCGGAGCTCTGAAGGTACCGGTCCGTAGACCCATGCTTCAAAGGCTCCTCGAAGGTACGCTTTGCGGTGCTCGCCCCAGATTTCAGGCGAAGAAAGTGAGCTGCCTTGTTCAGGCGCTATAATGGGCGGAGCTGCAGGCGGAAGGCCGTTTGTATCCGACCGGGCGGTATTAAGGCCGAGCGGCGTGCAGCCCGTAAGGATGAACAATGCGATGGACAGAACCGATCCGCATGTTGCCCGCGATCCCATCCTTAGCCTCCGCCGCCCAGCCCTGGGACGTCCGCCCCGGGCTCAGGCAGGACTTCATCCTGCGTTCTGCCGATCCGCCTTCAGAGCCTCCGCCTTCGCCTCAACGGCCGCAACGATGCGATCTATCATTTCAGCGTTCGACACTTTGTGATCGGGGCGCCCGGATACGTACATCATGCCGGCATCCTTGCCTCCGCCCGTGAAACCCAGGTCGGTCATGGCGGCCTCTCCTGGACCGTTCACGACACAACCGATGATCGAAAGCGATATAGGTTCGGAGATATGTGCGAGCCGTTTCTCCAGAGACTCGACCGTCGAGATGACATCGAACCCCTGCCGAGCGCACGACGGACAGGAGATGATATTCACCCCCCGGGTCCTGATCCCAAGAGATTTCAGAATGTCATAGCCGACCTTGATCTCTTCGACAGGATCCGCCGACAGCGATACGCGGATGGTGTCGCCGACGCCCGCCCACAGAAGACTGCCCAGACCAATGGCGGACTTCACCGATCCGGTACGCAGCCCCCCCGCCTCGGTGACGCCAAGATGCAACGGAGCATCCGTGGCTTCAGCAAGAAGCTGATAGGCCGCGACAGTCATGAAAACATCAGACGCCTTTACGGAAATCTTGTACTCGCGAAAATCATGATCCTCGAGGATCCGTGCGTGATCGAGGGCGCTCTCGACCATCGCCTGCGGACAGGGCTCGCCATACTTCTCCAGAAGATGTCGCTCAAGACTGCCGGCGTTGACCCCAATTCTCATCGAGCATCCATGGTCTCGGGCCGCTTGCACAACCTCTCGGACACGAGCGGGAGACCCGATGTTTCCGGGATTTATGCGGAGCGCCGCAACCCCGGCCTTCGCAGCCTCGATCGCCCGCCGATAATGAAAATGGATGTCGGCAACGATCGGCGCCTTAACCGACTTTACAATCCGGGCCATCGCAGCGGTCGAGTCTTCGTCAGGACAGGAGACACGAACGATATCCGCCCCGGCTTCCTCAAGTCGACGGATCTGATCAATGGTGGCGCCCGCGTCGGCGGTCGGCGTGTTGGTCATCGACTGCACAGAAATCGGCGCATCGCCGCCGACGAGGACCGACCCCACCCGAATCTGCCTCGAACGACGCCGTTCAATGCGTCTCCAGGGACGAATGTGATGGAGATCACCGCTCATCAGTTTCGATCCTCGGTCAACGACGTCCGGACGTCGAGACGATAATCATCCTGAACATACAAGCTGTCCTCGCCCAACCGGAGAGGCGGAGCCTAATTCGCCGGATAGGCCAAAATAGAAGGGTCCGTCGCCGCAGCAGCCGGCGCCGGCTCGGTCGGCATGGGCTTGGGCGGCGCTCCGATCACCGGAGGCGATGTCGTCGCGGACGGCGCAGGAGCCGCAGCGGGCCTCGAAACGGCGGCCGGCCGGCTGGTCGTCGCCGGAACGGACGGCCTCGCAAGCGGATCAGACGCCGAAGGCGCCAATGATTGAGTGGGCGGGGCCTCGACAATAACAGGCGTTCGACCCAGAGCGGAATCGACGCTCTGCGCATAGACGGGACCAGGCAGAGCCGAGAGCGGCCCAAGAGAGGCCTCCCCCAGACGCCACTCGAAGGCGGTGCCATCTTCGGTTGTGACCGTCCAACCGGCGTTCACCCGCGGAGAGTAGCTTTCTCCCGGAGAAAAGAAACGCGCCACAAACTTGGTTCCATCCGATCCGCGAACCTCCACCCGCGCCCTCTTCAGGGCGACGAGCCTCAGGGCCGGGGCCTCGATCACAGGACCAGCGGCTTCCTGGGCGGCCGGAGCGGCAGGACGGGCGGCAGTGACTTCGGAAGGTTCGGGGCCGTCGTTCATGAACAAAAAGACGCCGCCCCCCACCACCAGAGACACCACCAGCATGCCAAGAACGGGCAAAGCCAGAGGCAGGCGCCGGGCGGTGGCCGGGGGAGCAATCTCCTGCTTTTCGGGATCCGCCAGAATGGCGCACTCCGAGAGATAGCGAGCCAGGGTGGCGTCGGGGTCCAGCTTCAGATGCCGGGCGTAATTGCGGATGTAACCCTTCGCATAAACAGGCGCTCCCAGGAGATTAGGAAGCATGTCTTCAATCGCCCGGAGATGGGTGAGATGGATCCTCGTATCCTTCGACACCTGCTCCAGGGTCAGACCCAGATTCTCGCGGGCCAGTCGCATCACGGCGCCCAAGCGAAGGGCGGGCTCAGGATAACCCGCGTCGACAGGGTCGTTGTCCGAGACGACGCGAAGGTGGGGAGCTGTTCGGCGAAGATTACGACTGTCGGCGTCGGCAGCCTCTGATCGGGGACCTCCGGCTTCGGAGGCGGGATCTGAAACGCCGTCCGGCTCCTCGTCCACCGCAGGCGCGCTGGCCGTGATCTGTTCGTTCTCTACCGGATCCAGTTCGTCTTTCGCCACGCCGCTCATTTTTTGCCCGTCACCGCAACGTCACGTCCCGAAAGGACACACCGTTCCGCTTGTGGGTCGCCGCCCAAACGGAGTGTAACAATAGTTAAGACGTGCGGTGGTTTACAACAACTTAAATCTTAAGCTCGAAGTCACGCGCAACACTTAACATTTCGTCACGTAGAGACGATGCGCCCCCCTCCAAAGCCGCATGCACGCGCGGCGCCAACTCGGACATGTCGATGGAGCGGATCAAAAGCTTCATCGGGCCGATACGGGTGGCCTGCATCGAAAGGCGCCTGTAACCCAGACCCAGCAGAGCCAGCGCCTCCAGGGGGCGACCGCCGCTTTCTCCGCAAACGGTGATCGGCAGGTCGGCATCATCGGCCCTTTGCCGGATCCGCTGCAGCAGTCTCATCGCTGGCCGGCTCAGGATATCGTACCGATTTGTGACACGGGCATTGTCTCTGTCCGCCGCGAAAAAGAACTGCATCAGATCATTGGTGCCCACGGAGAGGAAATCGGCCTTCCCCTTCAGGCTGTCGATGGAAAAGGCGAGCGAGGGGGTTTCAACCATAGCTCCAACGAACAGCTTGTCCGGCAAATCGCGGCCGAACTTGATCGCCCACTCCATTTCCGAATCAAGCAGGCGTCTCGCAGCTTCAAATTCCTCGACGGTGGTGACCATAGGGAACATAAGACGCAACGTCTTGCGCCTGGCGCCCCGGATCAGCGCTCTGAGCTGTCGCCGGAAGAAAAAGGGATGATCCAGGGCCATACGCAGCGCACGCCACCCCAGCGCTGGGTTCTCCTCACGCTCACGGCGCCCCATGAACGGGGCGACCTTATCTCCCCCCAGATCGATGGTTCGGAAGGTCACAGGTCGATCGCCAGCACGGTCGATGACCGACTTGTAGAATGACGACTGCTCCTCGAGACTGGGCATGGTTTCCGAAGCCATAAACTGGAATTCGGTCCGGAACAGGCCCACTCCTTTGGCCCCAACCTCGTCGAGATGATCCAGATCGAACGACAGGCCGGCATTAATGAACAAGTCGACATCGACCCCATCGAGGGTGCGCGCGGGCTCGTCTCTCAGCCGAGACAGGGCCGCCAGCTTCTCATCAGACAGCGCGATCCGGGCCTGGTAATTGGCGACGATCTCGGGTCCGGGACGAATGTGAACAAGCGAGCCGTCGGCGTCTATGACAATCGAATCACCCTCCTCGACGCGCGTCACAAGCCCCGTCAGCCCCCCGATGGCGGGAACGCCCAGAGCGCGGGCGACAATCGCCGCGTGAGACCCGGCACCCGCCTCCTCCAGGAGAACGCCAGCCAGTTCCGCGTCCCGATACTCGAGAAGTTCCGCGGGGCCCAGGCGACTTGCGACAAGGACCGCGCCGGGGGGAGACTCGCGCCGGGCGGCGTCTTCTCCAGCCAGCTGCCTCAACAGCCGGTTCTCCAAATCCTCAAGATCATGAAGGCGCTCTCGAACGAGACTATCGCGGGCGCTTTCCAGCCTCGCTCGATGCTCACGACGAACACGATCGACCGCTGCTTCGGCCGAGAGGCCCGAGCGAACCGCCTCGACCAGCCGCGCCTCCCAGGACGGATCGTGCGCGAAGAGACGATAGGTCTCGAGGACGTCCCGACTTTCCCCAAAAAGAACCGGACCTGCGCGTGTCAGCATCCCGTCGATGGAGTTACGAAGCGCCTCGAGCGCCTCGTTCAGCCTATGCTCCTCAAGATCCGGATCCGCCGCGAACAGGCGAGCAGGCGGAACAACGGGGTCGTAAAGATGCGCACGACCGATAGCGAGGCCCTCATTCAGGGTCCGTCCCCGGATCTCGACGGGCCGCGTCTGTCGAAGCCCTGCGCTTAGAGCGTCAGCAGCTCCGGCGACAAGCTCGGCAAGCACCATCGCGATGGTCTGAAGGGCTTCGACCTCCTCGTCATCATAGGCCCGCTCAGTGCGATTCTGGACGACCAGAACCCCCAGCACGCGTCCGCCGCGAAGGATGGGCACGCCGAGAAAGGAATGAAAGGGGTCCTCACCCGTCTCCGGCCGATAGGAAAAGCGGGGGTGGGAAAAGGCGTCCGTCAGTCGCAAAGGACGGGTCGTGGCGGAAACGAGGCCTACCAGCCCTTCATTTTCAGCCAGTCGCGTTCGTCCCACGGCTTCTTTTCGAAGCCCCTGGGTCGCCATCAGGGTCAACGACTTGTCTTCATTGCTCAGATAGATCGAACAGACATCCGCGACCATCGTCTTGCTGACCAGCTCCACCACCTGGTCAAGCTTCTGCTGGTCCTGCCCCTGGCGCGCCATGAGCTGTCTGAGACGGCTCAGCAACAGCCTCGCGCCGCCCCCAGACGGAGCTCGGGGGGGGTGCGCCCCGCCCTTGTCGCCAGATCTGCTCCGATCGCTCAAAGCCGCTCCTGTTCGGGACCCTCAATCAGCCCCTGACCCGCCTCCTCGACGTCCGGACAGTTCCGAGACGAGGCCTGCGGTCGTTCAGTCCCCATCCAGTCCGTAGGCGGTGTGAAGCGCCCGAACGGCCAACTCAGTGTAGGAGGCGTCTATAAGAACGGAAATCTTGATTTCCGATGTGGAAATAACCTGAATATTGATGCCCTTCGCAGACAACGCCTCGAACATTGTCTTAGCCACGCCTGCATGGCTTCTCATGCCGACGCCGATCACCGAAACCTTGGCCACATCGCGGGCCACAAGCAGGTTCTCGTAGCCGATCTTCTCGCGAGCCTTTTCGAGCACCTGCCGCGCATGCGGCGCGTCGCGGTCCGGCGCGGTGAAGACGATATTCTGACGTCCCTCGGACTTGGCGCTTGCCTGAACGATCATGTCGACATTCACGCCCGCATCGGCAAGCTCGCCGAAAATGACCGCAGCGACACCTGGATGATCCTCCACGCCGATAAGCGTGAATTTGGCCTCGTCCCGAGAATAGGCGACACCCGAGACAACCTGCTTTTCCACGATCTGATCCTCATCACAAACGAGCGTTCCGGCGCCCGGCGCCGGGACAGCTCCCTCAAAACTCGACAACACCCGCACAGGCACCCGGTGGTTCATCGCCAGCTCGACCGACCGCGTCTGAAGGACTTTTGCACCGAGTGAGGCCAGCTCGAGCATCTCCTCGTACGAAATCTTTTCGAGACGCCTCGCCTTGGCGACGATCCTCGGATCGGTGGTGTAGACGCCATCCACGTCCGTATAAATATCGCATAGATCCGCCTTGAGGGCGGCCGCGACAGCGACAGCGCTCGTATCGGACCCGCCTCGCCCGAGGGTGGAGACCCGCCCGCGATCATCGACGCCCTGGAAGCCCGCGACGACGGCGATTTCTCCGGAATCGACCGATCGCAAAAAGTCCTCGCCCTCGAAGCCCATGATCCGAGCCTTGCCGTGAGCATCGTCCGTCTTCAATGCGAGCTGCCATCCCAGCCAGGATCGGGCCCTGAGCCCCCTTCGCCTCAAGGCGAGCGCCAAAAGCCCGCTTGTCACCTGCTCGCCGGAGGCCACGACCACGTCGTACTCATCGTCGAACGCCTCGCCCTGGAGGTCGTCCCCGGCCGCTCCGCGAGCCCAGTCGACAAGCTGATTGGTTGTCCCAGACATGGCCGAGACCACTACCGCAAGACCGCCCGCCTCGGCCTGCCGCGCCGCCACAATATCGGCGACGCGAGCGATCCGCTCCAGATTTGCGACCGATGTGCCGCCGAATTTCAGCACCGTGCGCTTCATTAACGCATCCGCCCCTCAAACCGCCACGTACAAAACTCATCCCGAACGGGCCGCGCCGCGGCTTGACCCCGCCGCCCCTCGCGCCCCACTTCTAGGGCTCGTTGGGGAACGAAGGAAAGCGCTTTCGACCCTCAGACGCAGATGTAATCGCCGAACTATCCGGCCGGCAGACGGAATAAGCAAAGAATCGCCATGGGCAAGACCCTTCTTCGTGACGAGACGATCCCAACGGCGCCCAGCGTGGACCCGGCGGAAATCGATAAATTCAGGGCCATGGCGGCTGACTGGTGGTCGGATCAGGGCAAATTCGCTCCGCTCCACAAGTTCAACCCCACCCGCCTGACCTTTATCAGGGACAAAGCCCGGAGCCATTTCGCTCTTAACGCGCCGGCCCAACTCCCTCTCCAGGGTCTCAGCGTCATCGACATCGGGTGCGGCGGGGGGCTGGTCAGCGAGCCCCTGGCGCGCATGGGGGCGCGAGTGACGGGCCTCGACGCAGGCGACGCCAACATCAAGGCGGCTATGGTCCATGCGGAGGGGGCGGGTCTTACGATCGACTACCGGGTGGGCGCTGTCGAGGGACTGCTGGCGGAGGGCGCTCATACCTACGATCTCGTGCTGTCTCTGGAGGTCGTCGAGCACGTGATCGACCCGGCGAGATTCCTCGCGGACTGCGCAAAGCTGGTGCGCCCCGGGGGGCTCCTGATCGTGGCAACCCTTAATCGCACGGCCCGCGCCTTCGCCCTCGCGATCGTCGGCGCTGAGCGGGTTCTGCGCTGGCTTCCCCCAGGAACCCACGACTGGTCGAAATTCGTAACTCCAGCGGAAGCAAGGGCGGCCCTGTCAGCCTCCGGACTGGATGTCCAGGATCCGATAGGGGTCTCCTATTCCCCGCTCACAGATCGATGGTCGATCAGTTCAGACACAGGGGTCAACTACATGATGTGCGCCAGCCGGCCCGCCTGAATTCCTTCACCCGGCAACCCCACCAGTATCTTCCCGCTAATTGATCTCCGAGCGTTTCTTCGGCGGATCCGGTGCAAAGGGCTTGGGAAGCGGAATAGCCGGAACGCCCTCCTCGATCAGCTCGCGGGCTGTCTCAGGCGCCACTTCGCCCCAAACCGGCCTCTGCTCCGTCTGGCCGTAGTACATGGAGCGCGCCTCCTCGGCGAAACGATCGCCGACATAATCATGCGTGCTGGCAATCTTTCGCCGTATCTCGCCTGCAATTCGCGCCGCCTCCGCCTCCGGAGACTGAGAGCGACCCGCCTTTTCTCCGCTATCACGGACAGCCGGCGCCATGATCTGCTTTCTCACATCTGAGGATCCGCAGACAGGACACTCCAGAAGCTGGGAGGACTTTTGTTCATCAAACGCCGAGGAGTTCGAGAACCAAGCCTCGAACTCATGCTCACCGGCGCAGACGAGCGCATAACGAATCACGTCCGGCGATCCCCTCTCAGCATCAACCCGGCGTCACCAGCATCGGATCGAGACGTCCGCGCGCGTCAAGATCATGCAGATCGTCACATCCGCCGACATGAGCTCCATTTATGAAGATCTGGGGATAGGTCGAACCTCCCCCGGAACGCGTAATCATCTCTCGACGCCTGTCCGGGTTAGAACCTGCATCGATTTCTTCAAAAGCGACCCCCTTGGAGGCCAAAAGGGCCTTGGCGCGGGCGCAATATCCGCAAAAATCACGCGTATAAATCTCAACTTTCGCCACGGAACGCCCTTTTAGCATTGCGAAGCATGTATATGGGATCACAAAGGGTCTCTGCAATGTCGTCGTCGCACAACGACTTTCTATCCGCCGACGCAGATTCGGGCCTGTGAGTCCGACACAGACGAGAGGGCTGTGATGCCGTCTACGCACCATCTTCCTCCGTCGAATCCCATGAACGTCTTCGACAGGCGTCTCCTGCAAGCACGACGGCGAAGAACACAGGCGGGGTTCGCCTCATACGACTTTCTCCGACGCGCCGCCTGCGAGGACATCGTCTCCCGCCTCTCGGCGGTCAACCGCACCTTCACGCGCGTGCTCGAGATCGGAGCCCGGGACGATGCGCTTTCCCGCGCACTCGGCAAGAGCGAGGAGCTCAGGGGCCGCATCGGGGATATCTATGGCTGCGATATCTCGGAGGCCTGCGTGACGGCGCCGCTCGGGACGGCGGCTGACGAGGAAGCCCTGCCGTTCGGAGACGGCTCGTTCGATCTCGTCGTTTCCGCCGTTTGCCTGCACTGGGTGAACGACCTTCCCGGAACGCTGATCCAGATACGCCGCTGTCTCAAGCCGGACGGTCTGTTTGTCGGCATACTGCCAGGGGGACGCACGTTGCATGAGCTGCGTTCGGCCCTTCTCAGTGCGGAGGAGGAAATCCGGGGCGGGGCGGGCTCTCGCGTCTCTCCCACTCTCGATGTGATCGATGGCGCCGGCCTGCTTCAGCGAGCCGGCTTCGCTATGCCGGTCAGCGACCTCGACAGGATCACCGTTCGATACGGCGAACCGATGCGGCTCCTGCTCGATCTGAGGGGGATGGGTGAAACCGCCGCATTCGCGAACCGCTCCGCTCCGCCGCTAACGCGTCAGATACTCCTGCGAGCCATGGATATCTACAAGGAACGCTTCAGCGATGCTGACGGACGTGTGCGTGCGACATTCGACATGATCGCCATGTCAGGCTGGGCGCCCGCCCCGGACCAGCCCAAGCCCAAACGACCTGGAAGCGCATCGGTGCGCCTCGCCGACGCGCTGGGAGTGAGCGAGCGCTCGGCTGGCGAACAGACCTCGCCGCGACCTGAACGGATACAGGACGTACCGACGGCTCAGGGGCGCGACCACTCCAAGTAACGGGCGATCAATGGGATATCCGCTTCCGGGGTCGGATAATCAGCCAGCTCTTCCGGCGCCACCCAGCGAAACGCCTGCCCCTCCGCTCCTCGCACCTCCCCCGACCATTTTCGACACAGAAAAACTGGCATCAGGAGATGAAAAGACGGGTAGTCATGAGACGCGAAGGCGAATGGAGAGAGGTCGGCCGGGTCCACCTCAATCGCGAGCTCCTCTCTGAGCTCTCGGATCAGGCCAGTCCGGGGGGTCTCTCCGACCTCAAGCTTTCCGCCGGGAAGCTCCCACAGACCGGCCATCGGCTTGCCCTCAGGCCGCTGCGACAGGAGAAGTCGGAGATCGGAACGAACGAGCGCCGCAGCGACAACAGTCACCACCCTGATCCCGACGGAGGCGGATGTCTGGAGGGGCTTCAAGGAGCGTTCAGCTTCTGTAGGCGCCATTGATCTTTACATATCCATCCGTGAGATCGCACGTCCAAACCGTCGCGCATCCCCCGCCGATCCCTGCGTCGACGCGGATCATCACCTCGGGGCCCGCGACGGCAGCGGTGGCCAGCGCTTCGCTGTAATCCGGATCCCGCGCACCCTCCCGCGCCACCCGATGATCGCCGAACCAGATAGACAATAGGTCCCGATCGACCGGCTCGCCGGCCTTTCCGACAGCCATGACGACGCGACCCCAGTTCGCATCCCCCGCCGCAATCGCTGTCTTGACCAGCGGGGAATTAGCTATGGACGCAGCCATGGTCTTCGCAGATCGGTCGTCCCTCGCACCGGAGACGCTGATTTCGATCAGCTTCCCGGCGCCCTCACCATCCCTGACTATCTGAAGAGCGAGATCTTTCAGGACCCCGTGCAGAGCCTCCCGGAATTCAGCAAGCAATGGATCGTCCGCATCAAGGATCACATCGCCTCCAGAGGCCCCGGTGGCGAAGATCATAAGCGTATCGGACGTTGAGGTATCCCCGTCGACAGTGATGCAGTTGAAAGTCAGGTCGCAATAGCGGGCAATCAGTGTCTGAACCGCAGAGGGCGAGAGGGCGGCGTCCGTGAAAACGTAGTTCAGCGTCGTCGCCATATTCGGAGCGATCATGCCCGATCCCTTGGCAAACCCCGCGATCGCCACGCTTGCCGATCCCACCCGAGCCCTGGCTCCGGAGGCCTTGGCGAACGTATCCGTTGTTCGGATGGCGTTGGCCGCACGCTCCCAATCCGGCGGCGCCATCGTCGGCCACGCCTTCGCAACTCCGCCGGAGACCAGCCCCGGGTCCAGCGGCTCTCCGATCACGCCCGTCGCCGCCAGAAAGACGTGATCGGGCGAACAGCCTGCAAGGCGAGAGGCGGTCTCCACCGTCGCACGGTTCTTCGCCACTCCGGCGGCGCCGGTGAACGCATTTGAGTTGCCGGCGTTCACCACCAGAACCTTTGCCCGCCCTCCTCCCGAAGCCAGCGCTTCCCGGCACCAGTCCACGTCAGCCGACCGCGTAAGGGACGTGGTGAATACGCCCCCAGCCGACGCGCCGTCGGGAAAATGCACCAGAAGCAGGTCGTCCCTCGAGGCCCCGCGATAAAGGCCAAGTGAGGCCGTCGACAGGATCATGCCTCCGACCTGGGGAAGGTCAGGAAACCTCGAGGGGGCCAGGGGAGAGACAGGAAATTCCTTAGCGCTGCTCACGGACGGGTCGTCTCCTCGGTCGTCGCGGTGGAGGGCGTTGCCTGCCCGGAACCGGCCGAAGACGGAAGGGGGTCGGACAGCGCCTTGCCTTCATCGCCCTCGAGATAAGGACTCGCGCTTTCAAACCCCGCCAGCGGCGCCTTCGGTTTCTCAACAGGCGCCAGGTCGAACGGATCCGCGGCGTCAATCGAGGAGTTCTGGGGAGAGGTGAGTTTTTCGATGCGCGCCTGGGTCCGAAGCTCCTTCAGAACCTCGCCAATCTGAACCATGGTCAGATGCTTGAGAATGGGCTCTCGCAATTCCTCGAGGCCCGGGGGCTGCTCCTTGCGCCGCTCCTCGATCTTAACCACATGCCAGCCGTCTTCCGTCTGGAAGGGCCTGGACAGTCCCCCCGCGGGAGTGGACCGGATGACGGCCGCGATCTCAGGCGGGGCGTCTTCCTCGGTCATGTACCCCAGATCTCCGCCCTCAAGACGCGTCGTCTCGTCGATCGAGACACGCGATGCCAGAACCGCGAAATCCGCCCCACGGGCCAGCTGAGCCATGACCGCATCGATATCCGCCCGCGACGCCACCAGTATGTGCCTTACACGGGCTTCCTCCCCCAAGTCCCAGATCGCAATCTGGGCCTCGTACATCTTGCGTATTGCGGCCTCGTCAACCCGCTCTGAAACCACCGTTTCCATTAATATATTTCCGAGAATATGCTCGCGCGCGGCCTGCAGGCGGTGACGAGACTGCGGGTCCTCGTCCAGCCGACGCTTCTTGGCCTCGATCGCTAGGAGCTTCACGTCGATCAGCTGATCGAGGATCCGGTTGAACTCCGCGCTGTCCGGCTCAAGGTCCTTACCTCCGTCCAGGAGCCCCTGGGCTTCAGCCTCTAGGCGCACTTCGGACACATAAATGGTCTCGTCGTCCACTCGCGCAGCGACAGCCTCATCCTCTACGGCGGTCTCGACCACGGCCTGCGGCGCTCTCTCGCACCCCGCCAGGACCAGAGCCAGCGCGAACAGACCTGCCCCTACTCGCGCGCCAAAAACCATTCCGCCTGCTCCTCAAGCTGTTTAAACTGTCATCAAGCAGTCTCGGCTATCCAGTGGTCGGATTGACACCGGGTAGGGTGGTCCTTACGTCTCGCGGATGCGCAAGTCGAGGGAGTTATCCCGCTGGCGCGATCAAACCCTGACTGGCGCTCTAACGTCAGGTCCGGTTTATAGCATCGCACACCGCGATCGTCGCGGAGGGCTGACAGCGGGTAGGCGTGAATGTTCGGGATCGCCCAGAAACTTCTTGGTTCGGTTAATGACCGAAAAATCCGTCCATACAAGGCGCTAGTCCAGCGGATCAACGCCCTCGAGCCGGTGACCGAGGCCCTCTCCGACGAGGCGCTCAAGCAGCGAACACGGGATTTTCGGCAGCAGATCGCCAATGGGGCGAAGTTGTCCGATATCCTGCCGGAAGCCTTCGCAACCGTTCGGGAGGCCTCAAAGCGTACTTTGGGCCTGCGACATTTCGACGTTCAGCTCATAGGGGGCATGGTGCTCAATTCAGGGGCCATCGCCGAAATGAGAACCGGCGAAGGAAAAACCCTTGTCGCGACAGCGCCGGTCTATCTCAACGCCCTTGAGGGCAAGGGCGTGCACGTCATCACCGTGAACGACTATCTCGCCAATCGCGATGCCGACTGGATGGGACGCATTTATCGCTTCCTGGGAATGTCGGTCGGCAAGATCGTCCACGGACTGGACGACAACCAGCGGCGCCTGGCCTACGCCTGCGACATCACATACGGCACCAATAACGAGTTCGGTTTCGACTATCTTCGCGACAACATGAAGTACTCGCTGGCGGACATGGTCCAGAGGGGTCACCGCTTCGCAATGGTCGACGAGGTGGATTCGATCCTCATCGACGAAAGCCGGACGCCGCTGATCATTTCCGGCCCAACTGACGATCGGTCCGAACTTTATCAGATCATCGACAGCCTCATCCCTCGCCTCGCGGCCGGGGACTACACCCACGACGAAAAGCAGCGCTCCGTGGTGTTCAGCGAAGAAGGCAATGAAAAGATCGAAGAACTGCTGACGGAAGCGGGCGTCCTTCAGGGCTCGCTCTACGAGCCCGCGAACATCACCCTCGTACATCACGCCAATCAGGCGCTTCGGGCCCACAAGCTGTTCCAGCGTGACAAGGACTATATCGTCAAGAATAACGAAGTCGTTCTGATTGACGAATTCACCGGCAGGATGATGCAGGGGCGTCGTCTGTCTGAAGGCCTGCATCAGGCCATCGAGGCGAAGGAAAAGACCCGCATCCAGCCTGAAAATCAGACGCTGGCCTCGATCACTTTCCAGAACTATTTCCGGCTCTATGACAAGCTCGCCGGCATGACGGGCACGGCCTCGACCGAGGCTGCTGAATTCCAGGATATCTACAAGCTCGAGGTCGTCGAGATCCCGACGAACAAGCCGGTTAAGCGGATTGACGAAGACGACGTCGTTTATCGGACGGGCGCCGAGAAGTACAAAGCCATCATCACGGACATACGCGACTGCGTCCGGCGTCGACAGCCGGTCCTCGTGGGAACCGTATCGATCGAAAAATCTGAAATCCTCTCCTCACTCCTCGCAGCGCAAAAAATCGATCATAAGGTCCTGAACGCTCGCCATCACGAGCAGGAGGCTGCGATCATCGCCCAGGCGGGCGTGCCGGGCGCGGTCACTGTCGCAACCAACATGGCGGGACGCGGGACCGACATTCAGCTGGGCGGCAATGTCGAAATGCGTCTTGCCAATGAAACGGCCGCAAAGGCGGAGGCCCTCGGGCGCGAACTGAACGATGCTGAGATCAAGTCTCTCAAACAGACCATCGAGGCGGATGTCGCGGCGAAGCGGCAAGAAGCTCTCGAGGCCGGCGGGCTTTATGTTCTTGCAACTGAGCGTCACGAAAGCCGGCGCATCGATAATCAGCTGAGAGGCCGAACAGGTCGTCAGGGCGATCCTGGACGCTCTAAATTCTACATCTGCCTTGAGGATGATCTGCTGAGGATCTTCGCTGCAGAGCGTCTCGACGCCATCATGCGCGGACTCGGCATCAAGGAAGACGAAGCGATCACTCACAAGTGGATGAACAAGGCGCTTGAAACATCCCAGAAGCGCGTCGAGCAACGAAACTTCGAAATCCGGAAAAACCTGCTCAAGTTCGATGATGTGATCAACGATCAGAGAAAGGCGATCTTCGAGCAGCGGATCGACTTCATGCGCGCCTCCCAGGTGGCGGACGCCATTCGTGAAATGCGGCATCAGGTGATTGAGGATATGTGCTATCGGCACATGCCTGAGAAAGCGTACTCCGACACCTGGAATATTCGCGAGCTCGAAGAAGAGATCGGCGATACGCTTGGGCTCATTCTTCCGGTCAAAGCCTGGGCGGACGCAGAAGGCTCTGCGACGCGCGAAGTGGCGGATAAGGTCCTTGGGGCGGCAGATGAAGCGTTCGTGCGAAAGTCCGCCCTGGTGGGCGAAGAGCGCATGCGCTGGCTGGAAAAGCAGATCCTCCTTCAGGAGGTGGATGTCCGCTGGCGCGAACACCTCTCTCACCTCGATCAGCTGCGTTCGGTGATCCATCTCAGGGGCTATGCTCAGAGAGACCCCCTCAATGAGTTCAAGACCGAAGCGTTCTCCCTTTTCGAAACGCTGCTGAGCGACCTCCGTCGAGCGGTGACCCGCGTTCTGATGCGCGGACAGTTCGTTGTGGAGCCGCCTCAGACAGAAGGTTCAGACGCCCCAGCCGAGGCGCTCCCGAGGCCGGAAGCGCCGGCTCCGGCTGCGCCGGCGCAAGCGGATCCGGCGTGGGCGTCGACTCCCCGTAACGCTCCGTGCCCGTGCGGCTCAGGCAAGCGTTACAAGAATTGCCACGGCGATGTGTCGTCAGCGGCGGCCCGAGCCTGAAGTCCCGAGAAAGGGAGGTCTCGCGACTGCTTCGTCCTGAAGCAGTCGGGAACTCCTGATCAATCGGACAGACTCAGGGACGAGAGCGCGCCCTACGCAGGGACTTGCCGACCGATCGCATAGAAACGCTCTTTGCGCTGCCGCTTGAGGTCGGCCGGGCTCAGGCCCGACAAGGAGGAAAGAGCTGCCTCAATCGCATCGCCGACACGCTGGATGGCGGCCTTCGGGTCGCGGTGAGCGCCCCCCATCGGCTCTGCAACAACGCCATCGACGATCCGGAACTTCTCGAGGTCCTGCGCCGTAATCTTCATCGCCTCGGCCGTGTCCTTGGCTCTCTTCGCGTCGCGGAACAAGATTGAGGCCGCCCCCTCTGGCGATATGACGGAATAAACTGCGTGCTCCATCATCAGCACTCGATTGCCCGACGCCAGAGCCACCGCCCCGCCCGACCCTCCCTCGCCCACGATGACCGACACCAGGGGCGTCTCAAGCGTCATACATGCCTCTATGGAGCGCGCCAGAGCTTCGGCCTGTCCCCGCTCCTCTCCGCCCTTGCCAGGGAATGCGCCAGAGGTGTCGACGAGGGTGATCACCGGCAGGGAGAAGCGGCCTGCAAGCTCGATGAGACGCACCGCCTTGCGGTATCCTTCAGGCTTTCCCATGCCGAAATTATGCTTCAGCCTGGTTTGCGTATCGCGGCCCTTCTCATGTCCCAGGACAACAACCGATCGCCCTCGAAAGCGCGCAAGGCCGCCCATGATGGCGTCGTCGTTCATAAACTTGCGATCACCTGCGAGTTCGACGAAATCGTCAAAGAGACCATCAAGATAGTCGATGAAATGAGGCCTGTCCGGATGACGGGCGACCTGCGTTTTCTGCCAGGGCGTCAGATGGGAGTAGATATCGCGCAGCTGCTTGGCAGCCTTCTCCCGAAGTCTTGCAACATCCTCGTCAATCGCTGAACCGCCAGCCGCCTGAAGCTCGGCGATCTTGGTTTCGAGTTCAGCTACCGGCTTCTCAAAATCCAGATAAGTGGAGGGCGTCCGCATCAGCGTCCCGAAACGTCTAGGGCCAAGGTCCAGCCGGAAGGGGTAGCGGTCCCGAGAGCGCAGGGCAAGACGTCAGACATTAACCAACTCGGCCCGTGCGAGCATCCTCCATCACCATCCTCGCGCCCTTTTCAGCGATCATCAGGGTCGGAGAGTTCGTGTTGCCCGACGTAATCGTCGGCATCACCGACGCATCAATGACACGGAGCGCCGCCACCCCGATCACGCGCAATCGTTCGTCCACGACCGCCGCAGGATCCCCACGCATACCCATTCTGGCCGTACCTACCGGATGAAAAATCGTCGCCCCGATCTCGCTCGCTGCTCTCCGCAGCTCCTGATCGGACGCCGCGTGAGCGCCAGGACGAACTTCCACCGGAGAAAAACACGCCAAAGAAGGCTGGCCGACAATCGTCCTGACAAGACGCAATGCGCGCACGGCTGTCTCAAGATCGCCGTCGGTAGACAGATAATTGGGCTGAATGGAGGGCGCCGCCCGCTCATCGGACGAGACGATGTGGACGCTGCCGCGACTTTCCGGTCGGAGATTGCAAACGCTTATGGTGATCGCAGGAAACCTATGCAGCTCCTCTCCAAATTTATCGAGCGAGAGGGGCTGAACATGGAACTGCAGATCAGGGGTTGCGCGCTCCGGCGAGGAGCGCGCAAACGCCCCAAGCTGCGAAGGAGCCATGGTCATCGGGCCGCGACGTCGCAGAATGTAATCGAGCGCCATTATGGGTCGACGCCACTGCTGCGCATACTGCTCATTCATCGTCGCAACGCCATGGACCCGGTAGATCGGTCGCAGCTGCAGATGATCCTGAAGGTTCTCTCCAACGCCCGGCCGGTCGCAAACGACCTCGACACCCAGCGATCGCAAACGCTCTCCCCCGCCCACTCCGGAAAGCTCGAGGAGCTTGGGGCTTGCAACCGCGCCTGCCGCGAGAATGACCTCGCCTGAACACTCAGAGACATGACGATCCGTCCCTCTGGACCAGGCGACGCCCACCGCGCGACCGTCGCGAATAATCACCCGATCCGCATGGGCTCCTGTCTCAATACGAAGATTTCGGCGACGCCTGACAGGGTGAAGAAATCCACGGGCTGCGCTCCATCGTCGCCCTCGCTTCTGATTGACCTGGAAGTATCCAGTCCCAAAGTTGTCGCCCGTGTTGAAATCATCGCATTTCGGAACGCCTGCGGCCTCTGCTGCGTCGGCGAAGGCGTCCAGGACCTTCCATTTCATGCGAGGGGTCTCAACCCGCCACTCCCCCCCAGATCCATGATGCGGCCCTGGCGAGAAATGATCCTCATGCGACAGGAAAAGCGGTCGCACATCGCTCCATCCCCATCCGGACAGGCCCATATCCCGCCATCTATCGTAATCCTCCTTCTGTCCCCGCATGTAGATCATCGCGTTGATTGCAGAAGAGCCGCCCAGAACCTTGCCTCTCGGATACCCAAGCGTGCGGCCTCCGAGGCCAGAGATGGGATCAGTTTCGAACATCCAGTCTGCTCTGGGATTGCCGATCGCGAAGAGATATCCGACGGGAATGTGGAACCAGATCCAGTCGTCCTCTCCTCCGGCCTCAAGCAACAGGACCCGAACCGACGGATCAGCCGACAGACGGTTGGCAAGGAGGCAACCGGCCGTGCCGGCCCCGACGATCACGTAGTCATACACCTCAGCCGCCCGACCACGCATATTCAGTCTCCCACCGACGGCGAGGCCATGATCCCGCGCTGGTTCGGAGCAAGATTATCCCCGAACCTCCCAGCTGCGCCATGGGGCGAAGCGGTGCTTCTTGCGATCTCCCGTCGTGAGGGGCTTGACCGATGGGACGTCACCTTCGATCGTTCTCTGAGATACGCGCTCAGATGAAGGAAAGAGACATGGTCCTCCGCCTCCGTTCCGGAACAATGCCGCTCAGCTTGATCAGCCTCGCCCTCCTTGGCCTTGGCGCCTGCGCGAGCACGGCTCAACCATGGCTGGATCGGAGCAGCGCCACCGGGCAGGCCCAACTTGAAGCGCCAGCCCCCTCCATCTCGCCTGACAGGATCAAGCGGGTGGGAGCCATGCTTCAGGACTATGTGGACAAGGGCCTGATCGCCGGGGCGGTCGTCGACATCCGCCAGAACGGACGGGACGTCTATTCGGAAGCCTTCGGCTGGCGTGACAAGGAGGCGGGCGCGGTGATGAAGGAAGACGACATCTTCCGGATCGCCTCGCAGACAAAGGCGCTGACGAGCGTTGCCATCATGATGCTGATGGAAGAGGGCAAGCTCCTTCTTGACGACCCGCTGGGCAAACACCTCCCCGAGTGGTCGAAAACGACCGTCGCTGTCCCTAAGGCGGAGGGCGGATATGACGTCGTCCCGGCGAAGCGGGCGATCACGATCAGGGATCTTCTGACCCATACGGCAGGAATCTCATACGGGACGGGGCCGGCCCAGAAGGAGTGGGCCGCGGCCGGCATTCAGGGGTGGTACTTCGCAGATCGCAGCGAACCTGTGTCGGCGGTCGTCGCCCGAATGGCGGCCCTCCCGATGACCGCTCAACCCGGGGAGCAATTCGTCTACGGCTACAACACGGACATACTGGGCGTCGTGGTCGAGAAACTCAGCGGACAGACGCTGGAAGCGTTTCTAAATGATCGGCTCATCCGCCCGCTCGGTATGAAGGACACTCACTTCTATCTTCCGAACGAGAAGGCCAGTCGTCTTGCGGTTGTTTATTCTGCGGCGGCGAATGGCGTCACGCGGGCTGCGGATCCGGGAGAATGGCGCATCACAGGCCATATCGGCCAGGGTCACTATCTCAACGGCCCAAGGACGGCCTTTTCGGGAGGCGCGGGCCTGCTGTCGACGGCAGCGGATTATTCCAGATTTCTCGAAATGCTCCGACGGGACGGGGAGATGGACGGCCGCCGTTATCTCAGCCGTAAAAGCGTGGAGCTTATGACCGTCAACCATCTGGGAAGCATCCCGTATCCCCCCGGCACAGGCTTCGGGCTCGGCTTCCGGATCAGAACCGACCTCGGAGACAACGGTCTTCCCGGCTCCGAAGGAGAGTTCAGCTGGGGCGGCGCCTACCACAGCCAGTACTGGGTCGACCCGAAAGAGGACCTCACCGTGGTCTACCTGATCCAGCTTATTCCGGCGGGAACAGTCGATGACGTGGGAAAGCTGCGAGCTTTGATCTATCAGGCGCTCAACTGAGATATCGCCTGCCGCAGTCCTTGAGATGGGCGGCGCATTTGATGTCCGCCCATCTCCTGAACTCTAGCCTGGCAGAGCGTAGGCGAACACGCCGCACAGGCCGCCGATATCTTCGGGCGGCCAGCCGTCGGCGCTGAAAACGGCCATTCTGAGCTGTCGTCCGCCGTCAGGTCCCTCAACAGGGGTCACGATCGCCAGCATCCGGACTGGACGCGCGCCGCACAAACCGGGCGCATCGGACGCTCCAGAGATCTCTCCGGTCACCTTGTGAACATCAACGGACAGAGCCGAAGGGGACGCCTTCGCCTGGGCCGGCGGGATAGCGAATAAGGCCGTCCAGTCGAAATCATCCGTCAGACCGACCCCGCCCTGAGCCAGCTCCGTCTGATATCTGAGGCCGGTCTGGGTCTCGAGGCTCATAGCCGGCGCCGCATCGGGGAGTGCGGGACGGATCGCCGTCAAGGACAAGGCTCCCGTCGCAGAAGCGGCTGGCTCGCCTACCGGCTGAAACACGACCGGCTTCATCCGGATCTCGCCCGCCGCCGGGGGAGAAGCGGCGTCGGGCGAAAGGGGAGCAGTCTCTTCCAAAGGCGAGGGACTGACGGCGGGGGATGAGATCTCTTCCGCTGGCTGACATGCGCCCAGCGCAATTCCACAGGCTCCGATGACCCAGGAAAAGCGATGACCCATCATTGCTGAGGCTGGGGTCATATCCGGTCCTAACGCACGAGCCCGAGAGACCGCGCCATGACATGGAAGATTTCGTTCTGCTCGATCGTGCCGCTGACCAGCTGCGCACCCGGTCCTCGGGCGAACACAGCGACATCCTCGCCTCCATGGGTCTCAGAGGGCAACGGAATCAGCGCCTGCTGCACGTAATCAAGGGCCTGGGTGTCGACCTTTGAAAGGTCCTCCCGATTGCAGACATTCCCCTGCGGGGAGATCCGGCAGATCGAGCCCGGGCCGTTCATGTAGGCCAGGGTCGTAAAGGGGCGACTGTCCAGTCCTCGGACCGCGCCCTTTCCATCAGGATAGGTTACGAGTCCCAGGATGGGATTGTTGCGCCCGGGATAGCCCTGAATGACAAAGGTATGGCTGTGATCCGCGGTCACGATGATCAGCGTGTCGCGAGGATCGCTCGCCGCCATGGCGGCCGCCACGGCTTCGTCAAGCGCGGCGGTGTCGGCCAACGCACGGGCCGCATTTCCAGCGTGATGAGCGTGATCGATCCGCCCGGCCTCCACCATCAGAACATATCCCTTAGGATTGCGGGAGAGACGGGTTATTGCCGCTCGCGTGAGGTCGGCGAGAGAGGGCTCCCCCGCCCTATCCCTGGCGCGGTCGGCCTCATACTGCATGTGAGAGGGCTCAAAGAGGCCGAGCACCTGAACATCGCTGTCGAAGTTCACCCCCCTGAAGCCGGCAAGGTCCGTCACAACACGGCGGGAGGACCCGGCTTCCGCCCATTCGCGCGTCAGGTCCCGACCATCGGCTCGCGCCCCCTTCAGGTTCGGATACTCGGGATCGACCAAGGTTGAAGGAAGGAAGTTCGCTCTCCCTCCTCCCATGAACACCTCAAATCCGTCTCCGTGACGCCAGTCGACAAACTGACGGGCGATGTCCCGGCATCCAGCCTCCTTGCCGCTCGGAGAGACCTGGGCGTCGTTCTCCCAGTCCCGCTCCGTCGTCTTGGCGTAGGTGGCCGCAGGGGTGGCGTGGGTCAGACGAGCTGTCGATATCACCCCTGTGGCCAACCCGGCATCCTCGGCGATCTCCCAGAGAGAGTCGGCGCTCGCCGTCTCTGCCGTCACGCACTTACGTATGTCCGCTGATTGGGTGACGCCGATAGTCCCATTGTACGACTTGACGCCCGTGGTCATCGCTGTGGCTGTTGGGGCGCTGTCGGCAACCTGGCTGTCGTGCGTGTAGGTCTTTGCAAAGGCGGAATAGGGAAGGGTCTCCATAGCAAGCCGATAGCTCTCGCCATCCACTCCACGGTTCTGTCCCGCCCAAATTCGCCCGGCGGTAATCGTCGAGACCCCCATGCCGTCGCCGATGAAAAGTATAACGTTTTTGGCTCTCGGTGCGCCGCGCTCGGCCTCTCGCCCGGAAACAGCCTTTGCGGCCGACTGGTAGTAACTGTCCTGCTGCTGACGAACAGCAGGCGGCGGCGCCTCGGTCGGCCCGCCCGAACTCGCACAGGCGGACAGGGAGAGAAGGCAGGCCATAGAGACGCAGATGCGGATCATGATCGATCTCCCCAGCTCTGAATTGCGCGTTCTGCTTACTCCAGCCGGACGGGACTTCCCAGACGTAAGTTCAGACCGGGCGGCCCGTTTCAGTTGGAGCCGCGCCCCTCCCCAGGGAGGTCCGTCAGGCCGACGGCCGTCGAGGTCCCCCTGTCAGTAGCTCGTGAACTTGTCGTATGTTTGTAGCCCATGATCTGTCGCCTTTTTTGCAGTTTTACCAGGTGAGCGAAAGGCGTGGACACTCGCCTGGGGTTGTTCCTACGACGCGGCTCGGGAGTGTGCCGGTTGTTTCCTGCGGCCTTCCTGAGTTTTTGTCAGATCGGGTTTTGTTGTCCTGACCCTTGGTTTGCGCTTGGCGGCGGGCGGAGCTGCGGTCAAGGACGCGCTTTGGCGCGCCCGTAAGGGCTTGTCCTTGACCGCAGAGAGCCCGCTGCCAGACTGGGCCTGGCCGGGCCTGACGTCGGTAGGAAGGTGGTCCTCGGAAGGGAAGCTCGCCAGCCGGTGTGGGCCCAGCCAGACGCCCAAAGATCCATCTGGATAGCAATGAACCCTGACCTGCGCTTTCACAAAGTGGGGCCGGAGGGGACTTGCAGGAATCTGCAGGCGTCGTCCGTTCCAGGCGATGGTATTGTCATTACCGACCGTGCGTTCTTCAATGATGCAGAGAATGTCCTTTGAGACCCCATCGCGATCGATAACGAAGGCCGTACCTTCCTGCTCCGCCGGGATCGCAAATTGCCGATTGTATTCAGCAATGTAATGCAGACGCAGCCAGTCATTAGCGGCCTCGACGGTCGTGATGCCAGCCAGACGCAGCTCTTTCGGTAAGCGGTCCTGAAGCGTGCCAAAGGGGCGTTCAGACCGCCCTCGCGCCTCGGGGCTGTAGGCGGCGATATGCTCGATCCCCAGCCGCGCCAGGGCGCGGCCGACCTGTGTTTTATGGTCTCTTGAGACTTTTTCCCCTGCCTTTGGGGTATGAAAATAGTGGCTGCCGCGATCCGTATAGAGGGAGCAGAACAGACCGTGCTCTTCAATGACCTCCTTGAGAGCACGGAAGGTTGACAGCGTGCCTTCCTCCTCGACAAGGAACATCGACAAAATGGCGCTCGTGGCATCGTCCAGAGTTACAATCAGATCCATCGGCGGAAGGCCTTCAATCCAGACATGGCGAGAGCCGTCCTGGTGCAGCATCATGCCGGGCAAAGGACGTCGCTGGCGCTTCTTGCGATGCGCAGACCGTCGCCTGGCAGGCCGCACCAAGCCCGCCGTGTGAAGCGTTCGCTTGGTGATCGTGTAACCCAAAGTATAGCCGTGACGCTTCGCCAGCTGCTCATGAAAATGCTTCACCGTGAAATCGGCATACTTATCCCTGAAAAGCCCCAGCATTCGTTCGAGCTCTTCCTCAGGAGCCCTCCTTGGTGAGCGCCGGCCCATCCGTCGGTCCGCAAGACCACCTTCTCCATCCGCTTCAAAACGGGTCTTCCATCGCTGAAATGACCGCACGCTGACGCCAAGCAGTTCTGCAGCCTCATCCTGACCGAGACGGCCCCGGTTCCAACGGTCATAAACATCAATAAACCTCATCTTCCTGATACCCACATGAATGGATGCCGTGCCCATCGTGCCCTCTTTGTTCCAGGGCGCTTCGAAACACGACACTTCATGAGCTACAAACACACGACAGATGATGAGCTAGCGACACGGCCGTCGAGGTCCCCCTTGCCCTTCCGGAGACGGCGCGGGAATATGAGAAAGGTCGGTTCGCCTGAATCGGACGCAATGGGAGAGCCGCCATGGCCACAATCGCCCTCGTCGATGACGATGAGAACATTGTCGAAGCGCTGCGCGCCTTCTTTGAAGCGGAGGGCTATCACGTTCGCGCCTACCATGACGGCGCCTCGGCCCTAACCGCCCTGTCGGACAACCCTCCGGATATCGCTATTCTTGACGTCAAGATGCCGAAAATGGACGGCATGGAGCTGCTGAGAAAACTCAGACAGACGTCGAACCTGCCCGCGATCTTCCTCACCTCGAAGGATGACGAGATTGACGAGGTGGTGGGGTTCAATATCGGGGCTGATGACTTTATCCGGAAGCCCTGCTCCACGCGGCTCCTTGCCGAACGCGTCAAAGCGATACTCCGGCGTTCCCGCAATGCGCCTGCCGGTCCGGATGACGCTGATCGCAAGTCGATCGTCAGAGGCAGACTGACGCTGGATCCCAACCGTCACGCCTGTACCTGGGACAATGAAGTGGTGAGGCTTACCGTCACCGAGTTCCTGATCCTTCAGGCCCTGGCCCAGAGACCAGGCTATGTGAAGAGCCGGGACCAGCTGATGGACGCAGCGTACGATGACCAGATCTATGTCGACGACCGGACGATCGACAGTCACATCAAGCGGCTGAGGAAGAAATTCAGAGATATCGACGACACGTTCGATTCCATCGAGACGCTCTATGGCGTGGGGTATCGTTATAAAGAAGTCTGACGCCTCGCGCAGAAGAAGAGTGACGACATCGCGACCACGTTCGCTTCTGTGGTCGCCGATCGCGCGCCTCATCCTCGCATCTAATCTTGCGGGCCTGGTGATCCTCATCGTGGGAGCGCTCGTTCTGAACGAGGTCCGCTCGAACCTTGTTCAGGCCCGCAAGGAAAGCCTCCAGGAGACCGGCGCTCTAATCTCCTCGGTTCTCACGGAAGTGGCGACGCGCGGGGAACCGGAGCCGCGCCTCATCAATCCAGCGGCGCGGGCCTTTCTCAAAAGAATTGAATTTTCCCCGAGCACACGCATTCGGATCCTAGATGCGGATAAGAGCGTCGTCGCGGACACCTACCTGCTAAATGACGAAATCGAAGGGCGCGAGCTGCCGCCGATCCGGAAGCCAGGCGCTCTCGCCGTAAGCTGGCTCAACATCATCCGAACCCTCAACGCCACCCTCGAAGGCGTTAGCCCCCGGGGACAGCCGACCATCGCCGAAGCCAGGACCCTCGAAGAGGAAGCCATGCTTGCCCTCCAGGGCGAAGTCGTTGCGTCTGAGCGCTTTAATGACCGAGGCGAACGGATTATTTCGGTGTCGGCTCCTATACGCCTTGTCGGCGCCGTGGTGGGCGCACTCACTCTGGAGACCAGCGACATCGCAGGCATCATCGCCGCCGAGCGCGCAGCCCTCCTCCCGTTCATCATCGTCGCCGTGATGGTCGCGGTCATCACATCCACTCTGCTGACGGCGGTCATCGCGCGTCCTCTTCGCAAGCTGTCTCTCGCTTCGGACCGCGTCAGGACAGGTGCAGCCGAACGGCTTAACCTCGGCTCCCTGTCGGGGCGACGTGACGAAATCGGAGATCTCGCCAAGGCCATGGAGGCGATGACAGAGACCCTGCACGACCGCATTCAGGCCAATGAGCGGTTCGCTGCAGATGTGGCTCACGAGCTCAAGAACCCTCTGACATCCATCCGCTCGGCTGTTGAAACCTCTCAGGCCGTCTCGGACCCCGCAGTGAGGGAGCGGATGCATGAAGTGATCGCCCGTGATGTGGTGCGGCTTGATCGCCTTATTACAGACATCTCCAACCTGTCTCGCCTCGAAGCGGAAATCGTCCGCGAGAAAAGAGTGCGGGTGGATTTGGGCCGACTTCTCGATGACATCGTTTCTATCTATCGCGACACGGCCCGGCCGGGAGATGCGCGCATCCTGCTCGACCTGTCAGGGGCCGAGGGGCAGACAAACGTCATGGGTCGCGAGGGACCGCTGAGCCAGGTCGTGAGAAATCTTGTCGAGAACGCCCGTTCCTTTTCTCCCCCCTCCGGGGAGGTGAAGGTCGCCTTGAGACAAGCCGGGGGACCGAACGGGCCGATGCTCAGGCTTACAGTCGAAGACGAAGGACCGGGCGTGCCCCCAGACAAGCTTGAGAAGATATTCGAGCGGTTTTATTCGGACCGACCTCGGGGAGCGAAATTCGGGAACAATTCCGGTCTCGGCCTATCGATCGTTCGCCAGATCGTTGAAACCCATCGGGGTCGGGTGTGGGCCGAAAACAGGCCCGAGGGGAAAGGCGCGCGCTTTGTTGTCGATCTACCAGCCGCCCGAGACGGATAATCCCACAGCGATGACAACCGACATGCGACACTTGTGGCCACTTGACCCTTCGACAGGGTCGGGGCCACGATGATTATCGTTAGGCCGACCCAGCAGGAGTTTCCTTCATGATTGGACTGGTCGTGGTGACTCACGGCCGATTGGCCGAGGAGTTCATCGCTGCAGCCGAGCATGTCGTGGGCCCTCAGGAGGCCCTTCAGGCCATCTGCATCGGGCCGGAAGACGACATGGAAGTTCGACGAAGCGAGATCATCGCCGCGGCCGCGGCCTGCGATACGGGAGACGGCGTTGTGATCCTGACCGACATGTTCGGCGGAACGCCCTCGAACCTCGCCATCTCCGTGATGGGCGCGGGCAGGATCGACGTCATCGCCGGGGTCAACCTTCCTATGCTCATCAAGCTCGCGGAAGTGCGTAACCGCCTGCCATTGACGGAGGCGGTCATCGCTGCGCAGGAGGCAGGCAGAAAATACATTTCTGTGGCTTCAGCGCTATTGCAGCGGGCGTGATGACCCAGCGCTCAGTCAGGATGGCGGACATCGTCAATCAACGCGGTCTTCACGCCCGCGCCTCGGCAGCTTTCGCGCGTGAAGCGATGAACTATGACGCTCGCGTCACTGTGCGTTTCGACGGCATGACGGCGAGCGCCGCCTCGATCATGGATCTGCTGATGCTAGGCGCTCGGATCGGCCACACGATCGAGATCGAGACTGAGGGACCTCAGGCGGCGGAGGCGCTGGAGGCCCTCTGCCAGTTGATCGCCCGGAAGTTCGACGAGCGCGACTAAACCCTTCTGCGCCAATCAGCGCTGAGACGCGAGCGGACCGCGGGAGCTTTTTTCATCCGGCTCCTGGCCTGGGGGGCTCAATGCCTGAACGAGCCTGTCGAAGGGAATGGCCTTAGTCTCGGGGTCAGCCAAAGCGTCGGCCAGTCGCTGCAACCCGGCGGCGAACTCCGCTGGCGTCACGCTGCGGTCGAGATCCACATCGAAAAGCATGGGGTTGGACAGAACGTCGTTCTGAGCGCCCACCCGCAACGACCAATCGCTCTGTTCGAAACCGCTGACGACCCCGTCGCCGTTCTTGTCAGCCAGTGCGAAACTCGCCGCAGCCCCATCCGCCACCTCCTGGCGGGTGACGCGCGCATCAGCATTTCTATCAAAGCTGGCGAAGAGCAACGCCCCAGGACGCACCAAACGAACCCCCTCGCTTCGACCCAGATCAGCGGTCCTAACGCCGGCGACACCCGGAATGCGATCTATCCGATCGCTGGTCTCAACGGGCTCTTGCCGTGCCGTCTCCACCGTCTGCGCAACACCCCCGGGAGCGGCAAGCGCCGCGCAAGCCAACGCCGCCCAGACACTCATGAGACGACTGCGGGTCAGGTTCATGGACGACTTCCCTCAGGACGGCCGGAGGAACCCCGCCGGACCCGATCACTCTCGCCCGCCCTCGATGCGCTTCGCAAGAGGCTTGGGCGCCTCAGCGCTGCAATCTGAAGGCAAATCATATAAAGAAATCTTTATATGATTTGCGCAACCCTGGAGGCGTTGCTATAGGGCGGCGTCAGGCACGCACAGGAAAGTAAACTCTCATGGCTTTCGACGATTTCAAGGTTGCGGATCTCTCATTGGCCGGATGGGGCCGGAAAGAGCTGACCATCGCGGAAACCGAGATGCCAGGCCTGATGGCGACCCGCGCCGAGTATGGTCCGGCGCAGCCTCTCAAGGGAGCCCGCATCACCGGCTCGCTCCATATGACCATTCAAACCGGGGTGCTGATCGAAACGCTGACGCACCTCGGCGCTCAGGTGCGCTGGGCCTCGTGCAACATCTTCTCAACGCAGGATCACGCGGCGGCGGCCATTGCGGCTGCTGGAGTGCCTGTCTTCGCGGTCAAGGGCGAGAGCCTTGAGGAATACTGGGAGTATACGGACCGGATCTTCCAGTGGCCCGACGGACAGCCGACGAACATGATCCTCGACGATGGCGGGGATGCGACCATGTATATCCTGATCGGCGCGCGCGCTGAGGCGGGAGAGGATGTTCTCTCCAATCCGGGCTCGGAAGAAGAGACCATCCTCTTCGCCCAGATCCGCAAACGCATGAAGCAAACCCCGGGCTTCTTCACCGCCACGCGAGCAGCCATCAGAGGCGTGACCGAGGAAACGACCACCGGCGTGAACCGCCTCTATCAGCTGCAGAAGGCCGGACACCTTCCCTTCCCGGCGATCAACGTCAATGACAGCGTCACCAAATCCAAGTTCGACAACAAGTACGGCTGCAAGGAATCGCTCGTGGACGGCATCCGGCGAGCGACCGACACCATGCTGGCTGGCAAGGTCGCGGTCGTGTGCGGCTATGGCGATGTCGGCAAAGGTTCGGCCGCATCCCTTCAGGGCGCCGGAGCACGCGTCAAGGTTACGGAAGTGGATCCAATCTGCGCCCTCCAGGCGTGCATGGACGGGTTTGAGGTCGTCACCCTCGAAGACGTCGCATCGACCGCAGACATCTTTGTCACCACCACCGGCAACAAGGATGTCATCCGCATCGAGCACATGCGCGAGATGAAGGACATGGCGATCGTCGGAAACATCGGCCACTTCGACAACGAGATCCAGGTCTCCTCACTTCGGAACTACAAGTGGGACAACATCAAGCCCCAGGTGGACATGATCGAGTTTCCAAACCAGAAGCGGATCATCCTCCTGTCTGAGGGCCGCCTTCTGAATCTGGGGAACGCGACGGGACACCCCTCCTTCGTCATGTCGGCCTCGTTCACCAATCAGACCCTCGCCCAGATCGAACTTTGGACGAACGGGAAGGCGTACGAAAACTCTGTCTACACCCTCCCTAAGCATCTCGATGAAAAGGTCGCGCGTCTCCACCTCAACAAGCTGGGGGCGCGCCTGACGGAACTGACACCCGATCAGGCCGCCTATATCGGGGTCGCCCCCTCCGGGCCGTTCAAGCCGGAGCGCTATCGCTACTGATGAAAGAGGGGCGCAGGTCCGCCTGCGCCCTCCTTTTTCCGAACCACCCCTGCGGAGAGGTTCGTACCTTTTTTTCCGGCCTCAATGTCTCGGCCGCGCCCCGGACAATAGTTCGGCTACTGCGTACGAAGTCTCTCAGGATCAACTGGCAGAACCGGATATCCTGCGGCCTGCTTCATCGCGTCGATACTTCGACGAGCGGCGATCACCTGACCATTGATCCAACCCGGGGGGTTCAGAATCCGACCGAAAAAGGAGAACGCATCGCGCGCGCGAGGCCCCACGGAGGGGCCGACATGCTCGCCGCCGCGGACAAGACGATATTCGTGGCTTACGCCGGAATCGAACAGGATGCGGTGCAGAAACTCGCTGCCGTGATGCAGGAAGAACATGTCCTGATCACCCGCCTCAATGTAGATTCCCAGGCCCTTCAAACGATCCGGGTCGCGCTTCGCAATCGTCGCCGGGTTGTTGTCAGCCCAATAGGCTTCATCAACAGGCTTTCCGTACTTTTCCTCGAAGAGAGACTGATCCCGCCAGAAGCGGTCGCGAAGTTTGATGTCGGCGTAAGCCAGAGCGGGCTCAATCCCAGGTTCCATACCGGCAACCCCGGCGAAGAGTTCGGGATGCTTGAAGGCTATTCTCAGAGCCCCCATCCCGCCCATGGACACTCCCGTGATAAAAGTTCCCGCGCGGCCCGGCGAGACCGGATAGCGCTCACGCATGAACGCAAGCAAATCGCCAATGATGAAGCTCTCCCATTTCTGCGATCCGTCCCGATAGTCCATGTAAAATGAACGACCGGCCGACGGCATCACCGATATCGACGGCGGAAGAAGACCTTCGGAGACCGCCGCCTCCAGAATCGCCGCCATCTGGGTCAGGTTGTCGCTCGAGCCGTTTCCGCCATGCAGCTGAATGATGAGAGGATAGCGATCGGCCCGCTTGGGATCGAACCCTGGCGGCGTGTAGACGGCGATCTCCACCGGATGGGGAATAGCCTTTGTCTCCACAGTCATCTTCCGGATCTGCCCTTCAAGGGCCGCTGCTGCCGGATGCAGGCACAGGATAAGAAAGAGCATGGCGACGGCGCGAAACATAACGGTCTCCTTTTGCTGTCAGACCACCTTAACCTATCTCCAAGCCCATGAAACCCACCGCCAACGGATGCCTGCCATCTAATCCCCTGAGGCGTGACCTGCCCGGAAAAGCCCTCCTTCAGGTTGCGCCAGATTGCCCGTAAGGCGCTTCAGGTTTAAGGGGGACGCTCCCTGAACGCGGAGCTGACGTCCTATGAAGACCCCACAATCGGACCTGTCTGCAAACAGCTATGCGTTCGAGACGTCACCCCTTGTTCGTCCGACGGGATTTCGCGAGTACGACGCCCGCTGGTGGTTCGGCGGACCGCAGTATCCGAAGGCTCCCGAGCTGAACCTCCTCGGGGTGCAGGCCCTCGGGCTCGGCCTTGGAACGCTGATCCGGGAGATGGGCGCGCCCATGCGGATCGTGACCGGACACGATTACCGGGCCTACTCCATGTCGATCAAGCAGGCGCTGATGCTGGGACTGCTGGAGGCAGGCATGGAGGTTCTCGATATCGGCCTCGCTCTCTCTCCTGTGGCTTACTACGCCCAGTTCGCCCTGGACGCCCCATGTGTGGCTATGGTCACCGCCAGCCACAATGAGAATGGGTGGACCGGGGTCAAAATGGGGGCCAACCGTCCGCTGACATTCGGCCCGGATGAAATGGGCGCACTCCGAGACATCGTTCTTCAGGGGCGCTTCAACGCGCAACCCGGCGGCCGACTGCTACGCGTGGAAGACATGCGTGAGCGATATATTCAGTCCGTCTCGGAGAGTGTGAAACTTTCCCGTCCGATACGGGTTATCGCCGCCTGCGGCAATGGGGCGGCCGGGGCGTTCGCCCCAGAAGCCCTGAGGCGCATGGGCGCCGAGGTGATCGAGATGGACTGCTCGCTCGACTACACCTTCCCGAAATATAATCCCAATCCCGAGGATATCGAGATGCTGCATTCGATGTCTGCGGCGGTCAGGGAGCACAAGGCAGACCTGTGCGTCGGCTTCGACGGAGACGGGGACAGGTGCGGAGTGGTCGACGACCTGGGCGAGGAGATCTTCGCGGACAAAATCGGCCTTCTCCTGGCCCGGGATCTATCGCGCCTTCATCCCAACGCAACCTTCGTCGTCGATGTGAAGTCGACCGGCCTATACAAAACCGACCCGGTTCTGAAAGCCAACGGAGCTCGGGTCGATTACTTCAAGACGGGCCATTCCTACATCAAGCGCCGCACAACCGAACTCAACGCCCTCGCGGGCTTCGAAAAGTCGGGGCACTTCTTCTTCAGACAGCCCTACGGCCTCGGATATGACGACGGCCTCGTCGCGGCGGCGGCCGTTCTCCAGATGCTTGATCGCAATCCAGGCCGGACACTCTCTCAGCTGAAGTCCGAACTGGGGTCCGCCTGGACCTCAATGACCATGTCCCCCCATGCGGACGACGAGATCAAATACGGAATCGTCGAGGAGGTCACGCGCGCCTACCAACAACAGGCTCAGGAAGGCGGCGCCATTCTGGGCCGCAGAATCGTCGAGGTGAACACCGTCAACGGCGCGAGGGTCACTCTTGAAGACGGATCCTGGGTCCTCGTCCGGGCCTCTTCAAACAAGCCGGAACTCGTTGTGGTCGTCGAAAGCATGGCCAGTGAGGACGACATGCGAGCCTTGTTCCGGAACGAGGTTAAGCCGCGTCTGGCGGCCTTCGACAAGGTCGGGGCCTACAACCAGGAAGTCTGATGGCGGCCGCACGGTCGCCTTCCGCATCCCTCTGATTGCCTCTGAGCCCGACGCTCGGCAAAATCTGCCGGGTGAATGCAGCGAGTTTAACGACCCATTAACGGTCTTCCTTCCAATTCGTTAACGGAAAGGCCCCAAATCGGTCGGGCTGCCCTTGCGGGCTTTGCGATTCGTCTGACGATACGCACGGAATGGACGGGAACATGACCCAGCCGCTGATGATCCTGATAACCGGCGCGGTGGCTTTCGGCCTCGCCGCCCTGCTCTGGGCCATCCGAATCTCAGACGGCGCCCGAGGCGCGGCCCGCAAGTACCGCGAGGAGGCCCAACTCACTCGTGAGAAACTCGCCCGCGCAGAGAGCGTCTTTGGCGCCCATCCCGGCGTGATCATGGTGTGGGAGGATGATCCCGCCCCGGCCGCCGGGCGGGCGGGGGGGAAATCCTCCGGTCCTGAGAGCGAATGGTCATCGCCTAATCTATACGGCTCCCCAGTTGCGCTTATGGGATTGCTGCGGTTCACCGACGACTCCCTCTCGGAGAACCCTTCAGCGCGTATCCTCGAAGGTCTCGCCGATCTCGAGGCGCGCGACGGCGCCGGCCAGGACACGACCTTGCGCGAGCGACTTAAACAGCTTCGTGAGGAGGGCGCCCCCTTCTCTCTCACCATCATCGGGCCCTCAGGCCGTTTCCTGGAAGCGGACGGCCGCACCGCTGGCGCCCGGGCGGTGCTGTGGATCACCGACACGACAATCAAGGGCCTCGAGGAGTCAGGAGCGCGCGCACGGTTCGAGGAAGCGCGCGCAGCGGTCGCGCGGGATCCGATCGCCTTTCTGGAGATGCTGGGAAAGGCTCCGTTCCCAGCCTGGAGAATGTCCGGCGCAGGCAAGCTTCAGTGGGTGAACAAAGCTTATCTGGACGCCGTCGGCGCAGGAAAAATGGATCAGGTTCTGGACCGCCAGATCATGCTTGATCAGCATGTGACCGCTCAGGCTCAGAAAACAGTCCATGGCAATGCGGAGACAGATGACACCCGTCACATGGTCATCGCCGGCGAACGCCGAGCGATGCGTGTCAAAATGTTTCCTCTGTCAGGCGGCCTCGGAGGCATGGCCTTCGACATCACCGAACAGGAGACCGCTCGCGAAAGTCTCGACAAGCATGTGAAGGCCCATGACGAGACGTTGAACCACGTGGCGGACGGGGTGGCGATCTTCGGTCCGGACCGGAAGCTCATCTTCAACAATCGGGCGTTCGCCGAACTCTGGGGTCTCGACCCTGCCTATCTTCTGGAACGCCCTGATCACGGCTCCTTGCTCGACCGCCTCCGAGAACGGCGCAAGCTTCAGTCACGAGCCGACTACGCACGCTGGAGATCCGGGGAGCTGGCCTATTATCAGGGCGAAAAGAACGACGTTCTCGAAGATCTCTGGAACCTGCCCGACGGCCGTATACTGCGCGTGACGCGTCAGCGCCATCCCCTTGGCGGCCTGCTTGTGATCTTTAAGGACATTACGGACGAATTAGCGCTTCGCACCGAGTATAACGCCCTGATCAACGTTCAGAAGGCGACGCTCGACCATCTCCGTGAAGCCGTCGCGGTGTTCGGGGCGGACGGGAGGCTGCGCCTTCACAACGAGGCCTTTGCGAAACTCTGGGGCCTCGAAGGAAAGCTTGCCGACAGTCCGGATTTTGACGTGGTCGTCGACGAATGCTCTCGGCTGTTTCATGATCGGAACGTCTGGGCGAACATCAAGAGCCGCGTGACCAATCCTTCGCCCGAGTACCGGCAGCAGGATCAGGGCGTGATGAGGACGTCCACCGACAGAACCCTCACCTGGATCACTCAACCCCTGCCGAACGGAGCGACGCTCATTGCGTTCATGGATGTGACGGCGGACAGGAAAGTCGAGGCCGCTCTGAAGGAAAAGGCTGAAGCCTTCCAGGCGGCTGATAGGCTCAAGACGGAATTCGTCCAGAATGTCTCCTATCAGCTCAGATCGCCGCTGACGACGATCCTCGGGTATGCGGAACTGCTCGAAAGCGGTCGCCCTGGGGCCCTGAGCGAGAAGCAGAGGGAGCAGGTTCTCGCCATCCTCAGCGCCTCGGATCATCTCTCCAAGCTGATCAGCAACATCCTCGATCTGGCGATGATCGAAGCAGGACGAATGGAGCTCGATCTCGCGGACGTTCCGCTGCGCAGGGCCATCGAAGACTCGGTGGACCTCGTCATCTCCACAGCTGAAAGCACCAAGGTGCGCGTGGAGATCCTCTGCGACGATACGATCGGCTCCATTCACGCCGATGAACGCCGGATCAAGCAGATTCTGTTCAATCTTCTGACCAACGCCCTACGCTTCACCGGACCAGGCGGACATGTCCGTGTCGAGGCGAAGAAGGCCGACGGCGTCATCCAGTTGTCCGTCTCGGATACCGGCAAGGGCATACCGCAGAGCCGTCAGGCGAGCGCCTTCGACAGCTTCACCTCCAGCGACAATCGAGGGGCCGGGCTGGGTCTGGCTCTTGTGCGCTCCTTCGTGGAACTGCACGGAGGATGGGTGGCCATGAAATCAGCCCCGGGGGCCGGGGCGAGCGTGATGTGCTTCCTGCCGGAGACAGCGGCGCCGAAGAGCGCACGACCCGAGCTGGAGCTGGGGCCAGCCTCCCTCGCCGCATTCTGACGTCTCCGGCGGCGACGACAGGCTTTCATCTTACGTTTTCGATCGTCTTTACCTAACGGCGCCCCTCTGATCGAGCGGGCGCCGTTCTTGACGGACCGCCCCCCCCATCCCCAGATCTTGCGGGGTTCAACCCCGCAGCAGAAAGGCAGGAACACCGTGATCAGACGACCGTTGACGGCCACCGCGATCGGCCTCCTCTCCCTTACTCTCACCGCTTCCCCAACCTGGGCTCAAAAGCCCATCACGAACCCGCCGGTGAGCTCCATCCTGACCTGGACGCCTAAGCAGCAGCTTGACCGTTATAAGGCGATCGAAACCGTCTACGACGTGCGCACCATCAAAAAGGGCGACAAGGTCCGCGCCCTGCCGGCGGCAGAAACCACCGTCGACCCCAGGGTGACATTTGGCGGCAAGACCCAGTCCGTCGACGCGTTCATGAACGCCAATCGCATCACGGGACTTATTGCGATCAAGGACGGCGAGATCGTTCTCGAAAAATACGCATTTGGCCGCAAACCCGAGGACCGATGGACCTCATTCTCCGTCGCGAAGTCGATGACTTCCATTCTGATCGGCGCCGCTATCAAAGACCGCTGGATCACGAGCCTGAACGATCCGGTGACCCGCTACATCCCGGAGCTGAAGGGCAGCGCCTATGATGGGGTGAACCTTCGTGAGCTCATCTCCATGAGCTCAGGGGTCAAGTGGAATGAGGATTATACGGATCCGAACTCTGACGTTTCACGGGCCGGGGCGGCCGACCCCAAGGACGGCCTCAATCCGCTCGTCGACTACATGTCAAAGCTTCCCCGCGAGGCCGAGCCCGGCTCAAAGTTCGTCTATAAGACGGGCGAGACAGATATGGCCGGCATCGTGCTTTCCCGCGCGCTGGCGGGCAAAACCGTTTCGCAGTACGCCTCCGAAAAAATCTGGGGTCCGTTCGGCATGGAGCAGGACGCCATCTGGATGGTTGACCGCGCCGGGCACGAGCGTGGCGGTTGCTGCATGAGCATGACGCTTCGCGACTATGGGCGGATCGGACTCTTCATGCTCGAAGGCGGGAAGATCGGGGACAAGTCAGTCCTGCCCACGGGGTGGATCGAAGAAGCCACAACCAATCAGGTCAAGGGTCCCGCCGGAGCGAAGTACGGGTATTTCTGGTGGCCTCGCGAGGCGCCCAACTACGAAGCCATCGGCGTCTTCGGCCAGGGTATCGCCGTGTTCCCGGAAGATAACCTCGTGATCGCCATCAATTCCGCGATGCCTAAGGCCAGCGATCGCCGGCAGAGCGAGGCTAAAGCCGCCCTTTTCTCGGCCATCCGTAAAGCGGCCGCCGACTGATCACGATAAAGGGCGCCCTCCGGGCGCCTGACGCCGGCTCGGGGTCGCATCGGAACGGCATGGAATTCCAATCGGCATGCCCTGCTGTCAGGGCATGCCGAGAGGATTTTCAACCCAACATGTCAGCGCCTGTTCGCAGCAGGCGCGTAAGGCTGCAGCCGCCTGTCGTCATGACTGCGTCTTGAAGGCGTCGCCTTCCGGGAGGCGTCCGCTCGCTGATCAGAGCAGCGGCTTCACGCCGTCCTGGCGAGCGAGGCGAGAGGGCGTGTCAGTCCCTCTCCTCTTCCCATCCGGAGACAGTCCGTTCAGTGCTGGCTTTCAGGGGTTGTAACCGACAGGCCTTCGAGGTCGTCGGCAACCTTGATCTGGCACGACAGTCTACTGTTTTCTTTTACGTTTTCTGCAAAATCGAGCATGGACTGCTCCATTGCTGAAGGTTTGCCGACACGGTCGAGATACTCAGAATTCACGTAAACGTGGCAGGTCGCGCAAGCGCATGCCCCGCCGCAGTCAGCGTCAATCCCGGGAATGTTGTTCTTCACCGCCGTTTCCATGACCGTCATGCCGTTTTTGGCCTCAACGGTTCTTTGCGTGCCAGCGGCGTCGATGAACGTGATCTTCGGCATGAACGAGCGATCTCCCAGAAACTCAGCCACTTCAACCCAAGGCGCGAGCGCCGATATCCTTCATAGATAGGTTCACATCGGCCAATTCGGAAGGCGCGAGGCGAGCCGAGAGAGCCGCAAGCCGCTTGCCGACAAGAAACTCCGGGCCGGCGTTTACAGCATCAACAGCGAGAATGCGACCCTCTTTGAGATAGAAGACGGCGAAACGGCCGCTTTCCGGATCCCCCCTCACTACCCTCTGGTCCGCCCCGGTCCATAATCCCGCTGTCTGAAGCTTCACGTCGAACTGATCCGACCAGAACCAGGGAGCCTCCTCGATCGGGGGGGACAGACCCAGAATTGAAGCCGCCACGATCTTTCCGCCCTCGATCGCGTTGTGCACGGACTCGAGCCGGCCGACGCGACCATAGTGAACCAACGGCCTCTGAACGAGGTCGCCCGCGGCGAAAACATCCGGATGGGATGTTCGGCCGGCTCGATCGACGATCAGGCCGGCCCCGCAAGCCAGACCGGCCTGCTGCGCAAGTTCCACGTTTGGAATAACGCCGATTCCTACGAGGACAACGTCGCATTCCAGACGTACGCCATCCGCCAGGCGGACTGCCGACACGCGTCCGCCGCCCTCGAAGCCCTCGATCACCGCGTTCAAACGAATATCGACCCCTGCCGCCCTGTGGGTCCGCAAAAAGAAGCCTGCGATCTCAGGTCCGGTCACCCGGCCCAGAAGCTGGGGCGCCGCCTCAAGCAACGTGACCGAGACCCCTAAGCGAGAGGCCGCTGCGGCCGCTTCCAGACCGATATACCCCCCGCCGATCACCGCCAGACGGGCCCCCTTTTTCAGATATGGACGGAGCCGATCGACATCGGCGAGAGTTCTCAACGCAAGAACGCCCTCAAGACCAGCGCCAGGGATAGACAGCGCTCTGGGACGAGCTCCCGTAGCGATCACCAGCCGATCCCATTCAAGGGCCGGTCCCAACGGCAACTCGACACGGCGAGCGGCAAGATCGACGCGAACGGGAGTTGCGTTCGTCACCAGGTCGATCCTGTTGTCCGAATAAAATGACGCGGGCTTGAGAAACAGCCGGTCGGCGTCGAGCTCACCCTTCAGATATCCCTTCGACAAGGGCGGTCTCTGATAGGGCGGGTAGGGTTCATCCCCCAAAAGCGTGACGGCGCCCTCAAAACCTGACTGTCGCAAGGAGTAAGCGGTCTGCGCACCCGCCTGACCGGCCCCGATGACGACCACACGATCCATCCCTTGCGCCATGATCGCCCGCTCCTCTATGTCGGCCCGCCAGGGGTGCTCTCGCCGAATGGCTCATTGCCCGGTCCGCGATCACCGCCCCGACGCCTGTCCAGTGTCTGATACCTGGACGGCTCTCGCCAGAGGCGCCGAGGAGGAACATAGTGACTAAGATGACGCATGTACGCCTCCAGCTCTTTCTGCCCGACGACGAAGCGACAGCCTTGCTTGGGATCAGGCTGGCGAAAGCCTGCCGACCTGGCGATGTCATCGCGCTTGCCGGGACCCTAGGCGCCGGCAAGACAGCCCTGGCGAGGAGCCTCATCAGAGCTCTGGCCGGAGAAGACGTCGAGACGCCCAGTCCGACCTTTACGCTGGTGCAGACCTATGAGACCCCCCATCTGTCCGTCTGGCATACCGATCTCTATCGTCTCAAAAGTGAAGACGAGGTGCGGGAGCTCGGCCTTGAAGAGGCTCAGGAGGGACTGCTTCTCATCGAATGGCCCGACAGGATGGGGGCGAGCCTCCCTGCAAGGCGACTGGAAGTTACGCTAGAGTTCGCTGATGCTGGACGAATCGCTCGTCTCAGCGACCACGACGACTGGAGCAGGCGGATCGATGGCGACTGGCGCTAATTTTCGTGAGAGCGAGATCCTCGAGTTCCTGTCCGCTTCCGGATGGGGCGAGGCCTTCCGAACGCCGCTCTCGGCGGACGCCTCCACAAGGCGCTATGAGCGCCTTCGCCTCAGATCCCGGTCTGCCATGCTGATGGACGCCCCGCCGCTTGAAAGCGCCCCCTGCCCCGTGAATGCGGACGAAGAGACGCGGCTCAGTCTGGGCTGGAATGCGGTTTCCCGTCTCGCCGCCTCCAGGCTGGAGGCGTTCATGGCGGTCGGCGACCATCTCAGAGCTATCGGTCTGTCCGCTCCGGAGATCCTCGCTCACGACATTCCGCGAGGCCTCGCCGTCCTCGAAGATCTGGGCGACGACCTGTTCGCCCGGGCGATCGAAAAAGGTGAGGATGAGCGCACGCTCTACGCGGCCGCCGGGGAAGTCCTGGGGACCGCTCATCGTCAGCCCACGCCATCGGCGCTCGCCTATCCCGGGGGAGAATGGCCGATCCTCGAATATGATCATCTGGCGCTTCGGGCGAACATCGATCTTTTCATCGACTGGTCGCCCCGACGCGACATCGATATCAGGATCAACGATGCGAACCGCCTGAGATGGGAACGCGTCAGCGAAGCCCTGATCGAACGCGCGCTGGAATGGCCCCGCACCCTTTGCCTTCGCGACACTCACGCAGAGAATCTGCTGTGGCTGCCCGCCCGCGAAGGCGACAGGCGGGTCGGACTGCTCGATTATCAGGATGCGGTGCGCGGATGGGGCGAGTGGGATATGTCCATGCTGCTGCATGATGCGCGCAGAACGGTCTCTCCGGAAGCCGCGGACGCCGCTCGAGCAGCCTATCTCAACCGGACCGGAGGACAGGCCGAGGCGTTCGATGAGCGTCTCTGCGTGCTTGGGGCCATCAACATCCTGAGGATCATGGGGATATTCTCCCGCCTGGTGATCCGAGATTCAAAGCCGCGGTATGATCAGTTCCAGCCCCGCCTCAGACATCTGCTGGCGTCCGTTCTGGACCATCCCTCCCTTGGGGAGCTGAAGGACTTCGTTGGTTCAACCGCCCCCCATCTGTTGGGCTCGCCATGACTGTAATCCGCACCGCCATGCTGCTGGCCGCCGGCCTCGGGACACGCATGCGCCCCCTGACCCTGACACGCCCGAAGGCCCTGATCGAGGTTGACGGACGAACCCTGCTTGACCGGGCGCTCGACAAGCTGGTCTTGCAGGGAGTTGAAAGGGCGATTGTCAACGTTCACCACTTCGCCGACCAGATCGTCGATCATCTCTCTCGCCGCGACGACCTCGCCATCCTCATTTCCGACGAGCGGACGCAACTCCTCGAAACCGGAGGCGGGGTGGTGAAAGCCCTGCCACTTCTAGGCGAAGAGCCGTTTTTTGTAATCAACACGGACGTCACCTGGGACACGCCGGGGGACGATTCGTTTCTGCGCCTTGCAGAAAGTTACGATCCGCACCGGATGGATGCCATCCTGCTGCTGGCGGACATGACGTCCACCCTCGGCTTCGGAGGCGCGGGCGACTTTTACCGGCTTGAAGACGGACGTCTGGAACGACGAGGCGGCCGTGCGCGCGCGCCCTACGTGTTCGCCGGCGCCTATGTGACCTCCGCCGACCGCCTGCAAGCCTATTCGGCGGAACCCTTCTCCGCGAATGTCTGGTTCGACGCCTTTCTCTCACGAGACCGACTCTTCGGCGAAGTGATGTCCGCCTTCTGGCTGCATGTCGGAGATCCCGAAGCCCGCGAGGACGCCGAACGATGGCTCAGGTCAAGAGGAGCCGCGCGCTGACACGCGACCAGGGTCTGTTCCTATCTGACACTGTCCGAGTGTTCAGCCTGCCCCCGGCGGCCGCTTTCCTTCAGGCGGTGGCGGCGGGGCTGATCGACGAGACGGGAGCTCGACAGCGTCCGGAGGCTCTGGCCGATGCGCTCATCTTCACGCCCAATCGCCGATCGGCCCGCGAACTTGCCCTGAGCCTTTATCGCGAGATGGGCGGCGCCATGATCATGCCTCGTATCCGCGCTCTGGGAGATATTGAGGAAGGAGACGAGGCCGACTCCATCGGGCCGGAAGCCCTTGAGGCGCCCCCCGCTCTCTCCGCCGGACGACGGCGCGGCGCACTGGCCCGCCTCATCCAGGCGTGGCGCCAGGCGGAAGGAGACCCGGCCTTGCCGCCGGGATCAGCTCTCGCTGCGGCGGATGAGCTGGCGAGCCTTCTGGACCAGGCGGAGATGAATGACGGCGGAGACTGGGAGCGCCTTGAGACTCTGTCTCTCGAGGCCGACCTCGCTGAACACTGGCGCAGATCCTCTCGCTTTCTGGACATCGTCGTCAGAGCCTGGCCGAGACATTTGCAGGAGATCGGCCGCTGCGACGGACTGACCCGACGACGCCTCGCAGCTGAGGCGCTCGCCGCCAGATGGAGGAAGCGACCGCCGGTTCATCCAGTTATCATCGCAGGCTCGACAGGAGCGGCCGCAGCGACACGTCGTCTGATGGCCGCGGTCATGACGCTTCCGCAAGGCGCCGTCATTCTTCCAGGACTCGATCCGGATCTCGATGACGCGGGATGGGACGCCATCGGGCGCTCGCCCAGTCATCCTCAGTTCGCTCTTCGCGCGACCCTCGAGAGCCTGAGGATAGCCCCCTCTCTCGTGCGCAAGTGGCCCGCGGCAAGCGAGACGCCTGCCCAGGCCGCGCGCCGTCGCCTCATCAATGAGGCGCTTGCGCCCGCCGAGACGACACGCGGCTGGAATGACCGGCTGCGCGAAATGGCCCGCCCCGAACCGGCGGGGGCTCTGGTGGAGGCGGGCCTTGAAGGGGTGACCCTTATCGAGGCGGAAGACGAGAATGAGGAGGCGATGGCCGCCGCATTGCTGTTGCGGGAGACGCTCGAGCGTCCAGGTCAAACGGCTGCTCTGGTGACACCCGAAGCTTCACTCGGGCGACGGGTGAGCGCCATCCTCAAGAGATGGGATATTCATCTTGAACCCTCAGCGGGCACCGCATTCAATCGATCACGCTGCGGGGGCTTCCTGCTTCTGGTCATGCGGTGGGCCCGCGACCCGGCAGATCCGGTGCTCCTGCTCGCCCTGTTGAAACATGACCTGACTCAACTTGGTCTTCCCGCTGGCAGGTCAGACCTCGCCGTCAGCGTCCTTGAGCGCGGATTCCTGAGGGGTCCGAGGCTCTCAAAGACGCTGGACGATCTGATCGCACGCTGCGCCTCCTCCGACGCAGCGCAGCGAGGGGGTATGCCTGAAGCCCTCGAAAGGCTCTCCCGGCTATCCGCCCTTCTTCGTCCCTACCACGATGTCTTTTCCCAAAAGGTCATCGACGGTGTCGTTGCAGCGGAAGCGTGCGCGCAGCTTGCCCAGGGAGTTGCCGCTCATCCTGATGATCCGCTTGGCGAGCGTCTCTGGTCGGGCCGCTCCGGAGCAATGGGAGCCGCATTCATCGAGCAGCTGCGCGATCTTTGCGGAGAGCTGGGGGGCGTTGAAGCCGGACAATGGTGCGAGTTCGCCGACGCCGTCGCGTCTCGAATGACCCTTCCGCCGGAGCTCCCGGAACACGACCGACTGGCGATCTGGGGTCCGCTTGAGGCCCGTCTCCAAAGCCGCGACCGGATTATCCTCGCAGGCCTCAATGAAGGATCCTGGCCAAAGCCCGCGCCGATCGACGCATTTCTCAATCGACGTCTTCGTAAACTGTCACGCCTTCCCGATCCTGATGAGCGGATCGGCCTGTCGGCGCATGATTTCGCCCAACTCGCCAATGCGCCGGAAGTAATCCTTCTCAGAGCCCGTCGAGTCGATGACAAACCTTCTGTGGCGTCCCGCTGGATCTGGCGTCTTCGAACACTGAGCGCGGGAGGGCTTGGAGATACCAAGCGCGCTGATCTCGCTCTTGCCCCAACCGGGGACCGAGACCCAATCGCCTGGCTCAGAGCCCTGAGGCGGGTCGACAGCGTCCAACCCGCCCGGCCGCCTGCTCCCAGACCTCCACTCGATCGCCGCCGGCTTCTCTCCTTCTCCCCGAGCCGGGCCGGTCAGCTCATACGCGATCCATATGGAGACTTCGCGCGAAGAGTCCTTGGGTTGAAAAGACTCCTGCGCGCTGGCGCTGATATCGACGCCGCACAACGCGGGACCGCAGTTCATGACGCCGTTGAAGCCCACGAAGCCTCAGGACGCACCCTCTCGCTGGACTATCTCATCACCGAACGTCTTGTGGCGGCTGGAGCATCGGCGAACCTGATCGAGTTCGAACGCCCTTTATGGATACGCGCAGCTCAGGGTTATCTGAAATGGCTTGAGACCCGAGCTCCCGAGGTGATGCGGATCGAAACGGAAGTCGAGGCGAAAATCGTATTCGACACCCTGGCCGGACAGGTCACGCTCGGCGCCAAGGCAGACCGCGTCGAAGGGCTCAGGGATGGCGCAATCGCCATCATCGATTTCAAGACCGGCCAGCCGAAGGGGCCCAAACAGGTCGAAACCGGACTTGAGCCCCAGCTTCCGCTGGAGGCGGCGATTGCGACCCGGGTAGGATTCGGCGCTATCGCGCCGGGTCCGGTCAGGGAGCTGATCTACTATCGGATGTCCGCCAGCACAGCATCTACGGCTCGCGAAAACGGCCAGCCTCTTAAGCTGAAGGCGCCTCCGTCGGATGTCGCGGAAGACATCCTCACGGGGCTTATCCGCCTCATCAATCAATACGCTGAAGAATCGACCCCATATCTGTCCAAGCCCCGGGCGGAGTTCGCCTGGTCTCCATCTGACTATGACCGGCTGGCGCGAAGAGCCGAATGGACCACAGACGAGGGCGAGGAATGACCGATATCCTCCCCTGGACAGAGTTCGAGGAGGCGCTTCGCGGTCAGCGACGCGCCGCCCTTCCCGATGCGTCGGCCTGGGTTGCCGCAAACGCCGGGTCGGGAAAGACTAAAGTTCTTATCGACCGCGTCGCCAGACTTCTCCTCCTGGAAAATGTCCGGCCTGACGAAATTCTCTGCGTCACCTACACCAAGGCTGCCGCCAGCGAGATGCAGGCGCGTCTCTTTCAGCGCCTGGGCGAGTGGTGCGTGATGGACGCAGATCGTTTGAGAACGGACCTGTCGCGCCTCGAAGACAGGCCGGAGACCTCCTACACTCTCGAGGATATCGGGCGAGCGCGGGAACTCTTCGCGCAAGCCCTCGAAACACCCGGGGGGCTCCGCATCGAGACCCTCCACGCCTTCTGCGGACGGATCCTGAAACGCTTTCCTCTGGAGGCGGGCATCGCTCCCGGATTTCGAGAACTCGACGAACCGCAGGCGATGGAGCTCTGGAACCGATCATTTGAAAGCCTTGGCGCCATAATCTCCAGCGGAGATGACCGCCTTCGCAACGCGGCGCGGATCGCAGGCCAGGCGGCCGGAGGACGGGGGATCTCGATCGTCCTAAAGGACCTCAACGCCCGTCGAAGCGAGTTTGAGGAGTTCATCCGGAGCGCAGGCGATCCTGAAAATGCGATTGAACGACTCCGCGTGGATCTCGGAGCCCCTGAAGAGACGTCTGAGGCCATACGCTCCCGAGCCGTGAACGCAGATCTGCCTAAAGAGACGCTCAGACAGACGCTCGAGGCCCTGCGTCAGGCAGGAGCAACGGGCAGCGATGCGTTCACCCTGATCGAGGGCGTGCTCTCCGGCAGGTCCGACGAGGACCGCTTCGCCGACTATTGCGGCATCTTCCAGACGCGCCTTGGAGATGAACGTAAGCGCAATCTCTACACCAAGGATCTGCTCGCGAAAGCGCCATCCCTGAATTCTCTGTTTCAAGTTGTTCCGACATTCTCAGGGCGAGAATGTCTTCGCATGCGGGATGCGAAGAGCGCCCTTGATGTCCGAACGACGTTCGAGCGATCTGCAGCGCTTGTTCGACTAGCTCATGCAGTCTTCGAAGATTTCGCCCATCGCAAGCGAGCTGGCGCAGGCCTCGATTTTGAAGATCTCATTCGCACGGTCCGTCATCTTCTCACCGAGCGGGGCGCCTCCGAATGGGTGCTCTGGAAACTGGACGGCGGCCTGAGACATATTCTTCTCGATGAGGCGCAGGATACCAGCCCTTCCCAATGGGCCATCATTCGCGCACTGACAGCCAATTTTTTCGTCGGCTCAGGAGTTGAGCGGGCTCATCCTTCCACCTTGTTCGTCGTCGGCGATCAGAAGCAGTCCATCTATTCCTTTCAGGGCGCCGATCCTGAGCGATTCATCGCTGAGAGACAGGACTTCCAGATGCGCGCGTCCGCATCGCGCACCCGGTTCGAGGACCCCCGCCTCGACATGTCTTTCCGTTCCGCCCGATCCGTTCTCGGTTTCGTCGACGAAACCTTTGATCCTGCGGCGTTCAATGGAGCGGCGCCATTTTCGATCTCAACCGCCCAGATGTCCGACCCATGGCGCCACACCGCCTATCGAAAGGACCATGAGGGGTCTGTCGAGATCTGGCCGCTGACCCAACGGGACGACGTTGCTGAACGGGAGCCATGGGATGCGCCGCTTGGACAGGAGAGCGCCGCCTCCCCGAAACAAAAGCTCGCGCGCTCGATAGCCGAATACATAAAGAGAGAACTCGATGAGGGGGCGGGGATCTGGGAGGGCGAGACGCTGCGCCCTGCGCAGCCAGGTGATTTTCTTATTCTCGTCAGAGGGCGAAAGGGAGGTCTGTTCGACGCCATACTCCAGGCGCTGAAAAGAGCTGGGCTGCCCGTCGCCGGAGCTGACCGGCTGGAGCTCCTTGAGACTTTGCCGGTGCAGGATCTCCTCAATCTCATCCGCTTTGCGCTTTGTCCTGAAGACGACCTCACGCTTGCAGAAATACTCAAGGGACCGTTCGGCGGCCTCGACGACGATGCGGATCTTGTTCCCCTCGCGAGTCAGCGAGCGCCGGGCCAGAGCCTGTGGCGCCAGCTGCGGGCCTCGGGTGAACCCCCCCACGCGCAGGTTCGCAGATTTCTGGAAGGGGCCCTGGAGCGCAGGAGCTCGCCTCCGTTCGAGTTCCTGAGCGCACTGCTTGAGACGGCTTCCGACGCCGATCTCCCGACGGGCTGGGAACTTATGCTGTCGCGCTTCGGCGGACAGGCCCGCGAACCTCTCAGCGCGCTTCTCGATCGGGCGGCTGCCTTTGACTCTGAGGGCCCGTGTCACCTCGAGCTTTTCCTATCCGCCATCGAGTCCGACGGAGGTGAGCTCAAGCGCGAGCTCTCAGACGCGCAGGACGAGATCCGTGTCATGACCGTGCATGGAGCCAAAGGCCTTGAGGCGCCGGTTGTGATAGCGCCCGATACAGTCTCAGCCCCCCGCGCCTCTGGCGAGGGCGTATTCAAGGGGCCCTCCGGCGCGCCGATCTGGGCGCTTGCGAAGGTGAAAGACTGCCCGATGACGGCGACACTTCGTAAAGAGGCTGATGACCGCGCGCTTCGAGAACACCGTCGGCTCCTCTACGTAGCCCTGACACGCGCGCGCGACCGCCTGGTGATCTGCGGCGCGGCCATGGGAAACGCAGGGCCCTCGGGGCGACATGACGCATCCTGGTACGCTCTGTGCGCGCAGGCCATGGCGCGCCTCGAGGAGAGGGGGGCCGGAGTGGCGCGTATCGCCTCTGCAGACGGCGATATCCTGAGATTCGGTTCACCCGCCCAAAGGCTGGGCGGACGTCTCTCAGCGACCGTTTCATCTGGGGCTCCGGATTGGCTTCGTCGTCCCGCGCCCGCGAGCGCCTCCGCCCCGAGGATCTTCACGCCTTCGTCCCTCGGAGGCGATACGCCGCCCGCACTCGCAGCCCTTGGCCCCGAACGAGACCGACGGCTCCTGCGAGGCCGACTTATCCACACCCTATTTGAAGCCCTGCCGGATCTTGAACCGGACGAACGCGAGGCGGCCGCCATGGGCTTCCTCTCCCGCCAGTCGCTCCTATCGGAGGACGAACGCGCCGAGATCGTGGGATCAGTCATGCGCGTCCTCACCGACCCGGCCTTCGCCGCCGTCTTCGCCCCGGGCGGGCGAGCCGAAGCTCCGATCATCGGGCCATTTCAGGGGCATATCGTCAACGGAAGGGTCGATCGTCTGGTTCGAACCGGGGACGAGGCGCTGATTGTCGATTTCAAGACCGATCGACCCGCCCCGTTGCGCGTGGAGGACATCGGGGCAGGCTATAAGGCTCAGATGGCGGCCTACAGAGCGGTTCTCAGCGCCATGTGGCCGGGGCTGAAAATCCGGTGCCTGCTGGTGTGGACAGATGGACCGCGCCTGATGGAAATTCCCGTAGCGGACCTTGAGTCGGCCTTGCCAAACGCGTTGATGTAGATTCTTTCCGAAACGACCGTTTCTTGCAACGGCCTGCGCCCCTATCTTCGGCGGAAGCTGGCTGTTCCCACCTGAAGGAGACCCGATCCATGGGCGTCAAATCCGTGACCGACGACAGCTTCGATGCAGAAGTCCTCGGAGCCGCTAAACCCGTCCTGGTCGACTTCTGGGCCGAATGGTGCGGTCCATGCAAACAGGTGTCTGTCCACCTGGACGCCCTGGCGGAGGAATACGGGCAGGCCGTCGAAGTTGTGAAACTGAATATCGACGACAATCCGCTGACGGCCGGGAAGTTCGGCGTACGGGGCCTGCCGACCCTCATGGTGTTCGATAAGGGCAAGGTGACCGCGACTCATCTGGGGGCCATGAGCAAGACGCGCATGGTGGAATGGCTGAAGGAATCGGCCCCCGGATCCATCGCCTGACAGCCCAAGCGATCCGATCATGCGCGAGCGTGATCGGCCTGCTCGCCATTCAATCGGAGAGCGGCCCCGCAGAGGTAGAGCGAGCCGCATACATAGATACGGTGCGCCCCGCCCCCTTTGGATAGTCTGATCGCCTCGTCAAGATCCGCCGCCTGTCTGGCCTCGACGCCGAGGGATCGGGCGTGAGCGACAATCGCTGAAGGATCAGCGCCCTCGCCTCCTTCCTGCCCTCCGCTGTCGGGAAGCGGACAGGCGATAACCTCCTCAGCGGTCTCGCACAGGGGTCCGAGAACCCCTGAAAGGTCCTTTGCCGCCTGAAGGGCGAGAATTACGCTCACACGGTCGCCGCCGAGGGTGGGCCGACGGTCGCGAATGGCGGCCGCCAGCGCCTCGGCGCCTGCAGGGTTATGCGCCCCGTCCACCCAAATCGCGCCCCTATAATTCTCTGTCAAAGGCCCGGCCCCCAGGCGCTGCAGGCGAGCTGGCCAATAGGCCGAGCGCAGTCCCTCGGCAATCGTATCGGGATCGCATGCAGCTCCAAAAACCGCCTCGAACGCAGCACACGCCGCGCCCGCGTTGACGGCCTGATGTCGTCCCGGAAGGCTGAGCCAGGGACTTCGAACCTGGAGCAGGGGGCCGTCATAGACAAAGGCTTCGCCGTCCCAGCCGCAACGCCAGTCTCTGGCGGCCAAAGTCAGCGGCGCGCCGACCGCACGCGCCTGCTCGCGCAGGACGGCGAGCGCGAGAGGAGGCTGAGGGGCGATGATCGCAGGAACCCCACGCCGGAAAATACCTGACTTAATACGGGCAATAGCCGCGACTCCCTCAACGCCGAACATCGCTTCATGGTCCCGACTGACCGGCGTGACGATACAGGCTGCGGGCTCGCGCATGACATTGGTCGCATCTCCCGCGCCCCCGGCGCCAACCTCGATCAGGGTGAGATCCGCCCGGCGACGAGCAAAGAGAAGGAAGGCCGCGGCGGTCAGAGCTTCAAAATAGCTCAGGCCTTCGGTGATTGTCCGGATCTCGCGCAAGGCGGCGGCGAGCGCCTCCGGCTGAACCAGGCGGCCGCAAATACGAACGCGCTCGCATACGCTTATCAGATGGGGAGAAGTGAAGACGCTGACCGACCGGCCGGAAGCTTCGGCGAGTGAACGGAGAAAGGCCGTCGTCGACCCTTTGCCGTTGGTCCCGGTGACGTGGACTGTCGGTCCAAGCTGATCCTGAGGATCGCCCAAGGTGCGGAGCGTCGCGCGGATCAGATCGAGACTGAAGACCGGCGCCCCCCGCCGTGCGGCGTCCCGAAACACCGCCAGCTCTGCTTCAAGCGCGTCTAACCCATCCACGGGGCGTCACCCTCACCTTCGCGGCCTGAGCGCGCTCGACCCTAGTCTGATGCGAGGGCGTAATCGCCCGCCCCGCCGCGAGATTTCCGACCGCGCGCGGCGGGCATAAGAATACCGAGTATGTCGGCGAGGGTCCCCGCCAGTTCGCGACGCGGCGCCACGATGTCGACCATTCCCCGCTCACGGAGAAACTCAGACCTCTGAAACCCTTCAGGCAGCTTTTCACGTATGGTCTGTTCGATCACCCGCGGTCCGGTGAATGCCAACTGAGCGCCCGGCTCAGCAATGTGGACGTCGCCGAGCATCGCATAGGAGGCGAGGACGCCTCCGCTGGTCGGGTCAGCGAGAATGACTATGTACGGAAGCTTGGCCTCCTTGACGTCCTGAATGGCGAGCACCGTTCGCGGCATCTGCATCAGGGCGAAGGAGGACTCCTGCATTCGGGCCCCGCCCGATGCAGTGACGACGATCAGGGCTGCGCGGCGACTGACAGCTGTCTCCGCAGCCTTTATGAAAGCCTCTCCGGCGGCCATCCCCAGGCTTCCGCCCATAAAGGCGAAGTCCTGGACCAGAATGACCGCGCGACGCCCTCCGATCTCTCCAAACGCCGCCACCATACAATCTTCACGGCCTGTCTTGGCTTTGGCGGACTTCAGTCGATCGATATAGCGCTTGTCATCTTTGAACTTCAGCGGATCCTTCTCCACCGGTGGCATGGGGATCTCCGTCCACAAGCCGCCGTCGAACATGTACTTGAAACGCTGCTCAGGAGAGACGCGCATATGGGCGCCGGCAGGCGTCACCCACATCGCCGCTTCCAAATCCTCCCGGTAGAGCAGCTCGCCCGTCTTGGGGCATTTCACCCAGAGGGATTCCTTGTCTGTGTCCGCCTTCTTCGAAAAGATGGACTTGAGACCCGGAGGAAGGTTTGTAAGCCAGTTCAAGTCACGCTCCGCACTACACGGGCTGATGATATGGCGTTTGACAGTGACTGGGCAACCACAGTTATTCGCTTGACAGCGGACTTCGGCGCCCCGTCCTCAACGGCCGCCCGGACTTCTTCAACCAAAGCCGACCCGACAACCACACCATCAGCCAGGCAGGCGAAACGAGCCGCCTGCTCGCCAGTCCTTACGCCGAAACCCACCGCGACGGGTAAGCCTGACAGCCTTCGGGCGCGCTCGACGCCCTGTCGGATATCCTCTTCCGCTCCCACCGCGGCGCCTGTCACGCCTGCAACAGACACATAGTAAACAAACCCCGCGGCCCCATCAGACACGCGCTTCATCCGCGCTTCAGTGGTTGTCGGCGTGGCGAGACGAATAACGGCGAGACCATGGGCCGCCAACGCTTGCCTGAGAGATGCATCTTCCTCCGGAGGCAGGTCGACAGTGATAACCCCATCCACTCCCGCCGCCGCAGCACGCTCGGCGAAGTCCGTCAGCCCCATGGAAAAAACAGGATTGGCGTATCCCATCACGATCAGCGGCGTGACCTTGTCCTCGAGACGAAATCGCGCGGCGATATCAAGGGTGGCTGCAAGGGATCCGCCTGCGGCCAGAGATCTCTGAGCGGCCCTCTGAATGGCCGGCCCATCCGCCATCGGATCGGTGAAGGGAGCCCCCAGCTCAATGATGTCAGCGCCCGACGCAGCAAGAGCTTTCAGGCACTCGAATGAGGTGTCGAGGTCCGGGTCTCCCGCCATGAGATAGGCCACGAACGCGGCGCGTCCCTCGGACCGACACGCTTCGAACTTCGCTGATATCCGTTCCGCCGTCATGGCTGCTCCGATCCGCCTTCTTCCAGTCGATCCGCACGCGGTCCGTCGCCGCCCCGAGCGCGCTGGCGACAAAACGCATTGATCGTCAAATGTTCACGCCGAGATGAGCCGCAATCGAGAAAACGTCCTTGTCTCCCCGGCCGCACATATTCATCACGATCAGCCCGTCCGGACCGAGCTCGCGTGCGATTTCTCCGACGCGCGCAAGAGCGTGCGCGGGCTCCAGCGCCGGCAGGATGCCCTCTAAGCGGGCGCACAGTTGAAAGGCCTCGAGCGCCTCCGCATCCGTGCAGGTCCTGTATTCGGCTCGACCCGTTTCATGCAGGAAGGCGTGTTCCGGTCCGATGCCGGGATAGTCGAGCCCCGCCGAAATCGAATGAGCGTCTATGATCTGCCCATTTTGATCCTGCAGAAGATAGGTCCGGTTTCCATGAAGCACGCCGGGCCGTCCGCCGGTCAGCGAAGCTGCGTGCAGGCCGGTCGTGACGCCGTGCCCGCCCGCCTCGACCCCGATCATGCGGACGCCTTCGTCCTCGAGGAACGGGTGGAAAAGACCGATCGCATTCGAGCCCCCTCCGATGCACGCCACCAGGGCGTCCGGCAGACGTCCCTCGGCGGCTAGAATCTGTTCACGCGCCTCACGTCCGATCACCGACTGGAAATCTCGCACGAGCATCGGGTAGGGGTGGGGACCTGCAGCTGTTCCGATCACATAGAAGGTGGTCGACACGTTGGTCACCCAGTCGCGCAGAGCCTCGTTCATCGCATCCTTCAGTGTTCCGGTTCCCGAAGATACCGGCACGATCTCGGCGCCGAGAAGCCGCATGCGAAAGACATTGGGCTTCTGACGTTCGACATCCGTCTCCCCCATGAAGACCACGCAGGGAAGACCGAAACGCGCGCATATCGTGGCGGTCGCAACCCCGTGCTGGCCAGCGCCGGTTTCAGCAATGATCCGTGTCTTTCCCATCCGCCGGGCCAAAAGGACCTGACCGATGCAGTTATTAATCTTGTGCGCGCCGGTGTGGTTGAGCTCATCGCGCTTGAAATAGATGCGAGCGCCGCCGAAGTGCTCAGTCAAACGTTCGGCGAAGTACATCGGCGAGGGGCGACCGACATAATGGGTCAGCAGGTCGTCAAACTCCGCCTGAAAGGCCGGGTCCTCCTTCGCGCGGGCGTACTCCTGCTCAAGCTCGAGAACGAGCGGCATGAGGGTCTCGGCCACATACCGTCCCCCGAACTCTCCGAACCTGCCGTTCGCATCGGGCCACTGGGACCAGGCATTCGCTCGAGACATGAAGGAGATCAACCTGTTCTGAAGGGCTTTCTCGCTATCGCGGAGACGCTGCATGAGCGGCCGAGATGAAATCCCTAATTCTGCGTGCGTCTTTTACGCCCGGCGACTGCTCAACGCCAGAGGAGACATCCACCTGCGTTAGGCCAGTGGCGGCAATAGCTTCAGCGACGTTCAGGGGCGTCAGCCCTCCAGACAGCACAAGGGGCCGTTCGGAACGAAAACCTCTCAGGATCGACCAGTCGAACGGACGCCCAAAGCCGCCTTCCCGATCCGCGCCAGCCGGCGGGCGCGCATCGAGAAGAAAGGCATCTACGCCTTTATATCCGGCCAAACCCTCGAGGTCGGCCCGGGAGGCGATCCCTATCCCCTTGACGAGCCGGGGCGCCGGGCATCGCGTCGCAAAGTCCTGAATGTCCTCTGGGGTCTCTCGACCGTGAAGCTGCACCGCAGCGATCTGCGGGGTTGCATTGATGAAAGCGTCCAGACCCTCCACTTTCGGACCGTCGAACACGCTCCACGCCGCGACAGCCCATGCTTCCCGACCGGCCGATGCTATATGGGCGGCAAGCTTTCCGGCGGTCGCGAAATCGACCGCGCGAGGGCTCGAACTCACCAGGACCAGTCCGATGCGATCGGCTCCCGCCTCCAGCGCGACATCCACCATGTCCAAGGATCGCAAGCCGCAAACCTTGATGCAAACTCGTCCGGAACCGGAGGTTGCGCGTTCGTCAATGGGATGAAGACTGGGGGGCGAGGGCATCGCGTCGACCCTGAAAACAAGAAAGGGCGGCACTGAGGCCACCCCTTCTGCACGCTACTATACTCTACTAAGACTTCTGTTACGTCACATTTTAGCGCGGATCAAGTCCCTGATTTCGGTTAGAAGCTTTTCTTCCCCAGACGGCTCGGGCGGGGCGTCCGGCGCCGGCGCTTCGGCTTTTCTCAGCTGATTCATGCCCTTAACGACCACAAATAGGGCAAACGCAATGATCACGAAGGTCAGAACGTAGTTGACGAACTTCCCGTAATTAATGGTGACTGCCGCAAGCTCAGCCCCGTCCGGGCCCGGACGAGCCGGGGCCAGCGTGTAGACAAAGCGAGAAAAGTCCATGCCGCCGGTCGCAAAACCAATGATGGGCATGATGATGTCGTTGACCAGAGACGACACAATCGCGCCGAAGGCCGCGCCGATGATGACGCCGATCGCGAGATCAACGACATTGCCGCGCATGGCGAAGTCCCGGAATTCCTTGAACACTCAGCTCTCCCCTCTCTGTTGCCGGATGAAAACCGACCCTGAGACAGCATCATGCGCTGAGCGCCCGAGGAGCGACAAGGGGCCGAAGTTCAGAAAAAGATCCGATCAGCGATCTTCAGGATCCTGACCATTATTCAGGCGGGAGCGCAGCTCCTTGCCTGCCTTGAAGAACGGCACCGACTTCCGCTCGACGGCGACCGGGTCGCCGGTCCGCGGGTTGCGCCCCGTCCGGGCATCCCGACGTCGCACTGAGAACGCTCCGAAGCCCCGAAGTTCGACGCGATGGCCGCTTTCAAGGGCGGAGGCGATCTCGTCAAAGATCGCGTCCACGATCCTTTCGACCTCCCTGAGCTTCAGGGACGGGTTCTCGATAGCCAAACGTTCAATAAGTTCAGATCTCAGCATAGAGACAGTTACCGGCTAAGCCCGCCAAAACACAAGTGTTTTCAGCCACCCTGCGGCGGAATTTCACGCCCCCCGCTCGGGGGTCGACCCCGTCCTGGACGTCCGCCCGATCAGGGCGGGCGGACGCCGGGGAGTCAGGCTCCGCCTCTCTCCATTTCACCGGAGGGAGGCCTTTTTGATCAGTCTTTCTTCTTCCCGCCTTCCGCGAGTGCGGCGCCCAGAATATCGCCAAGAGACGCGCCCGAGTCGGCTGAGCCGTACTGTTCGACCGCTTCCTTCTCTTCTCGCACTTCGAGAGCCTTAATGGAGAGCGAGACCTTGCGAGCCGCCTTGTCGAAGGCGGTGACGAGGGCGTCCACCTTGTCTCCTACGGCAAAGCGCTCCGGCCGCTGCTCAGAGCGATCCCGAGAGAGATCGGCCTTGCGGATGAAGGATTTCATCGCCCCATCTCCGATCGAGACTTCGATGCCGCCCGACGTCACTTCGGTGACGACCGTCGTGACGACCGAGTTTTTCCGAAGATCGACGCTCTCAGCCGGGTCGCTCGACAGCTGCTTCACGCCCAGAGAAATACGTTCCTTCTCGACATCGACGTCGAGAACGCGAGCCCTGACCATGTCGCCCTTGTTGTAGGCCTTGATCGCCTCTTCGCCCGGAATGTTCCAATCGATGTCGTTGATGTGCACCATGCCGTCCAGGTCGGCGCCCAGTCCGACGAACATGCCAAACTCGGTGATCCCACGGATCTCTCCCGTGACATCGGTGCCGACCGGATGCTCAGAGACGAACGCCTCCCAGGGATTGTTCATCACCTGCTTCAGGCCAAGCGAGATCCGGCGCTTATCGCTGTCGACGTCGAGAACCATCACATCGACCTCCTGCGAGGAGGAAATGATCTTGCCAGGATGCAGGTTTTTCTTGGTCCAGCTCATCTCAGAGACATGGATGAGACCTTCGACGCCATCCTCCAGCTCAACGAAGGCGCCGTAATCGGTGATGTTGGTCACGCGACCCGACAGTTTGGCGCCGATCGGGTACTTGGCGATGACGCCATCCCACGGATCGGACATCAATTGCTTCATGCCGAGAGAAATACGCTGGGTGTCGGGATTGATCTTGATGATCTGAACCTCGACCTCCTGACCGACTTCCACAACCTGGCTCGGATGCGACACGCGCTTCCAGCTCATGTCGGTGACGTGCAGAAGGCCGTCTATGCCTCCCAGATCCACGAATGCGCCGTAATCCGTGATATTCTTCACCACGCCGCGGCGACGTTCGCCCTCAGCCATGTTGCCCACGATCTCCGCACGCTGCTCGGCGCGGCTCTCTTCCAGCACGGCGCGACGGGAAACAACGATGTTGCCGCGGGGGCGATCCATCTTGAGGATTGCGAACGGCTGGGAATGACCCATCAGCGGCCCGACATCCCGGATCGGCCGGATATCGACCTGCGAACCGGGAAGGAAGGCGTTGACCCCGCCGAGGTCGACGGTGAACCCGCCCTTAACCCGACCGACGATCTCTCCCTTGACGGTCTCCTTGCGCTCAGCCACGCGCTCCAGGCGGGTCCAGGCCTCTTCGCGCCGGGCCTTGTCGCGGGACAGAACCGCGTCGCCCAGAGCGTTCTCGATACGCTCAAGGTAAACTTCGACCACATCGCCGATTTTCGGCTGGGTCTCATCGGCAGCGAACTCCCGCGCCGAAATGCGGCCCTCTGTCTTGAGACCGACGTCGACCGTCACGAAATCCCCTGAAACGCCTGTGACGGTCGCAGCGACGACCCGTCCTTCGATCATCCGATTATCGGAAAAGCTCTCTTCGAAGAGGGCGGCGAAATCATCTGCAGACGGGTTGAGATCAGCGGCGGTCATCAAGGCTCCAAATCGTTCGTCGTTACGGGCCGGCCGGTTGATCCGGCGGTCTGGCCGCACCATGCGGCGTCAGAATAAGGTTCAGGTCCGGGGAAATACGGCACCACGTCCCCAACACGATAATCGCCCCAGAACCCTGAGGCCTGGAGGCGTCGCATCGCGGGAGGCGGTGTTTTGATCGTGAGTCCCTGAAAAGTCAACCGGAAGCGGTGCGGACCGGCGCTAGCGGACGGAAGCCGACAGTCCGAGCGTCGCCAGGCGGGACAGGGCGACAGTCATGACCTGATCAGGATCCATTCGGGTGGTATCGATGCGGAACGCATCCTCGGCCGGCTTCATAGGCGCGTCCTTTCGGCCGGCATCACGCGCATCGCGCTCGCGCAGCTGCGCCAGCACGCCCTCCTCTGTCACCGGCTCGCCCAGCACTCGCAGCTCCCGGAAGCGCCGTCCCGCCCGCACAGTCACATCCGCATCGACCCAGAATTTCGCTTCCGCCTCCGGGGCTATGACCGTCCCAATGTCCCTGCCGTCGAGCACCGCACCGCCTGGACGTCGCGCAAAATCTCTCTGCAGGGCGAAGAGAGCGGCGCGCACAGGCCCGTGGGAGGCGACAATCGAGGCGGCCGCGCCAATCCTGGCCCCTCGCAGATCCCTCTCAGCAAACTCTTTAAGATCAAGACGGCCCGCAAGGGCTGCACAACCTTCCGCGGCCGCGAGATCGCACCCCTCCCGCAACGCCAGCGCCGCAAGTCCGCGATAGAGAAGGCCCGTATCCAGATGGGGAAGCCCGTAAAGGTCCGCTAACCTGCGAGCCAGCGTGCCCTTACCGCTGCTTGTGGTGCCGTCAATCGCGATGATCATCGGTCCGCCCGGGTCAGGTCCGTCCCGAGGAACGCCATATGTTCGAAGAACTCGGGATAGCTCGTGGCGATCATGTCGACGTCATCGACCGAGACGGACGCCTGAGCGGCTGCGCCCATCACCAGAGCGGACATGGCGATTCGATGATCATGACGGGCCTCAACCAGGCCGCCTCCGGGAACGCCTCGAGAACCGCAGCCCCGAATCCGAAAACCGTCCGCCAGCTCCTCAACCTCCACCCCATTCGCAGACAGCATCGCGCAGATGGCCCGGATCCGGTCGCTTTCCTTCACGCGCAGCTCCGCCGCCCCGGTCACCAAAGTCTCGCCCTCGGCGAAGGACGCCAGAACGGCGAAAATCGGCAACTCATCGATCATCGACGGCACGAGGGCGGGATCGAGCCGCACGCCCCGAAGAGCGGATCCGCGGGCGATTGCGCGAACCGTGGCCTCGCCGGTCGCCAGACCGTCCGGGAGGATCGTCACATCCGCCCCCATCTCGCGCGCAGCGGTCATGAAACCGGTCCGGGTCACGTTATCGAGCATCCCTGAGACAGCCGCCTCACCGCCGGCGATCAGACCTGCGGTCAGGGCGAAGGCGGCGGACGAGGGATCGCCCGCGACAGTCGCCTCACCCGCCCGAAGATCCTGCCCGCCCCGGATACTGACAATCGGCCCCGCACCGTCTCGGAGCTCCACCCCCACCTCGACCCCGAAGGCCCGCAACATTCGCTCGGTGTGATCGCGAGTGGCTTCCTTTTCCTCAACAATCGTCACGCCCGAGGCCCTGAGCCCTGCAAGGAGGATGGCGGACTTGACCTGCGCTGAGGCTTCAGGCGGCGCATAGCGAACAGCCTTCAATCGGCCTCCGGTCAGGCGAACCGGGAGGCGCCCGCCCGGCGCCGTCTCAGCGACCAGCCCCATCTCCCGCAAGGGCCGCAGCACGCGTTCCATTGGCCGAGACGACAGCGATTCGTCGCCGACAAACCGCGCGGTCAGGTCATGACCGGCCGCCAGCCCCATCATCAGACGGGCGCCCGTACCGGAATTTCCGAAATCGATGTCCGAGTTGGGAGCGGTCAATCCCCGACGGCCTACCCCCTCCACGCGCCACACCCCCGCGCCAAGACGCTCGACCCCCGCGCCCAGAGCTGCGACCGCCCGAGCCGTATTGATGACGTCTTCACCTTCGAGAAGTCCCGAAACGGTCGTGCTCCCCTCCGCAACCGCAGCCATCATCAGCGCACGATGGGAGCACGACTTGTCGCCGGGCGCGCGGACCGCACCCGAGACGAACTTGACTGGGCGGGACGTGGCGCGCATGGGAGGGAGCCGAGCCTCTGAACAGAACGCCGCGCCCTGGTTGGGCCCGGACCGGAATACAGCGCTTTACAGACCGCCGCGATCATGGCAAGCGCCCGACCCAAGTTATGGGGATTGACCGTGGCGAATATCGATCTCGGCGAAAAGCGCACCTGTCCCGAATGCGGGGCGAAATTCTACGACCTTGGAAAACGTCCGGCCGTGTGCCCGAAGTGCAAGGCGACGTTTGATCCGTCCTCCGACCTCCTGAAGCCAAAGCGCTCCAGGGAAAAGGTCAACCCCGCGCCTGCGGATGACGAGGAGGATGAAGATCTCGAGACCGCGGCCGGTACGGACGAGGACGAGGAAGTCGAGATTGAGGAGACCGAGGAGGTCGACCTGGTCGATGACGATGTCGTGGAGACCGAGGAAGAAGAGGGCGAGCCCGCCCCTCGCGTTCCGGTCAGTAAGAAGTACGCCGCTCCAGGCGTCGAAGATGAGGAAATCGAGGACGAGATCGAAGACGAGGATGACGGGCTCACAGTCATCGACGAGGACGAAGAGTTCGACGACGAGGACATTGAAATCGAGGATGAAGCCGACGAGGAGGAACTCTGACCTTCGATTGAAGGTTCACCCTTGATCCCAGGTGGCGCCCGTTATAAGCACGGGTCCCAGATCTGAACCAGCCAGATCAGATGCGCGCGTTGAGAGACCTGCGTCGATCCAGCGGAACGGGGCCATAGCTCAGTTGGGAGAGCGTGTGAATGGCATTCACAAGGTCGGCGGTTCGATTCCGCCTGGCTCCACCAGTTTCAAGCCCCAACCCGACGGGTTGGGGCTTTTTCGTTCCCGAACCTGATCAGGCGCGATAAGGCGCGCTCTCCCAGAGCCTTCCAGCAAGTCAGGGGACGGCCTCAGGCCGCATCATCGGCCTGTCTGACCGCGAGAACATTCAGCACGTCCTCGGCTGTCTGGGACTTGCGCAAGGCGCTCCGGACAGCCTCCTGGCGAAAGAGTCTGGAGACTCTGGCCAGAGCGCGAAGGTGATCGGCGCCGGCCTCGCTCGGGGTCAGCAGCATGAAGACCAGATCGCACCGGCGCTGATCGATGGCGTCGAAATCCGCCGGCTCAATCAGCCGGGCGAACCCTCCAACCGGCCGGTCCAGGCCGTCAAGCCTGGCGTGGGGGATCGCCACGCCCTCACCGACGCCCGTCGATCCCAGGCGCTCGCGTTCGAGCAAAGCCTCGTGCACGCGCCTAGGGTCAAGAGACAGTGCCCGCGCCATAGCTTCCGAGAACTCGGCGAGCACCTGCCGACGCCCCTGCCACCGGGCACGCGGATAGACTGCGCCGGGATGAAGCAAATCATTCAAAGAGGACATCACAGACACACGCTCACATGAGACACAGACAGGCTACTTCCGGCATTCTACGCCGGATGGAGAGAGCCGAACGCCGCGAAACAGTCCTAAGACAAGCCCGGAGTCACGCGTCGCGACCAGGATCCACCCATCCGACGTTACCGTCGGCGCGCCTGAAGACCATGTTGAGACCGCCGTGTACAGCATTGCGGAACATCAATGCCTGAGAATCAACCAGTTCCAGCTGCATGACCGCCATGGAAACCGTCATCGTGCGAATTCGGGTATCCGATTCGGCGATGATCGCCGGCGCATCCCCGAGTTCGACCTCGCTATCGCCTTCATCGTCCGGGCGAATCACCCGTTCAGGAGCCATCTGGACCGGCAAGGGCTCTTTGGTTCTGTGGTTCCGAAGACGACTTTTGTATCGACGCACCCGGGCCTCGATCCGGTCGAGGAGCTGTTCGAAGGACTGATAGGGGTCATCCCCCTCTCCGTGGGCCTGGAGCGTGACCCCTGAGGGTAAGTGGACGGAACAATCCACATGGAACGCCCAACCAGGCTTTGAGACCGTGACGAAGGCTTCTCCGGCGCGGTCAAAGTACTTCGAGATGCGTTCCTCGAGGCCGGCTGCAATCCTCTCCTGAAGAGCGGCGCCGACTTCAATCTTCTTTCCAGCGATCTGAACCAGCACGAGAGCCTCCCAAGCGGGACGGCCGCCCGTCCCTTATCAAAGAGTGGGCGCCCGGGCGCGCAACGTCAACGCGCCAGCCTCAGCATTCCTGACATTAACCGCCGGCGGCGAGATGACGTCGACGATCGACAGACGACGGTATCTTCAATGATTCCCGATACTTGGCGACCGTTCGGCGCGCAATGTCGACCCCAAAGGCGCGAAGACGTTCAACGATCTGATCATCTGAAAGGATCGCCTCGGGGTGCTCCTGATCGATCATGTCCTTGATCCGATGCCGGACGGCCTCGGCGGAATGAGCTTCACCGCCCTGAACAGAGGGAATGGAGGCGGAAAAGAAGTATTTGAGTTCGAAGACGCCCCTGGGAGTGGCCATGTACTTGTTGGACGTCACTCGCGAGACGGTCGATTCGTGCATCTCGACCGCGTCAGCCACCGTCTTGAGGTTCAGAGGCCGGAGAGCCTTCACTCCTGACACGAAGAAGCCGTCCTGTTGCCGGACTATCTCGCTGGCGACCTTGAGAATCGTCCTCGCGCGCTGATCCAGGCTCTTGATCAGCCAGCTGGCGCTCGCGTGGCAGTCATTCAGAAAGGCTTTGTCTTCCTCACTCCGGGAGAGACCCGCCACCTGGGCATAGTAGGTCCTGTCGATGAGTACTCTGGGCAGCGTGTCCGCATTGAGTTCAACGGAAAAGGCCCCGCTCGGCAGCTCCCGGACAAAGACATCCGGGATCACGCTCGGGGCTTCCTCGCCGGCAAACGCCGCGCCAGGCCTTGGAGTCAGGGTCCGCAGCTCGGCGATCATATCGACAACGTCTTCGTGATCGACACCGCAGATATCGGCAAGCCGCCGCACATCTCGCTTCGCCACAAGCTCAAGATTGTCGAGAAGGGCGCTCATGGCGGGATCGAGTCGGTCACGCTCCCGAAGCTGCAGCGCCAGGCACTCCCGAATATCCCGCGCCATCACACCGGTCGGCTCAAAACCCTGGCAGAGTCCGAGCACCGCCTCCACGTCCTCCACCTCCGTGCCGAGAAGGGCGGCGATTTCGTGGACGTCCCCGCGCATGAAGCCCGCCTCATCCGTCTCCTCGATGAGGCGTGAGGCGATCAGGCGATCCGCTTCGGTCAACCCCGCCAACATCAGCTGATCATCAAGATGATCGCGAAGCGTCCGAGCTTCTGCAGTGATGGTTTCAAGGTCGAAATCGTCGGAAGACTGCTTGCCCGACCCTGCCCGAGACCAGTCCAGTTGGGCGGAGGGCCCCGCTGCGCCAGCTATCTCGGAAGCCGAATCAGCTTCGTAAACATCCTCATGGCGCGCGTCGAGATCGGAGGCGGCAGCCTCGGAGGCCGCGCTGTCGCCCAGATCCATCTCCTCTCGCCGATCCGTCCGGATCTCAGGCTCCGGGGCCTCAGCGGGCTCTGCGCGTTCGATTCTCTCCAAAAGCGGATTTTTCTCGATCTCGGCCTCGACATACTCCGCCAGTTCAATGTTGGAGAGCTGAAGCAGCTTGATCGCCTGCTGCAGCTGCGGCGTCATGACCAGGGATTGACCCTGGCGCAGCTGAAGACGTGGGGCGATCGACACGGAAATCTCCTCCCGGCACCGACGAACTGGGGACAGGCCCCGCCTGATCCCCGGAGGCCCACAGACGACCGGGAAATCCTTTTAGGAGATTAACGGAACGATCTTAACAGTCCGTGATCGCCGAAGGGCAGGACGGTCACACGCCGATGGGAGAAGGCGCGGAAAACCGGGCGCCAAGATAAACGCGCCGTACGTCCTCATTGGACAGGACCTCCGCCGGGGTCCCCTCGAACAGAACCTTTCCGTCGTAAATAATGGAAGCCCGGTCAACGATCTCCAGCGTTTCCCGAACCTGGTGATCGGTGATGAGAACTCCCAGCCCCCGGTCCTTAAGATAGCGGACCAGCTCGGAGATATCGGAAACTGCAAGAGGGTCGATGCCCGTGAAGGGCTCATCCAGCAACATGAAGCTGGGGCGGGAGGCCAGAGCGCGTGCGATCTCAACGCGCCGGCGTTCGCCGCCCGACAGGGAATTCGCGTTTTGAGCCCCCAGATGGGAGATCTGAAGCTCCTCCAGCAGGGTCTCTGTGAGCTCGCGGCGCTTGGCTGGGGTCTTTTCCGTGAGTTCGGCGACGCTCATAACGTTCTCATAGACAGTCATGCCCCGAAAAATGGAGTTCTCCTGAGGCAGGTATCCGACGCCCAGGCGCGCCCGCTGGTACATAGGAAGGCCGGTGACATCTTCTCCGTCGATCGTGACGCTGCCTTCATCGGCGTGAATAAGGCCCATCATGATATAGAAACAGGTCGTCTTTCCTGCTCCGTTAGGACCAAGAAGACCGGCAATCTCGCCCCGCCGGAGGTGAAGGCTCACATCCTTGACGACCTGACGCCCCTTGAAGGCCTTCGCCAGATGGTTGGCTCTCAGGCCATCCGCATCACCGGCCCTGTCTTCCGTCTGCATCCGAACACGTCCGTACGCTGACCGCTTCCCCCCCATCGCTCGACCGCGACAGGCGGGGCCCGGCACTAGGGTTTCTGGGGAGAGGCCGGCTCGTTTCGTTCGACCGGCGTAAAGATACTCAGGACTGACGAGGTCCCGGCGGTCACCGTCGCGCGCCCCTCAGCGACGTTATAAACGAGCCGGGTGCCGCGAATGACGCCTTCCTCCCCCCGGGACATGATCACATCGCCGGTCATCGTGATGGTGTCATTTCGATAGTCATACTCAGCCCGATCGCCGCGGATCTTCTCCGCCGCTGTCGTATAGTACACATTGCCCTCGGCAATCATCTGCTCGATTTCGGCACAGGACTGATCCTGCGGCTGGCCCGCCTGCGCCGGCGCCCGAGCGCATACGACGGTCAGGAGATCGGACGTGATCCTGCTGTCGCCCTGGGTGACGACTACATTTCCGGAATAAACGACCCGACCATCGCTGCGAAGCGCCTCCACGCGCTCAGCGGTGACCTCCACCGGCACATCGGAGTTGGAGATCTGCGCCATGGACGCTCCGACGATAACCGCGGCCAGAGCCACCGGGGCCAGCGCCCTCACGGTCTTCGACGTCAATGAGGTCATGGGAGGACCGCCTCTCTATTGCTCACGCCGCGCCGGGCGATCAGCCCGATCGGCGGTGTTCACGAATTTCGACCATACATTACCGGTGAGGATAATCCTCTCCCCCCCGTCAAGCACCTCATACGCGTCAGCCCTGACCTCGCCAATGGGGCCAAAACCGGTCAGCCCCGTATCAGAAACGACACGATTTTCTTTCATGAACATGCGGGACCGCTCGGTGGAGAAGGTGTAACCGGCGGCATCCGTCATGACTACATCGCCCACGAGGTCCAGAATCTGGGCCGATCGATCAAAGACCCCCTCCCGGGCCTGGACGCTTGTTGAGGTTTCGTCCTCAAGACGAGGGTTCACAAGATCGACAATAGACGGGCTCTCCCTGCGCCGACGGGCCGATTCGGCTGTCAGAACGTAAGGTTTGTCATTGGCGTCGCGTCCTTCGAATCGCGGATTGAGAATCGTGACGGTCATCGACGACAGCATCCTCGCGGGCTTCACGGAGGTGAAAGCGCCTTTCACCACTGGCCCAAGGAGAAACCCTGCGGAAACCAGAGCGCCGGTCGTAAACATGAAGCGGATTACGTGGACAATGCCTGTCCGCCGTCGGGCGTCCTTGAGGGAGGTCGCCCGACGGGGCCCCCACAAGTCCATGGAATGATGTCCTACGGTCGCCATTGACAGTTTGCCCGCGCCCCCCCTTCGACCGACCAGGGGGCAAGGGGGAAAAGCGCCTTCCTGGGCCCCTATCCTAGAACTGATAAGATCTGAATTGAAGGGGCGGGATCAGTCGGGACACGTCATTCCGGTCCGAACTGCGGGATCAGGAATGCGAAAAAATGTCTTCCTCCGCCCAACCGCTTAGATCGAGGGCCGCGCGAACCGGCAGGAAATCGAAACAGGCCTGCGCGAGATCTGTGCGCCCTTCCCTCTCGAGCATCGCATCCAGGCGGGTCTTGATGTCATGGAGATGAAGGACATCGGACGCCGCATAGGAGAGTTGGGCGTCCGAGAGTTTCTCAGCGCCCCAGTCCGAGCTTTGTTGGGCCTTGGACATGTCAACACCCACAAGTTCGCGGGCTAGGTCCTTGAGCCCATGGCGATCCGTATAGGTTCTCGCCAGCCGAGAGGCCACTTTGGTGCAATAGACCGGGAAGGTAGGCACCCCGAGCCAATGCTGAAGCATTCCGATATCAAACCGGGCGTAATGAAAGATCTTGAGAACCCGCGGATTTGCTAGCAACCCCTTCAAGTGAGGACAGTCATAGTCCGGCCGCCGCAATCGAACGACGTGCACATCCCCCCGACCGTCGGAAAGCTGCACGACGCAAAGCGCGTCCCGGAAGGGATTGAGGCCCATGGCCTCGGTATCGATCGCCACCGAAGAGCCGAAACTCACCTGCGCCGGCAGGTCACCTTCATGGTAATGGATCGTCACGTTCAAGCTCCCACCGCTGTCTTCCCTGCTCTGCACTGAGGTCGGGCGAACTGCAAGGCGCCCGCGACCAGAGGGCCAGAGCGCCGGCTGCGCCGGGAGGCGGAACCACCCGACCTGCCGCCGGCACTCAATTGTCCTGCGCGATTGTCCTGCGCGCCATCCCTCCACGGTCAGAGCTTCCGAACGCAGGGTCTGTCGCCTGGCTGACGTCCTACGATCGGCAAGCAGCCCGAGCGTCTGAACGAACCCAATATTCGGCCTGCCGGACCAAACTCAGTGGCAGACCCGGCCCGACGCCCACGTCCATCCTCAATTAACGAGCAACAGAGCCCTCTAAAACAAGACAATGATCCGCCGTCGCGTCGGCATTCCCGAGAGGCTCGTCCTCAAACGCCGGGACGTTCATGTCTCTTCGATAGCCTCGCGGCTCATCCCATGGGGCCTCAGGTGTCAGCGCAAAACCTCCAGTGGCCCGACGCCGACGAGATCGTCCGACCCATTCCTGGCGCGCCCGCTAGTGCGGATCTCGGATAACGCCAGAGGCCGGATCCACAGTGATCGTCGACAGCCCCTGGGCCTTCCACGCCCCAATCCCCCCCTGCATATGAGAGCGGACCGCAACTCCCGCCTTCACAGCGCGCTCATAGGCGGTCTGGGACCGCTTGCCTGATCCGCAGTGGAAAACCAAATCCTTACCGGCTGGATCCGGAAGAGCGGCAGGATCGAAGGTCGAGAGCGGAAACAACATCGCTCCATGAATTCGTTCCGAGGCGTACTCGCCAGGCTCTCGCACATCGATCAGAACAATTTCGTCTCTCTCAAGCGCATCGGAAATGGCTTTGGGAGTCTCAGTCGGAGCAGCCTTCGTTCCAAACATTTTTGTCTCTCTTTTTCAATATTCAGATCACTGTAAGAGGTCACTGCCTGCGTCCTGTTTCCGTTCGCCCCCACTTCCCGTCTCGGATCATCAACGGAAATTCTGAGCGAAATGGCTATCGGACGCCCTGCCTCAGACACCCCCAAGCCGGCGAAGTCTCGGAACATCCTTGAGACCGATCAATAAGAGGGGCACGGCCTGTGAAATTGTCAGTCGACTTCAGTCTGGTCTTTTGAGCGTTCCTAACCGGGGTCAACCTTCAAGGCAGATACAATCTCCATTATATGCGTATATTCGACTATACAGATATTTGAGTCAATGACACTTTTCGAAACAGAGGCTGGGACGATGCAAACTTGTTCTCAACGAAGCCATCATGAGTAACCCAGCTGCCGCCCTACCGGGCGTGCTGAGGATGGAGGCGGCTATCGACAGTCCAAACATGGCGCCCGCTGCGATGCCTATAGGCGCTCTCACGATGGGGTTCATGGGCAAATCTGTCGTAACCTCCGCAGCCAGGCCTCCTGACACGCTTCTTCATGGAGGACCGGCTGATCATGCGGCCGCTCGGAACGCTGTCCGCCTTTGCGACTTTGGCGACGGACGCATCTACTTTATCGTTCAATTCCAGATTCCGCCGACAGGCATGATCAGCTCGGTTCAGAATAGGTAAGTCCATATGGCGAGGATCGGGTTCAATGCCTACTTCCCTGACAGGATACGCGGGGGCCTCAGCGAATCCTTCTGCGAACTGACGCTTCCCGAAACTATTGGTATCCGTAGACATGGGGACTGAAAGTCATGGGACTGCTCACTCAGGCCGTCTGTCCGGCATGCGGCGCCGCCAACCGCATCGCGTCCGGGCGCAACCCCTCTCTCGCGAAATGCGGCAAATGCCGCCACGATCTGTCCCTCACAGAGCCGATTGATGTCGACGACGATGCGCTGGCCCGTCACCTGAGACTCACCCGTGGGCCTGTCCTGCTCGATGTCTGGGCTCCATGGTGCGGTCCCTGCCGAGCGATGGGGCCCCAGTTCGTCTCAGCGGCCCACAGGTTGGCGGGCAAGGTCCGTCTCGTGCGTATGAATTCGGATACCGCCGCCTCACCCAACAAGCTCAATGTTGCCGGAATTCCTGCGCTCATCCTGTTCGACCAGGGACGAGAAATCGGACGCCATGCGGGAGCGATCCAGGCCGGCGATCTCGTTTCATGGGTCATGGATCGCTGCAAGACCCGATCCGCTCATAGCTGAACAGAGGCTCATCCGATCGCGCTTAACCGCGCCTTCGTTGCTCTTGCCGGAACCGGTTTCCTGACCGCCCTTGTTTTCACCGATCCTGTCCACCCTGCATCGCCTCGCTGCCGACGTTTGCAGGCGCCAAAATGCTCCACGCGCGCTTCACCGGTTCTGGCCTGCAGCAGCCCAATGGTTTGGCTCAATGCCCTCCGTAGACCTCGCATAGAACACCGATGAGCCGTGCGGCAATCGGATCGGAGAGGCGGTAGTAAATCGTCTGGGCTTCTCTTCGGGTGGATACCAATCCATCCGCCCTCAGTTTCGCAAGATGCTGGGAGAGCGCCGATTGCGTGAGTTTAACGTGCTGACCCAACTCAGTCACAGACATCTCGGAATCGCTCAAACGGCAAAGAACAGTCAGACGTTGTTCATTAGCAAGCAACTTCAGCAGGCGCGCCGCCTCCTCCGCTCGCGGCTCAAGCTGTTCAACAGGCGCCGAAAGAGCCAGGCGCGACTGACCTTTCGCGCCGCGAATGGAGGTCTTTGAGGCCACGCGGGAATCTCCTTGCGGCAAGATAATTAGCAGTCTCTAACATACGCTGCAACAGACCTCGTCTGCTGAACGCCCCTTTCAACGAGCACCCCTCCGGGAGGTTAATGCCGGCAAACGACCGATAGACGCCTGGGCGAGGATGCAAGCCGATTGAATCGACAGTCTGTCGGGGTCCTAGACCAGCCCGCCCGCCGGGGGAACGGCGGCGCTATCCGGGAAAATGAACCCATTCAGGTCTCGTGTGGTCCACCCCAGGTGGTCGCGAAGAAGGCCCTTGAAAATGGACCGAGACTCGACGGTCGGCATCAGGTCACGGCCTTCGAACAGAGCGGCCGCCTTCAACGTCGGCCAGTCGCCCAGCATTCGACCGCCCTTCACAGCGCCGCCCGCGAGGATAGCCAGACCGCCTGTCCCATGATCCGTCCCCTGGCCGCCATTGACCCGAACGGTACGACCGAACTCCGAGACGGCGATCAGGGCGGAGGTCTTCCAGATCTCACCCAAAGTCTCTCTCAGTCTCCTGATGGCGTTGTCGAGCGCGGCGAGACGTTGTCGGAGCATCTGATTTTGCTGAGTGTGCGTATCCCAGCCCTCAAGACTCACGACAGCGATTTCCGGTCCGTCAGGCTGTGCGAGAAACCGACCAGCCGCTTCGAACTGCTGCACGTACTGGGCCGGCCCCCCACGCCCTCCCATGCTATCCATCGCCATACCTCCGGCGACCATGTCGGCGCCAAGGGCTGCAGACAGAGCCTGCTTTAAAACGGGATCGGTCTCGTAGAGATCCATCAGCCGGACGATCGTATCGTCACTCGCCTCCGGAAGAACTGCAGGAGACCAGGACGATACGTTCTGCGCATCGCCACGCAGGATCAATGGCTGGGCCGGACCAATTGAAACGGCGGAATACCCCCCCGGCGCTCTCTGTAACGCGCGATTGAGCCAACCGTCTGCGACCACATTCCGGACTTCACCACATTCCAGCAGATCCTGCGCTTCAAAGTGCGAGCGTTCGCGATAGGGCCCCCCGAACGCCGGAACAAACGCCGCCTCGCCAGACCGGTACATGGCTGCCAGCGTCGGCATCGCAGAGTGAAGAGCAAATCCGTCCGACAGCGGCGCGGCGTTCCGGTCGACCAGAAGGCCTCGATACGCCTCGATATCCGGATCATCAATCTTCGGCAGGATCGCCAGTCCGTCCGCCGCTCCCCTCAGGATGACAACAATCAGCTTTCTTCCCCTGCTGTCCGGGGTCGCGGCCCGGCCCTTCGGCGCAACTAGGACACCTGCGCATCCAGCAAGAAGCACCGCGCGACGACTGAGACGCTGCAGCATGGCTCACCTCCTCTGGAATTCGGGAGACATCAGAGCGATGGTCATCCCCTGCTCGGCGCTTTCTGCGCGGGCGACAGCGTCGCGTGTTCGTTTGCTCGCGAGGTCGGCAAGGGCCTGATCAAGAAAACTCGTAGGCGCCTCGCCCCGAACCATTCTACGGGACACAGCGTTGGCCCATTCGAGACGTTTCTTCATGGCGTCCGCACCTGACCATGAGGCCGTATCGTCCGGCCATCCGGCTGGCGATGGCGCGGTGAAGGGCTGTTGGGCAAGAGAGACATAGATCTGACGCGGGGCTCCGCCAAAGGTCGTCTGCGAGCCCGTCGCCCTTGAGGCTGAAATGAGCAGCTCTTCGGGGCACTTAAACTTCTGCGGCTGAGCGCCCCATGCCTCATCGAGATCAATGACTGCGCCGGCGAGGACAGAGAGATCTCCCTCCGAGCGCAGATACGCATCCTCGAGCTTCTTCGTGGCTGACGCCGGAGGCGTATCGCTGACAAAATGGCGGGCCAGCTTGAATGCGATATGGCGAGCAGTTGCAGGGTTGCTGGATAAATCCCTCAGGATCCTTTCAGCCTGCTGCTCGGCCGATCCCGAATACACAATTCCCAGCACCTTCCGAGGCCCCGGTTCGTGGAGCTCCTCAACGAAAACAGCTTCTCCGATCTGCTCTAAAATTCGCCGTCTGGCGGCCTGACGCGCCCGCGCTCCCCTCGCCGCACGCGCGCCCGCCGCCTCCATCCCCAGACTGGCCAGACGCGCCGTGAGGGGACTGCCCACCGTCCAGCCCGTGAGCGCTTTCGCGAATTCGATGATGTCGGCCTGATCATATCCTGACCCCACGCCCATGGTGTGAAGCTCAAGGATCTCGCGAGCCAGATTTTCGTTGAGACCGACGTCTCGTTGTCTTGCCGCGACCGTCGAGGGACCGACCGATCGAGCGGCGTCGAGATAGGTCAGCATCGCGGGGTGAAAGCTCGAGGCGGCGAGGAGGGTTTCAAACCTCCCAAAAACATGCGGACGAATCGCCTCCCTCTCGAAGGGACCGACGAGTCCGATCATCTGAGCGTTACGCGCCGCCACCGTAAAGTGGTTAGACCAAAACCGAACCCAACGCTCAGCGAAAGGATCGGGGGTGATCGCGGCATGGCGGGATCGTGCCTCGATTTCCTTCTGAAGTCCTTCGCGCGCTTCGCGCTGGACCTGCTGAAGGACCGCTTTTTGAACCTCTTCAGCCGGATTGGCGGAAGGTCTGACCTTGTCTTCTTCTCCAGATCTGCGCTGACCTAATAAGCCATCGACGCGCGCCTCAAGAACCTGCTTCGAAGACATTAGCTCTCCGGGCGGGATAAGTGCAGCATCTGGTCGGATCTGGGCCTTCAACCAGGCGCGCGGATCCGACGCTGCGTCATTGATCTCTCCGGGACGCGCCCCCAGCCCAAACCTCGTCGCGGCGATCGCCCCCATAAGCCGGGTCATCCGAAAAGACCTCTTCAAAAAACCGCCTCCCCACTGGAGGAAAATCCCAAAAGGCCGGAATCAGCAATGACACAAACGTGTCAAAGTGTAACTTGTCTGAACTGGGAAGCGCGTGAAGGCTGGAGACGCGCGTCTTATCCTGAACCGCTCCCTCCAATGTCCGTTGGCCTCGAATAAGCTAAAGTTCACCCGCCGCCTTATGGAAGGGAAGATAGGCTTCGGGGCGGGATAAGAGCCTTAATAAGGCGGCGATCAATTGCGCCGTCTGAACCACCAGATCGTGGCTGCAATGGCCAAGGTCGTGAAAACAAACAATCTCATCACAGGCTTTCATCCCAGACCTGCAACGCAGGCATCGGCGAGTTGAGCAGCATAAAGACTTACGATGGAGGCGTGACCAGCGCCTGGAATGACTGTCGGCTCAACGCCCAGAACTCGCCGAGCAACCGACTGCTCCCAAGCCGGTCGGATCTGATCATCAGCGGATCCGGACACATAGACAGTCTCGACCTTCGGCAGGGAGTTCAAAGGACAGATTTCGTAGAACCCCACTATGGTCCGCGATGCGGGCGAGGCGTCGATCCGCTCACGCATGCGCGCCAGATCTTCGACAGAGGCCTCGGGATCATGCCGGATCCTCATAAACTCGTCAGTGACCTCCTGAGACGCCTTCAGAAGGCGATCAAGCAGGCTGTCCGGGACAGCTACCTGTTCTGTCTGACACACCTCTATGAAAGCCTGGCCCGGACGCGGAACCAGAGCGTTGACATAAACCAGCCGCCTCACGGGCCGAGCGGCTGCGACAAGAGGCAAAAAGCAGCCCTCATTCGATACCCCGATGATTGCAACTGGGTCTGAGACCTGGTCGAGCGCCTTCAGAATGGATTCTGCACGATCCCGGTTCGGGGTCGGCGATCCTGCGACAGGGCTATGCACGAAAGTTGCGGGAAACCCCCGGTTCTGCAGTTCACCGATCAGGGGAGCAAAGCTGTCATCCACTGGGCCTCCCGGCCGTCCTGACACATGGATGATAAACCGGGTCGGAGGGCTGAGCGCATGAGCGGGAGCGCGGCCTGAGACCCAGGCCAAGCCTCCCAGCCCCGCGCCAAGCAGCGTCCGGCGCCTCATGCCCATCTTCGTCCTCCGATGAACCGTTTCGACTACCTGCCAAAGAGGCCGGAATAAAAGTCCGGTGAGGTCGACACCGGATCCCTCGTCTGCCTGTCGACGACCCGAGGCGCCTATGCGCGCCACGGGTCGCGCACCTACTCATTGACTGTCAGCACCGCCTCGCCAAGCGCTGTTGTCACATTGAATGAATCTCCTGGCTTCATCCCTGCGGGGATCTCGAAACAGGTCTCTGCGGGGCTCATCTCGTTGGACGTGCAGAACCTGTCGTCGACCGCTCGCCACCTACCCGAGAGCTCCTGCGGTCCCAGCCCAGTCATGACCGAGGTGCCGTCTTCCTTGTATGTGACATGCATCTCGATCGGCCGTCCCTGACGAGACGTCGCTTTTATGACGGCTCCGTTCTTCACCAGATACTGGAGTGTTGTCATGTCCTCCGCGGAGGAAGGGTTCCCGACGCCAACCAGCAGGCCCAGGACCATCAGTCGTCGTAACATCGCTCTCTCCCTCCTTTGTTATAGCCCCTCTCCTACCGCCAAAATGACAGCAGGCTTCGACAAGTCAATGCGAGGTCGTCGCCGCACGTCGGTCGTCGAAAGGCCAGCGCCAGAGGCGTTTAAGGCGGATCCGGACCTTGGAACCATCCTCAGGACCTGCGACGGGGAGAGCCAATCGCTTCCTCAGTCGACTCGCTCTGACGTCAGGACTGACGAGAGCGGGCTTCCGCATCACAGGCGAGACAATGCACGACTACCCTGGGGCACGACCTCCGGATCGTTTCCTTCTGGCGCTGATGGCCTCCTGTGGCGAAGTCTCGATGGCGGGGCCAGCCCCGGGCGCGACTGAGACGGCGAAACACAGCCATCCCTCACCCTGGCGTCTCCCGTTCCGCTTAACAAAGACGCCCCTAGCCCCAGACCTGAATGCCTCCCGACATCGTCGGAGGCCTGATGCATCTGATGACAGTTTCAGGTTTTCCGCATCCCTGAGCAGAGCGCCAAGCCGACCAGAGGCCCGGGCGACGAGCACACCCCTTCTGCCCCGGGCAGTGACCGGGGCAACGGTCAATGCTCTGGGGTAGCCTCAGGTATCGCCAGGGTGTCGGCTCCTTCTGCCTGATCGCTCCCTGTCGTCACGCGCGCGCTACCTGTTTGGACCAACTCTAAGTCAGTTGCGGCAGAAGGCGTCGCCTCATTCGACGGAGAGGGGGCAGACGTCTCTGCAGTCTTCCCGGCGGAGCACCCCCCCACGGCGAGTGCGCAGGCGAGCAGGGCGGCGCTGATGCAACTCGGCATGACAACCTCTCTTTTCTTCCCTGTGCAAATCTAGAGACAAGTTGTCGGCAGCGCAAACATCTGGCGCGATCAGTCTGGTTACCGAAAGAAAATCCGAGACGCTGGCAGGGCGCGGACTTGCGCCGGGGTGGCAAGACATGCTGGGATCCGCATGTGATCCGGGGAGGACAGACGTTGAAAGCAAGATCCTTAGCAGCGCTTATTGCTCTTCTGACAGTCTCAGGAACGGCCTATGGGCATTCGCCAGGAGATAATTCGAAGGATGGGCTGAAAGGCCTTGTCGCATCCTCCGCTCTGGTCATTTCCGGACGCGTAGCGCGGGTTGTCTACCAGACGTCCCAGCCGACAAATGAGGAGCCGCAAGGCGTTCCGCATACCTTCGTCACCTATGAGATTTCAGAGGTCATTCGCGGCAAGCTCGACTCCAAGCTCCTCACTCTGCGATTTCCCGGAGGAGCCGATGGCCGCGGCGGGGTGTACATGGACACCTCGAGCCCCGCCTTTGCGACGGGTCAGACTGACATCCTCTTCATCCGCCCGGGTGGGAGCGAGGATTGCCCCCTCGTCGGTTGCGTAGATGGCCGTTTCAGGATTTCCGACAAGGCGGTTTTCAACGCCTGGGGAGTGCCCGTCGTTGAGGCCTCGCCCCGCCTGCGCGTTGGCGGCAAGCCCAGATTTGATCTCAATGTCATGGAGGTTCCCCGTCCCTCATTCGATCAGCTGATCCGGCGCCCGGAGATCAAGGCGCAGGTCGATCGAACGATGCCGAATATGTCCGTGGAGGAGATGAGGAAACGATACGAAAGCGAAGCGCCAAAGAGTACCATGGTCACCTACGGGCTGGCGCCGCAGGCTCAGAGAGGGGCGGACGTCATGGGGCCCGCCGCCTCCGCCATCGAGACCTTTCCTCCAGCCATGACCCCGGAAGCGTTCGCTACGGCGGTGCGGAAGGTCAGCGCGGAGATACCCCTGCCTCAAGGCGGGCAGGTGACAAGTGCGGATCCGACGCGGGCCTTCACCGTCAAATCCCCAACGGTCGCTGATATTCGGGCAAACCCTGGAAAGCCGGCCAGCATGCCTGAAGAAGCCCTGTCGCTTCGCGAGGGAGACGACCTGCAGAAATCAGGACCCACGACGCCCGCTCCGATCGCGCCTACGACGCCAATCACACCCGGGCGCGTGATCCCAACATTACCTCGATAGACCGCGGCTCCAATTACCTCGCTCAGTCAGAAGAAGTGATCCTCAAGATGTTGAAAACCAAGCTGGCCGTGGTCGGCCTTTCGGTTGCCCTCCTTGGAACAGGACAGTCTTACGCATCCTCATGGCTGGAGTGTGACGGCGACAGCGGAAAGAAGATTACCTGGAGCGGCAACTCAACCACAGCTCGGATAAACACCGGCAGTTTTTCCGGCGCCGCCAAAGATGCGGTGGTTCGCGGCATCGACGCGGTGAACCAGAACCCTTCTCCATTTTCGATCAGCGCCACCACGGAGACAGGGGGCGTAGGAAGCGGAAACGGCCAGAATGAAATCTATGGAAGCAGCATTGATCCGCCCGGCGTCGCACGAATGCGCTATACGTGCTACTGGTTCTTCGGCTGGCATTTTGGCCTCGATGAGGTCGACATTGTTCTGGACTCGACGGGTCCAAGCTGGACTACGTCACAGAACAAGTCTGACAGCCTTGCCTACACCGGATCTCTTGCTCCGATTGATTCCGTCATCACCCATGAGGCGGGCCACTATCTTGGCCTCATGCATGTGAGCACGGAATACAACATCATGGGCGACTCATGGCGTCATCATGCGACCAACGGGACGCTGGCCGCCACCTACTTTGGCGAAGACGCATCGCGCGGGGCGCGGATTCTCTACGGCACGCAATCTTCGGCCTTTGACGATGTCGGCGTCACTCACTGGCGGCGAACAGGTTCGTCCGGAGAGTATTCAAGCCATGGGCGGACCCGCATCCGCAATCAGGCTAACACGGCTGATCTGCCAACTGTCAGCGTCAATGGCGAAACAGGCTACCAGGTGACCCGCGGTCAAACGGTTCAGGCGGAATTCACGATCGAGAACAACGGAAAGTCTGACGTCAACAATGTCAGGTATGGCCTCTATCTGTCGACCAATGACACGATCAGTACGGCTGACCGTCGTCTCGGCGGAGGCACAATCGGCACCATTAATCCGTCTGATCCGTCGACCCAGCTGCTGCAGGTGACAATACCTGCGGATGCATCGGCGAGCACAAATTACTGGCTGGGCATGATCATTGACGACAACAACACTGTTTCAGAGGTGACCGGCGGCAACAATGCCGCCTACATTCCCATCAGGGTGCAGTAAGCGCCTTGAGGTCGCCTGATCCGCCCCCTTTGAAGTGGTCCGCCCTTAGGTATGTCTTCGGACAGGATGGAGAAGCAATCGCCCCACCTAGTGCTGGTGGCGGCAGCACGAAGCCTGCGGAAGAAAAACTTCCAACACAGTTCCTCGGCACAGTCATGATTTCTACTGATCGTCCCGCTCAGGAAATCCATCAGATCGTGGAATCCATTGTCGAGCAGCTTACGACCCTGCCTGGATCGAAAGTTTCCTTGAAGCTGGAAATTGACGCTGAAGTCCCATCGGGCCCAGTCAGATCAAAAGTTCGTACTCTGATCGAGAATGCAACGACGCTCAATTTCATCGACAAGAAAGTTGAATAGACTGCTGAGCTGGAACGGATGCATGCAATCGAGATGACAGAATGAGCTCGCTATAGCGGGTCAGTCCCGACATCCAGCAATGACAAATATCGTTGGTACACAAACACCCGCCCACGCGCCTTACCGGTGATCTCCGCGACAACGCCCAGGGCCTGCAGGCGCTCCAGCGCTGCCGTTGCTGTCGGGAACGTTACGCCTGAGAATTCAGCCGCTGTGCCGATCGTCAGGAGCGGACGCTTCTGAAGGATCGCATGCAACGCCTGCGCCGCCGGCGCCCCGCGTCCGAGCCCCGCGATCTTCGAAGCATCTTCGGCAAAGATCGCAGAAATCGACCGCGCCGCCTCATGCGCCTGACGCGCAACATCCCGCACGCCGGTCAGGAAGAATTCAAGCCAGGTCTCCCATCGTCCATGCTCGCGCACTTCCTGCAAGAGCGCGTAGTAGGTCGCCCGGTGGGATTTGAGATAAAGGCTCAGATAGATGAGCGGCTCGTCGAGGATCCCCTGCTCGCAGAGATACAGCGTGATCAGCAGCCGCCCAAGCCGGCCATTGCCGTCGAGAAACGGATGGATTGTCTCGAACTGCACATGCGCCAGACCCGCCTTGATGAGCGGCGGCAGGCCAGAGTCTGTCTCGTGAAGGAAGGCTTCGAGATTGCTCATGAGATCCAGCACGTGCTGGGGCGGCGGCGGCACGAACAGCGCATTGCCCGGCCGCGTTCCGCCAATCCAGTTCTGAGACCGCCGGAACTCGCCTGGCTGCTTGGCGCTTCCCCTGCCCGACGACAAGAGAATGCCATGCATCTCTTTCAGCAGGCGGAGCGATAGAGGGAACCCGCCCCGGATCCGGTCCAGGCCATGGATGAGGGCGGCGACATAGGTCGAAACCTCCTCGACATCGTCGAGCGGGACGCCGGGCGCGGCCTCATCTTCGTAGAGAAGCAGGTCCGACAGCGAGGACTGCGTCCCCTCGATCTGGGACGAGAGCAGCGCTTCCTTGCGCACATACATGTAGAGGAAGAGCGAGGTGTCGGGCGCAACGCTGCGAACGCCGTCCAGCCTGCCGAGGGCAAGCATGGCCTCGCTGGCGAGGACCGACAGCCCAGCCATGTCGATCGGTGGCCGGGGTGGCAGGTCCGGCGGCAGGAAAGCGCGCACGGTCTCGCCGGTGACGGTGCTCGTCACCCATTTGCCTTTCCTTCCGGAATCCTGCGGAGCTGTCATAGTCCATCCTTTAATAGCGCCTAATCGTTATTAAAGTATAACTCGCTAAACTTTAATAGTCTCCCGGGCAATTAAAGGCTCGCGCCTTGTCCCGAAACGGAAAAATCGCCGGGCTTGGCCCCTACCAGAAAAACGGGAGGCAATATCGTCCGAGGCAGCCGGGCAACTCTCTAAAGCGACTCGCGCGCCCCGCCCGAAGCTTTCCATGACTGCCCCGTTGAGGCGCCCCCGTGAAACTGGTCCACATCTGATGTTAGTTTTCGGCGGATTTCCGAGGGAGGAAGTTTGCGGTGAAGCGGAAGCGGTTTTCGACGGAACAGATCGTATCGGCTCTGAAGCAGGTCGAG
>JAGWYJ010000024.1 GCA_018969425.1 Alphaproteobacteria bacterium | reverse complement strand
CTTTTGATGTACGTCGCATCGATCCACAGGTAGGGCCACTCGCCTTCGATCGGGCGGTTCAGGAAAGCCTGCACACGCTCGTCTATTTCTTCGCACAGCCGGCTGACCTGGCTCTTCGATATGCCGGTGCCACCCATCGCCTTGACCAGGTCATCGACAGCGCGCGTCGAGATGCCCTTGATGTAGGCTTCCTGGATAACCGCTGTCAGCGCCTTCTCAGCCGTCCGTCGCGGCTCGAGGAACGACGGAAAGTAGGTTCCCTTGCGCAGCTTCGGGATGTCGAGTTCGATCCGGCCAGCCCGCGTGTCCCAAGCCCGTTGCCGGTAGCCATTCCTGTAAGTCTTGCGATCCGCGGAGCGGGCACCGGAAGCCGCGCCCGTGTGCGCCTCCACTTCCATCTCCATCATGCGTCCGGCCGCAAAGGCCAGCATGTCGCGCACCAGATCGTTGTCTGCGCTCTGGTCAATCAGCTCGAATAAAGCCAATCTGTCTTCGGTCATCGTGTGAGGTCCTTCTGGTTGAGTTTCGCAACCACAACCTCGACGGATTCGCGCACGATGACCTTCCTCAGGTCGAATTTACACCACGCCCCGGGACGCTACCTCGCCCATCAAGCGTCCGTCGCATGAACGCTCAAGGGGCCGAGGCTTCGCGTGTGCCACGCTGCAGGCCGCACCAACCCCTTGCGCGTTCACCGCTGCGCTTGCTTTCCGGCCGCTCTTGAGGGGCGTCGCAAACGCGACCCCGACGGGGCTGATCCCGCGGGCTCAGAAGGAATCTCGTCATGGACCGCGCATCGTTCGAACTGATCGGCAATGTCGGCAAGCTTGAGGTCAAGCCCATAAAAGAGGGAAAGAAACTCGCCATCGTTTCGCTCGCCACCTCCGAACGCTGGAAAGCAGAATCCGGCGACTGGAACGAGAAGACCTACTGGCATCGCGTGGTTGTATTCGCTCCCGCCAAGGTCGCTTTGATCGAGAAGGCGGTTCAGGTCGGCACGCGCCTCCGTCTCGTCGGACAAATTCGTCCTGGCTCCTGGGAAGATGAGCGTGGCCAGACTCGGTACTCGATCGAGTTCGTGGTGACTGGCTTCGGAGAGGTCGAGATCCTCGCGCGCGGTAAGCCGAAAGCTGACCTTTAAGGGGGCCGCGCATCATTCGGTTTCGCGTTCGCTTTCCGGCCGGATGGCTTGAACTTTGTCAGAAACGTGACTAGTTTTCTGACAGAGAGGTTATGATGACCAGCTTGAGCGAACAAATATTAGCCCATTCGGCGGGACTGCCCGAAGGCGTGCCGGTATGCGCTAAAGGGTTCCTGCACCTTGGAAACCGTGCTGCAGTTGATCAGGCGCTTTCGCGTTTGACCGAGAGGGGGGGGCTCATTCGTGTAGGGCGGGGGGTCTATCTCCGTTCTGTTGCGACCCGGTTCGGTACGCGAGCGCCTTCGGTCGAGCAGTCCATTCAGGCGCTTGCGACCCTGCGTGGGGAAACCATTGTCGTCAGCGGTGCGGCCGCAGCAAACGCTCTGGGCCTGACAACCCAGGTTCCGGTCCGTTCGGTCTACCTGACTTCCGGACGCAGTCGGACGCTTCGCTTCGGGAATCAGACTGTTGAATTGCGACATGCGCCGAGGTGGCAATTGGTGTTGCCGAACCGGTCGGCGGGAGACGCCGTCCGAGCGCTTGCCTGGCTCGGCCCTGACCGGGCGGATCATGCTCTCAGGCTGTTGAAAGCAAAGATGCCTGTGAACGTGTTCGGTGAGCTGGCTTCGATCGCGCCGCAGCTCCCTACATGGCTTGCGCAAAGTCTGGGTAAGGTGGTCAGTGACTGACGCCTTTCTTGGGTTGGCTGCCCAGGATCGCCGGGATGCCCTGGGTGTTGCCGCTGACCGTCTAGGTCGTCCCGCGCATCTTCTGGAGAAGGATGTGTGGGTAGTTTGGGCGTTGGCGACCCTCTTCGCTGCACCGATCGGCCAGCATTTGGTGTTCAAGGGCGGCACCTCCCTGTCGAAAGCCTACAACGTCATCCGTCGGTTCTCCGAGGACGTGGATTTGACCTACGATATTCGCGCGCTCGCGCCGGATTTGGTCGGGGAAACCGGCGATGCTCTGCCAAAAACTCGAACTGAGGAACGGCGGTGGTCGGGCGCGATACGTCGGCGGTTACCGGGTTGGGTTGCAGAGGCTGTCCAGCCCGTTATCGCGAAGGCGCTATCTGTCGAGGGTCTGGCGGCGTCCATTCGTGTTGAAGGTGAGAAGCTCTTTATTGACTATGAGACGATGTCGCCAGGCTCCGGTTATGTCGCCCCCAGCGTGATGCTCGAGTTCGGGGCACGTTCAACGGGTGAGCCTGCGAGCCTGCGCGATGTCGTGTGCGAGGCGGCTGGCCTGATCGATGGGGTCACATTTCCGGCAGCGCAGCCTCGTGTCATGGACGCTGAACGAACCTTCTGGGAAAAGGCGACCGCTATTCACGTTTTCTGCCTTCAGGGGAGGTTGCGTGGCGACCGCTTCGCGCGACACTGGCACGATGTGGCTCGCCTGGACGATGCTGGCTTTGCAGAAGCCGCCTTCCTCGATCGCGAACTTGCGCAAGCTGTCGCCAGCCACAAGTCCATGTTCTTCGCAGAGAGGACAGCCGAGCGCACATTTGTAGATTATGTTTCGGCTGTGAACGGCGGATTGCAGCTGACTCCTGTCGGTGATGGAGCGAAGTCGCTGGAGAGCGATTATCACCGTATGGTCGAGGATGGACTGCTTTTCGATGACGCTACGCCGTTCGCGGCGCTCATGGAGCACTGCGCCGATGTTGCCGCACGAGCTAACGCCAGTGTGAAATCGAGACGCTGAGCTGAGGTTAGACTCAGGCGGACGCTCTTCAGGGGCTGATCTGCAGGCCTGGTGCTGTTACCCTCACTCACTGGTCCGGTCCTGCTTCGGTTGGTTGCCGCCTTGGTGGCCCATTCGTCCGGACTTGGCATAGTCAAGAAGCGACGCACCGAGACGGGCGTCTCGCTCGACTTTATCAGTTATCCTTGGCTGTGTTTTCCTCTGAGCCGTTTTTTCGCAAGATAAGCCCCTTCGCCGGAGGCATGATCCGTGCTTGCGGAGATCGTGTCCCGTGTCCCTGGCAGTATCGGGTGAGGATACGGTCTCACTGACGACATCCCTCATTGTGAGTCTCACAATTTTCGGGATGGCTTCCCTTGTCGCTCCGGGATTGTGGTGCGGCTCCGGTCCGGTTATCGGCCGGCACCCGCCGGTGCTGCGCCATAGCGAACAGTGAGGGCGGTGTCGCGTCCGACCTGCGTGTTCATCACCACGAAGGTGAGACCCACGGCTGACGGATTGGGCGTATTGCGGACCTGGGCGGTGAACTCGCCATGAGCGGGAACCGTGATGAGCCGTCCGGCATCATAAAAACTTTCGGGTCCCTGGAGCTCGAGAATGAAATCGATCGGCGCGGTGTTGCGGAAGGTGACCGGGGTCATCTTCACTCCCGCCGGCGGGACGCCGACGTTCAGGGAGAGGTTTCCTTTTACGACCGCTTCGACATGTTGGGGGCGTCCCACCAGACTCCCTTTGAAGATCGCGACCGTATCTCCCGCCTTCAGCGCCGCCTTGAACCCTTCCGGGGTGAGATCGCGCGTCAGCACGAGGGTCGCAGTCCGGTGGCCCCCATTGGCGATGTCATAGTCCCAGTCGACGAGCCCGTGGACGTCTGAGGTTCCCAGAACGGTGAGGTTGTACTCAAAGGCGATATCGAGCGCCTCGGGCGAGAGATCCTGTCCGTTCGCCACCTCAACCCCATGCAGAAGGCCCGCGCGGATAAGGTCGCGGTGCATATCCGTCATGCGGGCGACGCCATCGGGCGTCTGAGCTGTCCAGTAGGGATGGTTCCAGAACACGAACGCCCCCTGGGCGTTGGCCTCCTCGAAGGCTGCGCGAGCATCGGTCTTGATGAGCTTGTTGGCGTCCTTGATGAAGACCGCGTTGACGTGTCCTGGCGGCATGCCGCGCGTCACCTCGGCGCCGGGGATGACCAGGAGATCCTTTTCCGGATCGCGTTCGCGAAGCGGACGGGGGCGAGCCTCGGCGAGGGCGAGCTCGTAGGAGCGGTTGCGGTCGGGATGGGGAATGTCAGCTTTCTTGGGCTGATATTCGAGATGTTCGGTGACGGCGAGAGCTCCCAGGCCGTCCTTCTGCGCCTCCTGCACCCGGATGGTGGGCCAGACCATGCCGTCTGAGAAGACGGAATGCGTGTGGAGGTCGACCGCCATGACGTAACGTCCGTCGCCCAGGCGTGGAAAGGACAGCTTTCGGGTGGTCTCAGAGGGTTCGTGAGCGAAGGCCGGTGCGGCCAGAAGGACGCTCGCTGTCAGGGCGCGAAGAGATCTCATCGGTTTCACCTCCTTGGTTCGGGCATAGATACGTCATGCCGATCTGACATGACACCTTCATGACGGGGCGGGCATGACGGGGCGGGCATGACGGGCCGGGAGCCCGATTTTCAGGATTGCGCGCTCCCGTTCGGAGCCTGCCCCCCCTGTCTGGGTCGGCGTCAGGGAAGGACGCTGACGCCGAACAGATGGGGATGCAGGCCATGCGCGATGGCGCCGAAGGCAATGAGACCTGCGACGACGGCGATTCCATCGCCGAGGAGTTTCGGGGATATCTCCGGCTGCGGACGACGCTTCTGCGCGATGCGGTCGATCACGCCGTAGGCGAGGAAAGATCCGAAGAGCAGAAGTGAGGCGAGGTCGCCATTGGCGCACACATGAGCAAACGCCCAGAGCTTGATCCCGGCCAGCATGGGATGGCGTGTGAGCTTGCGTATATGGCCCGCAGGCGCATAGGCCGCCGCCAGAAGAATAAGGGCGATCGGCATCAGCGCAAGGACGATGTGACGGACGAAGACCGGCGGCTCGTAGAAAACAGGAGCGTCGGGTCTGATCTGCGCATAGCCGTAGATCAGTCCTGCGAGGCCGGCCAGAGAGATAAGCGAGTAAAGACCCTTGTAGGCGCCAGCGCCCATGCGCGAAGGCAGATCGCCTTCGCCGCGGGCTCTGAACGTGGAAAACAGGTGAGTTCCGAAGAACAACGCCCACCCGGCGGCGAAGACCGCATATCCCATTGTCTCTCTCCCCTTTGTGTTTGGATCGAGAGAAGCCCACTTCGCTCCTCCGGGCAAGGCCGCGCCGGGAGAGACTGTGTCGTTGGGACGCGACCTGTCAGTCCGAGGGGGCGAGGAGGGCTGCGGCGGAGCCGAGGCTCAGGGCGGCGGCTCCCAGCATCAGAAGCATAGCTGCGCCGAATTCCGGAGACCCTGAGGCTGCCAGGCTCCACAGGTCGACATCGGTCGCGATCAGGGATGTGGTCAGACTGGCGAGCGCTTCTCCGCCCAGAAGCCAACCGAATGCGGCTCCCGTCACTCCCGCAAGAGAGGCGGTTAACAGGACGATGATCCGAAGCCGGCGTTCGGCGCGGATCAGGCGCGCGATCCGACCGGAGAAATCCTGATCAGGGATCTCGTTCGTCTGCTCGCGGAACAGGTTTTCCAGATTGTCTGTCACCTCGATGCTCCTCCCCGATACTCGGGCGCATAATCCGATAGCATGGTCTGAAGCCGGGCGCGTCCCCTGAGCGTCCAGGATTTCACAGTTCCGATGGGCGCATCGAGCACCCGGGCGGCCTCTGCGTGCGACAGGCCTTCTCCGACGCACAGCGCGACAGCCGCGCGCTCTTCGGCCCGCAGGCTCGCCAAAGCGCTTATCAGATCAAGCCGTTCGGCGTCCGACGCCAGCGTCCCTTCGTCGGCGACCTCTGCAGCCGTCTCCATCTGCGGACGCTTCAGGAATATCCGCCAGGCGATGGCGCATACCCAGGACCTGAAAGCCCCGCCCGCGTAAGTGGACCGACGTCTCCATGCGGTCAGAAAGGCGGCTTGCGCGATGTCGTCGCCGTCGCCTGTTCGTCCTGCAATGCGACGGCAGAACGCTCTGACCGGGCGATGATGGCGACGGGTCAGCTCTTCGAACGCGCGATCGTCTCCCACGATCGCGCGCTCGATCAGTTCAGCCTCACTCCTCTGATCGGGAGGGACCGTCACGATTTAGGCCGGTCAGCCTTCGGAAGGAGAAGGTGCAGGCCCACCAGCGCGAGGCCGATGAAGAAGGGAAACGATGCGGTCCCCAGAAGCGGTGCGCGCGCCGCTTCAGCGATCGTCCCGATGAAGTAGGCCATAATGAGGATGGCGAACGACACTCCGATCATGACCACCCCGACCTTAAGCTCAGCGAATGGATCTCGCTTGGGGGTGAGGGCGTCGATAAGCGTCGGATCAATCGACTGTCCCTTCTCAATAGCCAAGCGAACGGTCGCCAGCGCGTCAGCCTGCCTTTTTGCGCGGAAGTTCAGGTTCATCCAGACAAGCCCGACAATCATTGCGAAAAATCCCAGCGGCACGAGGGCTTCGGTCACGTCCATCCTGTCTCTCCTTGACGGCGAGTGTCGTCACACCATGGACAACTCTAAACGCCGCTTCTGACAGAGAGAGCTTCGAGGATGGGGGATCGGATGCAGGGCATGCAAATAAATTTTGAACGGGAGAATTTCGGCGTCGCGCCCCTTTTTATTCAGAACGCCTCGAACCCCGACCCTTCACGAGGTGCAAGAAGGCGTCAGATAACGGGCTGGCTGCAGGCCGGCGCCGCACGTCTTGCCAGCGCCACGGTTTGTCGCAGATAATCGTTCGCGAGTTTGCAATCATATCAGGAGGCGGGCGATATGCGGTTAAGCAGGATTATTCCGATCGTTGGACTGTGTCTGTCTGTTGGGGCGCCCGTTCTGGCCCAGGAGCCTGCGCCGGCGCCGGATCCCTCGACACTTCCTCCCGCGATGGTGCTCGCCTATCTTGATGCCGATAAGGACGGTCAGGTCAGCCTCAATGATTATCTGACCCGCCAGCTTCCCAAGCTTGTTCAGTTCGACGCCGACGGAGATGGGACGCTCTCTTATAAGGAATTCAAGGAAACCCTTGACGCTCAGGCGAAACGCAACGCCGAGCGCAGCTTTGAGGCGTTCGACAATGAGGAACAGCGCAAGCGCCTGACCCAGCGTGAGTTCCTCGGCTACCACGCCTTCGTCTTCAAGACCTATATGGACCGGGACAAGGACGGCATCCTGTCTGAAGAGGAATGGACCAAACTCGCGTCGGGTCGCTGACATTCGCCCTCGGGCGCAAAGCCGGCGGCTTTGGGGAAGCGTCGTGTGCGGTCGGGTTTGACGCCGTGTCCGCGTTCCTGGGCCGTTACGTTTTCTAGGGTTCTCAGCGGCTTACCTGAAAGTCGGAGCAAGTCGAATGACGATGATCAGGCTCCTGGTCCTGTGGATAGCGGCGCTGTGTGCAGCGCCTGCCTTTGCTGAAGAGGAGGCGGCGCGTCTCACTCAGATCGCCTCGCGGGTCGAGATCGTCCGCGACGACTGGGGGATTGCTCATGTTTCGGGGGGCACGGATGCGGACGCCGTCTTCGGCATGATGTATGCGCAGGCGGAAGACGACTTTCCCCGGATCGAGACCAATTATCTGACGGCCCTTGGACGCCTTGCCGAGGCGGAGGGTGAGGGCGCCGTCTATCAGGATCTGCGCGCCCGGATGTTTCTCGATCACGACGACATGAAGCGCCTCTACGCGCGCAGTCCGTCCTGGCTTAAATCCCTGATGAACGCGTGGGCGGACGGTCTCAACTACTATCTTCTTGTTCATCCCGAGGTGAGGCCAAAGGTGATCATGCGGTTTGAACCGTGGATGGCGCTGTCGTTCACCGAGGGTTCGATCGGGGGAAACATCGAAGACGTCTCCCTAGAAGAGCTGAAGGCGTTCTACGAGGGACGACCGGCCCCGGTCCGTCAGACAGCTCAGATCTACGTCGAGCCGACCGGATCGAACGGTATTGCGCTTGGCCCCTCGATGAGCCGGTCCGGACAGCCGCTCCTGCTCATCAATCCCCACACCTCCTTCTATTTTCGGTCCGAGCAGCAGGTGGTGAGCGAAGAGGGGCTCAACGCCTATGGCGCGGCGACCTGGGGGCAGTTTTTCATCTATCAGGGCTTCAACGCCACGGCGGGATGGATGCACACCTCAAGCGGGGTCGACGTCGTTGACGAGTTTGTCGAGACGGTTCGCGAACGGGGAGGCAAGCTCGTCTATCGTTATGGAAGCGCCCTGCGTCCGGTTGCGGTTAAGCCGATCACGATCGCCTATCGCCAGGAGAGCGGCGAACTCGGCTACCGCGCGTTCCAGGCGTTCCGCACGCATCATGGCCCGATCGTGAAGCGGCTGAACGGCGAATGGGTCAGCACCTCCCTTATGGTTCGTCCGATTGAGGCGCTCAGCCAGTCCTTCCTCAGAACCAAGGCCCCCAATCTCGACGCCTTCCTCAAAGTGTCGCGCCTGGCCGCCAACTCCTCCAACAATACTGTTTTCGCCGATGCGGACGGGGCGATCGCCTATCTGCACCCTCAATTCATTCCCCGGCGATCCGACGCGTTCGATTATCGAAAGCCCGTCGACGGCGCAGATCCGGCGACCGACTGGAGAGGGGTCCACTCCCTGTCTGAAACTCCGCATGCCATCCGTCCGGCCGGAGGCTGGGTCCAGAACACCAATAACGGTCCCTGGTCGGTCACCGGCGCGTCCAGTCCTCGGCGAGACGCCTTCCCCCGTTATATGGACACCTTCGGAGAAAACCCCCGGGGCCGCCATGCTCTCAGGCTTCTGGAGGGGGCTCAGCCGTTCACGCTTCCATCCCTGGTCGAGGCGGCCTTTGATCCCTACCTGCCGGCGTTCGCTGACCTCACCCCCTTGCTCCTTGATACGTTCGACCGTCTGCCGGGGGATGATCCGAGGCGGGAGGCGCTCAGAGATCCGATCGAGGCGATCCGCGGGTGGGATCATCAGTGGGGTCTTGCCTCCATTCCCACTTCACTTGCCGTGTTCTGGGGGGAGAGGCTGTGGGCGGAAGCCGCCGCTCCATCCGAGGCGGCCGGGATCAGCGTCTATGAGGGTATGGACAGGCTGATCCCTGCGGACCGCAAGCTTGACGCATTCGCTGAGGCGGTTTCGCGTCTTGAGAGGGACTTTGGATCCTGGCGGACGCCCTGGGGCGAGATAAATCGTTTCCAGCGCCTGACAGCGGATATTCAGCCGAGGTTTTCGGATGATGCGCCGAGCGTTCCCGTCGGGTTCACGTCGTCTCAGTGGGGATCGCTCGCCGCCTTCGGGGCGCGGGCCTATCCCGGAACCAAGCGGTATTATGGAACCCGCGGCAACAGCTTCGTTGCGGCTGTTGAGTTCGGGGACCGTGTCCGTGCGGTGGCGGTGACCGCAGGAGGGGTCAGCGGCGATCCGGCCTCGCCCCATTTTACTGATCAGGTCGAGCGCTATGCGGAAGGACGCCTTCGCGATGTCCGGTTTTATCCTGAGGATGTCCGCGCTCACGCCCAGGCGACTTATCGTCCGGGCGAGACGCTCTGGCGGGGCGGGCGCTGACAGGTCCGGCGCCGCCTGGCCGAATGTCCGCCCCGGACTTGTCTTGTCGGGGTGATCATCCCATGGTGCCGGGCGTTTGCGTTCGCGGGAGTTCATGATGAGGTTGAAGAGGATCGGTCTGTCGCTGGCGGGGATTGCAGCGAGCCTTCTTGCCGCGTGTTCTCCAGAAACGCCGGCCTCAGGTAAAGCTGCGCAACCTCTCGACCTCAGCGAAGCGGCGGTTGCGGCGGCCGATGAGTTCCTGTGGCTTGAAGACATCTCTTCGCCCCGTTCGACCGCCTGGGTTGATGAGCAGAACGCCCGCACGAAGGCGGTTCTCGAGGCTGATCCGCGTTATCCGGGTCTTCGTGCGGACGCCCTTGCGATTCTGACCGCCGAGGATCGGATCGCTCAGCCCTCCTTTCGGGGGACGGGGATCGATAATTTCTGGCAGGACGCCTCTCACGTCCGCGGTGTCTGGAGGCACGCGAAGGAGGCCGACTATCTCCGCGGCGCCCCTCAATGGCGCACGGTCCTTGATATTGACGCCCTGGCCGAAGCTGAGGGCGCAAACTGGATCTTCAAGGGCGCAGACTGTCTGCCTCCTGAAGATCGATACTGCCTCGTCAGCCTGTCGAACGGCGGTAAGGATGCGGTCGTGGTCCGGGAGTATGATACGGCCCGTCTCAGTTTCCGTGACGAAGGGTTCCATCTCCCTGAAGCCAAGCATCGGCTGGCGCGTCTCGACGATGATCGACTGCTTCTCGCCTCGGACTTCGGCGCCGGGACCCTGACCGAAAGCGGTTATCCCTTCGTCATTCGCGAAGTGCGACGCGGCGAAGAGGTTGCGTCGGGTCGGGAGATGTTCCGCGGAGAGGCGGGTGACGGCGGATACGGCGTCTCGCCCCTCGTCTATCGTAATGACAGGTCGGAGACCATCGCCGTTCTCGCCCTTCGACCACTCGATACCTTCCGAAGCGAGATCTGGGATCTCTCCGGGGCTGAACCCGTGCGGCTCAATCTGCCGGAGCGCGTCTCTGTTCGCGATGCGATGCAGGTGGGCGAGGAGATCCGTCTTGTCTTCTCCGTCGAGCAGGACTGGAATGCCGGCGGCCGGACGTTTCCGGCTGGCGCGCTGATCGCCGCTCCCCTCTCGGATCTTCGCTCGGGTCTGTCGCCGGAGGCTGCCCGCGACAGCCTCGTTTTAGCGCCGGGCCCGCGTCAGTCCTTTGATGAAGTCGCCGTCTTCGACGGTCGGATTGTCGTGAGCCTTTACGACAATGTGCGCGGATCGCCCGTCGTCCTGACGGCGCCGGCTGCGGGAGACGAGATCTGGTCCCGGCAGGCTCTGCCCGCATCGGATAACGCCTCCGTTCACCTGGGAGCGGCCAGCCGCAGCGCGGGGCGTCTGTTCTATACGCATGAAGGTTTTCTCACTCCGCCGACCCTCAGCCTCGCCGACGTCAGGACGGGGGCCGGACGCGTCGTCCGACAGGCGCCCGCCCGGTTCGACGCCTCTGGACATGTGGTTGAACAGTTCGAAGCCGTGTCGTCTGACGGCGAAAAAATCCCTTACTTCGTGGTGCGTCCCGGCGGGCCGCCCAAGGCCGCTACGCCCACACAGATGTTCGGATATGGCGGTTTCCAGCTATCCTATCCGCCGTCCTATCGGGCTGAACTCGGCAAGCTCTGGCTTGAAAGGGGCGGGGCCTACGTTCTCGCCAACATCCGGGGAGGGGGCGAGTTCGGTCCTGCCTGGCATCAGGCGGCGCTCAAAGGCGCCCGCCAGAAAGCCTTCGATGATTTTGCCGCCGTCGCCGCCGACCTCGCAGCCCGCGGGATCACCTCTGCGCCTCACCTTGCCGTTTATGGGCGTTCAAACGGCGGGGTGCTGACCTCGGTGACGCTGACGCAGCATCCCGAACTGATCGGCGGAGCCGTCATCGAAAGTCCGCTGGTGGACATGCTGCGCTATCACGCCCTTCCGCCCGGCGCGTCCTGGATCGGGGAATATGGCGATCCGAGGATCCCAGAGGAGGCGGCTTTCATTGCGACTTACTCGGCCTATCAGGCCCTTGAAGCTGGGAAAGCCTATCCGGAGGTCTACATCACGACCAACACGCATGACGATCGGGTCCATCCCGGACATGCGCGAAAATTCGCTGCGCGTCTCCAGAGCCTTGGTTATCCGGCGCTCTATCATGAGACGACTGACGGCGGGCATTCCAATGACTCAGATCCGGTGCTCAACGCGGACAGATGGGCGAGGCATTACACATATCTCGCCCGTCGGCTGGGTCTTGGCGTCGGATCAGACGGCTGATGCGGAAGCGAGACGCGGCTGCAATGTGACCGCGACCCGCGTCGCCGGCGCTGGGCAAGCGTTGCTCGCGCTGGCGTCCCCTAGCGCGACGATGATTGTGACTATGGTAACGAGAGTGGGCATTTCAGCGATCTTCTGCGTCGAAGGACCGGCTACAAAAAAAGTCGGTGTTCAACGGATGCTCGCCATAGGGTCGCGATCCAGCCGGTGGAGCGTGCCGCCTCTGATGTCGAAGGTACGAACTTTCTCTGTGGCTGTTGCCGCGGCGGGAGGCAGAAGCGCGGATCTCTAACCGCTGTTCGGCGCTTCGGCGGTCACAGCGTATCTGCGTCATACTCTACGGCAATCGACGTCCTTAAGGGCTGTCTCAGGCGCACAGCGTTTCGCCTGAGTCCGAAATCAACGAGGCGGCCCTCTCCGAAACGGCAGATCGAGACGACCCTTTTGCGGAGCAAAGCGGATGTCCAAACCGGTCTGGTATGTTGTCTGGGAGAGGTTCAGGCACGTTTCAGCTGGTATTGGAGAGGCAAGGTCGTCAGCGTTCGCAGCTCAGAACGCGTTCCAATGCGGCCAGGCCTGCCGCGTGCTTTGCAGGGTTGGTCGCCTTGAGCTTGCGGATATTCAGAAGCTTCCACTGGACTCCAGGCATGTTTTGAATGGCCCTTTGGGGGAAGGCATCCCAGTCCGGCTCGCCGGCCTCAAAGCTCATCAGGAAGCGCCTGTCATTCTCCCCAAGACCCTCGCGGACTCTCTCGAGGAGTTCGGTGAAGGTCACGACGTGTGCAGCGTAGTCGAATGGCGATAACGTCATACCTTCGAACTCTGCGGTGAAAGCGGCATCACGATTCTGCATGCGGCCTGAGAGAAGCTCCGCCACAGGGCGATTGTGGCCGACAAGCGCTGCGATCAGGCCAAGCCGGATGTCATCGGTGACACCTTCGGCGTCGAGGAGAACGCGTACATCGAACAGATCGCGCGGGTGCTGGCGATCCAGCGCAGCACAGATTTTCCCGCCGAACAGTTCCGCGTGCGAGACCACCGGCATTTCTACGAAGGCTTCAAATAGCCTTTCGACGTGAGCGGTGTTCGCCATTTTTCTTACCGGCCAGAGATGGCCGCGCAGAGTTGTGTTCACTTCAACCTTAACTTGGGTACGGGCGCGCTGGACCTGGAGTTTTGCCTCGATACCGCCGCCTTGATCCACCAAGGAGACCCGTGCGCCCGGCAGTGCATCCTCGATATGTCTTTTGATCCGGCTCAGCGCCGTCGAAATCCGGCCGAATGCCGTTTCACGATCATCTAAACGCAGGTAGGTCAGGTCGATATCGACCGACAGGCGCGGCAGGTCACGAACGAAAAGGTTGATCGCCGTCCCGCCTTTGAGCGCGAAGTCCTCCTCCTTCGCGACGAAGGGCAGGATGTCGATCAGCAGCCGGACCTGCGCACGGTAGGCTTCATTCACGATGGACCAGCTCCTTCGGCAGGATGAGGCCGTAGCGGGCGACGTAGACACCGCCCGCCGTCAGCGTCCGGTCGCCTTTGCCCAGTGTGATTGTATCGCTGTCAAGGTGTGTCAGGACAGGGAGCGCAGCCCGCTCCGCCATATGCAGGAACAGGCGTTTAACCTTGAAGGACCCGCAGGCTTCGAGAAGCGATTGCATAAGTTTTGGTCGCAGGGTCCGAAGCCCTTCAAGTATCTGAAAGACTTCGACGAGGTCGATGTCTTTGGGCGAAAGATGCAGCGCCTCCAGGATTGCCCGCTCGGGCGCGGAGGTTCGGAGCGAGAAGCCGCTGACCATGGTTTCTCGCACGCCCAGGTCTGGCGGAAGGAGTTTTGTCTGTGTGAGGCTGATGCGATCAGGCCAGGGGTATTCCCGAAACCACTTTGGCAAAGCGACACCGGCTCCAGCGAACAGAAAAATCTGCTCCCGGCCAGGCCGGGCGTAGTGAGCCCCGCCTTCGTCGAGAAGCGCGGTCAGTGCGCCAACATGAACCTTCAAACTAAGCTGGGTTTGCAGGCTATGCAGGGCGCCCTGCCAGGTCAGTGTCTCGCTTGGGCGCTTGAATGCGCCATTGCCGAGCGGCTCCACCCAATTGCTTGCGACGTACTTCTGAACGTGTTGCGGCGTGATCCCAAGCGACTTTAGCCGGGCGCTGGTCATGACGGTGCCCGGCTGCCACCCATCCAGCAAGGTTTTCAGTTTTTTTGTTCGCAATATACCCATAGTATATCGATTGCACAAAAAATGATAAAATGAAACGGTTGGGACATCGATTGCCTCATAAAAATTACTCCTAATATCCATTGAGTTTATTTGAGATAAAAAAATCAATGTGAGCTCTGCGGAGGCTTGCAGCCGCGTGCGACGGAGTTTCGCCAAGACGTCAGGACGCTCGATCCTCCCATAGCGCCGTGCACGCGACACAATTCGGAGGGGTGTCCCGCCCTTCGGAGGCCGCTGAATGGGTCAGCCGAAGCGCTGGCTTCAGGCCGGCCGGCGCTCCAATGACTCAGATTCGGCGATCAACGCCGACAGATGGGCGCGGCATTGCATCTATCTTGCCCGTCCGCTGAGGCTTGGGCTCAGATCAGACGGCTGACGGGGCAGCGCCCGTCATGCAGCCTCCGCCAGCGTCGCCGGCGCTGTTCGTCTGCGCCTCGCTTACGGGCCGAGTATCTCGTCCACAATCCTCTCACTGGCGGCAATGAACGGATTTATGATGCGCAAGACATCGACCGTGCGCCTGTCCTGCCTATCCTCCGTGCGCAGCGCCCTGGCGCCGGATGCGTTGGCGACGTGCATCAGGTATCGTCGCCGTAGAGATCTTCTTCGGTGATCGTCCCAAAAGAACCCGGCGTCCGCAGCCGCTTCAGGCTTTGTCGGAGGGCGGCCATGCGCGGCGGCCCAGGCCGGCTCAGCGGCGCGATCCGCGCTCGGAGACATGACCCTGCGATCGGCTTGCCATTTTGGGTGGTAAGAATGGTCTCGACCCGCTTCGGCGGCGGCGATGACCTGAGAGACTTTCTGGTTGGCCTCTCGGACGACATTCAGCGCATGGATGCCTCGTGTTCTGCGTTGCAACACATCTCACTCCGCCGCTGGCCCAAGAGAGTTATGCCTCACGTGCCGTCCAGCCGATGTCGGCTGCCATCGGTGCGACGTTCATCAGCGCCCTTATCCGTCGCCCGGGGCGTCGCGCCAGGACGACACGCTCTGTCGCGCTGAGAGCCTATTGACTTTTTATCCGGATGAAAATACCCGGAGATCATGATCACACCCGCGACCTTTTCAGTCTTTCAGGGCGATCGGATGATCGCCGCCGGCTCCCGGGACGAGGCGAGGGCCGCCGTTCGCGAGGCCGGGAGCGATGCGCGCGTTCTGGTGTTCGAGGATGCGACCGGGGCGCAGATTGATCTTGATGTTCGGGAGACCGATGAGACGGGCTCTGAGGCGGCTCGCGGCCGCGGTCGTCCCCGACTTGGCGTCACGCCGCGGGAAGTCACCCTTTTGCCTCGGCATTGGGACTGGCTCGCACAACAACCCGGAGGGGCGTCGGTCGCCCTGCGGCGGCTTGTTGAAGAGGCGAGCCGGAGCCCGGTCGAACGCAGGCGCGTCGCAACCAAGGCGTCTTACGCCTTCATGCACGCCATCGCCGGCGATCGCCCGGGTTATGAAGAGGCCCTGAGGTCACTCTTCGCCGGCGATCGCGAGAGGTTCGAGGCTCAGATCGCGGCATGGCCCGTCGATGTCCGCGCCTACGCTGTGCGGCTGGCGTTTCCGGATTGAAACCTCGCGGCGGGGTGTCGAGACGCTGTCCGGTTCGCGCTTGTCCCGACGCCGGGACACCGGCGTGTCGAGGTTTGCGATCGGAAACGCAGGTCGTGACGGCTCTCGCCTGAGGCGCCTCGTTACGCGCGAGGACAAGCCCTGCGGCGCCTGAAACGGGCGAGCGTGGGCCGTTGACGCTAGGAGGCGGGTTTCAGGCCCTTGAGGAAGTCCAGAAGCAGGGCGTTCACCTGTTCAGGGCGTTCCTGCTGGATCCAGTGTCCGGATTCAGGGATGACCGTGACGCCCCGTATGTCGTCCGCGACCCTTGAGATCTGGGCGCGGAGATTTTCCGGCCTCGCCCCGCGGATGACTATGTCGTCCTGACCTGCGAGAAACATGACCGGCGCGGAGATCCGCTTTCCCGCCAGTTCCGGGGTCATCTCCCAGTTGCGGTGGAAGTTCCGATAATAGTTGATCCCGCCGCGGAAGCCTGCCCGCTCGAACTCCCCAACGAAATAGTCGAGATCGGAGTCTGAGAGCCAGGGCGGAAGCTGCTTCGGCGCGCCAAGGCGCGGTATCCAGCCTCCGGCGGCAGCCTTCGGATCGGTCACCTTCGGCGCTTCGAGGGGGGCGCCTGTCACCGAGTAAAGACGGCTGAGGATGGCTCTCGGATCGGCGTCAAACTCGGCTTCTGCAACGCCCGGCTCCTGGAAATAGAGGATGTAGTAAAAGTTGTCGCCGTAGCTGCGCTTCATGGATTCGAGGGGCGACCCGTCGGGGCGGCCTCCGAACGGCACGCTCATGGCGGCAAGGGCCGTGAAGCGGTCCGGATGAAGAAGCATCGAGTTCCAGGAGACGATCGCGCCCCAGTCGTGCCCGACCAGCGTTGCGGTCTTTGCGCCCATCGCATCGAGAAGGCCCACGAGATCGGCGCTCAGCTCGCGGATGTTGTAATCCTCGATGTTCGCGGGCTTATCCGACCCGCCATAGCCGCGCATATCCGGGGCGACGACGTGATAGCCCGCATCGGCCAGAGCCTTGATCTGATGTCGCCAGGAATACCAGCTTTCGGGCCATCCGTGGATCAGCAGCACGAGAGGTCCTTCGCCCATCTCCGCGATGCGGAGCTTCACGCCGTTGGTCTCCACCATCCTGAGCGTGGGACCTCCGGCTTCGGCGATCGCCGCCCGTTCGGTCGGAGCGATGGCGGGCTGAAGAGCGCAGGACGCCAGCCCGACCGAGCCCGCCGTCATCAGGCAGCTGAACGCAAAGCTGCGCAGCATCGCTGGAAAAGCCATTCTCGTGTCTCCCCATGGTCGGCCTGTCAGCGCCGCCCCATAACAGCCGGCGCTCGACGGTTCTGATCTCAGATCCGGTCCGAAGACCCGGACAAACCTTTCGGAGCGTGACTGGGGTCACGCTCCCCGGAGAGGTCCGCGCCTGCGCTTCAGGCGGTGCGGCGCATGGCCCTCATGTCAGGCAGCCCGCTGCCGGCCGTGTCGATGCCCAGCGCATGCACGATACCGGAATAGACTTCCTTCTCGACCATGGTGCGGCCCGGATCGGGACGACCGGTTTCCGGATCGAACCCGTAGGTCATCAGCGTATCCGGGTTCACTCCGCCCAGGACGCGTCCGCCATTGGCGAGCGGAGAGATGATCAGGGAGCCGTTGTTGAGTTCGTGGCCGGTGCCGAAGGTCATGGCGTTCGCCGGACGGGTCCGGCTGCGGCCGAACTCGGTCGCAAAATAGATCATCGAGTGATCCCAGTAGCTCTTCCCGTCGGCCAGTTCTTCCGACTTGAGCAGCGTGATCAGCTTGTCTGCGATCCTGAGCTGGCGGTCCCACATCAGCGCCTGAACCTCGCGATTGGCGTTGTGCGAGAAGTCGAACGAGATCGGCGGGTTGAGGATATCCCCCTCGCCGAGGCCGCCGCGGCCCAGGGTCACGCCCTTGCGGAACACGGCTCCGCCTTCAGGCCCGATCGTCACCGTCACCGAGACCCCGTAGCGCAGAAGCAGGAAGGCGAGCGCGGCCTGGCTTTCAAGCGGGTCGAAGGCGTAGTTCGGGAAGGCGTCGCGCACTTTCTGTCCGAGTTCGGAGCCCTTCAGGCCGTGCGCGCCCAGCGGCATTTCCTCGCTGTCCGGGAACAGCATCAGCTTGGTGATCAGGTCCTCAGCTTCAACTCCGCGCAGGGCGTCTCCGCGGATGCTGGTCCAGTGCTTGATGCGCTTGTTCTCGCCGAAGGTCTTGTAGAATTCCGAGGACGGATCGATCTGGTCGTTCCGCAGACGGCGGGCCTTCTCAAACAGGCTGCGGTCAGGCGCGCCCTCGACGCCCTTGTAGCCGTCAAGAGACAGCGGCCAGAGGTTCGGGGTCGGCGCGCGCTCGCCGTAGACATAAGCCGGCAGGCTGAGATCGGTGCCCTTTTCGGTAAAGCCCGTTCCGTTCACAAGGTGAACGTTGGGGATAGCGTAGCCCTCGCCATACGTCATGGCGACGGCTTCCTGAAGAGTGCGTCCCTTCCAGGCTGCGTTTCCATTGACGGAGCGCTGCTGGGCCACAAAGTGGTTCACGCTCGTGCCGGTATGGGTGATCACCATCATGTCCTGGCCGTGCTTGCGCACGAAGTTGGACTGATTGGCGGTGAAGGAGGCCGGGATCGCGCCGATCGTTTTCGACTTGAGATCGATCGCCCGGAACTCCCCGATGGTCTGAACGAGACTGTCGGGGTACGCGTTCACCACCGATGCGTTCGCGCTCTCGGATTCGCGAACCGACAGGAAGCTGTCGATGACGTTGGCGCCGCCGAAGGAGGAGAGAACGATCAGGAAGCGCGGCGGCGGCCGGTCCTTTGCTCCGTTCGCCTGCGCATGGGCGAGGCCCGGGGTCAGGGCGCCCGCGCCCAGTCCGGCTGCTGTGGTTTTCAGGATCGTCCGGCGTGACCAGTTGTTGTTCATGGCAAAGGCCTTCCTTGGCGAATTCGGATCAATAAAAAATGCTTTCGAGAGACGAGGCGAGGGCGAAGCAGCTCAGCGTCACCCAGTCGCTCGCGGCGTCCGGGTTTGGTTTGCCCTGTTCTGTCGCAACGTCCTTGTAGAAACCGACGAGGCGCGCGCGCTCAGCTTTTGTCGGATCCCGGTTGAGAAGGACGCCATAGAGCTCGTTCGAGGTTGTCTCCATCCACGCCTTGTCCGGCCGGCCGGACGCGGAGGCGCGGTACAGGACGGCGTTGGCGGGGTCCTCCCGGTCCATCCGCACGCGTGAGGTGCACACGTGGAGGGCTGCGCGGTCGAGGGCGATCGGCGCAGTAAGGGCCGCTTCCTCGAGAGGCGTATGAACCGTCAGGTTGGGGGCCTCGACGCCGCCGAGAACAATGCGGAACGCGTCGGAGAAACAGTCATAGCGACCCAGCTCCTTGCAGACCGTCTCGCGGGGCATGTTGAGCGCCCGTGCAAGGTCGCCAAGATATCGGTCGCCATCCTTGAACTTCACCTTCGGGTCGATCGAAGCGACCTGAGCGGGTTCCGAACCCGCCGAAGGAAGGCTCGAGCACCCGGCGGCGAACATCGCCGCGACCAACGCCAGAGCCGGGATAAAAGCGGTTCTTGTCATGACATCGTCCTCAGGGGCGGCCATAGGCGGTGGTGAGCACGAGGTCGTGGAGCATGCGCTCGACGCGGTAGTTGTAACGCGCCGGATCCTTCAGGCCGCGCCAGAGGCGGGAGAACTCTTCCTCGTCCTGAACCTCCGGCTCACGTCCCACGATGACCTTCCAGTAGTCGCGGACGACGTTCATCGCGAAGGGATCGCTGTTGGCGGCCACATCGGCCCACTCGACAAGGTCCTTGACCGGCTTGCCGAGAATGATCCCGCTCTTCGGAGCATTGACCACGTTGGGACCGTCGCCGCGGATATAGGCCTTCAGGCGATCGTCGTCATAGGTGTAGCCCCCGCCGATGCCGTTATACCGTGTGAAGGGGTAGGTCAGAGGATCAAGCGTCGTGTGACAGACGGCGCACTCGGGAGCGCCGACGCCCTTGCGATCATAATCATGGGGTTCGTCAGAGACGGGGAGGAGGCCCTGCATCTTGGCGATGTCCCAGCCAAGATAGGCCCGGTAGGCCTGAGCGGCGGTGGTCCGCGGGATGGCGGTGAACATTGTGTTCGAGGCTGCGAACCAGCGCGTCGTCACGAGACCTGCGCGCTTGTCGGCCGGAACAGGCTGCGCCGTCGCGCGTCCGCGCTTCTTGACTTCTTCTTCCGGGATGATCTCGAGTTTCACCGGGTCGTCGCTCACGCGGCGAACAAAGTACTGCGCCTTGAGGACATCGCGAACGTCGCGATCTCCGCTGTGCGCCCACGTGAACAGGTTGTAGTCGTCGTCATAATCGCCAAGCGGAACGGGGCCCGGATTGGCGCCGGACTTGATCACGAACGCCGGACGGATCTTGGCGTTGGCGAGGTTCCAGACCACGCCGTTCGACCCCAGCCAGTACTTAGAGACCAGGCAGCGATCGAGGGCCTCTCCAAGAGCCGCCTTTTGCGCCGCTTCGCCCTTGATCTTACGGAAAGCCTCGGCCTCCGCCCGGTTCGGAGAGCGTCCGCAGAAGTCGAGACTGATTTTACGGAAGGCGTAATTGGGGTCATAGCCGCACACATTCCAACGGCCGTCTCCGGACTTTGAGGCCTGATCCGGCGCACACGCCATGACCTTGGGGAAGCTTTCGGCGCTCGCGAGACGGGTGCCCGCGCGGATTTCCGCGAGGTTCGAGAACCCATCTTCGTCAGCGTCAAGGCCTTCGATCATCTTCAGGGCGCTCGGAAGGGCGCTCACAAAGGCCTGGTCGCTCAGGGGGCGCGGCGTTCCAGGCGCGAGGCGCTCGCTCAGCTGGGCGCCGAACGCGTTCCGGGCCGGGGCCGTCGTATGGCAGGTCGCACACTCCGCGAACCCTGTCGTGCACGACTTGGAGTCGGGATAGGTCTGGCAGAAGGCTGCCGGCGCAGGAGGCTTGGCGCTCGCGGAGGGCGCCCAAACCGCCCCGGCGCCCATCCCGCCTACGGCCAATGCGAGGCTTGCCAGAAGCCGTCCTATGGACCGATCGCCGCCAAGAGAGGTCATGTGCACCATCCGTTTTGTTTCATCCCGAGGCAGGTTCGTTCCGCATGCGACTGCGGCCCGCCCGTGCGACCCTGATTTCGCCTTCCTGTTACGTCGGCCGGCAAGATTCGGGTCACTGTCCCAATGCCTAGTCGGTACCACAGGTAGACGCCAATCAACTAATCGCGCGTGAAGGGTGTGGGACTGATCGGGCTCAATCCCAAAAATTCCAGGTTGGCGGGTCTAAGACTGTGGAGACCTGCCCCCGGTGGGGGCATCGCGACAGTCTGAACGTCGTTGCCCTTGCGTCACCCGCGTCCAGAATAGTGACAAAAGGATCCCTCTCCCTCCGAATGGGCGGTCGTCTCCCTGAAGCTCGGCGCCGGGCGCGCCGGGAGGGCCTCCGCCTGTCCCGAAGGCCTCGTTCCGGTCCGTCTTGCCGTCATGCGTCGCTAAGGCCTGGCCGAAGGGACAAGAATTTTCCGACGCGTCAGATCCTTGCCGGATCTCATCCATGAGATGGATCTTGGCTTCAGATGCGCAGTCGATGATCGTCCGATAGCGAGGAGGCGTCCTGGCTATCGGGTGAGCGATTATAGGGACGGACCAGACGATCTTCAGGCCTGAACGAGCACCGACGATCCGGCCTCGACCGCCAGCCGGATGCGGGTGCTCACGGCGCCGTCCTGGGTTGAAACGCGGTCCAGAACCCGGAAGGAGGCGGTCCATGCCTGCTTCGAGACATCGCACACCAGATAGCCGCGCTGAGTGTTGATGAACTTGAGCTGCGGATTGACGCTGAGAACCGCCTCGGCGTTGGCCGAGCGATCCTGTCCGTCGCCACCGGAGGCGATCGATGTGGAGACGAACTCAACGCCGATCGGGCGCGCCTGAGGCGAGCGGCCGTCGAGGTGAAGTTCTCCGGCATAGTTGATGTGTTCGTCGCCTGTGAGCACGACCGGGTTGGCGATGCGCCGGTTGCGGAGATGCGAGAGCAGCCGACCGCGCGGCGCACGATAGCCCGCCCAGCTGTCGACATTGTATCGAAGATCCGGACCCGGATCGCGATCGAGATCCATCACCATCATCTGCTGAGCGATCACGTTCCAGCGGGCCTTCGAAGCTGACAGACCCCGGAACAGCCAGGCTTCCTGCTCGCGCCCCATGAACTGCGCCTCGGGCGAGGAGACGTCCGTACATCCTGCTGATCGATCATTGCAGGGCTGGTCTGACCGGTACTGACGCGTGTCGAGGAAGTTGAGCTCCATGAGATCGCCATACTGAGCGCGGCGATAGATCTGAATGGCTGAGCCTACGGGAAGCGAACTCAGTCTGAGCGGCATGTGCTCGTAATACGCCTGAGCCGCCGCCTGACGCCGGAAGGCGAAGAGCGCCTCCGGGGTTCCCTTCTCGTCGAAGGCTGAAGCCCAGTTATTGTCGGTCTCATGATCGTCCCAGATGACGAACCATGAATGGGCCGCATGGGCCGCCTGAAGGTCCGGATCCATCTTGTACTGAGCGTATCGGCGCCGATAGTCGTCGACACTGTAAATCTCTCCGCCGAAGTGCGAACGGACCGGCCCGGATCCGTCCGCCGCCGGCGGTCTGCCCGCGTTTTCGTAGATGTAGTCGCCGTAGCAGAAGACGAAGTCGAGATCTTCGGCGGCGAGATGCCTGTAGGCCGTGAAATACCCGCTCTCATAGCTCTGGCAGCCGGCGACGCCGAAGCGAGCGGAGGCGAGGACCGATCCTGCGGCCGGCGCAGTCTTTGCGCGGCCGGCCGGGCTTTGCACGCCTCCGGCGGCGAAGCGGTAAAAGTAATGGCGGCCCGGACGAAGCCCGTTCAGCTCGACATGGACTGAGTGAGCGAGATTGGGTGAGGCGAGGGTCGTGCCTGAACGGGCGATGACCGCAAACGCCTCATCCTCAGCGACCTCGTAGGAGACCTCCACCGGAGCGCTCGGCATCCCGCATCCGATCTCGAAAGGTTCGGGCGCGAGGCGTGTCCAGATCACGAAGCCGTCCGGCGAGGGATCGCCGGATGCGATCCCCAGGGTGAAGGGCGTTTTCGAGAAGGAGACCGGGCTTGCGGTCTGGGAGAGGGCGACGGACGGGAGAATAAAAAGGCCCGCGCCCGCGCCGAATGCGCGCATGAGGGCGCGGCGCGTGAAGGCCGCCTGGTCGGGGGTCATCGTGCGGATCATGTGTCGTCTCCCTGGGATCGGCCTGCATCTCTCTATCGCATTGCGTGTCAGAGCCCTATGACAGTCGTGTGACGATCACCCTCCACTGTGTGACGCAGGGGCAGGCAAGGCGGGCGATGACAATGATATTCAAGGATCTTCTGGTCATTGACTGCGCCAGCTACATCGCCGGCCCGGCCGCGGCCACCATGCTCTCGGATTACGGCGCCCGCGTCATCAAGATTGAGCCTCCGGGAGAGGGCGATTCGTACAGGAAGCTCATCACGCTTCTGCCGGGAGAGGCCCATGAGAACTTTTACTGGGTTCTCGACAGCCGCAACAAGGAGAGCCTGGCTCTCGATCTCAAGCGGCCCGAGGCCCGCGAGGCGCTTGCCCGACTGATCCGGCGGGCCGACGTGTTCATCACCAATTTTCCGGGGCCTATACGCGAGCGCCTAGGGATCACCGCCCGGGATCTTGCGGGTCTTAATCCGCGTCTTATCTACGCCTCGCTCACGCCCTATGGAGAGGTGGGACCGGAGAAGGATCGCACCGCCTACGACACCACAGCCTGGTGGGGTCGATCGGGACTGATGGACATGGTTCGTCCAGGTCCGGAGGCTGAGCACGCCACGACCACGCCCGGTATGGGAGATCACCCGACGGCCGTCAGTCTGTTTGCGGGCATCGTGACGGCCCTTTACCGGCGTCAGATGACCGGGGAGGGAGGCATGGTCTCGACCTCGCTTCTGGCCAACGGCTTATGGTCCAACTCGGCCTACATTCAGGCCGCGCTGTGCGGCGTGGAGGTGCCCCCGCGAAAGCCGAGGGGAGAGAGAAATCCCATTCAGGAAGTCTATACGACACGCGACGGGCGTCAGTTCGTTCTGGTGTCGGTCAATTTTGAGCGGGAGTTTCCGCTTCTTCTGACCGCGATTGAGCGCGCCGAGTGGGCGCTTGATCCCCGTTTCGCCACCCCGGACGCCCGACTCGCCCATGCCGGGCTGATGGTCGGCCTGCTCGAGGACATCTTCGCGCGTCGCGACTGGCCGGACTGGCGCGACCGGTTCACGGAGGCCGGGGTCACCTTCGGACTGATCGGACGCACACGCGATCATGAACATGATGAGCAGATCCTCGCCAACGACCTCCTGCCGGCATTCGCAGACCGCCCTCATCTCAGAACCGTCGCCAATCCGGTGCAGGTCTCCGGTCTTGAGAAGGTCACTCCGCGCATGGCTCCCGATGTGGGCGCCCACTCGCGCAGCATCCTGACGGAACTGGGATTGAGCGAGGAGGATATCCTGGCGATCCTGGGGAAGGGCGCCGGATCACCCTAGGAAGAGACCCGCCTTTCGGGGACGACTTGCCATCCTCATCCGGCCCGGAGCCGTATTCCTGGCGTGGTCCTTCGAGCAACATCGCTTGTGAAGACGCTGGCGACTGTCGCTCGCTTTCGGCGCCAGGCTGCGGAGATGTCCCGGCGGCTTTCGCGCCCTCTTTTACTCAAGCCGAGACTTACCCATCAGCGAGGCCAGGTTGGTCTCCGGGTATTGCTTGAGACCATAGTCTCGGCATGGCGTTGGGTTAGAGCCTTCCGGTCGACCCAGAGGGTGGCCATTAAGACTCTAAAACGTACATGCATCGGTTCATCACTGACGAGAACGGTCGGCCATGCGTCGAGGGCGCCATACTGACGATTGTCAGCGTTTCGATCCCGATGTCTCAGGAAGCGTCAAGACTGATCCTGATGGAGATGGCCATGAGGAGTGTCATCCCCGAGACGTTCTCGTCTCAAGATGCCTGACCGACGATTTCCGCGGCAGTCGTTGAGTCAATCTCCAATCTGACACAACGCGCGCGTATTGCCGGGGCGTCGACACTCGTCATTGGCTGTTGTCCAATTCATCGCACGGCCATGATCGATCAGATCGTGTGTGTTGAACGCCTTGATCGTCACCGGCTCAGCGTTCGCTGGGTCGAGCCGCCGTCGGTCGGCGTTTTCGAAGTTCACGAGGGACAGATCAAGCTTTGGCGCGACCATCTCGATGGGCCGACCATCCTCGATGTCTGGACGAGGCGAGACAGGCCTCCTGCTCCTGTCTCACATGATGGCGGACTACCAGGTATCGATGTTCGGCCGCTTCTTGCCGGTCCTGTGGACTGGAGGAGGGAGGGCTGAAAGCGCCCCGAGAATGTAGCGCCGGGTTTCGGCAGGGTCGATCACATCGTCCAGTTCAAAGTGGGAGGCCATGTTGACCGCCTTGCCCCGTTCATAGGACTGCGCCACCATTTTGTCGAAAGCGGCCTTGCGCTCTGCGAGATCTTCGATCGCTTCGAGTTCCTTGCGGAAGCCGAGCTTGACGGCGCCTTCGAGACCCATCCCTCCGAATTCGCCTGTCGGCCATGTCAGGGTGAACAGAGGCGTCTTGAAGCTGCCGCCAGCCATCGCCTGAGCTCCGAGGCCATAGGCCTTCCGGATCACAACCGACATCAGAGGCGTGTTGAGATTCGCCCCCGTCACCATCAGGCGACAGGCGTGGCGAACGAGCGCCGTGCGCTCGATTTCCGGCCCCACCATGATGCCTGGGCAGTCGATGAGGGTCAGGATCGGGATGTCGAAGGCGTCACACAGCTGCATGAATCTCGCCGCTTTATCCGCTCCCGGCGCATCAATGGCGCCGGAGAGATGGCCCGGATTATTGGCCACCACCCCCACCGGACGTCCTTCGATGCGAATGAGGGAGGTGATGATGCCCGCGCCCCAGCCGCGTCTGAGCTCAAGGATTGAGCCGATGTCGGCGATCCCCTCAATCACCAGTCTCATGTCGTAGTAACGCAGGCGGTTCTCCGGCACGATCCTGCGGAGATTGCGGGCATCCGGCGCGCTCCAGGTTGCGAGGGGGCCCTGGAAATAGGACAGATAGCGACGCGCCGCGTCGACCGCCTCGGCTTCATCCTTCACGGCGATGTCGACGACGCCGTTGGCGACCTGAACCTCGAGAGGGCCTACCTCCTCAGGCGTGAAGACGCCAAGACCCCCTCCCTCAATCATCGCCGGACCGCCTACGCCGATGTTCGACCCCTCGGTGGCGATGATGACGTCGCAGCATCCCAAAAGGACCGCATTGCCGGCGAAGCACCTGCCGGTGGTGACGCCCACCAGCGGAGCAAGGCCCGAAAGACGCGCGAAATAATTGAAGGCCAGGCAGTCAAGACCAGCGACGCCCATCACGTCGGTGTCGCCAGGGCGTCCGCCTCCGCCTTCGGCGAACAGGATGACGGGCAGGCGGTGGCGTTCGGCGATCTCGAACATCCGGTCCTTCTTCTCGTGGTTCTTCTTCCCCTGCGTTCCGGCGAGAACCATGTAGTCATAGCTCATCGCCATCACTCTCGAGCGCTCAGGCGGAAACTGCGCTCCGTTCACATGTCCGAGGCCGCAGACCATGCCGTCGCCGGTGGTGTTGGCGATCAGATCCTCAAGGGTGCGACGCCGTCGCTGGGCGGCGATCACCACCGATCCGTACTCCACAAAGGATCCCTCATCGCAGAGATCGGCGATGTTTTCCCTTGCCGTCCGTCGTCCGGTCCGGCGCCGTCTGGCGACCGCCTCGGGCCGATTTTCGTCGTGACCGGCCGCTCGCCGCGCCAGGGCTTCGGCAAGGTCCGGCCGGATGCGGTCGGGATCTTCCGCCTGTGTCATAGCCTGGTCAGGAGCTGTGACCTCCCGCGGGATGAGACGCAGGAGGCCATGCCCCTCGAAGATCGTGTCGCCTGGCGATGCGCCGAGCTGGCCGACCACGCCGCTGATCGCAGCAGTCACCTCGTGCTCCATCTTCATCGCTTCCATGACGGCGACGACGCGGCCTGCCCAGACCGTATCGCCTGGCCCGACCGACAGGCTGACGAGCGTGCCCTGCATGGGCGCTGTCAGCCAGTCGGGTCCTGCGCCTGAGGAGGCGGCAGGCGTCCGGCTCGCGCCGGGGGCGGTGTCGGCGGAGGGCCGACGCCCATGTTTAAGAACGCCGAGGGGATCATCCGATCCTATCCGCGCCCCCGCTCTTTCCTGAGGTGTCTCTTCCGGCGCGGTCGGGGCGATCGCTGCCTGGCTCTCCTGAATCAGCCGGGCTGCGATGCGGTCGATGAGAAGCGTATCGATGCGGCCGCTGAGCACTTCCGGAGCGGAAAGGAGCGAACGGAGGAAAGCGATGTTGGTCGGCGGGCCCTCCAGGCGGGTCTCGGAGAGGGCCTGTCCGAGACGCTTCAGGGTCTCGGTCGGGTCCTCCCCAGGGCCGCGGACAATGACCTTTGCGATGAGGGGATCGTAGGCAGGCGATGTCTGATAGCCCGCGTAGGCGGCGGCGTCTGTGCGCACGCCCGGCCCTGAGGGCGCCTCCCAGACCGAGATCAGGCCTCCGCCGGGCCGGGCTGATCCGTCCGCCTGCATCGTTTCGAGATTGATCCTGGCCTGAATGGCGAAACCCTTCACCTGCGACAGGCGCGCCGGTTTGAGGCCCAGAGATTTCAGGGATCGGCCCTGCGCAAGGCCGATCTGAGCGGCGATCAGGTCAAGACCGAGGATTTCTTCGGTGACCGTGTGCTCGACCTGGATGCGCGCATTGCCTTCGATGAACACGAAGCGCCTGTTGTCGTCGAACACGAGGAACTCCATCGTGCCTACCCCGCGATAGGCGCTCGCCCGGCCAAGCTCGACCGCCGCCGCGTGCAGCTGCTCGCGAAGGGAGGCCGGCAGACAGGGCGCCGGCGCTGTCTCGATCAGCTTCTGACGTCGTCTCTGGAGAGTGCACTCGCGATCCAGAAGATGAATGACGCTGGTTCCGTCGCCCGCGATCTGCACTTCGATATGGCGCGCAGCGGGTATGATCTCCTCAACATAGAGGGCGCCGTTTCCAAAGGAGGCGATCGCCTCGGACGAGGCCCGTTCGAAGGCGTCCCTGAGCCCCGCTTCGGTGTCGATAACGCGCATGCCCCGACCGCCGCCGCCAGAGACAGCCTTCAGCATCATGGATCGACCTGACTCCAGGGACCGCAGAAATCTCACCGCCCCGTCCAGATCGACCGGACCCTCGCCTGCAGGCGTGGGGATCGAGCACGCTGAGGCGAGGGCGCGCGCTCTGACCTTGTCTCCGAACATATCAAGGGTCTCGGGAGAGGGGCCTACGAAGGTCAGGCCGGCCTCTGCAACAGCCCGGGCGAACTGCGCCGTCTCGCTCAGAAAGCCATATCCGGGATGGACGAAATCGGCTCCCGAGCTCTGCGCCGCCTGAACGAGGGATGGAATGTCGAGATAGGCCCGAGGCCCGCGTCCCTCGAGACGGACCGCGTCGTCCGCCCGTCGGACATGGAGGCTGTCTGCGTCGTCCTGAGGGTAGACCGCCACGGTTCTCAGGCCGAGCTCTCGCGCGGTCCTGATGATCCGGATGGCGATTTCACCCCGGTTAGCCACGAGAAGTGTCGGCATCGTCTTTCTGACCTGTGTCTGATGGTTCGGTCGCCGGCTCGGGGCGCGGACCTCATCGAAGTGTGATCGGGCCTGTCGCCTTGTCAATCGGGCGAGGGACCCGCGGGCGGGCCCTGCAGAGGGCGGCGAGGGTCGATTGTGAGTTGCAAGTTCATCATGCGAGCCCCTATCGTGAGGGTGACGGCTGATCCTCCGACACAAGAATCGGGGAGGGCTGACCGGCGTCTGGAGCGCGCTGACACGGGGAGGTGTTGATGACGGATCGATCCCACGCCCTTGAGGGCGTAGCGGGGCTTATGAGGGCGGGGCTTGCCTGCCTGCTGGCGGCCGGGTGCGCTGCGACGGCGGCGCCGCAGGAGGCGGCTTCTTCCGACTTCTGGAAATGTCCGGCCGGATTTGAGGTTCGCGAGGGGCTGAACACAGGTTTTCCCCACGACGGCATGATGCGGGCCTTCATTGTCGTTCCGCCGCGAGGCGGGACAGAGCCCGCCCCGGTCTGGGTTCCGATGTCCGGAACCGTTGAATCCGCGAATGCCAATCTTTTCACCGACGGCTCGGGAGCTAACGCCCGCCTGGCTGATCACGGGTTCATGGTGATCGGGCCTGTCCGGCAGTGCGCCAATCAGGATCCGGCGATCGGGTTCAAGGAGTGTGACGGACTGGGATCGGACGGATGGAACTGGAAGCCGTGGAATGACGGGCGTGCGGCCGGTGAGGCGGGCCGCAAATGGGAAAATGACGAGGGTCCGGATTCGCGCTTTTTCGAGGCGATGGTCCGGTGCGTCGGGACCAGGTGGAAGCTGGACGCCTCGCGTCTCTATCTGGGCGGCATCTCCGCCGGCGGTACGGTCACCAACCGGGTGCTCACATTCAATTCTGATTTCTGGGCGGGCGGCATGCCTCTGTCCGGGGAGTGGTATATCGGAGCTGACGACGGCCGTCGTCTCACCTTCGCGGAAGGACGCGAAGCGGTCAGGGCTGCTCCCACCAAGATTCATCAGGGTCATATCGGTCCGACGCCGCTTCCGCGGCGTCTCGATCCCATGATTGTCCTCACCATGTGGGGGGGAGAGAAGGATCTCTGGGATTGCGGTCCGCCTCTGGGGCTCTGCTCGGATTACCGCCCCAGCACTCAGGCCGGATCGAACTATTTTTCGTCCATTCCCGGGGTCGTCCATATCGCCTGCACGGGGTCGCACGGTCATCGCTGGCCCTCGCTCAATCGCGACGCCTTCAATCTGTGGGCGCTCAGAACCCTGGCCTCTCATCCGAAGGGAAGCGATCCGAAGGATTTCGTGCTGACGCCGCCTCCGGAGGGTTATTCGTGCAAGATCGGTCCCTACACGGACCATTACTGAGGCCCGGGCCTCCGTCCGGGATCGAGCATGACGTTCAGATAGAGACCGCCGCGCCGTGAATGATCGAAGCGGAATAAGATAAGGTGAGGACGATGACAGATTTGAACATCTGGTCCCGACGCCTGGCGATGGCCGGCGCCATGCTGGTGCTGCTGGGCGCCTGCGTCTTGCTGCCGGCGGGTCCGATCATCGGACCTGACGGGGCGCCCGTGGCGCAGACCCGTCAGGGCAGGCTGTCCGGGGTCGCTGAAGGCGATATCCTGCATTTTCGAGGGGTGCCGTATGCCAAGCCGCCTGTCGGAGATCTTCGCTGGAAGGCGCCGCAGGCGCCGGCCGCCTGGAGCGGCGTCAGAAAGGCTGACGTGTTCGGGCCTGCCTGCATGCAGCGTTCCTCGCGCCCTGACTTCAGGGTCAGCGAGGATTGTCTGACCCTCAATGTCTCAACAACCACCCGCTCCATGCGTGAGGGCGGTCGCCCGGTGCTGGTGCGCATTCATGGCGGAGGGTTCGTCACCGGATCCGGCGCCGGGGAGCATTCCGCTGACGTCTGGACGGCGGAGGATGTCGTTCTTGTCACATTCAATTACCGTCTCGGCGCACTCGGCGTGTTCGCGCACCCCCTGCTTGCAGCGGAGGGGGGGCGGTCCGGTTCGCCTCAGGTCGCCAATTTCGCTCTTCTCGACATGAAGGCCGCGCTCGAATGGGTTCGCGACAACATCACGCAATTCGGGGGAGATCCCCGAAAGGTGACGATCACCGGGGTGTCGGCTGGAGGCGAGGCTGTTCAGCTGTTGCTGCTGATGCCGGACGCGCAGGGACTTTTCGCACGTGCGATCGCCTCCAGCGGCTATATCGCCTGGCCATTGCCGGAGACGCCTGTCGAGGGACGGGCTCGTCCGCCCGCCTCGCGGGACGCCGTTCTGATCAGCGAGGCTATCGCCTCACGAGCAGCGGGGGGACAAGATGCGGACAGCGCTTCGGCGCTTCGCGCTCTGTCCGCGGAAAGCCTTGTTCAGGCGGTCAGCGGGTTTCATCTGCCGATCATCGATGGGCGCACTGTGCCGGGTCATCCTGTTTCGCTCTTTGAGGCGGGAAAACAGGCGAAAGTACCTCTGATGACGGGCGGCAACAGCTATGAAGGCAGCGTCTTTCCCGCCTCCGGGGTCACCGTCCAACAGGTTTATGACCGCCTCGGAGATCTGCGTGACCGACTCGTTCGCCTGTATGCCTCGGATTTCTCTGAGGGTGAGGATCAGGGGGTTCGTCGCATGTTCGGCGATATGCGCTATGTGCTCTCGAGCTTTCTCGCCGCGCGGGCCGCATCGGAGGTCCAGCCCGTCTATCTCTACTATGTCGATTATGTCGCTCCCGAGAGGCGCGGATCGACGCCGGGAACCCCCCACGCCGGCGAGACGCCTCTTCTGGAGCGCGGCGGACGCTCCGCGACCCCTGACGGACCTGGCGGCGTCATGCGGGATTACTGGGTCAACTTCATTCGGACGGGCGATCCCAACGGACCGGGTCTTGGAGTTTGGCCGCGCGCGCGCGCAGATCAGCCAGACTGGATGCGGTTCGGAGACGATATTTCGGCCGGCCCTGTCCTGTCCGAAAAGCTTCTTGCGCTGGCGGAGGCTGAGGGCCGTGAGCGCGCCGCCGCCCCGAAAAGATGAAGAACAGAAGAGGGGTCGGGTCCTGAAGAGGGTGTCTGGACCCGTTCTCCGAACCTGTTAGAGTGATCGCAAATCCGCGGTTTCTGAGTGCGCTCAAGCGCCCAAGGGATCACAGACGGGAAAACCGGACGCCGCCCGCGGGCGCGCGCTCCGACCTGGGGAGGACATGATGAACGCCAGCTGGGCGGAGGGTTCGCCCTCAGCGCGCATCTGCGGGCGATGGGAACAGGCGAACGATCTGGAGCGTTGCCGGGTTCGCCTCGTCGGTTTCGGGCCCGTTCCCAGCGGAGGCGTTCGATGAAGGACTATGTCCTCCGCCGGATCGCTGTTCTTCCTCCGACTCTGTTCTTCGCCAGTCTGCTGGTCTTCTTCTCGATCCGTCTTATTCCCGGGGATGTGATCGATCTCATGCTTGCGCAGAATGATGTCGCGAGCAGCGCGGATCGTGAGAGCCTGAGGGCGGCTCTCGGACTGGATCGTCCGATCTGGGAACAATACTTCATCTGGGCGGGCAAGGCGCTCACCGGGGATCTCGGCTCATCTCTCTGGCAGAACGCCCCGGTCTCCTCGCTTCTGCTGCAACGTCTTCCGGTCACACTGGAACTGGGTTTCCTCGCCCTCATCGTCTCCGTCACAGTGGGGATCGCCATCGGCGTCTTCTCGGCGGTTCGCCAGGACACGGCTGCGGATTACGTCCTGCGATCATTCTCCCTGCTCATGCTCTCCATTCCCGGCTTCTGGCTTGGAACGCTGGTGATGGTCTTCCCCTCCGTCTGGTGGCGATGGTCCCCTGAACTCGAATTCTCTCCCTTCTTCGCTGATCCTTTGCGCAATCTGGGGCATATCCTTCCGCCGGCGATCCTTCTGGGACTCGCCCTGTCAGCCGTCACCATGCGCATGACCCGCACCATGATGCTGGAGGTGATGCGCCAGGACTATATCCGAACCGCCCGCGCGAAGGGTCTGAAGGAGGGGGCGGTGGTCTTCAGACATGCGCTTCGCAACAGTCTCATCCCGGTCGTGACCGTCATCGGTCTTCAGGCTCCTCTGATGTTCGGCGGGGCGGTCATTCTCGAGCAGATCTTCGCCCTTCCGGGTATGGGCTCTCTGCTTCTTGAGGCCGTCTTTCAGAGGGATTACCCGATTGTGTCCGGGGTCTTTCTCGTCGTCGGCGTCTCCGTACTGGTCATCAATCTTATCGTCGATCTCGCCTACGGTTATCTCGATCCGAGGGTACGGCGATCATGACCATGGCTTCGGCTTCCTCACCGATAAGTCCGCCCGAGAGCGGAGCGATGACCCGCCGGTCCCGACCGGTTCGTGACTTCCTCGTGCGCCTTGTTCGGGACAAGCCCCTTGGCGCAGCAGGTGCGGGGGTCTTTCTCTTCTTCGCTCTCGCTGCGCTCTTCGCCGGCGTCCTCGCTCCCTACGGGGTCAATGAGACGAGTCTCTACAGACGCCTGCAGGCGCCTTCGTGGGCGTTTCCCTTCGGAACCGATCATCTGGGACGCGATATGCTCTCGCGTATCCTGATCGGCGGCCAGCTTTCGATGACTGTCGCAGTTCTGACCTCCGGTCTCGCAACCCTGGTATCTCTGGCGATCGGAATGACCGCCGGATATTTCGGGGGACGCGTCGACATGGTCACGCAGCGCTTTGTCGACGCATGGATGATCTTTCCCGATCTTATCCTTCTTGTGGTCGTGATCTCGGTGCTTGGACCCGGGGTCCCCCAGATCATCATCGTGCTTGGCCTTCTCTACGGGATTGGCGGCTCCAGGATTGTCCGCGGCGCGGTCATGTCCATCCGCGAGAACACCTATACCAGGGCCGCCCAGACCATCGGGGCGACCTCCTTTCATATTCTCTGGCGGCATATCCTTCCCAATATCGCGCCCGTGGTCATACTTCTGTTCACCTCGCGTATCGGAGCGGTCATTCTCGCCGAGGCAGGCCTTTCGTTTCTCGGGCTGGGCGTGCCCCCGCCGGCGCCGACCTGGGGCGGCATGCTGAGCGGCGCGGGACGGTCCTACATGTATGTTGCGCCCTGGCTTGCAGTCATACCGGGCCTTTGTCTGACCCTCGTGGTCTTTTCGATCAATGTCTTCGGAGACGCCCTGCGCGACCTCCTGGATCCGCGCATGAGGGGGACGCGATGAGGCGGATTTTCGTCGCCCTTGCGGCTCTTCTTGCAACCTCCTGCGGTCCGCCCCGCTGGGAGACGCTTCCCGAGCTGTCGCCTGCTGACCCCCCTCAGAGGGGAGGTGAGCTTAATGTCGGGACGGTCTATGTGACCCTGTCCGCCCTGTCATGGGATCCTGCTGACTGGACTTGGAAGAGCAATCACGACACCGGGATGACCCGGGAGCAGCTTTTTTCTGCCGATCTGTCCAGGGCGGTCAGTCGCGGGGGGAGCCAGCATTACACTCTCGACGCCTATATTCCCCCGGACGTTATGCGTGGGGAGCTGGCTGAAAGCTGGGAGTGGGAAGATCCGCTGACGTTGGCGGTGCGTTTGCGCCGCGGCGTGATGTATCCTGAACGTCCGGGCTTCATGAAGGCGAGGGAGCTCGATGCGGAGGACGTGGTCTACACTTACGAGTATGTGAGTTCGAGCCCTAAGCGCATCAACACCTATTTCCAGCATATCGACCGGGTCGAAGCGCGGGATTCGCACACGGTCGTCTTTCATTTCAACACCTACAACACCGAATGGGCCTACCGTTTCGGCTACGGGTATTATTCGAGCATCATTCCGCGGGAGTCCAAGGGCCGGGATCTTCGGGACTGGAAGAATGTAACCGGGACGGGCCCCTTCTTCCTCGATCGCTATATTCAGGGAAGCGTCCAGAGCTTCTCCCGAAATCCGGGCTACTGGGATCGCGACGTCACGCCGAGCGGGGAGCAGTCTCTCCCGTATCTTGAACGCGTCACCTACCGCATCATCAAGGACGAGGCGACCTGGATCACAGCCCTCAGAACCGGAAAGCTGGATGTTCTGGAAATCATGCGCTGGTCGATGGCCAAGCACCTGATGGAGACGACGCCCGAATTGCAGTGGAATCGCTGGCTCGCGACCCAGGGCACGTCGATCGCCCTGAGGACGGACCGGCCTCCGCTGGATGATGTTCGTGTTCGCCGGGCTCTGAATATGGCGATCAACAAGCAGGAGATCGTTGACCTGGCCTCGGAAGGGCAGGCGGAGCTTATGGCCTTTCCTCAGCATCCGGAATTCGGACGATATTTTCAGCCCCTTGAGGAGATGCCTGAGAGCGTTCAGGAGCTGTTCGCCTATAATCCGGACAAGGCGAAAGCGCTTCTGAAGGAGGCCGGGCTCGCCGACGGTTTCGAGCTCACGGTTCAGGTGTGCAGCTGCAACCCAAGCCATATGGATCTTCTGCCTCTGATCGTCGACGCGTGGTCGAAGATCGGGGTGCGCGCAAAGATCCAGCCGCTTGAGTACGCCGCCTTCCTGTCGGCCATGACGACGCGAACCCATTCGGAAGGCTATCTGTTCGAGCAGGGGCATGTCAGTCCGACCTCGACGCTGCGGAAGAATTTCGAAACCGGTCAACTCTGGAATCCGGCGATGTTTTCCGATCCCGCATTCGACGCCAAGCTGGCGCGGGCCTTCGCCACGCGGGATGAGGAGGAGCGTATCCGTCTCGTCCGCGAGCTGACGATCGAGGGGATGGATGCGGCGCCGTACATCTGGCTGCCGACCGCTTATGTCTACACAGCGTGGTGGCCCTGGGTGAGAAATTATGGAGGCGAGCTCCGGGCCGGCGCCGTCCGTCCCGGGCCCATCTATGCGCGCGTGTGGATCGATCACGAACTCAAGAAAAAGATGGGGTTCCGGTGACGTCCCTGCTCGATGTTGAGGACCTGAGCGTCGTCTTCCGCACGGAGCGGGGCGCGCTCACGGCTGTCAATTCGGTCTCCTTCGATCTCGCCGCAGGAGAGACCCTCGCCATCGTCGGAGAGAGCGGATCAGGCAAGAGCGTGACCGCGCTCTCGCTGCTTGGCCTTCTCGGAGAGGCGGGTCGTATCGCCGGGGGAAGCGTCCGGTTTGACGGCGAGGACATCACGCGCCCCGAAGCTGAGCGGCTCAGGCGGATCCGCGGCAATCAGATCGCCATGATCTTTCAGGAGCCGATGTCTTCGCTCAATCCGGTCCTGACCATCGGAGAGCAGGTGGCCGAGCCGCTGCGCCTTCACAAGGGACTGGGACGCGCCGAGGCGATGGCGGCGGCTGGCGATCTTCTCGAGCGCGTGGCCATTCCCGACGCCCGTGCGCGTCTCACCGATTATCCGCATCATTTCTCCGGCGGTATGCGTCAGCGCGTCATGATCGCCATGGCGCTCGCCTGTCAGCCCAAGCTGATCATCGCCGATGAACCGACCACGGCTCTCGATGTTACGGTCCAGGCCCAGATCCTCGACCTTCTGAAATCGCTGACCCGGGATCTCAATTCAGGGATGATTCTCATCACCCATGATCTTGGAGTGGTGGCCCGTTACGCCGATCGCGTGGCTGTCATGTACGCGGGCCGCATCATCGAATCGGCCCCCGCCCGCGAGCTTTTCTCCGCTCCGCGACATCCCTACACCATCGGCCTGATGGGATCGACGCCGAGGCTCGCTTCCGGTCCCAAGGCGCGCCTTGCGACGATTCCCGGTCAGCCGCCTGACCTCGCCGCCCTTCCTGCCGGTTGCGCTTTTGCGCCTCGATGCCCTCATGTCCGTGAGGCGTGCCGAAGCGCGCCGCCGCCGGTTGAGACCGACGCGGGGGGGCGCCGGCTGGCGTGTTACGGTCATGGCTGATCGCATGGAGAGCGCCCTGAACCTCGAGAGACCCGGGCCGGGTGATGGCGACCTCCTCCGGGTCGAGGATCTGTCGGTTCATTTCCCGGTGATGGGCGGCGGACTTCTGCCGCGGCGCATCGGCTCCGTTCAGGCGGTCGACGGCGTCAGTTTCAGCATTCGCCGCGGGGAGACATTCTCGATCGTCGGAGAAAGCGGCTGCGGAAAATCCACTACCGCCATGGCGGTTCTCAGAATGCAGCCGGTCACGTCGGGGCGTATCTGGTTCGACGGTGAGGACATCACGACCTGGGGGCCGGACGCTATGCGGCCGGTCCGGCGCCGGATCCAGACCGTGTTTCAGGATCCCTACGCCTCTCTCAACCCGAGGATGAAGGTCGGCGCCATCATCGCCGAACCCCTTGAGGTGCACAGGGTCGGGGACAGCGACGCGCGCCGCCGCAGGACAGCCGACCTGATGAAGCTTGTGGGTCTCCTTCCGGACATGGCTGAGCGATACCCTCACGAGTTTTCCGGGGGGCAAAGACAGCGGATCAGCATCGCCCGGGCGCTCGCCCTCGAGCCTGATCTGGTCGTCTGCGATGAGGCTGTCTCCGCGCTCGACGTCTCGATCCAGGCCCAGATCCTCAATCTTCTCATGGAGCTCCAGGAGCGGCTGGGGCTCGCCTACCTGTTCATCTCCCATGACCTGTCGGTTGTTCGTCACATCTCAGACCGTATCGCTGTGATGTACCTGGGACGTATCGTGGAGACCGGTCGTCGGGATGAGCTCTTTTCCTCACCCCGCCACCCCTATACGCAGGCGCTCCTTGCTTCCGCCCCCTCCGCAGATCCCGCTCTCGAGGCTTCAAGGTCCGCGGTCGCCCTGGCGGGCGAGCCTCCTTCGCCCCGTAATCCGCCCGCGGGCTGTCGGTTTCATCCGCGCTGCCAGGCGGCGTTCGGGCCATGTTCGAGCCGGTCCCCCGAGCTCGTTTTTGAGGGTGACTCGGCGGCGGTCGCCTGTCATCTCTTTCCCCCCAAAGCGTGATCGAGGAAGGTCTCTAGCGTGATAACCCGAACGGAAGCTCTCGCCCGTCTTACGGCCCCTGGCGAGCCTCATGAACTTGTCGAGACGGTCGCCCGGGGCGAGACAGTGCGGGTTTTCGCCAATGCTCCTCCGACCCTCAGGGCCCTTTACGCCGCTGCACGGTCGGATCAGACCTTTCTTGTCTATGAGGCTGAACGGATAACCTATGAGGAGACCTGGCGGGCGGCCTGTCGGCTTGCGACGGCTCTTCGGGAGGATTTTGGCGTCAGGGCCGGGGACCGGGTCGCCATCTCCATGCGCAACTATCCCGAGTGGGTCATCGCCTTCATGGCGGCGACCTCGATCGGCGCGATCGCTGTCGCCATGAATGCGCTGTGGCAGCCGGCTGAGATGGATTACGGTCTCCGCAATAGCGGGGCGAGCGTGCTCTTCGCCGATCAGGAGCGTCTCGACAGGCTGGCGGCCTGCGAAGAGATCGCCCCCGGACTGCAAGTGATCGCCGTGAGGGCCTCGACCCTCCCCGTTCCAGGGGCCAGGCGCTATGAAGACGTAATGGCCCGTCCCGAGGCGCTGGAGTTTCCCTGCGAGGATGTAGCGCCCGATGACGACGCCATTATGCTCTATACGTCCGGCTCCACCGGTCATCCCAAAGGCGCGGTTTCGTCTCACCGTAACATCATCAGCGCGCTCCTCTCGTGGGAGCTCGATTATCAGTCAGGCGTCCTGACCGGGGTTGTCGCCCCGCCGACGGAGGGCGCCCCTCAGGCCGCCACCCTGCTTGGAATTCCGCTCTTTCATGTCTCGGGTCTTCATGCGGTGCTTCTTGCGAGCTATCGGCCAGGGCGTCGGGTCGTCTCGATGTACAAATGGGATCCTGAGACCGCCGCCCGCCTGATCGAGGAGGAACGCGTCACGACGTTCACGGCGCCGGCGGCGATGACGGGCGATCTGGTGGAGGTCGCACGGCGCACATCGCGCGATCTCAGCTCGCTTCTGTCGGTAGGCGGAGGGGGCGCGCCCCGGGCGCCTGATCAGGTCCGAGCCATCGACGGCGCCTTTGTCAATGCGCGTCCTCAGACGGGCTGGGGAATGACCGAGACCAATGCGATCGGAGTTGGGATCGGCGGCCAGGATTATGTGGATCACCCTGAGAGCTCGGGTCGCGTTTCGGCGGTGCTCGATATCCGGATTGTCGGGGATGACGGCCGGACGCTGGGCCCAATGGAGCGCGGCGAACTTCAGATCCGCGGGGCCTCGATCATGAGAGGCTACTGGCTTCGTCCGGAAGCCAACGCCGAGACGTTTGTCGACGGCTGGCTCCGTACAGGAGATGTCGCCTACGTCGATGCGGAAGGGTATGTCTATATCGTCGACCGAATCAAGGATCTGGTCATTCGGGGCGGGGAGAACATCGGTTGCGGGGCGGTCGAGGCGGCGCTGCTGGAACATCCTGATATTCTGGAAGCCAGCGCGTACGGAGTTCCTGACGAACGTCTCGGAGAGGAGCTTGGGGCGACGCTCTACACCCGCCGACCCATGAGCGAGACGGAGGTGCGCACCTTCCTCGAATCACGTCTTGCGAGGTTCCAGATCCCGCGTTACGTCCAATTCGAAGCGGAGCCGCTGCCGCGGATCGCATCCGGAAAAATCCTGAAACGACAGCTGCGGCAGGAGGCGATTGCGCGTCTGCAGGCGTCCGTCAGCGGCTTCCAGGCGGCGAAGTGATGCTTTGCCGCATGGGGGCGAGCCGTCAGGCGGTTCACAATGACCGGGCCTTCGAGGGTGGGAGACGTCCATGACCTATGATTTTTCTGGGAAAACGGCCGTTGTCACCGGCGCCAGCCGTGGGCTGGGAGAGGCGATCGCCCGAACGCTGGCCGAGGGGGGCGCCCGGGTCGCCCTGGTCGCCCGGAGTGTGGGCGCGTTGGCAGGGCTTGCGGCGTCCCTGCCCAATTCTCCCGTCGCCATCGAGGCCGACCTGTCTCGCCCAGACGGGTGGCAGGGGGCCGCTGACCGGATCCTCGCTGAGCTGGGCGAGGTGGATATTCTCGTCAACAACGCCGGCGTCGGCGCCAGTCAGACGCTCGCCAAGATGACCGAAGAGTCACTCGACGCCGTGATGATGGTCAACGTCCGCAATCTGATCCTGCTGTCGCATGCTCTGACGGCTTCGCTGGTCCGGAGGCGCGGATGCATCGTCAACATCTCGTCGGTGTCGTCCTTCTCCGGCGGGGTGGGCCAGATCGCTTATTCCACCTCGAAGGGGGCGGTGAACGCCTTCACCCGCAACGCCTCGCTCGATCTCGGCCGTTCCGGGGTGCGGGTCAATGCAGTTGCGCCCGGGGTGATCGACGACGGCATGTGGAAGACCGCGTTTGAGTCCGGCGTGGACAGGGAGGCGACATTCGAACGGATGCGACGTCTTCTTCCGCTCGAGGGGCGGTGGGGAAGCGCGCAAAATGTGGCTGACGCCGTCGCCTTCCTCGCCTCCGACAAGGCATCCTACATCACAGGTCAGACCATTCGTGTGGACGGAGGTATGGTGATCTGAGGCGCATAGGCCGTTCGTCCCTGGGCGGGGCGATGGTCGGGAGATGAATTCGAGACAGACGAACGACCTAACAGAACGACAGACCAGCAAACGGAGACGACCCCATGGCGACCAAGACCGGCTCAAAGAGCTCATCCCAGAAAGGAGCGGCGTTCGGTTTCAACCCGCTCGACGATCTGAACGATCTTCGAATGTCGGAGCAGGCTCTGCCTCTGCTCGAACATGTGAAGCGGTTCGTGAAGGAAACCGTCCAGCCCATGTCCGAGGAGTTTCACAGGCTCGGCGAAGGTCGCGCGGATCGCTGGAGCTATGCTCCCGGACAGCTGGAGCTTCTGGAAGGGGCCAAGGACAAGGCGAAGAAGGAGGGCCTCTGGAACTTCTTCCTGCCTGACGCCGAGACCGGAGAAGGCCTCAAGAACCTTGACTACGCCTACATCGCGGTTGAGCTCGGCAAGGTGCCGCTGGCCTCCGAGGTGATGAACTGCGCTGCCCCTGACACGGGCAATATGGAAGTTCTGGAGCGTGTCGGAACGCCCGCCCAGAAGGAAAAGTGGCTGAAGCCTCTTCTCGAGGGAAAGATCCGGTCCGCTTTCGCCATGACCGAGCCCAACATGGCCTCGTCCGACGCGAAAAATATCGGCATGCGCGCCGTGCTCGAGGGGGATGAGTGGGTCATCAATGGCGAAAAATACTATATCTCCGGAGCGGGAGATCCGCGCTGCAAGATCATGATCACCATGGTCAAGACGAGCCCGGATGCTCCTCCGAACAAGCAGCAGTCCCAGATCCTTGTGCCGATCGACACCCCCGGCGTGACCATTCTCGGGCCGATGCATGTGTTCGGCGAGGATGACGCTCCTCATGGTCACATGCATATCCGCTTTGAAAATGTCCGCGTCCCGAAGGAGAACATTCTTCTGGGCGAAGGTCGCGGCTTTGAGATCTCTCAGCTCCGCCTGGGGCCCGGACGAATCCATCACTGCATGCGCTCCATCGGTCAGGCCGAGCGGGCTCTCGATCTGATGGTCAAGCGCGGTCTGTCCCGCGACGCTTTCGGTCGGAAGATTGTCTGGCTGGGCGGCAATGTGGAGATCATCTCGCGCGCGAGGATCGAGATCGAGGCGATGCGCCTGATGGTTCTCAAGGCGGCCAAGGCCATGGACGTTCTCGGCAATCGAGAAGCCCGCGTCTGGGTGCACATGGTGAAGGCGATGGTGCCGGAGAAGGTTTGTCAGATCATCGACCAGGCGATCCAGATGCACGGCGCGACCGGCGTTTCCCAGTGGACGCCGCTGGCGCGGATGTACACCGGACAGCGCACGCTGCGGATTGCGGATGGTCCCGATGAGGTCCATCACCTCGTCGTCGGACGCAATGAGATCCGGCAGTATGAGGCTTCGGAAGAGGAAGCCTCTCTGGCTGCAACCTTCCGTAACTAGACCCTGACTGAGGTCCGCCGCCGGTTCCGGCGGCGGACCTGCTCGTCCGACGAAGGATCCGCCCGATGTCGGGGGAAGTTCACATCACGGATGTGCGGGCTGCTCATCGCTTTGATCCCGCGCCGCTGGAGCGTTTCCTCGATGGGCGGCTGGAGGGCTTCGCCCCTCCGCTCTCTGTTCGACAGTTCGAGGGGGGGCAGTCTAATCCGACCTACCTTATTGAAGCTGCCGGTCGTCGGTGGGTGCTTCGGAAGAAACCGCCCGGGGAGCTCCTTCCGTCAGCCCACCAGGTCGGGCGGGAGCATCAGATTCTGCGTGCGCTTGAGGGGCGGGGCGTTCCCGTTCCCCGCAGTCTCGTTCACTGCGCCGATCCCGAAATTGTGGGGTCAGAATTCTTCGTCATGGAGTGGCTGCCCGGTCGGGTGTTCCTCGATCCGCTGCTGCCGGGGGTGAGCCCGCAGGATCGCCGGGCGATCTATGAGCATTTCATCGAAGTGCTCGCGCGTCTTCACGCTCTCGACCCCGTCGCCATCGGCGTCCCGGACGGTTTCGGCCGCCCTGGCAACTATTATGCGCGACAGGTCTCGCGCTGGACCAAGCAGTATCAGGCCTCCCGCACCCATGACATTCCGGAGATGGACAAGGTGATGGCCTGGCTTGCCGACCACACGCCTGAGGACGACAGGTCCGCGATCGTTCATGGCGATTACACCCTTCGCAATTGTCTCATTGATCCCGAGGCGCCGCGGATCGCGGGGGTGCTCGACTGGGAGCTCTCCACACTCGGACACCCCTTTGCCGACGTCGCTCACGCCTGTCTGTTCACGTTCAGCGGCCAGAGCGACGAGGCGTTCCGGTCACTGGGCGTCCCGACTCGCCAGGAGATCATCGAGCGCTATGTTCGCGCATCGGGGCAGGAACCTGCCGAAGGTTGGACATTCTATTTCGCCTTCGCGCTCTTTCGTATCGCCGCCATCAATCAGGGCGTTTATAAGCGGGGCCTTGAGGGGAATGCGGCGTCGGACCATTACATGGAGGCTCTGCCGGGCGTTCGCGCCAGCGCTGTGCGCGCCTGGGAGCTTGTCCAGGCAGGGACAGGCGCGGGATCAGCCTCATGAGAACCGGCGGGTTTCACGTCAGTCCTCCGGGCTTGCCTGCACGTCCCGGGCCGGTGACCCATAAGCTTACCGAAGGGCCGATCGTGCCAACGCTGGTGGCGTTTTCCCTTCCTCTGCTGACAACAAACTTTCTCCATTCTCTTGCAGGGACCTGGGGAGCGATCTGGGTCAGTCATGTTCTCGGCCCGGATGCGCTGACCGCGGTGGTCAATGCGAACGTCTTCATGTTCATGATGATGGGCGCGGTCATGGGCGTCGGGACCGCGGCGGGGATCGCGGTCGGTCAGTCCATCGGAGCTCAGGATGTCCGGGCGGTCAAACGTATCGCCGGCACTTCGGTCTCGTTCGTTCTCACCGTCTCCGGACTGCTCGCGCTCAGCGGTTATGTTTTTGCGCCTGCTCTCATCGATCTCATGCAGCTTCCGTCAGGCGCCCGGGCGCCGGCCCTTGAGTTTCTGAGGGTCACGTGTCTGTCGATGCCCTCGATCTTCACCTTCCTTTTCCTGTCAATGCTGATGAGGGGGGCGGGAGATGCAAAGACGCCGTTTCGCTTCAGTCTCCTCTGGATCGGCCTTGGGCTGTGCCTGTCGCCCCTCCTGCTCACCGGCGCTTTCGGTTTTCCCCGGCTGGGCATTGCCGGGGTGGCCTTCGGCAATCTGATCGCCAATGCGACCGCTCTGTGCTGTCTGGTGATCTTCATCTATGTTCGAGGCCTGCCGCTCGCGCTCCGCGGCGAAGATCTTCATCATCTGAAGCCGGACCCGGCTCTGCTGGGCCTTCTGATGAAGAACGGACTGCCCATGGCGCTTGAGACATTCATTGTCCAGGGCGCCTATTTTCTGCTTCTGTCGATGGTCAACGGGTATGGTTCCGCCACGGCGGCCGCCTACAGCGGAGCTGCGCAGCTCTGGGGCTACGTTCAGATGCCGGCCATTGCGCTTGCGGCTTCCATGTCGGCGATGGCGGCTCAGAATATCGGGGCCGGTCGATGGGACCGCGTTGAACAGATTGCTTTAAAGGGGTGTCTCGTCAGCGGGGCCTTCACCCTGGCTATGACCGTTCTCATTTATCTCCTGGGAGACTGGCCGCTCATGCTTTTTCTGCCGCAGGGAGGAGAGGCGCTTGAGACGGCCCACACGATCAATCTCATCGCTTTATGGGGCTGGATTGTCCTTTCCGTCACTTCGGGGTTATCGGCCATTGTGCGCGCCAACGCCGCCATGCTGGCCCCGACGATGATCTTCGCCGTCACGATGTGGATCTTTCGGGTGCCCTTCGCGCTGATGCTTCAGCCTGCACTCGCGGCCTCCGCTATCTGGTGGAGCTTCCCGGTCGGCTCCATCAGTTCCGCTTTGCTTGCGCTGGCCTATTACAGATGGGGGGGCTGGCGTCGCAATCGTCCTCTACTGTCGTCGACACAAACCTCGCCGGCTGTCGGTCCGGTCGAGAACGGCTCACATGATCACATAAGGAGAGACCCATGAGCGCTGAGACTGTGGAAGCAATCGATACCGGAACCACCCATCTTCTCGCCCGCCTGTCGCAGGGCGTCCTGACGCTGACATTGAACCGCCCCGAGGCCCGAAACGCCATGTCAGGGGAAATGAACGCTGCGCTCGCCGCCATGCTCGCTTCTGCGGAGACTGACCCGAAAGTCGGCTGTATCGTTCTCACCGGCGCCGGAGGGGCTTTCTGCGCAGGAGGCGATGTGAAGGGAATGGCGGCGCGGGCTGCTGCAGGCGCTCCAGCCCTGACGATTGACGAGGCGATCCATCTCCAGCGTCTCAATCAGCGAGCCGTGTCCGGAAAACTCGCGACGCTTCCCAAGCCTACTCTTGCCGCTATTCCCGGCGCCGCCGCCGGCGCGGGGCTTGCCATGGCGTTGGCCTGCGACATGCGTATCATGGCGTCCAAGGCGATCATGACCACCGCCTTTGCCAAGGTCGGGTTCGCCGGCGATTACGGAGGCACATATTTCCTCACCCAGCTTGTCGGTCCTGCAAGGGCGCGCGAGCTCTATTATCTGTCGGACCGCATCAGCGCCGATCAGGCTCTCGCCATGGGTCTGACCAACTGGGTCTGTGAGGCTGACGCGCTGGCCGCTCAGGCTCAGGCGATCGGCGCCCGTCTCGCTGCCGGGCCAAGGGTCGCCTATCGCTACATGAAGGAGAACATCAATCGTGCGATCACTTCCGGCGATCTCATGGACTGTCTCGATCTGGAGGCGACGCATCATGTTCACTGCGCCCAGACTGAGGATCACAAGGAGGCCGCGAAGGCTTTTGTCGAGAAGCGCGAGCCCGTGTTCCGCGGACGATAGAACGAGGGTGGCCCGGGTTTTCCTGAAGAGCGCCTGAGTCGACGTCCCAGATAAGGGCGTCAGGCGCTTTCAGGACATTCGGATCGCGATAGCTCGCGCTGATACGGTGGGTCTGTCCAGATGGCCGTCAGCTCAAGAGCGCCGATCTGCGGCGGGTGGTTCCGCTGGCTGACGTCTCGCTGGAGGCGTTCAGGGCGTTCCCCGACGGGTTCCTGCGCTACCTGCGAGCAGTGCCGGGCTCAGCGCTGCGGTGACCACACATCTCAGGGCCATGGCCCGCTCGAGGCGCCGGCACACCCGTTCTACTCGCTGCCGAACCCGGGCGCCGACACCGCCCAATTCCGGGCGCCTGGTTTTTTCAGCATCAGGCACTTAAGAGGGATTACTCCTGGTTTCCTCTTCCTCTTCATCTTCCGGTTCGCCCTTGTCGCTCGCCTCGTCGGAGGCCTCCGCGTCTGACACGTTTTCATCCTGTGCGGACCCGAGATCATCGGGATCGTCTGATCGGGTTTCCCCTTCAGGCTCGAAGTCGCCGCCGTCGATCTCCTCGTTGGACGACTCTGTGTCTGATACGTCTTCATCATCTGCGGTCACGCCATTATCGGCATCGTCGGTTTCGGGCTCTTCGGTCAGGCAGAAGAGGGCCTGGTTGCCAGAGTCGAGATCTCCGTCCGCGTAGGACTGAATCAGGCCGAAGCGCGGGTAGCGCCACACGATTCCCGCCTTCAGGTCTCCGGACAGGCGACAGAGAGCTGCATGAAGCCCGTTGAAGTCGATCGCCTTCCTGGTCTTCAGCCCGCTGAACACGAAGACTAGCCTGAGCGCAGGATCATGAATGAGCGTTTCGGCGACGGAGTCGTCTATTTCTTCCGGGCTCGCCTCGGGCATGTCTTCTGCGGCCTGACGGCGAACACGCTCGATGGCTTCCGAGTAATCGGCCACAATCCCAGATTTTCTGAGCAGATCCGGCAGGCGCCAGAGCCGATTTTTCTCGTCGTCCGACTGTCTGACGCCCTTCATCGAGCGAACGAACGGGGCGAGCGCTGCAAGACGGCCTTTCAGACTTGCAGGCGTCAGGGAGGCAAGGGCCTGGTCTGACGGCGCAAAAGCGAAGAAGGGCGCTTCGATCATGAAGAGGTCGTGTCTGCTTCGCGCGCTGAGGGACCACCACCTTTCCCTTTCCCGACCGCTGACAGACCACGGATCGCAATAACTATCGGCGTAGTTCACAGGGCGATTGGCCTGGTCTGCAAAGAATTCGACCAGATTGGACGCGTCGGAGGCCTTGCGGCCCGCATAGGAGCCCCAGGTGTCAGCTGTCGTCTTCTGCGCCACATGAAAGCTCATCACGTCGTTGGCGTCCGGGAATGGAAAATCCGACAAGGACAGATATTCGCGGGTGCGCTCGCCGAACCGGGCCTGAAGCGACCGGATGTGGGTTGTAATTTCCACGCCAAGCGGCTGGTCGGTGTCGGCTTCGTCAAAACGCGCTTCGGCGTACTCTTCCAGAAGCACGTCGAGATCATCGGAGAAACGATAAAGGGGATAGACGAATACGTGATCGCCAAAAGTTCTCAGGACGACATGACCGGATCGCGACTGTTCCCGAATTCGGGTCAGGACAGCGGGAGGAAGGGCTCTGCATGTCGACACCGGCGCTTCATAGCCGATGAAGACGAGGGTCTGCCCGACCTCGGAAAACTTCCTCGGCGGCTTCGACAGCCGCATCATTCCTCCATCATCTGTTCTGTGGAGGATGAAAGCTTCATGGCGTTCGAGCTTTGCGGATTTTCTGAAGAGCCGAACAAGGTCCGAGCGCAGTCGCTGGGGACGGATCTTCAGGATGGCGGCCGGAGACTCGCTGACGCCGAGGACCCGGTGATGATTGCGGATCAGAAGCGCTCCGTTTCCGAGAAGGATCGGTTCGAAAGTCGCCCCACCCCAGACGCTGACGTCAAAATTGAAATCAATGAGGGCCCATGCCTGGTCAAAGATTTCACCGGTCACGCTGGCGCGCGCCTGAGAGAATTTCTCGATCAGCGCCTGTGCGATGGGATAAGTTCCGGGGACTCTGAGAGGAAACTCGTCCTCCTCCTCCTCCCGGGCCGAGATCAGCGCTTCGAGAAAGGTCGATCCTTCCATTCCCTCAAGAAAATCGAGGCTCGCGTCCCGGTCGTCGCAGGCTTCCTTCAATGAGCTCAGGACAGTGTCAGCCATGGGTCTCTCGTTCATTCGACCCGCCGGCGCCGGGCGGGAACAGAGTTCCCGCCATCGCCCGCGGGGCCTGTGGTCCGGATCTTTCTAGCGCCATTGAGGCCAGAGCGGCAGCCTGTTTCAGGTCGATCCCCGGTACAAACAGGGCGAGACCCATGAGATCTGTCAGTGAGGTCAGCGCCAGAGTGCGGCGATCGGACGGGTGCCGACAGGGCGGCGTGCACATCCACCGCATTCGTCCGTTAACGATCTGCCGCAACGCCGGCTCCCAGTCGCACAACCAGACCTGTCCGCCGCTCCAGAGCGCGTTCTTGGGCCTGATATCGCCATGGACGAGGCCGCGCTCATGCGCGTGGGTCACGATCTCCGCCAGTCTGTTCAGTCCCGCCCTGTCAAAGCCCGACCAGCCAACCGCTTCGGTCAGTCGTTCCGTGTGGCGGATCAGGTCAGTCCCGCGTATCTCAAACGTTGTTTGAGGTCCGAACCTGCTGGTGAATGTCTCGATCGCGGCGCACCGGCGCGCAATCGCCTCTCGCGTGTCAGCCAGGTCGTCCAGAGAATAGATCTTGCAGATCATACCGAAATCCGTCTGAGCCGGCTGCGCCGGACTGTCAGCCCTGAAGGATCCGGGGAGGCGATCCGATCCTCATTCGCTTGCGCATTTAAGGGCATGCAGCCTCGAAGCGCCAGTCGGCGGGCCATTCGATCTGCGATGTCTTCTGCCCCGTATCGACAAGGACTGATCGTAAATGTATGCAGTGTCTATATTAAGTGACGATCGATGATGCGTTAAGGAGCGATCATGGGCGGCTTTCTTCCCGACGACGCCGAGCATGCGATCCTGATCGGGCGAATGGATTTCGGCGACGGCCCGTCTCCGGTCGCTGTCGTAGAAGGGCGCATTCTGGATCTGTCCGACTGCGCACCGACCGTTTCTCAATATCTGAACGGGCTGACCCCGGGAGAGCGACCCTCCGGCATTGATCGGGGCGCCTTCTGCGATCATGCCCTCAAACCTGTCTGGGAGGGAGGATCCGGCTGTCTGTCTCCAATCGATCTTCAGTGCATCAAGGCGGCCGGCGTCACCTTCGCTCGGTCGACGCTGGAGCGGGTGATCGAGGAGGCCGCGCGGGGGGACAAGTTGCGCGCAGCCGCGATCCGGAGTGATCTGGCG
>JAGWYJ010000023.1 GCA_018969425.1 Alphaproteobacteria bacterium | reverse complement strand
GCACGAAGGAATGTTTCACGTGAAACATTCCTTCGTGCAGGGCAGGCGGTCGATCTGTCGCCTCGTCTCGACTTTCTTAAATCCCCCACTGTTCTGAAGGTTCTGGACTCGGATCGCCCAGAAATGTTTCACGTGAAACATTTTGCTCTAGCCCTGCCATCGCTCTTGCCTCCTGGCAGGGCGCCTTCCCTTGTATCAATTGGGTTCGCTGGGCTACCCACCTTTCTCCGGAGGGTAAGAGCTGACCATCACGCCCCTTTAAATCTTGCTGATGCTCTACGGTTCCAAACGGGCCCCGTCGGAGCGCGGTGATTGTTTCACGTGAAACATTGACTCTAGGTCACCCGGCAATTGCCTTTTCCTTGGTGATTAGGGCCCTCGCCTACTGCCAGGCCTGGACTGTTTCACCTGAAACCGGAGTGTCTAAGAGGTGAGCTTTGACAGCCCATGAGATGAGGCTGAGCTTCTATTTGGCGCTTGGGCGGCGTCGGATTGTTTCACGTGAAACATTGACTCAGTGTCAATTTGCGCCCGCCCCCCCACTCGGGGTGATCGTCTTTGAACTTGAGACTTTATGGCTGGGGTCAGTTTGCGCTTGAACGAATTGTTTCACGTGAAACATGGTCTCCACTCCGTTGAGGCGCCCCAGCGGCGTTGCCTGGTCTGTTGGAGTCAATCAACCCAGGGGTCATGATCTGAGAGTTGCGTGCGATGTTTCACGTGAAACAATGGTCCGAGAATGTAGCTTGCATCGCTCGTCGCCAGTGTGGTCTTTGCCGTGGTCCCCAGAATTAAAAGGGATTGCTGGCGTAGGCTTTAGCGGGGAGCCTTGCTTTGGCGCGAATGTTTCACGTGAAACAATGATTGTGCGTGCGCCTGTGCTCGGCTCCCTGCTTGGATGCTTTTTTCTTACGCCTCCGCGCGGCCTCCAGCCCCGAGGCGATCCTCGCGCAGATTGTTTCACGTGAAACATCGCCTTTCTTGGCGCGGGGGGTGGCGGCTTTTAGGTCGCCGGCGGCATGCTTTTCGGCGGTCGTCCAGCTACGAGATTGTTTCACGTGAAACATTGACTGAACGTGACCCCCCTTCCCAAGATTTGGCCGGCCAAGACTTTTGCTTCTCTGAGTGGCGAGCCATTCATGATCGTGCCCCACACGTCATTTTTTGCGCCACATTTTCGGATTTGGCGCGATATCGGATCATTAAAGGTCTTGTTTCCTAGGGGAATTGCGCTGCTAGCCGCGCCTCAATTGTTTCACGTGAAACATTGACTCCGGGTAAGCCCTTGTTCCTCATTTTCCCGGCCAAGCCTTTTGGTCCTTGGTTCGGCAACCCGCTCATGATCAGGACGCACAAGGCATAAGGCGTGCCGCGCGCTCCATTTGGCGATTTGGCGTAATATCGGACGATTAGATGGCTTGTTGCGTGGCGGAAGCGCCGCTGCTAGCTGCGGCCCAATTGTTTCACGTGAAACATTGACTCTGCGTCAGCTGGCAATCGATCCGTCTGCAGGCTGCGCTTTGTGTCCGTCTTCAGTTCGACTTACCCATGAGCTGCTCACCGCCTCGAAATGTTTCACGTGAAACAGCGATTCGGGTCTTCTCCATAAGTATCGCCGTCAGCGGCCCTGGATGATTTTGCGGGGGGGCCGCGGCCGATCGGGGCCAGGCCTGTTGTCATGAGACTTCGATTCAGGGTGACAGAGATCGATACTTCGGGTCGGCTGGTGTGAAGATCGATCGCCGGCCGTGTTTCCGGCGAGGGCTTGATCTCGACGCAGGACCCGCCCTCGATTAGAGCATCGAGATAACTGCTTTCTCGGAAAGTGTCGTCGTATGAGCGTATTTGATGTCGTTGTCGTAGGCGGGGGGCACGCCGGCACTGAGGCCGCCGCGGCGGCTGCGCGTATGGGTGCGCGAACGGCGCTGATCACTCACAAAGCGTCCACAATCGGGGAGATGTCCTGCAATCCGGCGATCGGCGGGCTGGGGAAGGGGCACCTGGTCCGTGAAGTCGATGCTCTCGATGGAGTCATGGGGGTGGCGGCCGACCGGGCTGGCATTCAATTCAGGATGTTGAATAGGTCCCGCGGACCGGCGGTGAGGGGGCCTCGAACCCAGGCGGACCGACGTCTCTATCGCGAGGCGGTTCAGGATATTCTGACCCGTGTGGCGGGCCTCGAAATCATCGAGGACAGCATTGAAGATCTATTGGTTGAGAACGGGAGCGTCGCCGGAGTGATCGGGGCGTCTGGCCGCCTATGGCGTTGCTCCGCCGTGGTCCTCACCACGGGCACCTTTTTGAAGGGCGTCATTCACATCGGCGATAAGCGCATCCCCGCAGGTCGAGCCGGCGAGGCCCCGGTGTTAGGTTTGTCGGGACGTCTGTACGGACTTGGCTTGTCCATGGGCCGGCTCAAGACCGGAACGCCTGCTCGGCTCGATGGGAAGTCGATTGATTGGGCGGGCCTAGAGATGCAGGCTGCAGACGAGGACCCTGTCCCCTTCTCCTTCCTGACCCCAGCGATCACCACCCCCCAGGTCGCTTGCGGCGTTACCTGGACGTCCCCGGCGGTTCACCAAGCGATCACCGCCAACATCCATAGATCGGCTGTCTATTCCGGGGCGATCGCAGGTCGTGGGCCAAGATATTGTCCGTCTATCGAAGACAAGGTTGTCAGGTTCGCTGATCGCGATCGTCACCAGATCTTTCTCGAGCCGGAGGGTCTTGATGACGACACGGTCTATCCGAACGGAATCTCCACCTCCCTGCCCGAGGCGGTTCAGGAGGAGTTCATTCGTTTGATTCCGGGTCTGGAGCGCGTGGTCATCCGGCGCTTCGGATACGCGATCGAGTATGACTACGTCGATCCGAGGGAGCTTTCTCCTGACCTCCAGGTGAAAAAGCTTCCTGGACTTTTTCTGGCGGGTCAGATCAACGGCACCACCGGATACGAGGAAGCGGCCGGGCAGGGGTTGATGGCAGGCTTGAACGCCGCTCGACGAGCCGGGGGCGGTGACGCTCTGATCATTGATCGGTCTACCGCCTATATCGGCGTGATGATTGATGATCTGGTCACCCGCGGCGTTAGCGAGCCCTACAGGATGTTCACCTCGCGAGCCGAGTATCGGTTGACGCTGCGCGCTGATAACGCCGATCAGCGTTTGACCGAGTTCGGACTATCGGCGGGGTGTGTGGGGTCTGAGCGCGCTGCGTTCTTCGCGCGCAAGAAGACCGACATTGTCGCTCTGCGAGATCAGCTGCGAAGCCTCGTCCTCACCCCTAACGAAGCCAGAGTCCACGGCATCGAGGTTAACCTCGACGGGCGCCGTCGAAGCGCGTTCGAGCTGCTTGCCTACTCTCATGTGAACTATTCCAAACTTGCGAGCGTCTGGCCTGAACTAAATGGCGTCTCACCTCTTATAAGCCAACAGATTGAGATCGAGGCTTCCTATGCGAGCTATATCGATCGACAGCAGGCTGACATCGACGCGTTTCGACGGGACGAAGGAATGCTCCTGCCCAGCGACCTTGATTTCAACGAAGTTGGGGGATTGTCGACAGAAGCCAAAGACAAGCTCTCAAGGATCCGACCTGTGACTCTGGGTCAAGCCGCTCGAATCGAAGGAATGACCCCCGGAGCGATGTCTGCTCTGGTCGGTCATCTCAAGCGAGCTGCAAGGGCGATAGCGTGAGGTCTCTGGTTGCAGATATCGATGGGTTTGGACCTGATGAGGTCTGTCGTCTCCTGAACGTGTCGAGCGATATCACAGATCGGATCGCCGCGTATCTTGATCTCCTCTTTCATTGGAATCAGCGGATCAATTTGATCGGTCCTTCTGAGCATCGCCATATCTGGAGGCGCCACGTTCTGGATTGCCTGCAGCTGGCAAATGACTTTCGACCTGGGGATCTCAGGGTCGCGGATATCGGTTCGGGGGCGGGTCTGCCAGGAATCGTTCTGGCGCTGGCGGCTTCTGGTTCCCGACGCGTCTTCCTGATTGAGAAAAGCCCCAGAAAGTCAGAGTTTCTGGCCGCAGCTGTCAGGGAGCTCAGTCTGAATGCTGAAGTCGTGACAAGTCGACTGGAGACCTTGTCATTGTCCGCCGTCGATGTCCTAACCGCCAGGGCCCTTGCGCCCTTGTCGAAGCTTCTTGGCTATGCGGAAGGGCTGGTTCATGGCGATAGCTTGTGTCTCTTTCTCAAGGGTCGGGATGTCGAAAACGAATTGACCGATGCAAGGGAATCTTGGACCTTCTCCCTGTCCGCTCGCCCGAGTCTCAGTAGTGCTGAAGGGCAGGTTCTGGCGATCTCCTCATTGGCGCGGCGACCAAGATGAGCTTTCGAGTCATAGCTATTGCGAATCAGAAGGGTGGGGTCGGAAAGACGACCACAGCCATTAATCTTGGAACCGCTCTTGCGGCTGCGAATCGTCGCGTTCTGGTGATTGATTGCGACGCTCAGGGTAACGCATCCACGGGTTTCGGAATTGAACCGAGACTTCGGGAGAAGACAAGCTATGACGTTCTTGTCGGCGAGGCCTCGATCGCCGAGGCGATCATCGCCACCGAAGTGCCGCAGTTGGGTATCGTCCCTGGCGACGAAAATCTGGCGGGTGTGGAGACTCTTCTCCATACGGACGCCAGGAAGAACTTTCGTCTGAAGGATGCCCTGGATGTGTTCCGCCGCGCCTCGCGCGACGGAGGCGCCCTGTCCGCGGATGGAGAGAAGCTAGAGTACGACATTGTTCTTATCGATTGTCCGCCGTCATTATCGACGGTCACCATCAACGCTATGACGGCGGCGGATTCCGTTCTTGTTCCTCTGCAGTGCGAGTTCCTGGCTCTGGAAGGATTAAGTCAGTTGCTGCGAACCGTCGATCTCGTCCGCGGGGCTCTTAACCCTTCGTTAGAGATTCAGGGCGTGGTGCTCACGATGTACGACAAGCGCAATAATTTGTCTGATCAGGTCGCCAGCGAGGTCAGAAGCTTTTTCGGGGCAAAGGTCTATCAGACGGTCATACCGAGGAATGTCCGTCTGTCGGAAGCGCCCTCTTTTGGGAAGCCTGCTTTACTTTATGATTATAAATGTTCCGGTAGTGAAGCTTACATAAAGCTTGCGAGTGAGCTCCTACAGCGTGAACGCGAGAGGAATGCGGCGTGAATCAGTCGGCAAAACCAATGAGGCTGGGGCGTGGTCTTACCGCGCTTTTGGGGGACTACTCCACTGTTCGCGGAGTCGCGGAAGGCGGAGAGGTTCCTGCTGCTTCAACGGATGCTGAGGAGCGCTTGAGCCAAAGCTCGGAAATTCCCCTCGATCGCATTGTCGCGAACCCGCGGCAGCCGAGGCGAACATTTCTTGAGACTGATCTGGAAGACCTGGCGGCGTCGATCCGATTGAAAGGGGTCTTGCAGCCTATCCTTGTCAGACCCGACCCCAATGCCCCCGAGATGTTCGAGATTGTCGCAGGAGAGCGACGCTGGAGAGCGGCCCGACGCATAGGACTGGCGACGGTTCCTGCTCTCGTCCGAGACCTGGATGATCGCGAGGTCTTGGAAATCGCGATCATAGAAAATGTTCAGCGGTCGGACCTCAACTCTATCGAAGAGGCCGAAGCGTATAAGTCTCTCATGGACCGGTTCGGGCGGACACAGGACTCGGTCGCTTCGCAGGTCGGTAAAAGTCGCGAGCATATCGCCAACACCGTTCGTCTTCTTCAGCTTCCCGAAGACGTTCGTGAGCACGTTCGAGAGGGTCGACTTTCGGCTGGCCACGGGCGTGCTCTGCTCGGCTCGTCTGACGCGTCCAAATTCGCCCAGATCGTTATCGAGCGCGGTTTGTCGGTTCGCGAGACGGAGGCGCTCTCGAAAGCCAAAAAATCGGACCTGTCTGCAGAGTCGCGTGCCGCTGAGGACAAGGACGTCGACACACGCGCGCTTGAGCTGGACCTGCAACGGGCCCTCGGACTCAGCGTGGATATTCGGCATAGTAACGGTCGGGGAGGGGAGGTGCGCATTCGCTATTCTCACCTTGAACAGCTTGATGAGATCTGTCGGCTCCTGACCCGGTCTCGAGCGGTCTCGTCTGAGACGACCATGACCGACTCTCCTGGGTTGCAGAATGAAGACCCGCCTCCAGCCGTTGATGAGGTATCGTATCCTTCGACGGATGAAGCGTCTCAGGCCTCCAGCTGACCTCGATCTGCGATTTCGTGGAGGGCATGCCTAAGAAGCGCCTCTGCCGGTGATCCAGCGGCTTTGCAGGCCGTTTCTGTCGTGTGGAGGCATTGAAGGGCCCTAATAATCCTGCCCGGGGTCCAGTATCTCAGGGCGGCGGAATAGGCTGGCCAGTCCTGATCCGTTATTGGCGGCCAAAGACGGCTGCCGTTCTGAACTCTTGTCGATCGGGCGTTGGACGCCCGCAAGATTCTGAGATGCAGAACTCTGAGCGCGGTGATCGGCGATCCGCCGCTCTCGAGAAAGCGGTCAATCGCGATGTCGGCAGATTTCAAATCTCCCAGCACCGCTGCGTCTGCTGCGTCGTCGGCGCCTCGGGCAATTTCTCCGGATGAAAAGACCTTGATGTCCGCGACGTTTACGGAACGATTTAATCCCATCCCGTAGAGGCGCAGTTTTTCAATTTCGGACAGCGCTAGTCGACGGTTGCCCGCCAGTTCGGAGCAGAATGCGGCAAGGGCGTCTCCTTCCACGTCGATCGAGTCGACAGAAAGACTTTCACGGACAAGTCGCACGACATCGTCTTCATCGTCGGGACTGAGTTCCAACGCACATGCGACAGGCGAGGCCTCCCAAGCTGACCTTAACCGCGATGTTTTCGGGAGCTCGCCAGCTTCCACAATGCAGAACGCTTCCTGGAACAGGGAGCCGACTTCAATTCGCTTCAGCGTATCAGTCAGAATGCGCGCCGAGGTGTCTTTCTCCGTTTTCACCCGTACGAGACTATCTCCTCCCATGAGGGAACGGGCACTCAGGTGATCTTCAAGTACGCCAGGGTCTTTGCGCAGCTCGTCATCAGTCAGCCTTACCACATTCATTGGGTCAAGCTGAGCTATCCAGCGGCCCACCAGTCCAAGCGCCGCCGCCTCTATCAGGCCTGGATCTTCTCCGAAAAGCAGAACACAACGAACGTTCTTCGGTGGTGCGGAGCAGAAATCCAGCGCCGCTTTGCCGCTCTTCTTCATTTTTCTGGGACTGACGGTTCGGGTTTCGTTTGCTTTAAGGCGATTAGGAGCCTGTTTCGAATCGATCGCGCCAGAAGCTGCGCCAACCGCTCCTGGGCCGCAGTCTGAGAGGAGATGTCTGCGTAGGCGGAGTCAGCGAAATTGAAGCTGGCCGCCTCTCTTGTTTCACCCTTGATGATTTCCGCGCCGTCGCTGCCTCGAAGTACAAAAGTTGCGACACCGATGTAGTCGCTTCGCGCCGCCACCTGATCGGGTGAAAACGCCAGACGCGCAATGGTCTCTTTGAGACTTACCTCAAGACTCGCTTCTCCTTCGAGGCCGGGTAAGCCTCTTGGAAACGCTGCGATCAGCTCTTGTCTCAGGAAATGTCCTGTGCGGCCGTCAATCTGTTCAATCTCCAGACGACCCGAGGTCGCGGCAAGATTACCGTAAACCGGAGAGAAGCCGCAGGACGCCGATCCCAGCAGGGCTGTTGATAGTCCAACTAACGCCAATAATCGGATCATGACGCCACTATGTTCACAATGCGTCCCGGCACGACAATAACCTTTTTCACTGTCACTGCCGTAAGGAAGGGCTTGACCTGCTCATCCGCCAGCGCTGCGGCCTCGATGTCGGCCACTGATGCAGAGGCGCTGACGTTGATTTCTCCTCGCCGCTTTCCGTTCACCTGAACCGGAAGCTGAACGGTGTCCGAGATAAGCATTGCCGGATCCGGCTTTGGCCATGGCGCGTTAACAACCAATCCTGACCCCCCAATTCGGGACCAAACTTCCTCGCTGATATGTGGAGCGAATGGAGAGGTAAGTTGCGCCAGGGCCCTCATGCTTTCGCGACGAGCTGTGGCGAGACCGGGCGCCGTCGAGGATTCAGCCTTCTTGAGGGCGTTTGTCAGTTCATAAAGCTGAGCGACGGCCGTATTGAACCGGAAGTTTTCGATACCGGCGGTGACATTGCGTATGACCCTATGGGTTAACCGCCGAAGTTCAAGAGATTCCGGGGAGGTCGAGGGGCCGTCGTCAAGCGCGGGTATGGATTGAGCGAGGGACCATACCTTTTGAACAAATCGCCACGCGCCGTCGACCCCTTCCTGTGTCCATTGAACATCCCGATCCGGCGGGCTGTCCGACAGGACGAACCACCGTGCGACGTCAGCCCCGTAATCGGAGATGATAGTTGTCGGATCGACCACGTTCTTCTTGGATTTGGACATCTTTTCCACGCCGCCGACGAAAGCCGGCAGACCTGTCTCAATCTCCACGACGCTTTCGTTTCGTTTCTCGACCTCCTCAGGCGAGAGCCATCGCCCATCCGAAGATTTATAGGTTTCGTGTGTCACCATGCCCTGGGTGAACAGGCCTGCAAACGGTTCTCCAGATGGAAGGTCGACAAACCCGCAGTCTCGAAGCGCTCTTACAAAAAATCGCGAGTAGAGAAGATGAAGAACGGCGTGCTCGACCCCTCCAATGTACTGATCGACGGGGAGCCAGTATCGAGCTTCCGACATGTCTATCGGCTGTCCGCACTTGGAATTTGCGAAGCGCAGAAAGTACCAAGAGGAATCGACGAACGTGTCCAGCGTGTCCGTTTCCCGTTTCGCCCCGCCTGAGCAAACCGGGCACGTTGTGTGCTTCCAAGTCGGGTGGCGATCGAGCGGGTTTCCCGAATGTGAAAAGTCAGGATCTTCGGGCAGAAGAACCGGGAGTTGATGATCTGGGACAGGGACGACCCCGCATTTGACGCATCGAATGGCGGGGATGGGGCATCCCCAAAACCGCTGTCGCGATACGCCCCAATCTCTCAAGCGATATCTGACTGAGGCTGATCCCAGGTTGAGAGCGTTAAGCCTCTCCACAACGGCGGTCTTGGCTTCATCAATGGTCAGTCCGTTCAGGAAATCGGAATTGTAAAGCGTTCCATCCCCCGACCAGGCGGCGTCTTCAATTCTGTGCTGGTCAGGAGCAATCCCGGGAGGAAGGATTACCGGCTTGATCGGCAGTCCGTATTTTCGCGCGAACTCCAGGTCTCGCTGGTCTCCTGCCGGCGATCCGAAGATGGCGCCGGTACCATAGGACGAGAGAACAAAGTTAGCCGCCCAGACCGGTATCTCCCATCCCGGCACGAGGGGATGCTCGACATAAACGCCCGTGAAATGACCGATTTTTTCTGCTGTCTCAATCGCTTCCTCGGACGTTCCCAGGGCCGCGCACGTCTTTTGAAACTTCTTCAATCCCTTGTTCTTTTTCGCCAGCGCGTTTGTCAGGGGATGATCGGGCGCAATGGCGATAAAGCTGGCGCCGTAGAGGGTGTCGGGCCGGGTGGTAAAGACTTCAATCCCTCTCTCCCGGACGCCGGAGGGCAGCGTTGAGTGCGGGTGAAACGGGAAAACGACGGTTGCGCCGAGGCTTCGGCCAATCCAGTTCGATTGCATGATCCGAACCTTATCCGGCCAGCGATCGAGGGTGTTCAATCCTTCCAGAAGTTCATCTGCATATTGAGTGATCCTGAAGAACCACTGTTCGAGTTCTCGGGTCTCCACTGAAGCGCCTGATCTCCAGCCTTTGCCGTCGATGACCTGTTCGTTTGCGAGGACCGTATTCTCGACAGGATCCCAGTTCACTTTTGACGTTTTGCGATAAACGAGGCCCTTTTCCCACATTTTCAGAAAAAGGCGCTGCTGATGTACGTAATAGTCGGGATCGCATGTTGCGACCTCTCGTGACCAATCCAGAGACAAGCCGAGCGGCTCGAACTGCTCCTTCATCGCGGCGATGTTGGCGTGCGTCCACGTCTTTGGAGCCACAGCTCGTTCGATTGCGGCGTTTTCCGCCGGAAGACCAAAAGCGTCCCATCCCATTGGGTGCAGAACGTTGAAGCCGTTGGCGATCTTGTAACGCGCGACGACGTCCCCCATCGCGTAGTTCCGGACATGACCCATGTGAAGGCGACCGGACGGGTAGGGAAACATTTCCAGGACATAAGCCTTCGGCGCGTCTCCCGCTTCCTCCGGCGTTCTCGCCCTGAACACCCCAGCCGTCCTCCATGCGGACCGCCATTTGGGTTCGGTTTCTTTGGGATTGTAGCGCGATGTCATGGTCTCGGTCTCGGTTGAACCGCCTGATTGGTCTCAGGCCGATGGAACGTCGCCGAGATTGATAGGGCGTCTCGTCCTATCCGTCGATATTTGAAAGCTTGAGTTCTCGAGCTTTGGCCAGGATGGCGTTTTCAAACGCGATATTGGTGTCCGGGCTCACGGGCGCCGTGGTCCAAACGCCATTCGAGTTGATTTCTCTAAATACCGCAGCGGATACTCCGTCAGCCCTCAGTCGCGTATCGAGGATGTAGACGGTGACTTTGAAGCGTTCGTCCGGTTTGGAGGGGTTCGCGTACCAGTCGGTGACGATGACCCCACCCCAGGGATCGGCCGACGCTAAGGGCATGAAGTCAAGCGTATCCAGAGAGGCTCTCCACAGATAGGCGTTAACGCCAATCCCACCCGTTTCCTCGGGCCCAAGGTTTGTCGCAGAGGCGGTCGCTGTCTGGGCCGTCCCGCTCCCAAATATCGAGCAGCCGCTCGCCACCAGGATCGAGGTTATCAGCATGGTCGCCATTGCAACACGAGAGGCCATCAGGTTTTTCTCCATTCACTCTCGGCGGTCACCTTGTTGATGGGCGCCGCGTCGACCGGACGTCGACAACACCATTAGCTGGCAGCGGCTCCTGCACGCAAGGCCCTGATGCCGCTGGTCAGTTCTCTCAACCGCGCTTAGTCTCCCACCAAGGTCCCGAAGTCTTGACGAGGTCCCTTCTCATGAATCGACGCCTTGTCCTGACGGCTGTCGCCGCGGCGCTGTCACCGGCTGCAGCGTATGGGCAGGGATGGGTCGGCGAGGGGCGCGTCACGACCGTGATCGACCTTTCCGGCTCTTCAGATAGCTCTGAGGGAGGAGCCGCCCTGCTTCTGGATGCTAATGTCCAAGCGTCGTGGGAGGATGTTCTTCAGGGCGGGACTCAGGTTCGGTTCGTTTTCGGGGGGCGATATCAAGTCGACGGGAGGGGGGGCGCCGCCAGTGTCGATTGCACTCTCCTTGCCTGTCGACCTGTCGCGGCGTCGAATGCCGGTTCTACAGCATCTCCATTGTCTGTTTCGTCGCTGGGGGGCGCCGACGCGCAGATCGGCGTTGAGACCGCGTCTCTGACTTTAACCGGCGCGTGGGGCGAGGGCTCGGTCGGTCATCAGGCGGGTGCTGCGGTGAGGCTTGATGCTAGGGCGCCGTCGGTTTTGGAGACGGCGGGCGCCTATTCGTCCCAGTTGGACCCATTCGGTTCGCAAATTGTTCGGGCTCGAAACGATCCGACCGGACAAGCCTTGAAGCTCACTTATCTCTCTCCTCGAATTTTAGGGGTCCGCGTCGGCGCTTCCTTCACCCCGGAAACGGGGTTTAGGAGTGCGGACTTTGATCCCCATGATCGTTTCGCATGGTCTGTTGGTGCGCCACTGGACCATGTCTGGGAGGGGGCTTTCTCATTTTCACGATCATTTCCAGATGCCGGGGTCAAACTTCGGGCGGGGGTGGCCTTAACGGAAGGACGCTATGTCTCGGGCCAGGGTCCGGAGACGGCCTATCGCTCTCAAGGTTACGGCCTTGAGGTCGAAAGCGGAGCGTCTTCGTTAGGCGTTCGGGCGCTGTCTTCCGAGTTGGTTGGAAATAAGAGGTATTCAGCCATCGAGGTTGGCGTTGCTCATGATTTTGGCCTGTGGAAAATTGGTTTTCAAACGGGGCGCTCGTCGCAGGATCTATCCGGATGGGAGGGACGGACTTCCCTCATGGCGCTACGACGCCATATTTCGGACGAGCTTGATGTGGGGGTTGGGCTCTTGTCGACGACCACAGCCTTCGCCCTTCCGGGCTATGCCGAGCCATCGGCTTCTCGCAACAGACGGAGAGGCTTGCTTGTAGAGCTGACTGTGCGCAAATAGCGACATCAAACGAGAAATCATGGCTTGATCGTTCGGATTAATTCTCGTTAACTTTTTCGAAGTGGTTAGGCGCCAGTATAGAGGGACGGAGGGCTGGACATGCGTTTCACGACCGGACTTTTCTGTCTTACCGCCATGATCATCGCAGCGCCTGCTTTCGCTCAGGCTCCAAGGACGGCTGACGCCGCTGGGGCGGTTCGTGGAGCGCAACCGTCTGCGCCGCCGTCGGGACTTCTGGGCGTCATTGATCGACTTTCGATTAATCGCGGACAGGACAGGTCGGGGCTGCCGATCGGCCCCATTGAGACAGGGCAACTTGCTCTCGCCTGGAGGCCTGCCGGCAAGTGGGGGATCAGTCTGGATCTTACGAGCCGTTCACCAAATGAGGTTCTGCCGAGAGAGGAATTGTCGGCTGGCGCCTACTATCAGATCAGTCCTCGATTCAGATTCGGAGGCGGCGTGACCCTTAACGGGGACAATTTGGGAGAGGCGGCTCAGGGTTGGACTCGGAAGACAGGTGAGGCCGGGGTCCGTATAGAGTCGGCATTCTCTTTCTAGGCAGAGCTCTCGACGGAGAGCGTTTTGTTTTCAGCGACCATCAGTCGAACCCTCGTCTCCGAGGATTCGCAGAAGCCCGTCGACAGCGGCTACGCCTCGAATAACCTTCGGTTGGATCCGGAGGATCCGGTCGATGTTTGAGGCCTTTATCCCCCCGAGCGCAAAGATCGGCAGGGTCGCCCTTGAGCATGTGGCTGCGAAGCGAAGCAGACCCAAAGCGTCTGACTTTGAACCGCTTCGACTGTCGAATACCTTAGATACAAAAGCCAGATCAGCGCCTGTTCTAGCCACTTTAGAAATGGCCCTAGGCGAGTGAGCTGACGCCGACACAATCCACTGAGGTCGTCGCGTCAGTCGTTGCGGGAGGCGGTTTTCGGGCCAATGGACGCCGTCAGCCCCAGACGCATCCGCCAGTTCCGGATCGGCCGACACAAGAACAACAACACTTCGTTTTCGCGCTGCGGCAACCAGAGCACGGGCTTTGGATAAGCGGTCGTCGTCTCCGAAGTGTCGATAAACGACCCCCCAGCCCCATGGCATGGCTGAAACGAGCGCCGTCGGATCGGGCGTTCGTTCCGGGTCGGTAAACAGAAAAATCGGAGGAAGTTTGCGACCTGATATGTTGTATGATGGCGGGATCTTCCTCGCTGCGGAGAGAAATTTTCGGCTCTCCGAGGGAAGGGGATGAAGGAGCTCCATGTCGCTTACACCGTCTGACCCGCCAGAGCGTTTTGACGTCGCCGCTGCGCGAGGTCGAGTTCTCAAGTCTGTCGCCCAAGCCGCCGAGGCGGCGGGACGACGAGCGTCCGATATCAGTCTTGTCGCGGTTTCAAAAGTTCAACCTGATCTTCGTATTGAGGCCATGTTGGAGACGGGGCAAAGAATTTTTGGCGAAAACCGTGTCCAGGAGGCTTATGAGCACTGGGCGATCCGTCGGGGAAGTTATGCGGATTTGCAGCTGCATCTCATTGGGCCGTTGCAGACGAATAAGGCCAAGGACGCCGTTGCGCTGTTTGACGTTATTGAGACGTTGGACAGATTAAAGCTTGCGCGAGCGCTAGCCGATGCGCGCTTGGCCGTGGGGCGAGATGTCGACATCCTGGTTCAGGTCAATACCGGAGATGAGCCTCAGAAGTCTGGTGTGGCGCCGCGAGAGGCGGATGCGTTTATTGAGACTGTCAGAAAGGAATTCGGTCTGGAGCCAGTCGGTTTAATGTGCATCCCCCCGCAGGATGAGCCTAGCGGTCCTCATTTCGCTCTATTGGCGCAGATCGCCCGGCGGCAGGGTTTGACGACTTTGTCCATGGGAATGAGTTCAGACTTTGAGACGGCAGTTCGCTTCGGGTCAACTCATGTCAGAATTGGGTCAGCTCTGTTCGGCGATCGGATGTGAGCGTCCATGTCTCGGAACCTTGCTTAGCGATGTCCACGCTAGAAGCATCTGTGCGAGGGCGTAGGTCGCCCAGACCGATCCTCCAGGGGGCTGGATTCCCTTGTAGAGGTCGAGAGCGATCAGACTGTCTGACAGCATGAAAATTGTCGCTCCCAGCCGAACGCGCAGTGGAGCGCCTGTGAGAAAGGCTGTTGCTGTCATTCCTGTGATGACCGCCTGATACGCCAATCCTTGGATCTGCAAATCCCCCATATCCGGCAGAAACCACAGAGCCAAAGCCAATGAGACAACCAGCGTTGTCGCGGCGCCCGCCCAGCCGAGGGTCGTGATCCGGCTCCTGGACGCGGATTTCAGAAAACTTGCAGTATAGATAAGGTGACCCGCCCCAAACGCCGCCATTCCAAGCGTCCATTCAGGAGGTTCGAATTCCAGAAGGAAATCGCCGATGGCGCAGGTGAGCAGGCCTGCCCCAATGAGACCTCGTCCGCGAAGGGTTGCGAAAGCACCAAGAAGAATGATGCCTGAGGCCTTCCATAGTCCTGAAAACGGAAAGTCTAAGGGAAGAAGGGAGGAGGCGAGATAAGATGCCGAGAGGCCTACGGCCATCGCGAAAAGAAGATCGGATCCAGTATGGCTTGCGGTTTTCAAGGCGTCACCTCACATCCGTCAAAGCGGTCGGGAGAGGCTGGATTGGAAAACAGGCTTATACAAGAGGCGCCTGGACCCGGTCGGCTGGTTTTGGGACATCGTCGCGGAAGGGTCGTCTTGTTCTCATCACAAGGCAGTGTGCTGACCCACGGTACAGCTTCACTCCTTGATTCGGCGACAAAATGATGCGGTTGTCGCAAGCTCGACGCTTCGGGAGACGATGGACATGACGACCGTGAAGACCATTCTCCTTGTGGATGATGATCAGGATTTGCGGGAGGCTCTCGGCGAGCAATTTGAACTTCATGAGGGGTTCAGGGTCGAGCACGCAGGGTCCGCTGCCGAAGGCATTCGCCTCGCTGGGGAGGTCCGGGCGGACATCATTATTCTGGATGTCGAACTTCCTGATATGGATGGTCGCGATGCGTGCAAGCTAATGCGCAAGCACGGGATCTCTGCGCCGATCGTGATGCTGACGGGTCAGGCGACGGATTCTGATGCAATCCTCGGACTGGACGCCGGGGCGAATGACTATGTGACCAAGCCTTTTAAGTTTTCTGTTCTTCTAGCCCGGGTCCGGGCTCATCTCCGAACCTTTGAACAGAGTGAAGACGCCACTTTCAGGCTGGGGCCCTATGAGTTCAGGCCTGCGGCGAAGCTCCTGGTCGATGAGCGGGAGCGTAAGGTTCGGCTGACTGAGAAAGAGACCAATATTCTCAAATATCTTTACAGGGCAGGAGGAAAACCCGTGGGACGCGAGGAGCTCCTGAGCGAAGTCTGGGGTTACAACGCGAACGTCACAACTCATACTCTCGAGACACATATTTATAGACTACGTCAAAAAATCGAACCCGACCCTTCAAGCGCCCGCCTTCTCCTGACTGAGTCGGGGGGCTACAGGCTTCAGGCCTGACCCCGCTGTTGTCAGCGGAGCGACGGTTTCAAAGAACGATTTCAACTGAGACGGGTACGTGATCAGAGGGCTTCTCTCCGTCCCGTTCGTCCTGGTGAATTGTGTAGGTGTTAACGTCGGTTCTGAGGATCGCCGAACGATCAGCCCAAATATGGTCAAGGCGCCGACCGCGATTGCTCGATCGCCAGTCAGCCGCTCGGTAACTCCACCAAGTGTACAGCTTCTCCTCAGGGCTGTGCTTCACTCTTGCAACATCCGACAGCTCTCCCTGATTGAGGAGGTTTTTCAGGCCGTCTGTCTCCACGGGAGTATGACTGACGACATCCAGAAGCTGGCGATGAGACCAAACGTCGTTTTCTTCCGGGGCGATGTTTATGTCGCCAACAACCAGAAGGGGAGAGGACTGCGTCCGGGCTCGTTTAGAATAGTAGAGTGTCATTCTTTCCAGAAAGTCGAGCTTGTGCGCGAACTTGTCATTTAATCCCGGGTCAGGAATGTCGGCTCCCGCGGGTACGTAAAGGTTGTGAAGCGTGAACCCTTCCACCTCCACGGAACAGACCCGGGCGTGGTCGTGCCGACAGAAATCAGGCCTTGGGGAGATCTGGAGCGGATACCTGGACGCAATCGCGACCCCGTGCATTCCTTTTTGTCCGGCGATTTCGAGGTAGGGTAGTCCGCAAGCCTCAAAGGCCGTCCTTGGAAACTCGCCGGTCTGGCACTTTATTTCCTGAAGGCAGACGACATCCGGCTTCTGTCGTTTAACGAAATCCACAACCCGGTCGATACGCAGGCGTATCGAGTTTATGTTCCAGGTCGCCAGGGAGAGGCGGGTCATCGGGAAATGGCTGTTCAAGAGAGTGACGCGGTGATCCGACCATTGGTCATGCTTCCCCAACAATCAACTGGGTTCGCCTTGAATGATTTGTGAATGCGTCAGGATCGGTTGTGGGCGAACTCACATAACCCGCATGAGCCCAACGACGATTAGTTTCGTCTGTCATCCTCATCGGCTGGATCCCGGACGATGAAGAGCGAGGGCTTAAGCGCGACATTCGTTCGAACGTCGCTCAGCCGCACGCGGGTCTGGTCTCCGTTTGCGTCAATCGACGTCCAGCCCAGTAGTTCAAAGTCCGAGGCCCTGAACTCAAGGATCATCTGTCCCTCTGACTGCCCGGAAGCATCTTCAAGGGTTATGAAATGAGATGAACCGCGGCTTGTGACACTCTTGACGCTGCCGTCCCTGCTGAGATCGATCGAATTGCGCAGGAACAAATTAAGCGGCGTCGAGGCGAGGGGCACGGCATCGTAGGCGTCGCGCCGCGGCTCCTCAATGGAGACAGTCACTCCATCTGAAACAATCGTTATCGGCTCTGGGCTCGAATAGTCGAACCGGACTTTCCCGGGGCGGCTGATGTAAAAAGCGCCCCGGCTTTCTGTCCCCTGGTTATCCGCCTGGATGAATTTGCCCTGAGCTGTTTTGACCCGAATGAGGGCGTCCGACATGCTTTTGATGATTGACGTCCGGCTTGGCGCCGCCGGGGCGACCGACTTCTCCTTTGCAGCAGCCTCGCTGCGGGAGGCTGGCGGAGGGGCTCCGGGTCCGAGTTGCACACGGATTATCCGAGAGCCGGGCTCGCGATGGTGCGACGGAAAAGCTCCCTGAAGAGGCCTGATCTCCTTGCCCGCGGACGCTCCTTCGGTAGCAAACCCGCTCAGAGCCCAGGTGATAATTGACGTAACGATGATGCTCATGGGGAAAGTCTTTTCATCCACTCACGGCCAAAACAAGACCATGTTTGGGAATTTCCGCCCGTTTTTCCTGAATGCGCATTCAGGAGTTCGCCCCCAAATTTAAAAAGCTAAGGCCGGCCTCTCGGCCGGCTTTATGTAGGCGCAAATCCGAAATCCTCAGGCAGCTACGTCGTCGTTTCGATCCCGACCCGTATCGCGCGTAAGAATCTGTCTCTTGCCGGCGTGATCAGCCGCAGAGATGATCCCCTCTCTTTCCATTCGTTCGATCATTGAGGCCGCTCGGTTGTAACCGATACGCAGGATGCGCTGAACATAGGAAGTCGTTGGTCTTTTGTCTCTGATGACCGCCGCCACGGCCTCACGATACATATCCTCATCCGGATCTCCTGAAGAGGTTCCAAATGCGGCGTCGGCGACGGACACGTCTTCGGCCTCTATCTCGTCGGTCACTCCGCTAACGTACTGCGGCGCGCCCTGATCTTTGAGCCAGGAGACGACCCGCTCGACTTCTTCGTCAGACACGAACGGCCCGTGAACCCTTACGATCTTTCCGCCCGAGGCCATCCAGAGGAGATCGCCCATTCCAAGGAGCTGTTCTGCGCCCTGTTCGCCCAGAATGGTGCGACTGTCGATTTTTGAAGTGACCATGTAGGAAATTCGAGTGGGGAAGTTGGCCTTGATCGTCCCCGTGATGACATCGACCGAGGGTCGCTGCGTGGCCATGATCAGGTGAATGCCAGCCGCTCGCGCCATTTGAGCCAGTCGCTGCACGGCCGCTTCTATATCCTTGCCGGCGACCATCATCAGATCGGCGACTTCGTCGATCACAACAACAATGTGATGCATGGCTTCGGGTTTGACCCGCTCCACGCCCCAGATGGGCTCACCGGTTTCCTTATCCCACCCCGTCTGAACCTGGCGGGAGAGGTCCTCTCCTTTGGCGGCCGCCTCTTCCGCTTTCTGATTAAAACCAGCGATATTGCGGACACCGAGTTTCGACATGAGGTCGTATCGGCTCTCCATTTCCCGGACCACCCATTTCAGGGCGAGCACAGCCTTGGCTGGATCTGTGACGACAGGGGAGAGAAGGTGGGGGACGCCCTCGTAGATCGACAACTCCAGCATCTTGGGATCGATCATGATGAAGCGGCATTTTTCAGGGGGAAGTTTGAACATCAGTGACAGGATCATGGCGTTGATCCCGACGGACTTTCCGGAACCTGTCGTTCCAGCGATGAGGAGATGAGGCATTTTGCCGAGATCGGCGATTGTCGCGTGCCCTTCTATCGATTCTCCCAGCGCGAGAGGAAGCGCTGCCCGGGAGCGCTTGAAATCCGGAGCGGACAAGAGGTCCCGCAGATAGACGGTTTGGCGGGTGGGATTGGGCAGCTCGATGCCGATCGCATTTCTGCCTGGGATGACAGCGACCCGCGCCGCCGTCGCGCTCATGGAGCGGGCGATATCTTCGGCCAGGGCGATCACTCGCGACGATTTCACTCCCGGGGCGGGTTCTAACTCGAAAAGCGTGACGACCGGCCCTGGTCTAACTTCCGTGATGTTGCCCTTTACCCCGAAGTCGTTGAACACCACCGCGAGACGCTGAGCCATTTCCATTAGGCGAGGCTCGTCAACTTCCGAGTTTCTCGCGGGCGGAACTTCAAGCAGTTCGATCGGCGGAATAGCCGTCGCCGAGTTTCTGGGCGATGCGCTGGAAGGTTGCGCGCCGTTTGTTCGAACAGGAGGCGCAGATCCGGCATACGCGATCGGTTTTGCAGGGCTTACGATCGGACGACCTGGCGCTTCCGTTCGCGTCCCATCGTCGAGAGAAGGTCTGCTGTCGAGAATTCTCGGCGTTACCGGTATGGTGCGTCCACCCACGCCTTCGGCTTTGCCGACGTGAGCGAAGAAGCCCTTGTCACCGTCCTCAAATCCGTCGTCTTCGGTGTAGATGACCGGTGTGGCGATATGTGCAAGCTGTCGCGGCCTCAGGCCTATCGCCGTCAGCATCCTGTCGAAAAAGCCACTGGAAACGCCCGTCGAACCAGAGAGGTTCGCTGTGCGATCTCTGCGCGGCAAGCTGAAGCTTGAGCGAAGGGTTCTGAGAATGGCCGCCCCATCCTGCGCGCCAAGGCCCATCGCCATAGCTGCAAACATCACGGCGCAGACCCCCGCAAGGGTTGAGGCCCAGATCTGAGGTTCCGGGGCCTGGAGCGCGGCGAATGGGATGGCGGCTGCAGCCAGAAGGGTGTCGCCCATGACGCCGCCCAGCCCGGCCGCCAGCGGCCATGTCTTGGGGATCGGCCATTCGGCTAGACAGCACGCCGACAGAACCAGTGCTGCGGCTCCCCACGCCCATGCCGCCGGGTCCCGCGGCCCAATTCCCAAGGTACGTCTCAAGCCGCCGATCATGAGGGCGAAGCCCATGAGCCAGGCGGTCCAGCCAAACCCCTGAGTCATGATATCCGCCCACAGGGCGCCCGGATATCCGAAGAGGTTTTGCGGAGCCGCTGAAGCGGCTGAATTCAGGCTTGGATCCGATGGCGAATACGATCCGCAGGCCCCACAGATAAATACCCCCGTCGAGAAGGCGGCGAGGCCTGTGAGAAAGCGCAGAAAGCCGCTCGGCCTCTTCGTCATTGAGGTCCGCTCGTCACCATGGGGCGTCTTTGCATGCGGCATGCAGGCGTCCTTGCTTGATCCGGGTTAAGCACAATCCTGACGACTATGAGCTGCGGCTCTTAACGCCTCGCAAACGACAATGCTTTTCGTGAAGCCGGGAGGGCGCCCAATCCTTGGGCGATGTTTGGAACTCAGTCGGTTCCGCCCCCCAAAACCATCGGAACATTTGCCAACATGCGCACCAAATTGCGCCAACCGCCCAGTTTGTCGGTCAAAAATTGTGCAATCTGAAGGAGGGCGGGGTCGGGTCGGTCCCGCGTCATTGATCCTCGATCGTTAGGGTTCGCGTAGTGCCGGTGGAGTGAGTGCGGGTCGTTCGTATCCGGTCTCAACTTTCGTTTGTTAACGGTCGGTTGCTGGTCAACCTCAGGGGAGACACATGAATATCATAAAAGGACGAGAGGATCGTCCATCCGCTTTGGGCGCAGGTTTCCGCGCCAAGTCCGCGGCGCTCGCCGTGATCATGCTTTCGGCCTTCGGAGGATTGGCGGTCGCGCAGACCCCCGCCTCGCCTGCCGACGCCGTTCAACCGGCCGCGCCGGCCGTTGCAGGAACAACGGAAGCTCCGGCGGTCGAAGCTGCGCCGCCAGCGGAGATGGCTGCGCCGGCTCCTGCTGCTGAAGCTGAGCCTGCAGCGGCTCCTGAGATCACGGTCGACAAGGGCGACGTGTCATGGATGCTCATTTCCACCGCGCTCGTGCTCGTTATGACTATTCCGGGTCTCGCTCTTTTCTACGGCGGCCTTGTTCGATCCAAGAACATGGTCTCGATCCTCAGCCAGGTGATGATCGTTGTTGCTGTCGGAATGGTTATGTGGGCGACCGTTGGTTACAGTCTCTCGTTCACTGACGGCGGAGACCTGAACAGGTTTGTCGGCGGGGTGAGCAAGGCGTTCCTGAACGGCGTTACCCCTGCTTCGAATGTTGAGACCTTCTCGGTGGGGGTCGGCATTCCCGAACTGGTTTTCGTGGCGTTTCAGATGACCTTCGCCTGCATCACGCCGGCGCTTGTGCTGGGGGGAGTGGCGGAGCGGGCTAAGTTTTTCGCCGTAGTGCTCTTCGCCGTTCTATGGCCGCTTATCGTCTACTACCCGGTCGCACACATGGTCTGGTGGTGGGGCGGTCCGATCATGGCGTCGGATCCGGCCAACGCTCAGGCGCTGCTCGATAGCGCCGGTCTCATCTGGAGCTTCGGCGCCCTCGACTTCGCGGGCGGAACTGTCGTCCATATCAATTCTGGTATCGCGGCTCTTGTCGGCGCTCTCATTCTGGGTCGGCGGAAGGGCTACCGAACGGCTCCCATGCCTCCGCATAACCTGACCTTCACCCTCATCGGAACGGGTCTCCTGTGGTTCGGCTGGATTGGCTTTAACGCGGGCTCGAATCTGGAGGCTAACGGTTATGCGGCGCTTGCGCTCATCAACACCATGCTTGCGGCGGCAGCCGCCGCCTTCTCATGGGCCTTTGCTGAAATGCTCGTGAAGCGTCAGCCAAGCCTTCTTGGACTTGCTTCCGGCGCCGTCGCGGGTCTTGTTGCGATCACGCCGGCTGCTGGTTTCGCAGGACCCATGGGGGCGATTGTCATGGGGGCTATTGTCGGGCCTCTGTGTCTCTTTGCGTGCTCGGGTCTCAAGAACGCTCTCGGTTATGACGATACGCTCGATGTTTTCGGCATTCATGGCGTGGGCGGCATCTTTGGAGCCATCGCGACAGGCATAGTGGTTGCTCCGGCCCTCGGCGGTGCGGGGATCGTCGATTACGCCAATGGCGGTGTGCCGGGTTACCCGGGATATGCTGTGCAGGTAATCAACCAGCTGAAGGGCGTGGGCGTCACTCTGGTGTGGTCAGGTGTCGGCAGCGCTGTCATCTGGTTTGTCATCAAGCTGGCGACCGGCGGTCGGGTCAAGGAAGAGGTCGAGGAAGAAGGCCTCGACATGACGGAGCACGGTGAGGTCGCCTACCATCCCTAGGCGATCGAGCGGCGATCTTTATCGGACGGACTGAAGGAGGCGCGCCCTGAAAGGGGCGCGCCTTTTTGCGTGTGGCCATTCCTCTCCGGTCCTTGGAATGCGGCATTGCGGCATGCTGAGGGACGTCCATAGGTTTCATCTGGTGAGATGGGGCGGTCCCGCGCTAGAGGTTGAGGCGTTAGCGGCATGGCGTCATCAATGAGCACCGAAATTTCCCACTTTGATTCAGATGACCGGGTCTATCCGGTGGCGATAGCGGGCGGAGGCGTTGTCGGACTGACGCTCGCGCTGGCGCTGGCCCAACGCGGAATTGAGACAATTGTTCTTGAGGCTTCTGCGCGACCAGAGCGCTCGCCCTCTCAGGGCCGACATTTCATGGTCTCATTCGGTTGCTGGCGAATCTGGCGGTCTCTAGGACTTGGAGACCTTCTTGCGGCTATGGCGGAGCCTGTCTGGGGACTGTCCGCCGTTTGTGCAGATGGAACCTTGGGGGTTCGGGCTGAAGACAGTCAGGACGGCTCCCCGCTCGGTTACATGATCTCAGAGGAGGGCCTGACGCTCGCGCTAATGCGTGCGGCGGACCAGGATAGTCTGGTGGGCTTCGCCCCCATCGGTCCTGTCATGGCTGTGGAGACTGGACCGTTTGATATATCTCTGCGAGTGGGCGGACATAGAGTTCGTGCAAGGCTTGCTGTGGGTTGCGACGGTCTTCGGTCTGTTATTCGTCAGTCCAGCGGCATTCGGTTTGACGGCTGGGATTATCCTCTTAAATCAATCTCTGCCGTTGTTCAGATTGTTGGCGGTCATGGGGGCGTCGCGCGTCAGATTTTCACGCGGCGGGGTCCTCTGGCGTTTCTTCCTCTCAGGGAGGGGCGCGGCAACATCGTGTGGACCCAACCTATTGCCGCCGCAGATGCGCTGATGGCCCTTACCGATGATGATTTTATAGATGAGGCGGCCAGTCGTCTCGGCGCGATTCTTAAGGGCGCCCGCCTCTCGACAGGTAGACAGTCGTTTCCTCTTGGATCTCATGTCGCTGATCGCTTTCATGGCGATCGAGTGGCCCTTGCCGGAGATAGCGCTCATCAGATTCACCCCCTTGCCGGACAAGGGCTCAATCTTGGCCTCAAGGACGTCGCAGCTCTTGTCGATGTGATTTGTGACGCTCAGAGACTGGGTCTTGATATCGGATCGTCTGCTGTTGTTTCAGGCTACACACGCTGGCGGCGTTCAGATGCGGTCGCGACGGCTGCGGTCATGGAAGGGTTTTCCCAGATCTTTTCGGGTCCGCCAGCACTTCGAGCCCTCGCGGGCGGTGCAATGGATCTGATGGGGTCCAGTCCGGCCATCCGATCATGGCTAATGAGGGAAGCCGGCGCAGATACCGGGGATTTGCCCACCCTTATGCAGGCTTGATCAGGCGTCTCGAGACAAGCCCGCTTCCGAGAGGCGACGGAGATAGGCCTTCATCCGGCTATCAGCTTCTTGAGCCAGTTCGCGCAAATAGGGCCAAGTGAACAGACCCGTGTCGTGGCCATCCGAAAATCGGATCCGAACGGCGTATCTGCCTACCAGATCAGCTCCGATTACATTTATCGTCTTCTTGCCCCGCGGGGGCGGGGGACGAGATGCGCCGTGTCCCTGCGTTTCGGCGCTCGGACTTTCCACACGAAGCAGCTCGAAGGGAACGGATCCCGAAAATCCATCATCGAACTCGACAAAAAGACGCGCCTCCGACGTAAGGAAGCTGAGTTTAGTCGGCCAGGGGCGGCGGTCGGCATCCGTGCTCAAAGACAGCTTTTCACCGTCCAGGGTCGTCACTTTCCACCTTCAAGCTCTCGGGCCTCATCTGCGAGCATAATCGGAACACCGTTCCTGATTGGAAACGCGAGCCCCGCGCCTCTCGAAATAAGCTCGTTGCTTTCCCGATTGTAGATCAGGGGCCCTCTGGAGACTGGACAGATTAAAACTTCCAGGAGACGCGGATCCACGCCAGCATCCGCTTCCAACGTATTTTCGTTCGTCATTGCACGTACCCGCCACCGTGACCGGGACGCTCCATTACCAGAAGAGACAACAAGGCGCTATATCGTTCCTTCAGCGACGGGGCTTCCAGCAACGCCTGCTTCTCGGGAATTGAAAATGGGCATCCTGAGCTGAGCGAGTTGATCAGCTCCTCGATGGGCGCATCCCGAATGGTTCGCCAATCCGCTTTCAGGCCTGTTCTGAGGAGATACCCTTCCAGCGCTTCAATCAGGGCCGCTCCGTCTCCGAGCTCACAGAGGTCGACCTTATCAAGGTCCGGTTGAAACTCGCTCCAGTCTGTTTCGACTTGTCGATAGGGCGTCCTCGATGGCGTCTCACGCGCGACGCGGAAGCGGCATACGCCTACCAGGGAAATGAGATAGCGTCCGTCGTCGGTTTCCTGAAAACTTGACAGACGGCCGGCGCAGCCCACGGAGCTGAGACCTAGAGATCCGTCGCCACCCTCCCGGCCCGAGGGCTGGATCATGCCGATGAGTCTGTCTGACGCCAGCGCGTCATCGATCATGTTCAGATATCTCGGCTCGAAGATGTTGAGCGGGAGAACGCCTCGGGGGAAAAGTATGGCTCCCCCAAGCGGAAAGATCCTGAGGCGCTCGGGAAGATCTGAGAGTTTTCGGAAGACTTTCGTCACAGACTTCTCTTTTCCCGAGTGACCAGAACCCTCATGTCGCTCTTGCGGAGGTGTCGCTTGTGTTCCCGGGCGGAATGTTCACGTTTCTAGTTGACGAAGGCGTGAATAATCAGTCCGCCAGCGACCGCGAGGTAGGTCAGTAAAGTTCCCAAAGTTCCTAAGGCCCTCCCTATGGAGAAACCGCCTGATCCCGCGAGCCCTACCGCGTGCAGAATTCTGGATACGGTAAGGAGGCCCCCTGTTATGTGGATTGCGTAGGCCGGTAGGTTCAGGAGCCCCAACAGAAGAATGCCGACCATAAGGGGAGGGACGTCTTCAACAGCGTTTAACTGAACGCGAGTCGCCCGGCCGAATTCGATATTGCCAACGTCGCCAGGCTCAACTTTCAGTCGCCCGCGCTGAGCCCCCACATACATCTTGAGGCCCAGCATCACCAGAATGAGAAGCCCGCAATAAAGGGCAGCCGCCTGGAGCGAAGTCATCGTGGCAAACATAAAGGCTCTCTCCCCAAAATCGCCCGTTCAGGAAACGGTTCTGATCCTGATATGCTAGCAGCGGGGGGCAGTTTCGTCTTCTATGAATCGACCAGACGCAGGTCCCCTGCGGCTTAAAGTTTACGCCCCTAGTGACCCGCCGGACCAACTGAAGATGAGCGTCTGCGCGTATCAGATCATTGACCGCGCAATGCTCGGCCGGTCAGTCAGGCCATCAGGGGGCGTTTCGCTTACGGTTGCTTCAGCTGATCGGAACGCGACCTTACCGGAACATCAGAGATGAAAGTCGACGCCGACCATCCCGGGTGACATCTGATTTGGGCCCTGTCACTTCGAAGATTTTGAGCAACTGCTCCTTGGCCGCACCCTCGTTCCATTGAAGATTGCGTTCAAGGATCGCAAACAGTTGTTCGACGGCATCCTCGTGCCTGTTTTGACTCGCGAGGAGATTAGCCAGGGCGAAACGGGCGTCGAGATCTCCGGGCGTGTTGGCGACCCGCGTTGTCAGTTCGAGGAGCTCGTCGGGCTCCGCCACATGGCTCGCGAGGTCGATTGTCGCAAATAAGGCCGAGGCAGCCGGTGTCTTTCTCGCCGCTTCAGGGATCATCTCGGCAACCTGCCGCGCTCGTTCAAGATCCCCTGTCTTGAGATAGCATCGTGCGAGTCCCGCCAGTGCCTCGGTATGAGACGGATCACTTGCCAGAATCGCCGCGTACAGCTCTGCAGCTCCCCCGAAGTCGCCAGCGTCGCCTGCCTCCTCGGCCGCCGCTAAGAGTTCATCTACGGATGGCTCTGTTCCTTGTCCGGATCCGCCCAACCTCGCGATAAACGCTTTCACCTGGCTTTCGGGAAGAGCTCCCATAAACCCGTCGACAGGTCTGCCGTCCTTGAAGGCGATAACTGCAGGGATTGACTTGACGCCGAGCTGTCCGGCGATCGACGGATTTTTGTCTATATCGATTTTCACCAGCCGAACCGCTCCGTTTGCGTCATTGACAACTTTCTCAATGATGGGGCCGAGGGTGCGGCATGGACCACACCAGGGGGCCCAGAAATCCACGATCACCGGCATGGTTCTCGAAGGCTCCATGACATCCGTCATAAATGTTCGGTCTGAGCCGTCTGTGACGAACATCCCTTTCGCTGCGCCAGCCGTCCCGGCGCCGGCCGGTTTGCCTGCTCCGATGATCTCCATAACGGTTCTCCTCTTGCATGGTCTGGTCGCCGCTTATGGCTGCGAGGCAGTAGATGGCCTCTCGCGATGTTCCAGACAAGTTCAAATCCAAAAGACTAAAGTCCGTCCAAGTCGAGGCATTCTATTTCGTGGCCTGTCGCATGACAGAAGGTGAAAAAGTCCTCCCGTCTGATGGAGGTGGTCATATCATTTCTCAGGGGATGAAAATTGAGAAGGTCAGCGCTCTGAAGATTGCGGTCAAGAATGAACCTGACTCTTGCGCTGGACGTGGGTTCGATCCGATCATTAATCAGACAAAACCCGCTCACTGACCCGGGGGTTACGCCCAGACGCGCCAGAAGGATTTCGGGCGGGGCGAAGGACAGTCTTTGTAGCCCCAAAGTTCGGTGCAGCTTGTTCAGGGCCACCCGGGAGTCGGCTTTTGCCGAGATCAGGACCAGGCGTCCATCCCTGTCTTTCAGAAAGAGATTCTTGGTGTGGGCCCCTGCGATGTCGAGTTTGACGGTCTCGCTTTCAGCCACCGTTCGGACAGGCGGATGCGTATAGGTTTGGGTTTTCACCCCTAAGACGTCGAGGAAGTCAAAAAGAGCTTTTTCGGGGATGTCTGCGAAAGGCTGCGTGTCGAGTTCGGTCTCCGGGTTCACCTGATGCATCCCTCCGCCTTCCTCTGAAGTCCTGTCGGCACTCTCTCAGCCTGTTTCTGAGAGGGGCTGTCTCGTGTCTAGAGTGAAGGAGCCGGTTCTATAGCCGAGTGTGGCATTGGGAGGGTAGTGGGACAGCGAGGGTGGGGGCGGGCGCCATCCATCTTGCAAAGTCGGGCGTCAGAGGCGTCCATGCGCTGTCCATGGTCCTAGGATTGGGGTATCTGAATTGCAAATGGACCCTGATCGCGGATGAGGATCTCAGCAAACGATGCGCCTCGATTGTTACAAGATCTATGAGTTTGCTCCGGAAATCGTTCCCGGGCAGGCGCGTCGAGCCTGGATGGACGCATTCGAGGACCGCCATCCGTACCGGTGCCTGCCGTTGACCATGGCCAATACGACGGGGTGGGAGATACTTTGTCCCGTCGGGCTCACCATTGAATGGGACGGCGGTTTAATGGAGGACGCCATAACTCTGACGGCCGATGAGCCCTGGCCGCCGGTGACCTCTGTCGCTGACAGTCATTTTCGTCGCGGTATCGTCACCTTCCATACCGGGCATCTGTTCCGGACAGAGCCGGGTTGGGCTGTTTGGGCTATGGGGCCCCCCAATGAACCCAAAGACGGCGTTTATCCGCTCTCGGGCCTTGTTGAGACAGACTGGCTACCTTTTCCGTTCACCATGAACTGGCAAATGACCCGGCCTGGAAAAGTGCGATTTGAGAAGGGCGAGCCGTTCTGTTTTCTCACCCTTGTCCAGGATAAGGCGCTTGAACAAGTGCAGCCGCAATTGCGCATGCTGAGTTCGAATGAACCCCTCCATAGGGAGTTTACGGTGTGGTCTCAGTCGCGAGGCGACTTCAACCGTCGTCTTCAGAGCAAGGAGGCGAATGCCATGAAGGAGCGGTGGCAACGTCATTATATGCATGGAAAGAACGTTGCGACGGGCGATGAAGCTGGTTCTCACGTTACAAAAAGACGCTTGAAGGCGCCCAAACCTCCACTTCCTGGACTGGGCGACTAGGGCCCTCTTGCGTTCCTCTGTCCTTTGGGTTTAAAGACGCGCTCCCGGCGGTCACGCTGGGAATACCCTACGGATGCGGGCGTAGCTCAGGGGTAGAGCACGACCTTGCCAAGGTCGGGGTCGAGGGTTCGAATCCCTCCGCCCGCTCCAGCGGTTAGAGAGACTATTGGGCGATAACAACTGCCGGTCTCCAAGGCCGGCGGTTCGCCCCTCCAGCTCGCGAAGCGAGAAGCCATCGTTCCGAGCGCTCTGTTTTCCGGTCCGCGAGACGTCGTTTGACGGCGGATCCGTTGAAATCGTGCACCGAACCTGACCTACTCCCCGTTGCCAGACGGTTGATTGGTTGTTTTTGGCTATATTCGGTTTGCGGATGTGCGTGCGCATCAGATCGTGAGAGCAGGTGAAACATGCGCGTTGTGATTGCCGGCGGAGGAATCGCCGGGTTAACCGCCGCCCTTGCATTCGCTAGAAACGGTCATGAGGTGCGTCTTCTTGAGCAGGCTGATCGCTTCGAGGAGATCGGCGCCGGTCTTCAGATCAGCCCAAACGCACTGAAGGCTTTGGGGGCTCTGGAACTGGACCAGAAACTTCTGGCGATCGCAGACCGACCTCAGTCGCTGGACATGCGCTCAGGCCTCTCCGGAACCACTATCTTTTCGCTTCCGATGGGGGCAGAGGGCGCACTGCGTTACGGGTCGCCTTACGTCCATGTTCACCGGCCCGCTCTTCTTGCGATCCTCGAGGAGAGCACTCGACAGTTTCCCGGTATCAGTTTCGAGTTCGGAGCCCGAGTCGAAGGCTATCGAGCGTCCGCTGACCGCCCCACCGCACTGGTTGGGCCCGGGCGTGAAGTCGAGGGTGATCTATTGATCGGCGCTGACGGCGTCAGGTCGGCTCTTCGTCGTCAGATGATTGGTCCTGACGCCCCCCGCTTTACAGGCTGCAGGGCCTGGCGCTTTACAGTTCCTGTCAGCACCGTGGATCCGCTATTTTTCAAATCCGCCGCGACCATTTGGGTTGGGCCGCATCGTCATTTGGTGACCTATCGCATCGCCGGGGGACGGATGTTGAACGTGGTGGCGGTCACAGAGGGTGGGGCCGATGCCTCTGAGACCTGGGTTGCAGAGGGTGACCGATCGGAGCTCTCCACCGAGTTTGAGACATGGGTTGAGCCCATCAGAGCGCTGGTTGCAGAGAGCCCTCGTTGTCATGTCTGGGGATTGTTTGATCGCGCTCCGCTCAATACCTGGAGCGATGGTCGGGTGGTCCTCATCGGCGACGCTGCGCACGCGATGCCGCCTTTTCAGGCCCAGGGCGCGGCAATGGGTGTTGAGGATGCTTATGCGTTGTCCAGATGCGTTGAACTTCATTCAGGGGACGTTGTCGCCGCCTTGACGCGTTTTGTTGCGCTCAGGCGCGACAGGACAGCCCGCATGCTTAGAAGCTCTCGCTTCAACCAGAAGCTTTTCCATTTGTCGTCTGGCCCCGTTCGCTTTGGCGTTTACGGTCTCCTCCGGGCGGCTGATAAACTCGTCCCAGGGTTCGTGCGTTCGCGTCAGGACTGGATTTATGACTACGATGTGACGCAGGCCTTCAAAGATGGGTAAGTCCGGGGGGGGGGCGAGATGGACCGGCGTATGTGTCGTCGCCGCTGTGTCCATGATCACGACGGGGTGCGATGATCCCGACCGTCCAATGATTTCGTCATCGTCCAGAGTTGCAGTTTCCGACCCTGATCTTGGTTCGCTTTGGCCTCTACTGCTGCAGCATTGTCGACGTGCGCCTGATTGCGATCCGATGCGTGAATTTTCTGCCGGGGCCGGAGAGGCCTCAGGCGTGCGACGCGAGGTTAGCTATTTTGTGCGACGAGGTCCCGACACCAGCCCGGAAGCGGCTCTTAACAAATGGCGTCACTTTATGGCGCTCAGGTCATCCGGACCGTCGGGTGGGCGGATTGGGCGGCCCGTGACTTCCGATGAAGCCCCGTCGAATCTCAGGGCATCGGAGGCTCGTTCATCGACGTTGTGGTTGGAGTATTCTCAGTCCACCTCTGTCATTCAACCTGTTTCAGTTCGTTTCGTCTCTCCCTATCTCGCTCTTGGCGTTCCAGGGGCGGAGCAGGCGAATTCGGTTCAGGACTTGGAGGATCTGACCTCCCGGCATCTCAAGTCTCAGCGTTGGGCTGATGGGAGCGTTGGGGCCCGGATTGAGCTCATCGACCGTGGGTCGACACTTTGGTCGGGATACTCAACGGGAAGATCTGAAGTTTCGATCCGGTACGGAGACGATGCTCTCAAACGAGGGTTTGTCCCGTGGTCCTTTTCTGTCGAGACGTCGGCCGGGGGAGGGGAGCTTGCGGCCTTGGCGGCTGCCTTGGCAGACGAGCGAACTCTGGGCGTTCGAATTAGTCTTCCTGGTCAGCGCATTATCCTTCGGGATGCCCTCTACTCGGTTGGGTACGCTGAGGCGTTCGCCCGAGTCGCTGACGTCGTCAGTGATCCCGCCATCCAAGCCTCCATACCTGATCGATGCCGTGACATAGTCTCACTGCGCCGTGTTTCTAAACCCGACGTTTCACCTGCTCGGGAAACCTGCTTGCTTGGCGACGGCCTTTAGTCGCCTAGCCTCAGTGCGAGCGTCCGTCTTCACGGTACGGGCTCACCGCCGCAGACTTTCATTCGATGGGGGGGATGGCCTCGCCTCTCCGAATACAGTCATCCATCGATATTCTGGAGACGCCGGCTTCGAGGTCGGCTGCCGCCACGGTTGTGTAGGCTTCCGATATGACCCCTGCGTGGGTCGCGTGCGCCACACCTTCAGCGATCAGCTTATCGATTCCCGTATCAGCGAGGCTCACCCCAAGGTTTTGGTTCTTGATCAACCTTGCTTCGTCCGTGGGGCTCATGGCGCTTGTCGGCACCGGATAGGCGGCGAGGATCAGGCCTCCGCAATACAGATCATCCTTAGCGCTCTGCGATCCAATGGATAGCGGATCTGACGGCGGCGGCGGCGGCGATTGACGGGCGCCCTCCTTGTTTTCGGATGAGGCTGATACGATGCTCGCGGCTTCAGCCGAAGCCTCGGGGCTCGGGGGCGCCCCCGCAGGCTCCCCGCAGGCGTTTAAATTCAGCGCAAGCAGCGCGGCGATCCAGACGTATCCTCGGGCAAGCATTCTAACTCTCATCTGCACGTTGACGGGCCTTGCAGGCGACCTTCTTACCGGTTTCGTCGAGCCGTTCGACGGATCATATCGTTTTGGTGACAGGATCAAGCGTCGGCGGTCATTCTGGAAAAGCGCTTCCGGTCATTTGGGTCAAGATACACTTTTCTGAGACGGATGTTCTCGGGGGTGACCTCCACAAGTTCGTCATCCTGGATATAGGCAAGGGCCTTCTCCAGGGTCATTCGTATGGGCGGCGTCAGGCGGACCGCTTCATCAGAGCCGGACGCCCTCACATTGGTGAGTTTCTTACCCTTGAGGACGTTCACCTCAAGGTCGTTGCCCCTTGTGTGTTCTCCGATGATCATCCCTTCGTACACCTTTGAACCGGGTTCGATCATCATCGGACCGCGATCCTCAAGATTCCACATCGCGAAGGCGACTGACTCACCTTGACCATTCGAGATCAGAACACCCGTATGGCGACCCTGGATCACTCCCTTATGGGGCGCGTAGGCGTGGAAGAGCCGGTTCATCACAGCCGTGCCGCGCGTGTCGGAAAGCAGTTCTCCCTGGTAACCGATAAGCCCTCTCGTAGGGGCGTGGAAGACGAGGCGCGTTCGACCCACGCCTGACGGACGCATCTCGAGCAGGTCCGCCCGACGTTCGGAGAGCTTCTGGACCACAATACCAGAGTGTTCGTCATCGACGTCGATGACTACTTCTTCAATGGGCTCCAGCCTCTGGCCGGTTTCTTCATCGGTTTTCATAACCACTTTGGGCCGCGATACGCCGAGTTCAAAGCCTTCTCTTCTCATCGTTTCAATCAGAACGGCGAGCTGAAGTTCTCCCCGACCCGCGACTTCAAAGCTGTCGCCTTCTGCGGCTCTGGAGATACGCAGGGCCACATTGCCCTCTGCTTCCTTTTGAAGCCGATCCCAAATGACCCGACTCGTGACCTTCTTTCCCTCAGTACCCGCCAGAGGGCTGTCGTTCACCCGAAACGTCATCGCCAGGGTGGGCGGATCTATCGGCTGGGCTTCCATCGCTTCAGCAACATCCGGTGCGCAGACCGTGTCGGCGACAGTGGCTTTTGTCAGGCCAGCAATCGAAACGATGTCCCCAGCCCGTCCCTCGTCGATTGGAGAGCGAATGAGCCCCCTAAACGCAAGTACCTTTGAAACTCGTCCTTGTTCGACCAGTTCGCCTGTTCGTGACAGAACCTTGACGGTCTGGTTGGGTTTCACGACGCCTGACGCTACCCGGCCCGTCAGAATGCGTCCAAGGAAGGGATCCGAGGAGATGGTGGTGCCGAGCATGCGAAATGACCCGCCCGCCACAGACGGCGCCGGAACATGGCGGAGCACTGTTTCAAACAGCTCAGTCATGTCTTCGGTCTTGCGCGTGGCGTCAGTGCTCATCCAGCCATTCTTGGCGGAACCGTAGATAATCGGGAAGTCCAGCTGTTCATCCGTCGCATCAAGATTGGCGAACAGATCAAACACCTCATTGATGACTTCGTCCGGACGGCTTTCCGCCTTGTCGATTTTATTCACGCATACGATCGGCCGCAGTCCGACCTTTAGGGCTTTGGAGACTACGAATTTCGTTTGCGGCATAGGCCCTTCAGCAGCGTCTACGAGCACGATGGCCCCGTCCACCATATTCAGGATCCGTTCCACCTCTCCTCCGAAGTCCGCATGGCCCGGGGTATCGACAATGTTTATCCGTGTGTCGTTCCAGACCACCGAAGTGGCTTTAGCCAGGATGGTGATGCCTCTCTCTCTCTCGAGATCATTCGAATCCATCATTCGTTCTGTGGTGGCTTCGTTTTCCCGGAAGACGCCGGACTGCTTAAGCAGGCAGTCTACGAGGGTGGTTTTGCCATGGTCCACGTGCGCGATGATCGCAATATTGCGGAGATTCATGATACGGGCGCTTTTCGTTTCTTGGGGGAGGGGCCTTTTACGCGCGTCCGTCTACAGGCATTTCCGGAAAAAAGCGAGGGGTTGATAGCTGTCAAGGTTCTCGGGACTAAATGTTTCGAAGACTCATTCTATTGGGTTGTCTGAACTCGCGGCTTTTTCGATCACGTAAATTGAGGCAATACTTCGCGCATGCGCAGTCAGTTTCTTTTTCTCACGGGCGTTTTGGGTGTAGCGTTCGTCGTTGCTGCGTGCAGTCAGGATGATCCTGGTTCTCCGCCAGAGGTCTCTGCGAGATCGACCCCGGACGCGTCGTCCCCTCAAACCTTCAATCCTGATGCGGTTTTGATTGAGCAGGGCAGGGTCATTGCCGAGCGAGAGTGTGCGGGGTGCCACGCTCTGGGATCTGGCGCCGCAGGGGGAGGGCGGCCCGATGCGCCTTCAATGGCGGTCCTCCTTGGGCGTTATGATGAAGAGGCGCTGATAAATCATCTGGTCGACGGCGTTAAGCTTGGCCATGAGGATATGCCGCTTTTTGACTTCAACGTCCTCGCAGCCGACGCGCTTGTGGCCTACCTCAAGTCGATCCGGCAGGCGTCGGCTGCCGATAGTGAGACGCCTTATTGAGGCTAAGCTCGCCTGGCTTTTGATAACAGCAATGTGCGTTCACCGGCAGCAGGTGCTGTCAGACCGATCTGAGCTCGTTCAGTCAGCCAGATAAGCGGCGGCCTGATACATCTTTTGACACATTCGTGGTTGTCTCACCTGCGCAAGCTGTGAATTTTCGGATGTCCGGCTCAGACCTTTGGTGATGCTGGCGAGCGATAGTTCGTGGAGAGCGCATGTTGGACCAAGGGATGACTGAGCCCATGGGCGGGATTTTGTCTGGCCGAACGCGTCATGGATGGCTGGCGGTGGCGTCTGGCTTGCTGGCGGCGGCCTGCGGCGGGGGGGGGTCTTCAGGCGCCTCCGATGTCGCCGTGCAGATTAATATCCCTGGCGCCCCCTTGGGCCTCTCCGCTACTCCTGGAAACGCGTCCATATCGCTTTCCTTCAATCCGCCAGCGTCTTCCGGCTCCAGCGCTGTTTCGAGCTACTCCGCGTTCTGCACGGCCGGAGCAACGACTGTGTCGGCGACAGGATCGTCCAGCCCTCTGGCTGTCTCAGAGTTGTCCAACGGGGTGACGTACTCCTGCTCGGTGTCAGCATCGAACTCGTTCGGGGCGGGGCCGAGGTCGACGGCGGTATCGGCAACGCCTCTCGGCACGCTTGGGACGCCTGGTGCTCCAACCTTAGTCAGCGTTACGCCTGGAAACACAAGTGCGGCCCTGAGGTTTGACCCTCCAGCAGCGTCGGGAGGCGCTCCAATCGTGCGATACTCGGCCGCTTGCGTGTCTGGACAGGCTACCGCCTCAGTGTTCGGTCGGTCGAGTCCGATCGTTGTGCTTGGACTTACTAATGGCGGGACCTATCAATGCTCGGTTTCCGCCTCCAGCAGCCTTGGCGCCGGTCCTTCTTCTCGCGCTCTGAACGTCGTTCCAAACCCGTCCTCGTCGACACCAGCCCGCGTGGCGGAGTTCACGACTGTCGATTTTGATACGGTGACGCCATATTCGCGTCTCGATCTTCCAGCATATTTCGACGGAACTGTATTTGCGTTGGATAATACCCCTCCGGGCAACAACGTCGATGACAGGATAGCAACGCTGGGTCGCGTGCTTTTCTACGACAAGCGACTCAGCCGAAATGACACGGTGGCTTGTGCTTCATGCCATCACCAGGCGAACGGATTTTCAGACCCAAGGCGTTTCAGCGTCGGGTTTGACGGAGCGTCGTTTACGTCTGCCCACTCTATGGCGCTCGCAAACGTCCGTTTCTATCGACCGGGTGAGATGTTCTGGGACAGGCGAAGCGTTTCGGTCGAAAATCAGGCGTCGCAACCTATTATCAATTCCATTGAAATGGGTTGGAATGACGCCGCGGGCGGGTTCGGCGCGCTGATCGCGAAGCTGGAGGGGCTCGGGTATTATTCCGATCTGTTCAGCTTCGCTTTTGGCACCCCAGTTATTTCTGAGGCTCGGATAGGTCGTGCGCTTGCTCAGTTCGAACGGTCGCTGGTGTCCTCCTCAAGTCGATGGGACACGGGATATGCGACCGTTTTCGACGCGGCAGCGCCAAATCGCAATCTTGGCGTTGATTTGCCCAATCTGACTGTTGAGGAGAATCGTGGTCGTCAGCTTTTCATGACGGGCCGAGGACAGGGCGGGGCAGGTTGTTCAGCCTGTCACCTTCCTCCGAGCTTCTCTCTTGCGGCTAACTCCCTGAGTAATGGTCTTGACGCTGGCGAAACGCGGATTTTTAAGTCTCCGTCACTTAAAAACGTCGCGATGACTGCGCCTTATATGCATGACGGCCGGTTCGACACCCTTGAGCAGGTTGTGGACTTCTATGACCGGGGCATCCGTCTTGGGCCCGCCCTTGACAATCGTCTTCGCCAAGGCGCCGGCGCCCAGCAACTAGGGCTTTCTCCTAGCGATCGCGCGGCTCTTGTGGCGTTCATGAAGACGCTTGACGATGTCGAGCTGGCCTCTGATCTCAGATACTCCAGTCCGATGAAAAAATAGATCGCGGAGGATGTGCCTGGACGTGAACGCGAAGTCGCCTCCAGCGCGCTCCCGATTTGAGCATCACACTGGAGGCAACCTCGCTATTGCGGCCATTCGGCCTTTCAAAGAGGCCTTAGCCGTTTTCCGGGGAATGAGCCTCTTTCTTCAGTCGGCGCCGTCTGGCGATCAGATTGAGGCTCTCCACGAAGGCGGAGAAAGCCATAGCCGCATATACATAGCCCTTGGGGACGTGGATTCCGAAGCCGTCCGCGATGAGAACCATCCCGATCATCAGCAAGAACCCTAACGCAAGCATGACAACAGACGGGTTGTCGTGGATGAACTTCGCAAGGGGGCCTGACGCCAGAAGCATGACCAGAACTGCCGACAGCACAGCGATGACCATGATCGGAAGATGGTCGGTCATCCCCACGGCGGTCAGGATCGAGTCAATTGAGAACACTAAGTCGAGAAGGATGATCTGGAAAATCGCGGCGCCGAAGTTCAGTCCGACGCGTCCGAGGCTCGGACCTTCCGTCTCCCGTTCAGGCGTCATGTTGTGGTGAATCTCAGAGGTCGCTTTCCAGACGAGAAACAGGCCGCCTGCTATCAGGATGAGATCGCGCCACGAGAACTCGGTTTCGAATTGCGGATATCCGTATTCGTTCAGTGGGCCCGTTATGCCCAGATTGAAGACGGGGGCCGTTAGTCCGACGATCCATGCCAGCGTAGCAAGAAGAGCGAGCCTCATTCCAAGAGCAAGCGAAATGCCGATCGTCCGGGCTTTCGGTCTTTGGGCTTCCGGCAGCTTGTTGGTTAGAATGGATATGAAGATCAGATTATCGATCCCGAGGACGATCTCCATCACCACCAGTGAGATAAGAGCCGCCCATGCGCCAGGGTCAGACACCAGCGCTGAAAAATCCGCCATAATGAGATAGCCCCTCTAAATCCATTTAACTTTTATGGAAATAAGCCGGGACGGTAGACACCTCACGTCAGCCTAAGACGCATAATGTGTTCATTGTCCCGGCTTTCGCCAACGTGGAAGATATAGGAGCCGACTTTCTGAAAACCACGGGTCTCATAGACGGAAATCGCCCGCTCGTTCCCTTCCCAAACGCCAAGGAACAGGTTCTTCGCTCCTCGCTGTCGAGCCCGTTCGATCGCCCATGTGAGTAGAATCCGCCCGACTCCTATGCCCTGACGAGCCTCGTAGACATAAACACGATGAAGTTCGAGAGATGGCTCTGACCCTGTATCTATTGGTAATTTGGTTGGGCCAATCTTGCAGTAAGCGGTGATCCGCTTGCCGGTAAATGCGACGCGAACCTCGACGTCGGGGTTGGCCAGGTCCTCATTCATTGCTTCGAGGCTGTAGGTCTCGTCGAGGTACGATTTCAGGTCGGCTGGCGGGTACAGGTGGCCAAAGGTTTCCGCAAACGTCTCGCGCCCAATTCGGGCGAGATCCGCGGCGTCACTCGCCCTGGCGTCTCGAAACGTCATGTCGCGATCGACCACGTGCCCGTACCTTGCTCTAACGGCGCTGCAGGCGATCCTGGCAGCTGTTTACGATTTCTCGAACTGCCTCGCTCAGGAGCACCAATTTTGCAAGAGTCCAGCCAGATCCTTCGCTCGACGCTTTCATGAGGCTGGTTAGCCGGTCGGCCTGTGCTTGTCCGCCCCCTCCCAACATAGCGAATGCACGCTCAAAAACTATCGAAGTTTCGGGTTGCTTCGGATCTGAGGCGCGACCAACCGATGAGATTACCGACGCAGTCAGCTCCGCTTGCTGGCGGGGAAGCTCCTCAGCAACTTTCTGAATTGCAATTCTTTCCCACTCATTCGATGCCGAGGCGTCCCTGGCGGCGGCTCGCAGCTCGTCTATTCTGAACGATGAGCCGATGTCGTGATGAAGCTTGGCAACACTTTTGAGCGGCCAGCCCGTTTTGATCGAAATATCCTTGACTTCGCAGCAGGAGGCTAGCGCACGGATCAGCGCCACATCTCGCGCCAGATCCGCCGGCGATCCGAGTTTGATATACGCCGCCTCTCTTGTTCGGACACGAGCCAACACAAAAGGAGACAGGACATCGGGCAGATATGGACTCATCTCTTGGACGGTTGACGCGTATCTGTCTACAAGGTCCTGAACTGATCCCCCTTCTTTCAAATGGGGACAGCTTCCGAAGACGTTGGCGAGAAACTTCAGATTTGACGAGGTCTCAGTCAGCATCTCGAATTGAGCGACTGCCGGGATCCGTCCATCCTCCGCGTTGATGCGGTCGGTCAATTCGTCCAGGCGGAATACTCGCAGGGCAGCTTCAAGAGCCTGGGCCATTCTCGTCGCGTCGCGACCCTCATAGTCAATCGTCTCCGAAACGAATCCGGGTCCGGTTAGATTCACAAATCTATTTGACAAAAGAGTCGCTATGATCTCACGACGCAGCCTGTGTCCTGCAAGGCTCGAGCTGAAGCCCTGAAGGGCTGTCGGAAAATATCTCTTCAGAAGGCTCTCGAACCCTGGATCGTCAGGAGCTGAAGATCTGATAAGCGCCTCAAACAGGTCCATCTTCGCATAGGCCATAAGGACCGCCAATTCAGGCCTTGTCAGTCCCATTCGCTTCCTCTTGAGGTCCTCCATCGCTTCTGACGAAGGCAGGCCCTCGAGGTCGCGACGAAGGCGGCCGCTGCCCTCCATGCGCTTGATGAAGCGTTCATGGTTCTCGATGTCGTCTGCTGCTGAGCGTTCAAGCAGGCTGAGGGCCAGGGTCTGATCATAGTTGTTTCGAAGGACCAGATCGGCAACCTCTTCGGTCATCTCGCTAAGAAGTTCGTTTCGGGCATATCTGGATATCCCACCGCGTCGGATGCAGTCAGCAAGAAGAATTTTGATATTCACTTCGTGATCTGAGCAGTCCACTCCGGCGGAATTGTCGATCGCGTCCGTGTTGATCCTTCCTCCCCGGCGGGCGAATTCCACCCTCGCGGCCTGCGTTAGCCCCAGGTTCGCCCCCTCTGCAACAACTTTCGCCCTCATGCGATTGGCGTCAACGCGAATAGCGTCATTCGATTTGTCAGACACAGATGAGTGAGTTTCGTGGGAGGCTTTAACAAACGTACCGATCCCTCCGAACCATAGAAGGTCGACCTCCGCTTCAAGAAGAGCTCGGATGAGTTCATCAGGCGAACTGGTCGGTGTCGTGATACTGGCGAGTTGTGCGACCTCCTGCGAGATCGGTATTGATTTCGCCGTTCGGTCAAATATTGCCCCTCCTCGTGACAATAGAGAACGGTCGTAGTCGGCCCATGTGGATCGGGGAAGATCAAATAGTCTTTTTCTCTCAGTCCATGATCGCTCAAGGTCTTCAGGGTTCGGATCAACGAATATGTGCTGGTGATTAAAGGCCGCCAATACGCGCATTGATCTGGACAGCAGAAGTCCATTTCCAAAAACGTCTCCCGACATATCGCCGATCCCGATAACCGAAATTGGTTCTGTTAGGGGGTCGCGGCCCATTTCCCGGAAGTGTCGCTTGACCGCTTCCCAGGCGCCACGCGCTGTTATGCCCATCTTCTTATGGTCATAGCCCGCTGATCCACCCGACGCGAATGCGTCATCGAGCCAAAAGCCATGCTCTTGCGCAAGCCTATTTGCCGTGTCGGAAAAGGTCGATGTTCCCTTGTCGGCGGCAACTACGAGGTACGGATCGTCGGAGTCCCATGCGATCAGCCGCTTATCGCGAATGGTAGCGTCGTTCTGAATGTTGTCTGTAATCTGAAGGAGCGCTGATATAAACTGACGATAAGCTTCGGCTCCTTTCTCCTGATAACGTGGTCTTCCGAGGTTTGGGTGGGCAAGTTTTGGAAAAAATCCGCCCTTCGCACCGACGGGAACGATAACGGCGTTCTTGACCTGCTGGGCTTTGACAAGGCCGAGGACTTCGGTTCTGAAATCTTCGCGCCGGTCAGACCAGCGAATCCCTCCTCGCGCAACGGGCCCGAAGCGCAGGTGCACGCCTTCCACTTCGGGAGACCAAACGAAAGTCTCGAATAAAGGCTGCGGCGCGGGAAGGGGCCCGGCGTCGGCGCTGCGAATTTTGATCGATATGAAGCGCTCTCGCTCGCCCACGGCGTTCAGAAGGTAAAAATTCGTCCTCACGGCAGCGATCAAAACCGAGAGAATCCTGCGCAGACAGCGGTCGGTCTCGATAGAGGGAACTGTTTCAAGCGACTTCAGTATGGATGCTTCCAGTTCTGTGACCCGTTCCTGACGTTGGTTCAGGTCCAGGTACTCGTCAGGATCAAACTTCGATTCGAAGAGACGTATGAGGTCGCTTGTTATGGTCTTGTGTTCGCGCAACGAACGGATCTGAATCGCTTCAGATGGGTCGAGGCCCGACTGACTTCTGAATCGGCAAACAGTTCTTAAAAGCGCCGCCAATCTCCAGTCTATCGCCAGTTGGGGGACAAGGCTGTTGAATGCGTCGTTCTCCGTGTCGCCTCTCCAAACAGCCTCAATTGCTTTTTCTATGTGACTGTCTGCTGCTGCGGCAACAGATGAGGTGAGTGCGGTCACGTGGTGAATATGAATTGTTTGCTTATGCGTCTGATCGATCTCAGTGATTTTTACCGGATGGCCCACTTCCGATTGAACGGCGAACCCCAGATTTTCGAGCAGAGGAACTATTGATGTCAGAGGTACAGGGGAATCTCGGTGATAAATCCTGATCTGCCATTCTCCAGGACGGGAGGTTTCTCCGCAGAAGCGGGCCAGAAGCTGTTGGTCCCGCGGCATGGCGGTAATTGTCCTGATGTCCGCCAGTGCCTCTATAGGTTGGAACGCCTCCTTGTAGGCGTCTGTGAAGTGAAAACCTGAAATTTCTTCAGACGCTGGTCCGTCCACGAGAGCGGCCTGCTCGAGTTTGTCCTCCCATCGATCGAAGATCTTTCGCACTTCGTTTTGAAGGTCTGTTTCATCAGGTTCGGGATGGGGCGAGTCCAGCCCAATGATCAGATGAACGCGCGCCAGGCCTCCGTCTGTGAAGGCCGGATAAAAAGCGGATGATCGACCGCCGTATGACTTTGCGAGAAGGGTATGCGCCTTGGCGCGACGTTCCGAATTGTAGGAGTCTCGTGAGCAGAATATCAGCGCGGAAACGTATCGGTCGAAGCGATCCCGACGAATGAAGAGAGCTGTGTCTGTGCACATCCTCAGTTGAAGTATTCCTTCCGCTATTCGGAAGAGTTCGGGCTCTGAAATCTGGAAAAGTTCGTCTCGCGGATAGGCCTGGAGGACGGAATTCAAAGTCTTTATGGAAAATCTCGAGTCTTTCGGGTGCATGGCTCTGACCCGATCAACTTTCCGGCGGATGAGAGGGATCAGGTCCACCGACTGGGAGTAAGCTTCAGAGGTGAACAGCCCCACAAAGCGGGTCTCTCCAATGACGTTTCCTGAATGATCGTACCTCTTCACTCCGATGTAATCTGCATGGGTTCGTCGATGAACCCGAGAAATGAAGCTTGCTTTCGCCACGATGAGCGCCGAGGGCTCATTCAGAAATTCCCGAACCTGCTCCGTCAATGTAGTCGGTTCGGCGCGACGCGACAGCACGCTTCGGGTCGTGTCGCGCAGGATTCCCAGCTCAGAGCCTTCCACCGGGATGGGTTCCCCTTCTGTCAGGCGGCCCTGATCGTCTCGTGCGAAGACGTAATCCCGGACGCCCAGGAAGGTGAAGTGATCTTCAACCAGCCAATTCAGAAAAGCACAGGCCTCGAGTTTCTCCTCGTCAAACGTGTTTATTCGGGGTGCAATGGTCGATAATGTCTCAGCTGCCGCCAGCATTTTCTCGCGCATTGAGAAAAAGTCGTGATTGGCTAGCTCTACGTCCGAAATCGCCTCAGAGAGTGCGTTCAGAAGGCCTTTTCGCTTCGCGGTGTCGAGGGCGGGGATAAAGATCTGAATAAAGGAAAACGGACGTCCATCAATTTGAGAAACGGGATGTTTTACCGCGTGGACGGGGACTCTGCGCTCTTGACACGCTGCGACTGAGGAGTCGAGCAAGAAGGCGATGTCAGGACCGACTATTTCCGCGACCCATGTCTCCGAGATATCGTTGCCCGCCTTTGTGGGCCGGATTCTGATGATTCGACGGTCTTCGCTTGCCGCAGTTCGCCCAGCCTCCAGGAGATCGAGGGCGAGATTTGCGGCATCCTCCGGCGTCAGAGTGAGTTGATCGACGTGGCGTTGGTCGCTCGCATACTGCCTCACAAAGGATGACAGGTCGTCGGGGTGCGGAAGGCCGGTTCTTTTCTTGAGAGCGGCGTTAAACGCCTGATTGAATGTGGGTCGCTTATCGCCATCATCACGTTTGGGATCCAAAATCGTTCTCCGACCAGGCAATCACGGCGCCGCCGTCTGGCGCATATTCATTCTCCTTAAATATAGGAAGATGGTATGAGCATGCTCAATAGGGCCCCTAGCGATGACATGTTTTTTCGAATTCGGCCTGGACGTTAGCAGCGAAGATGCCTCTAATCGCCCCTTTCCCAGCCTTGAAAGGCGGCGGTGCGGCATCAGGTCTTCGAACGAGGCGAAGTGGGGATCGAATCAGATTAACGGCATCTTCAGGTCTGAGAGCGGCGGTCTGATGGTCGGCCGGGTTCCTGGGGGTGTTTGAATGGCGGACGACATCGTTATTGGAGCTGGCGGGCCAGACGCTGAGGAGCGCCAGCTTCTCCTTCTGTCGCGAGCCAATCGGCACGGTCTTGTGGCTGGCGCCACTGGAACAGGCAAGACTGTAACGTTGCAGACGCTTGCTGAGCAATTTTCTGCTGCAGGCGTTCCGGTGTTTTGCGCAGATATAAAGGGAGATCTGTCAGGTCTTGCTCTCGCGGGCGATCCAGCCGGTCGGCTCCACGACAGGCTTAATGAAAGGTCGATCAAGATCGGCCTCGGGCCGATAGAATATCAGGCGGCCCCCGTGACGTTGTGGGACGTGTGGGGCCGTACCGGGCACCCTGTCAGGGCTACGGTCTCTGACATGGGGCCGCAACTTCTCGCCCGCCTCTTGCAGCTTAACGAGACCCAGGAAGGCGTCCTGACCATTGCGTTTCAGTATGCGGACGATCAGGGCCTTCTCGTGCTCGATCTTAAGGATCTAAGGAGTCTTCTTACCCATGTCTCAGGAGCGGCTTCCGAACTTCAGGTCCGCTATGGGAACATCGCCTCCTCCTCTGTGGGCGCGGTGCAGAGGCAATTGCTTTTATTAGAAAGGGAGGGTGGGGAGGCGTTTTTTGGCGAGCCTGCTCTTCAGCTAGCCGACCTGATGCGGACGGCTCCAGACGGACGCGGTTATGTTAATGTTCTCGATGCGACACGGCTTATTCAGTCGCCGCGCCTCTATTCGACCTTTCTGATGTGGCTTCTCGCCGAACTCTTTGAATCGCTCCCTGAGGTCGGAGATCCGGAAAAGCCTAAGCTGGTATTCTTCTTTGATGAGGCCCATCTCCTCTTTGCCGACGCTCCGAAGGCCCTAGTTGAAAAGATTGAGCAGGTGGTCCGTCTCGTTCGATCGAAGGGGGTGGGCGTTTACTTCGTGACCCAAAACCCAAAGGATCTGCCTGAGGCGGTGCTCGGGCAGCTGGGATGCCGGATTCAGCATGCGCTTCGCGCTTACACGCCGAATGAGCGCAAGGGTGTGAAGGCCGCCGCTCAATCCTTCAGGCCTAATCCCGGGTTTGATGCAGAGACGGTTATTTCTGAGCTGGCGACTGGGGAGGCGTTGGTTTCGACGCTTGATGCGAGGGGCGTTCCAACGATGGTTGAACGAACGCTTATCAGACCCCCTTCGTCCCGGGTTGGGCCGCTAACCGATGCGGAGCGTGAGAGTTTGCTGGCTGGTAGCGCGCTCTTCGGGCGGTATGACCAGAGAGTGGACCGGTCATCCGCCTATGAGACTCTCACCGGTGGGTCTGGCCTCGCTCCGACTTCTCGGGAGCGGGCCAAGACTCGTTCGGGTCGCCAGGAGGAGCCCAAAACAGAGGTGGCAAAAACCGAAAGGAAACTTCGTCGACGCGCCTCATCCCGACAGGGTCCGGTTGAGATTGCGGGGGGCGTCGTCGTGCGAACCGCTGCCCGAGAGTTTGCCAAGTATATTCTCAGGGGGATATTGGGGTCGAGAAAGAGGTAGCAGCACTTCGTGAGCGCCTTTGTTTGTTTCGCCGCCTCAGGGGAGGGCCGAGGTCGCGCCCCCCCCATCTCTGGCGGCACTACTGGAACCGGGCGTTCTGGCGTTCGATGACAGGAAGCCTGCAGTCGCAGCAACAGGCTCTAAGTCTGCTTTGGTCGCCGATCGTTCTTTCTGTCTCAGTCCCGTAAGTGCGGGCGCTGATGCGTTAAACGGCGGGTGGGGATAAGCGAATTCTAAGGAGTAAACGTCATCGACTGAATTGGCGCCTCTCCTTTGGGCGGATGTTATTTCGTTTGGTGTATCGGAAAGGGAACGTGATCTTCCCTCCAGCCGATCAAACGAGTCAATCCATGAATTTCAAACTCTCCACAGCGTTGATGTCAGCTTTCATCGCCATGACCGGGTCTGCCTTCGGGCAGGAAGCCCCGACGGGTGAGGATCGATTCTCACATGAGGGCGTCGTTGAACTGACATGGGACAACCTAGATGCCGATACGGACGATCTGAGCGTGATCGCCGCCAAGATCGAGTATGGAGCAGAATTCGAGTTCAATGAGGGCTGGACGATAGAAACAGCCCTGACTTTCGAACCCGTCCAGGATTCAGACGGCGATTCCGTGTTCGAGAACCAGGGTCTCTTTGCTGAAGAGCTGAAGATCCATTATGCAGCCGATGCGTTTTCGCTCTATGCGGGGAAGTTTAATCCGGTTTTCGGCTCGGCGGCGGGACTAGCTCCTGGTCTCTACGGAGCGGAGATTGGTGAGTCCTACGAGACTACTGAAAGGGTGGGTTTCGGAGGAGACATCAAGCTCCCGGTTCAAGGAGAGCATGTTCTGTCGGCCGCCGTGTTTACCGCTGACAGGTCATTTCTCTCGAAGTCCATCGGGACTGAGAGGCCTGCTCTGGAGCTAGCCGATGGAGGTCCTGGTAATACTGAAGGCCTCGAATCCTATGCTGTCAGCCTTGATGGACAGCTGGAAAGCGGGTTCGGATACAGCTTCGGTTACAGAAGCCTAGCGGCTGCGCAGCCTGGGGACGAGGCGGAGACCGGCCTGGTCGGAGGTTTGAGTTATTCCTTCGCTAGCGACAGTGATGTCTCCACGGACGTTTTTGCGGAAGCTGCATCTTTCGACAATGCCGACGGCGTGGCCAATGCGCAGCGTACCTACTATACGGCGGGCTTAACTGTCACCCGGTCGGAGTGGCACGCAGTCGCTATCGTGTCTGGCGCGAGCGACAACGATGTCGCTGGCGGCGCAGATCTCAATCGTATCGAGCTCTCGCTCGGCCGTGAGTTCGGTTCTGCTGTTCTTGATGGCGGAGTCCAGTTTATCGAAGAGGATGGAGAGCGCTCCACCCTCTTCGGTCTCAGGCTGTCGTTCGGTTTTGGCGGTTGAGAACGGGTCTTTCTACTGGCTGTTGCCGGCTAATGGCTCTTACTGGGCCGATATGGCAAGTCTTGCAGCCGACTTCAGATCTCCTGTGAGAGGAACGGACGCATACGACAGTCTTTTTGACATTGAGACGGTTGAGGTTCCCAGCGACCTGTTCTGGCTGTCGAAGCCCTCAACCGTCACAGTCCTCATGGTTGATGCCTTTGTGTGTCCCATGACCCCTTTCGACACTCGAATGTTCACTACCCCGTCTGAGGCGACCGCCCGGATTACTGGCATGGTCGACTGAATTGCGGGGCCGGCAAAAGCCTGAGACGCTGTGACGGAGGCGATCAGTGCGAGGCTGGCTATGGTGCGGATCATGTCATGTCCTTTCGATTGCTGGACGGGCCGGAGGTCGACCTGCTGACGGGGGCGAAACGTCCGGGTGGCCGTTGTCCCTCGTTTTCACACAATCTCATGCAAACTATACGCCACCTCTTAGGCGACGTCATCGAACGATCACTTTGCGATCGCCTTCCATTGGTCCCTGAGGTTCGCCGAGACGTTTTCCACCGTCAGTTCTTCATAATCGATCCTTTGGACCATCCAGGCGGAGGTCCATAGCGCTGCGGCGCCTATAATCGCCCAGAGGATTCGGCTTGGATGGCTGACCCGGCGGAGGCGCGCCTTTCTTGCTGCGACGTCATAGTCTCTGGTCTTGTTGTCCCGATCCATGCGGTCGATAAGGGCGGGAAGCCGGTTGACGGCGTGAAAAGTCGCCAAAGCAGTCTCTTTAACTTTCCGCGCGATCCCCTCGGGGCCGAATTCGCGCCGCGTCCATCGTTCCACAATCGGCTGCGCTGCTGTCCATATATTGTGATCGGGGTCGATGGATCGCGACACGCCTTCGACCTGAACCATCGTTTTCTGCAGCAGGACTAATTCCGGACGCAGTCGCATGCCGAACTGCTCCGTAATATCAAGCAGCTGTATGAGGACTCGTCCCATCGATACGCTTGAGGCTTCCTGACCGAAGATCGGTTCCCCGACCGATCGCAGCGCCTGAGCGAAGTCTCCCAGTGATCTGTCTGTCGGAACATATCCCGCTTCGAAGTGCACTTCCGCCACCCTGCGGTAGTTCCGATTTAGGAAGCCGTGGAGGATTTCGGCAAGGAAGCGGCGTTCATTCATTCCTATCCGACCCATGATTCCAAAGTCTATCAGGGTCAGCTCGCCTCCGCGGCCGACCATGATGTTTCCTTCATGCATATCCGCGTGAAAGAAGCCGTGATCGAGAGCGCATGCGAGAAATCCACGCGTCATGCGATTTGCGAGATCTTTCCGGTCAATGCCTTCCAACGCGAGAGGGTCTGTGAGGCTGCGCGCATTTACCCATTCGGTCGTCAGCACTCGACGACTGGTTCTGGTCCAGTCCACTTTAGGGACTGAGACAAATCCGTCCAAAGCTGCGATTTCGCGAAACTCCGATGCGGCGCCTGCCTCAAACCTGAGGTCGAGCTCGTTCGTCAGCGATTGCGCCATCGTTTCGACAAACGCCTCCGGCTCAAGTCTGCGAAGCGTCTTTGATCCGTTGTCTGTCGCGAAACGCGCCAGTCGCCTCAGAGCTCGCAGCTCTTGTTCCATTATCTGTTCAACGCCAGGCCGCAGTATCTTAACCGCGTAGGTTCCGGTCAGAGTTTCGAGCTTGTGGACCTGAGCGATCGAGGCTGCGGCGATAGGGGGGCTGAGGTTGGCAAACAATGTCTTCGATTCAGCGCCAAATTCTGACTTGAGTGTTGTCTCGGCTAGGTTTCGCGAAAAGGGCGCCAATTTGTCCTTCAGCCGCGCCAGATCCTGTGCTGCGGTGACGCCGATGATATCCGGTCGCGTGGCCAGCAGTTGCCCCAGCTTTATCCATGCCGGTCCCATCTTTTCCAGCTCTGCAGCGAGCGTCTGGCCGGTCCGCGCTTTTCGTCCGCTGGCGTTTGTTATTCTTAAGACTGTCCCCGCCCATTTCAGAAGCAGGGGGGCATGGCTCCGGTATTCTGAGGGCAATATGACATCATGACGGATCATGACGGCCCCGAGCCGGGCGAGGCGAAACCAGTCTGAGAGGGCAGTCAGCATGTGGCTAGCAGGCCCAACCTGTATGGAGGGCCGCTACGCCGCCGGTAAAATTCGTAACGGACACCCGTGAGAAGCCAGCGTCTTCAATTCGTCGCGCGAACGAGGTCTGGTCTGGAAATCTGCGAATTGACTCGATCAGGTACTGGTAACTGTCCCTGTCGCCGGTGACGATCTCTCCCAACCTGGGAATCACGGCGAAGGAATAGGCGTCATATGCCTTCTGTAGGGCAGGAGACGTCATATGGGAAAATTCGAGGCAGGCGAATCGTCCCCCTGGCTTGAGCACACGCCGAAACTCCTTCAGGGCAGCATCGATCCGCACGACGTTCCGGATTCCGAACGAGATTGTCACCGCATCCGCTGTTCGGTCGCCGAAAGGCAAATCCGCAGCGTCGCAGGCTACCCTCACTAACCCGTTGTCTGAGCCGCGCATGCCTTCCACCAGCATCGCTTCGTTGATATCGGCTATTATGGCCAGCGCAGCCTTCGCCGGGCCTCTGCGACGACCCGCTGTCGCTGCAGCGGCGACAAAAGCCCGTCCTATGTCGCCGGTGCCTCCAGCTACGTCGATCAGGGTTTCACCGGGCTGAGGGTTAAGACGGTTGATCAATCCAGCTTTCCATAGTCTGTGAACACCCGCGGACATGAGATCATTCATCAAATCGTATCGGGGCGCGACAGAGGCGAAGACAGCCTTCACGCGTCTCGATTTCTCAGACGGCGAGATGTCGCTGTATCCAAAGGAGACGGTTTCTTCGGTCATGTCGTCCTGCGCGTGCGGGATTCTGAAGAGACCATAGGCGAAGCCCCGGCGAAGGGCTATATGCTCTGAATATGCCTGAACTTCCTGAAGTCGAGACGGTTCGCCGCGGTTTAGCGCCTGTTCTTGTGGGGCGGACCCTGTCGTCCGTGGTCATCGGGCGGCCTGACCTGCGTTTCCCCATTCCGCAAGGTCTCGCTGAGAGTTTGACAGGGCTGACGGTGATTTCGATTGATCGCCGGGCCAAGTATCTGATCTGGAAAATGACACGGAGAGCTAGCCTCATCGTTCATTTGGGAATGACGGGTCGGTTT
>JAGWYJ010000058.1 GCA_018969425.1 Alphaproteobacteria bacterium | reverse complement strand
GTCGAGCCGCCGACAGCCTGCTGGCCTGTCGCATCGGTGGAAATGCGGGTCATCTCGCCCGTCTGAAGGTTCTTTAAAAAAAGGTCAGTCTCGCCGTTGGTATCCCCTGGCACCAGGTTGGTCGCATTGCTGGTCAGGATAAGAAAACTGCCGTCAGGGGAAAACCGCCCCGAGTTGCTGCTTCCCCCGATGGGCTGCTGGCCGAAGGAATCGGTCGAGATACGGGTCACGACTCCCGTCTGCAGATCTTTCAGAAAGGTATCCTGATAACCATTCGTGTCGCCTGCGACCAGATTGGTGGCCCAACTTGGGAACCCCACAAACCGACCATCCCTCGAAACAAAAGGGTTCCCGCTATCGCCTCCGACAGCCTGATCGCCCGCGGAGTTCGTGCTGACGCGCTGGGGCGGACCGACCAGGGGCGTCGAGTTGGCGGTGCGGATCTGCTGGACCAGCAAAGATGACATCGAATCGGAGATATTGACATTAAGATCTCGCCCGCCCGCTGCGGCGAGACTGGCGCCGTTGAACTGGGCGGAGGAAGCGATGCGATCGATCTGCGAACGCAGCGCATCATAATCCGATTGAAGCGCGAGGCGCTGGTCGGCAGTGAGATCATCGCTCCGGGCTGCGCCGGCGACGACCTTCATCTGCTTGAGGATATCGGCGATTGCTGATCCGGAGGCGAAGGTCACATCGATAAGCCCGCGCGCGCGGGAGATCCCGTCAGCGATCGAGGCGTAGGATGCGATGCGGGACCGTTGCCCCATGGCGATTGCGTAGACGGCCCCATTGTCCCGGGGATCGGCGACCTTCAGGCCCGTAGAGACACGGGTCTCTACCTGACGCGCTTCGCGCGTCAGCACATGGAGCGCCTGCACGGCTGCCGCCGACGCGCGGTTCCAGTTCACCCCGAGCATTCTACTCACGCCACAACGACAGGACCGACATTCGATCAGCCCGAAAAGGGCACGCGCCTCCTTTCGAAATAATACAGGTCTCGCGTTAACGTCCGCTTAAGAAAACGATTCGCGCCCTCACGCCGGGCCGAATGGATCGGGCAGCCTCATGGCTGCCTGGTCCGCAGAGGATCCGTCAGCGCCTCCAAGACCTTAGTGACCTTCGGCCTGTCGCAGCCGCGCACGGCCCCTTCGCATTCCCGACAGCCATCGATCGTAATCAGCGGACTTGTTCCGGAAATACTCGAGAACTCTGGGATGAGGGAGGATCAGAAAGGTTTCGGCGGAAAGGCCGTCGACAACGCAGTCCGCGACCTCATCCGCTGTGGCGACACCGTCAAGGGCGGCGCCCTTACCCAACCGTCCCACCATAAGAGGGGTGTCAACCGCCTGAGGGCATATGACTGAGACACGGATACCCTCGTCCCCGTGATCGATCGCGAGCTTCTCTGCGAAGGCGATCGACGCATGCTTGGTGACTGCGTAACTGGCCGAAGGCATGGACGACAGAAGCCCGGCCGCGGACGCTGTGATCAGAAAGTATCCCTCACCGCGGGACTTCATGCCCGGAAGCGCCCACCTCGCCGCCCAGACATTGGCCATCACATGAATGTTCCAGTTGAGCTGCCAGATCTCATCCGGCGTCTGCTCGTCTCCGTCCCGCACTAGGCCCGCGTTTGAACACATGATGTCGAGACGACCCATTCCCGTTTCCGCCGCCTCGACCATCTCCCTGATATCGCCCTCACGGGTCACATCGCACCGCAGCCCGGTCACCTTCAGGCCGGTAGCTCCAAACCGCTCCATGAGTTCGCCCTCCAGATCGCGAAGAGCTCCCTCCTGGACATCGCCCAGCACCAGACCCGCTGCACCCTCCTTCGCAAACCGGCGGGCCATCGCCGCTCCGATGCCGCTCGCCGCCCCGGTGATGGAGATCACCCTGCCCTTAACATTCATGATGCTCGTCCTCTCAGATCACTTGTAGGCGGGAGGCGTCCAATCAGGCCATAGATCCGGCATGTCGGAGGATACCCGATCCGGATAGACCGGCGGACGCTTCTCGAGAAAAGAGGCGATCCCCTCTCTCGCGTCCGCAGACGCCCCGCGCAGGCGCATCGACCGACTATCGGCGCGATGCGAGTCCATAGGGTGATCAAGGATCAGTCCGCGCCAGATCAGCTGGCGCGTCGCCGCGACGGAGACCGGCGCCGCATTTTCGGCGATCTCGCGAGCGATCGCTCTTGCCGCCGGCAGCAGCTCTTCAGGAGCATGGAGCGACCGGACAAGTCCGCGCTGGAGCGCCTCATCTGCCGGAAACACGCGTCCTGAATACGCCCACTCAAGAGCGGTCGAGACCCCGACAAGCCTGGGAAGGAACCAGGACGAACAGGCCTCCAGGGTCAGCCCGCGCCGCGCAAACACGAAGCCGAAGCGGGCGCTGGTCGAAGCGATACGGATATCCATCGCCAGCTGCATGGTCGCTCCGACGCCGACAGCAGGTCCGTTCACCGCTGCGATAACGGGCTTCAGGCTCTCGAGCACACGCAGAGTGAAACGCCCGCCGCCATCACGAGTGACATCCTCCGTATCGCCCAGGGCGGCGCGCTCGGCCTCACGTTCGCCAGCCGCAAACGTTTTCGATCCCGCCGCGAGATCCGCCCCGGCGCAAAATCCGCGGCCAGCCCCGGTTATGATCACAGCCCGAACCTGATCGTCGGCGTCAGTGTGATCGAACGCCGACATCAGATCCATCATCATCTTCGGCGTCCAGGCGTTGAGCCGATCGGGACGGTTGAGCGTGATCGTCGCGATTCCGTCCTGGACCTCGTACAGGATGGTCTCGAATGTCGGGTCAGACATGATGAAGTCTCCAGTGAAAAAGCGAAGAAGCGAGCTGACGGCCTTAAGGGGCCGAGATCTCAAACCACAGGTCGAAACGATCCAGCAGGGACAGAAGACAGGTCAGATCCTCTAGCCCCGGCCCCGAAGGCCTCGCGCTATCGGCAACCGCCTCCCCAAGGACGAGATCGATCAGGGTCTTTCGAGTGAGGACGACTTCAGAACCTCTCGCGCCTGGCGCATGATGAAGAACGGCGTTCTCGACCGATACCGCGAAACTTTCTCCCGTATCCGAGAAGGCAAGCGTGAACGCGAGCTGCACATCGCTCGCCCGCTCGCCATTGAGCCGGACCGAGAGGGAATCAAGCAGGTCATCAGCGGGCAGAGTTCTCAACTGACCCGCAGCCGCCTGTCGCGGCACAGCGGATCGGGGACGCGGCGCGCGCAGCTCCATGGCCCCAGTGAGATAAAAGTCGCGCCAGGGTCCGCTCTCCGACTGGTAGCCGAGCTGTTCGAAGGCATCCGCCTGGAGCGCCCGGGCCCCTGTATGGGTCGGGTCAGAGAAGACAAGATGGCCGACGAGCTCCGCCACCCATCGATAGTCCCCGCGATCGAAGGCAGCTTGCCCGGCTCGCATCACGGCCTCCGGCCCTCCCATCGCCTCCACATAGCGGGCCCCGGCCGCCTCGGGAGGATGCGGATGAAGATTGGCGGGATTGGCGTCAAACCACCCCAGATAGCGCTGATAAACCGCCTTAGCGTTGTGATTGAGCGTCCCGTAATAGCTCCTCGTATGCCACTCCCGGTCAAGAGACGGAGGAAGCGTCAGACGTTCCGCGATCTCTCTCGACGTCAGCCCGTGATTGGCCATCCGAAGGGTCTGATCGTGAATGAATTTGTAGAGGTCACGCTGAGCGGTCAGGAACCGGCGCCCCTCCTCCTGCCCCCATCGCGGCCAGTGATGACTGGCGAACAGGACCTCGGCGCCCCCGCCGAACATGCGGAGCGCCTCGTCGATGTAGCGGCTCCACGCCTTGGCGTCGCGAACCTGGGCCCCGCGAGGGGTATAGAGATTATGGAGGTTGCAGGTACAGTTCTCGGCCATGCACAGTGCGCCAAGATCCGGAAAGTAGAAGTTCATCTCAGCGGGCGCTTCAGTTTCAGGGGTCACCTGAAACACGATGTCAATCCCGTCGACACTTGTCCGCTGTCCGGTCCGGCTGATGCTTTCGGTCGGCGGCACGAGACTGACCCGGCCCCTTGAGACCGCCTTACCCAGCCCGGAATCGATGTGGCCCTTTCCATCCTGGGGAAGCAGCGCGCCATACATGTAGGTCGCCCGCCGACTCATCACGTTTCCAGCCAGCACGTTTTCGCTCACGGCCGCTTTGAGGAACCCTTCAGGGGCAAGAATCCGAAGCCCCGCGGCAAGGTCATCCGGTGAGGCGACCCCAGCAATTCCGCCATAATGATCGACGTGACTATGGGTGTAGATGACGCCGGTCACCGGCTTGTCGCCGCGATGCTTACGCATCAGCTTCAGCGCGGCTGCCGCGGGCTCAGCCGACGTGAGAGGGTCAATGACGACATATCCTGTCCGACCCTCGATGAAGGTGATGTTCGAGATATCGAAACCGCGAACCTGATAAACGCCGGATCCAAGCTCAAACAGGCCATGGATCGCATTCAGTCGCGCCTGACGCCAGAGACTGGGATGAACCGTTTCAGGCCGCTCACCCTCGAGAAACGCGTACGGCTTCATGCTCCAGGCGCCGGGAATGTCCGCATCGGGGATGGTGCCCAGAAATCCCCTTCGGGCGAGAGCGAAATCAGCGCCGTCATCCTCCGGCAGACGGGAGGCGGCGCGCATCTGCGCCTCAATAGTGGCGGCGCTGGCCTCCTTGCGGGACAGATCTGTCCCGACATCCCGATCCGCCATGAACCTCTCCCCCTGTCAGATCGCTCCGCATCGTTGCGCCGTCACGCAGCCTGGGAGTTCATTATGAGACGCATTCGTATCAAACCTGGAGGCGGAACGCCAAGCCCATTCGCCACGTGATCCTGACGGGCGACGAAGAACGCCTCATTCAGGCAAGCTGAAGTCCTCACCGGACGAGCCGAGCCGGTAAGCCTCCCGTGAGGCCATGTGATAGTCTCGCGAAATCCGGGCCCACCACCTGAAGCGCGTCTGATCATCGAGGCCATCCCGGTTTTCAAGCCAGCGCACCATGGTGTCGAGAAGAGGAGCGACGTTCAGACGAGACGCGAATTCGGCTCGCACCTCAGCGCCTTCTTCAGCGTCCGGCCCGGGCTTGAACCAGCGCTCCCGGGTATAGGCGGAGAACAGATCGGTGATGGCTTCGCCCCATCCCTCCGGGTCGGTTCCGACCTGACTGTAGCGAAAAACCAGAATGAACGGTTCGGGACAGCGACGAGCCCGCTCCACAATATCCTTGGCGCGGCCCCCATAAATGTAACTCGGAGTTCCATAACTCTCGTGAACGGTTGCGGCCACAGTTTCGAAAATAGCGTCGAGCAGAGCCTTCTTGGAGGAGAAGATCCGGTAGATCAGAACCTTGGGAACGCCTGCAGCGCGCGCCACGTCCTCCATCGTCGCCTGGCCGATCCCACGTTCGAGAAAAACACGGCTGGCGATACGGATGTAATTTATCCGACGCTCCGCGACATTGACCCGGGGCTTGGTGCCCTTTCTCGAGGAGACCGTTCGGACAGGCCCACGCCCTAAAGACGCCTCGCGTCTTTTAGCAGGCCGTTTCAACACGCTCTCTCCTGGCCCGTCCACGCAGCCGTCCCGATCCTGAACATGCGGAAAGACGACAACCGCAAAGACGTCGCTCTTTTCCTGTCCCGACACCATGCGCGCCGGGAGGTCTGCAATCAAGACACCCCGGAAAAGTCCCCGCCAGACAGGAACAGCGGCGTTCACTGGCCCTGAGCGCGCCTGACGTCGAACGCCTCCCCGTCCTGGTCAGTCGGGGTCTGGGCGTGCATCCGCTCGAAGGACGGATCGATCGCCGCCCCCCGGCCGACAGCGAGCCCGGTAGACAAGAGGATCAGGTCGCGCCATGACTTCAGTTCACAGGACTTGGGATAGGTCGAAAAAGATCGTCCCGGAGGGAGAGCGGCCATGACGAATTCGCGGCTATCCATCATCACGGCGTCACTCGTCCTTGCGCTGTGGGGCGCCGGACAGGACGCCCTGGCGCAGAAGGCGACGGACAGACCCAACGTGATCGTCATCCTTGCGGATGACCTGGGTTATGGCGACACCTCGGTTTACGGGTCGTCGATCATCCGTACCCCGAACATCGATGCGCTCGCAGCCGACGGCGTGCGGTTCACCAGAGGATATGTGACCCATCCCGTGTGCGCGCCCTCAAGGGCTGCGCTGATGACGGGTCGCTACCAGGAGCGCTTCGGATACGAGTTCAATCCCGTAGGACGCGACCGCGACGGCGGGGTCGACCCGAGTCAGGTCATGTTGGCGGGACGAATGAAGTCCGCCGGGTACGCCACAGGCCTGGTTGGAAAATGGCACCTCGGCTCATCAGCAGGCTACCATCCCCTTGACCGTGGGTTTGACGAGTACTTCGGCGTCCTGGGAGGGGCGACAAGCTTCATGCTCGACCTTGAGCCGGGAGATGACGAATACACCCCGCCCGGATCGGAGTATTCGACCCGAACCACAGCCGGACCTCCGGGTCCCGACACCCGTCCGGCGGGCGTCCGCATGAAGGAGCTGAGGGCCTCCGCGCCGATCTCCAGGCAGCGCGAAGAAATCGCGGAGCCCGCCTACCTGACCGAAGCCTTCACCCGTGAAGCGGTGTCGTTCATAGCGAGACACAAGGAGAAGCCCTTCTTCCTCTATGTCGCCTACAATGCGCCTCACACGCCGCTTCAGGCGACAAAGAAGTATCTCGACCGCTATCGGCATGTCGAAGATCGCGGGCAGAGAATATACGCCGCCATGGTGTCCGCTCTGGACGACGGGGTAGGAGAAATCCGGTCGACCCTTCGCCGTGAGGGTATCGCAGACAGGACGCTGGTGGTTTTCCTGAGCGATAACGGGTGCGCATCCTATGTCCTTGGGGCATGCACGAATGCGCCGCTCAGCGGTTTCAAGGGTGAGCATCTTGAGGGCGGCGTGCGAGTGCCCTTCATCATGTCGTGGCCGCAGGGACTTCCGAAAGGGCGCGTGGAGAACGCCCCGGCTTCGAGCCTGGACATTGCCGCGACCGCGATTGCAGCTGCGGGCGTGCCGCCGTCTGACGCCCTCGACGGGCGCAATCTGCTCAGCCGCTTCAACGGTCTCGACACCGCACTTCGCAACCTGTTCTGGAGAGCCGGCCCCACCCAGGCGATGATTGAGGGCGGCTGGAAACTCTGGGTTGCCGAAAAAGCGGGTCCCGACGGTCAGGGGGCGGGCGAACACGTCATGCTCTTCGACCTGCTCACCGACCCGACCGAGCGCGTTAATCTTGCTCAGTCGCGACCGGAAATCGTCGCCGCCATGCGCAAGACCTTCGACGCCTGGTCGCGTCAGATGTCCCCGCCCCAGTGGGAAAGCCGTCGCCAGTCAGTGCGGGAATACGACGGTCAGAAACTCAAAGCCTATAACTGAGGGCTGGACAGATCCGGTCACCGCGAACGCGCAAGCCAGGTCTCGAGGCGACTGAGCCCCTGCTCGAGACGCGCCGGGGCTGTGGCGATGCACCATCGAAGCCACCCCTCCCCCTCAGGCCCGAATGCGGCGCCCGGCGCCAGACCGAGGCCGGCCTCGCGGATCAGCCTTTTGGCGAGGTCGAGAGAGTTGTCCTGACCTGCGATCCGGAAGAACACATACATGCCGCCCTCAGGAGGGATCGCCGAAACCCCTGGCATGGCCCGAAGACGTTCGAGCATCAGATCTCTCGTCTCCTGAAGATCGCCCCGCAGGGCCAGCACATCAGCCTCGCCGTCGCGAATGGCGACGAGCCCGGCGGCCTGAACGAAATCCGGAGCGCATGACGTATTGTACTCAATGAGCTTTCCGAGGTCGATCTCAAGGCCAGGGGGAGCCGCCATCCAGCCCAGGCGCCAACCCGTCATCAGCCACGCCTTGGAGAAACTGTTCACTCCGATCACCCTGTCGTCAGGATCCGAGATCTCAAGGAAGGAGGGCGCGGAGCGTCGCGAGGGATCAAAGATCAGACGTTCATAGACGTCGTCCGCGATGATCCAGACGCCCAGACGACGACAGTGCTCCAGGATGGCGGCGCGGTCTCCCGTCTTCATCGTCCAGCCGGTCGGATTGCCCGGAGAATTGAGGAGGAGAAGTCTGACATCCGGCGTGATCGCGGCCAGCAGACGATCGAGATCGAGGCGCCATCCCTCGGAGGAGGGTTCGACCGCAACACGGATCACCTGAGCGCCCAGTATATGGGGAATCTCAGTGAGATTAGGCCAGACAGGGACGACCGCGACGACCTTGTCCCCCGGCGACAGAATGGCCTGCATGGCCAGCATGAGGGCGTTGACGCCGGAACTGGTGACGGAAATCGACGCCGAGGCGATGGGGCGGCCATGCAGGCCTGACAGATAGGTTGCGATCGTCTGACGAAGATCGGGATTGCCGCTGTTGTGTGTGTAGAAGACCCGGCCGGACTGCAACGCCTCGATGGCGGCCTGTCGGATCGGCAGCGGTGTCTCGCGATCGGATTCTCCGAACCAGAAACGCAGAATATCATCCTGCCCGAAGGCGGCGTTCGCAACCTCCCGGATCTTGGACAGACCGAGCGTCTCGATTTCAGGTCGCAGACGCGGCGGGTGGCGAACGGACATCGCACTCTTCCTCAACTTGACGGTCGACCCTCCGGCCCCTGGGGCCGTCAGCTCCAGACATAGGCGGTCTTGACCTGAGTGTAGAACTCAACGGCTGCGTAACCCTGCTCGCGCTGGCCATAGCTTGAGGACGCGACCCCTCCAAAGGGCGCATGATAATCGACCCCTGCAGTCGGCAGATTGATCATCACCATGCCCGCACGGACCCCGGCCCGGAAGCGGCGCGCATGAGACAGGGATTGCGTGACGATTCCTGCGGACAGGCCGAAGCGCGTAGCGTTCGCGACATCAAGAGCCTCATCAAAGTCCCGGACCCGAATAAGCGCGGCGACCGGGCCGAAAACCTCCTCGCAATTGATACGCATATCAGGCCGCGTATCGGCGATGAGCGTCGGCGCCATGTAATATCCGGGCGTCGCCAGCTGCAGAGCCTGGCCGCCGCACAGGATCGATGCTCCGTCAGCGGCTGCGCCTGCCGAATAGGCGACGCTCTTCTCCAGCTGCGCTTCCGACACCTGAGGCCCCATCTGGCTTTGAGGGTCAAGAGCATGCCCGACACGCAAGGCCCCAGCGCGCCTCGCAAGCTCGGCTGCGAAAGCGTCATGGATCCGCTCCGTCACGATGATGCGGCTGGATGCGGTGCACCTCTGTCCGCTGGCGAAGAAGGATCCGTCGAGAGCCAGCATCACCGCGCGATCAAGATCAGCGTCATCGAGCACGACCAGCGGATTCTTGCCCCCCATCTCGAGCTGGACGCGAGCCTGCCGGGCGGCCGCTTGCACCGCCACCTGAGAGCCGACTGCCTGAGACCCCGTAAAGGAAATTGCTGCAACGTCCGGGTGATTGACGAGAGCCGATCCCGCCTCAGCGTCTCCGTAGACCAAATTGAACACGCCCTTTGGAACGCCCGCCTCCTCCATGAGACCGGCAAGTTCGGAGGCGAGGACCGGAGACAGTCCGGACGGCTTGAGCACGACCGTATTTCCGAACGCAAGCGCCGGAGCCGATTTCCAGGCCGGAATGGCGATCGGGAAGTTCCACGGCGTGATCAGGCCCACCACCCCGAGAGGCTCCCGATAGGTTTCGACCTCAACCCCGGCTCGGGGCGAGCCGAGGGTTTGTCCGTGAACACGGAGGGCCTCGCCCGCAAAATAGCGAAAGACCCGTCCCGCCCTGACCGTTTCGGCAACGCCTTCTGAAACCAGCTTTCCCTCTTCTCGCGAAAGAAGACGCCCCAGATCCGCGCTTCGCTCAATGAGCATGCGCCCGACACGGTCGAGATAGTCCGATCTCGCCTCAGCGGTCAGCGCGCGCCAGGCCGGAAAGGCCCGTCGCGCCGCCTCGACAGCCTGACCGATCTCGGCCGCTCCCCCGATCGGAAAGCGCGCTACGACCTCGGCGGTGTCGGAGGGGTTCCGACGTTCGCTCATCTCAGCGCCCCCGATGCGGGCGCCGTCGATGTAGTGAGCCAGGGTCAATGTCATTCAGGTCTCCCGAAACCGTCCGCGTGCAGCCAGAGACTCCATGAGCGCGCCGATGCCGAATGTCCATGGGGGCGCATCTTCGCAGGCGACCACCCTGTTCTCGAGAACGCCGAGACGCGGCGAGCGGATGCGAACGATATCGCCGACATGATGAGTAAACCCCTCCCCGGTTCCGCTGCGATCCTGGACAGGGGCGAACATGGTCCCGCAGAACAGAACAAAGCCGTCAGGATACTGATGGTTCGCCCCGCAGGCCTGGGAGATGAGATCAAGGGGGTCACGGCTGATCAGCGCCATCTCGCTTTTCTCGGACAGGCTGAAGCCGTCCTCACCGATAACCTCGAGGCCGATGGTCGCCGAGCGGACATCCTGAAGCGTGAACCTGTCGTCAAACAGACGGATAAACGGCCCCAGCGCACAGGAGGCGGTGTTATCCTTCGCCTTGGCGAGAAGCAGAGCGCTTCGACCCTCGAAATCGCGCAGATTGACATCATTGCCCAGCATCGCCCCGCGGGCGCGCCCGTGTCCGTCGCAGACGAGAACCGCCTCCGGCTCAGGATTGTTCCAGGCGCTGTCCGACCGGACGCCGACCACACCGCCCCATCCCACTGAGGACAGCACAGGCGCCTTGGTGAAGATCTCGGCGTCCGGACCGATCGCAACCTCAAGATACTGCGACCACAGGCCGGATGAGATAAGCTCCGCCTTCAGACGCATCGCCTCGGGCGAGCCGGGCCGCACAGCGCTGAGCTCGCCTCCGATTCGGGTCGCCAGATCACTCCGGATCGCGGCTGCGCGCAATTTGT
>JAGWYJ010000004.1 GCA_018969425.1 Alphaproteobacteria bacterium | reverse complement strand
TATCCTGACCAGCAATGCGACCAACCTCGTGCCGGGGGATACCAACGGCGAGACTGACCTCTTTTTAAAGAACCTTCAGACCGGCGAGATGACCCGCATTTCCACCGATGCCATGGGCCAGCAGGCTGTCGGCGGCTCGACGACCGCCCCGCGTCTGTCTGAAGACGGGCGGTACGCCACGTTCACAAGCGGCGCCACCAATCTTGTTCCAGGCGACACCAACGGGTACAATGATATCTTCGTCAAAGACCTGCAGACCGGAGCCATCTCTCGCATATCGACGGATGCGTCCGGCGCCCAGTCGACCGGAGGCGACAGCTACGCCTCGTACTTTTCCTCAGACGGGCGATATGTCGCTTTCCAGAGCGCGGCCGCCAATCTCGTTCCTGGAGACACCAACGGAGTCATCGACTCGTTTGTGAAGGATCTTCAGACCGGGGCCATCACCCGAATTTCGACGGACGCCTCAGGCCAGCAGGCGAATGGGGCAAGTTATGTCCCCATGTTTTCTCCCGATGGGCGCTTCGTCGGGTTTCACAGCGACGCCTCCAATCTTGTGTCCGGCGACACCAATGGCAAGACTGACGTCTTCCTCAAAAACCTCGAAACAGGAGCTGTCATCCGTATCTCGACGGATAGTTTCGGGCAGCAGACGACCGGAGGGCACAGTTACAACGTAAGCTTTTCGCCTGACAGCAGATTTGTCGCGTTTATAAGCGAAGCCGCCAATCTTGTTCCTGGCGACACAAATGGGACCTATGATGGGTTTGTCAAAGATCTCTGGACGGGCGGAACCTACCGGGTGTCCCTGACTGACGGAGGTCTTGAGCCTAACGGGAACATATCAAACCTCAGGTTTTCGCCGGACGGGCGGTACCTGGTCAGCCCAAGCGTGGCCACTAACCTGGTTCCAGGCGACACGAACGGCGTCATGGATGCTTTCATTCAGACATTTTCGACCGTTTCAACCGGCATCATTCCAGGTCTTGCCGGTTACATGGTGGGCAATGCCGGCGTGACGACGGCAGATGACACCCAGTTCCGGATCGACGGAACCCTCATCGGAACCGTCGACATCACCGCGACCATGACCGTCGCGGACTATCTTCAGGCCGTCTCGACCAGCACGGGCGGGCGGGTCTCGGCACGCTACGATTCCTCAAGCGGCGAGTTCACCTACGAGACCGCCGCCATCTCCGGGGCTCAGGGCGTGCTCTCCCTGACCTCCCCCGGAACGACGCGCTCCTGGCTCGGTCACGGTCTCACCGGAGCCAATGAAGCCTCCGGTGAGGCAGGCGTTGTCACGCTCACCGATCAGGACTGGACGGTCGGAGGATCAGGCGCTCTCTCGGGCGTCTCATCCGGCTCAGGACAGCTCCTCACCGCGGGCGGCGCCAGCCTCGCTGATGCAGCCCTCGATACCGCCCTCGTCAATCTCAACGCACAGATGGCTCTTCTGGGAGCCAAGGCCAAGGCGATTGAGCTACAGGACAGGTTCAACGCCTCCTTCGTCTCAACACTCGAGAAAAACCTCTCCAATCTCGTCGACGCCGATCTCGCCCGGGAGAGCGCACGCCTCCAGTCTCTCCAGATCAAGCAGCAGCTCGGAACGCAGGCCCTCTCCATCGCCAACCAGGCCCCGCAGATGATCCTGTCGCTGTTCAGGGGGTAGGGCGGCGTCCTTAAACGAGGCGGATGCGAACGCCTGCGAGGTCAAAGCCGTCTTCCGTCAGTCGGCATCCGGCGCGTGAGGCTCTTTCGCATGCTGAGGTCTTATCGGTGCAGGACAGGAGGACTGCGGACAACCCTTCGCCACGATCGTCTCCGGGAGGGGTGAACCGCGCGAGGCCTGCATCAAGAGCAATCTCCCAGCTTCCCCCGTCGATTGAAGTTGCGGGTCTTTGAAGCAGATCCGACCAGACCCGCGCCAAACGCTCGGGATTGTCCGATTGCATCTCTGCTCCGACAATTCCTCGGATCGGCCCGTCAGGGTCGAAGCGTCGCCAGTCATGCCCCGCCCAGAGATAACCGCCCATCATGTCCTCGCCGCCAGAGTGCTGGTCGATCGACAGCATGCATCCTCCGCTGTCCGCGGGATGAACATGGATGGCCGAGGAATGAAGATCGCCATCGCCTCGGGAGACGTCGGCGACGATCCTCATCCCCGTGGATTTGATGTGTTCGCGGCGTGGGCCCACGTCCTCGCAATCCACAATGAACATGTAGCCACCGTCGCCGCCGCGCCGGCTCAGATAGCGTTCCGCCGCTGTGCCTGGTTTCAGAGGAGATACGACTTCCAGAAATGTCCCGCCAAACGTCCAAAGGGCGTTATGCAGACCGTATCGGCTGACATGATGGTCACGGAAGCAGACCTCCGCACCCAGAGCCGGGCTGATCTCCGCTTCCGCTTTCGGGAGGTCCGCCGCGACCAGGCAGATCTGACGCAGTCTCAGGAAAGGCTTCATACACGTCTCCTCCACCGTTATCCTTTTACGGTTTTCCTGAGACAGGCTTAGAGTCTTTTGAGGTAAAATCTATCCATTGAGAGACGGTTCTGCCGAGGGGGGGCAGGAGGCCTGCGCCTCCTGCTCCGGGGATCTTCTCACTCCTGGACCCTAGGGGTTTGATCCCGTCGGGGCGCGTCGTCCTGTCTGAGGCGAGGTGCGCGGGGCGGACTTATCCTGTCCGGCTTCAGCTTCCCCGGCGATAGCCCTATCCTCCGGCGTCCATTCCACAGAGGGCGCCTCGCCTGCAGCCCAGGCGCGGGACTTTTCCGACAGGCGCTCCATGGTCTCCTTCATCTGCCCTTTCTTCACTCCCATGTTACGCGATGTCGTCTGGCCCACGCCGACGGCATCGCCGAAGTTTGTGAAGTCGGCCCCAAGAAAGACAACTTCCCATCCCCGGGCGCGGATGCGGTCGAGGGCTGAGCGCGCTCCTTCGCGGGTCACCTCCTGGCTCGCATTCTCTTCACCGTCCGTCATGATGACGACTACCGCGCGCTCGGGTGCGTCTTCTTCCGCGAGGGCGACCAGCCGCCCGATCGCGTCATAGAGAGGGGTCATTCCGCGGGGTGTCGCATCCTCATCCGTCACCTTTCGCCACTCTCCGGCCGGTGTCGCTTTCCGGATCACATCGAACTGCAGCCCCTCCTGCGCATCAAAGACAGCGAGTGTGATGTCGGCCTGAACCGACTGGTCCGGCGTCGTTTTTGCGAGTCCTCCTGCATACGCGTTTACTGAGGACAGAGTTTCCTCCCAGATCGACTGCATGGATCCTGTTCGATCCAGAAGGATATAGGAATGAACGTGACCTGTGCGGGACGGTGCGGGATCCGCATTGGCGGACATACCTGTTAGCGCCACGGCTGCGGCGGCGCTCAGGGCGGACAGGTTAGGGCGTTTCATAATCGTAATCTCCAACAGCGGATCGCTGTATGGAGAGCCTTGAGGTCGATTGTGACCAAGTCGGGGCGCAGCTTGGGCGATGAGGCGGCGCAGTGGCGATCAATTCGGCAGACGATGAATTCGCCCTGTGAGGGTCAGCGCTGAGGCGATCAGGCTGGTGACCAGACCGTAGGTCCGGACGTTCGAATTCAGGAGATCGAGCTGATGATCGTTCGAGAGCGTACCCAGCCGGATCTCGTATCGGATCTCTTCAAACCCCGGCGGATGAGCCCGGCGTTTTGCTGTCAGGCTGATCTCGGCGCTGGTGAACGCGATGTTGAGGATCGGGGCCGTTCGTTCAATCGTCTTGATCATGCACCCAGCCATTGCTGCAAGGAGCAGTTCTGCGGGATTAAGCGCATCGCTTCCGCCGGCCAGATCCGTATTGACCGCAATCTCGACCCCATGTCGCTGGGCGAGGCTGCTATGAGAGTTCATCCGGATGACGTGGATTTCGTGTTCGGGACCTCCATGCGAGTTTCCTTCGCGCGGGCTGTCTTCTGTCTGGGTGAACGACATCATAGTGTTACTCTCCCGCAGACGTCTGGCTTGATGAACGTCCTGACGGTTTCATCTGGCGCCCTGCAGAGACGGGAGGTGTGATCCTAATCAGATCGGGGGCGTACTCAGGATATCCTCTGCGCCCCATGAGAGATGACCGCATCGTTTGACTATCCGCGTTGACTGTCCCCCCGCTGCGGGTCCTTTGGGTCAACTTCGATCCAAAACGCGTTCAGACTCCTCAAGGTCAGGGGAAGGATCAGACCCAGCATCCTGGAGGCAGTGCCTCATCTGAGGACGCTCGAGGATCTCCGACGGGTCTGTCGCTTCCGATTATGTAGCGACTGAGGCTGTTGAGCTTCGCCCCCAGATTATGGCGAGGGGATTGCTCCTGATCCTGTTGATCGTCTGGCTGTCCTTCCGTCAAAGCGTATCGGCCCTGGGGGAACTTTTATCGTCTAAACCCGCCATCATCGGTTCAGGCCGAACCGTCGTGATGGCCGGCTGGTTCCCATCAGGCCTGGCTTATCCTGAAGGGGCCCTGTTGGGCTGTCTCAGGGACTGCCGCGGGATCCCCGTATCATGTCGGCGCCCTTTTCGGCGATCATGATCGTCGCAGCGTTCGTGTTGGCCGACACCATTGCAGGCATAACAGACGCATCGACTACACGAAGTCTGTCGACGCCTTTGACACGCAGTTGCGGATCGACGACCGCTTGGTCATCTTCGCCCATCCGGCAGGTTCCGCTGGCGTGAAAGACGGTTCCTCCCCGTGTCCGGGCGAATGTCTCGAGATCTGCGTCCGACTGAACGCCGTTCCCAGGCATGTATTCCTCATCAGTTTTGAGACGCGCAAAAGCCGGCCGGTTGTAGATCTCCCTCAGGACCCTCAGGCCTTCGCGAAGCGTTCGGATGTCCTTGTCTGTGGTCAGGTAGTTCGTGAAGATCCGCGGCGGCGACAGCGGATCGCTCGAGGCGAGCTCGACTCGTCCTCTGGACGTGGGCCGGCATTGGGTGACGGACGCGGAAAAGCCTGAGAACCGGTGAAGGTCGTCTCCGGGCTTGTCGACTGAAAGCGGCATGACGTTGAACAGGATGTCCGGCCGGCCGTCGACCGCCTCGGGGCTCGCCACCATCCCGCCGACCTGGCCTGCGCTCACAGTCAGCGGTCCTCGGGAGTTGATCGCCCAGTCAGCGGCCATGGAGGCGAGGCGCAGAGGATTTCTGACGTCGTCGTTCAGCGACTGAGGCCGCCTGAGGCGAACGATCACACGCGCCTGGTAATGATCCTGAAGATCAGCTCCCACGCCGGGACTATCATGGAGCGGCGTCACGCCCATGCGCTTGAGCAGGTCAGCCGGTCCGATTCCCGACAGCTGAAGAATCTGCGGGGACTGGAGCGCGCCGGCGCTGAGGATCACCTCGCTGTCGGCATGCGCCCCTTCAAGACCCCCGTCGCGTATCCACTCGACGCCCTCAGCGCGATTGCCCCGCGTCAAAATCCTTGTGACGTGCGCTCCGGTGATAACCGTGAGGTTGGGGCGTCGACGAACCGGATTGAGAAAGGCGCTCGCTGCGCTCGACCGCCAGCGCCCGGCCAGCGTGACCTGATAGGTCCCGAGGCCGGTATCCTGATCCCCGTTGAAATCATCTGTCTGCGAATACCCGGCCTCCGTTCCGGCCTCGAGCCACGCCGCGCAGCAGGGATGATCCATACGAAGGGGGCTGACGCCAAGCTCGCCGTCCGTCCCGTGATAGGGGCTGGCAGGTCCGGAGTAGCGCTCGGACCTGCGAAACCAGGGCAGCACGTCCCTGTAGCTCCAGCCTCGGGCTCCCGCCCGCTCCCAATCGTCGAAGTCAGCCTTCTGTCCGCGAATGTAGATGAGGCCGTTGATCGCGCTCGATCCGCCCAGAACCTTGCCTCTCGGCCATATGATGGAACGACCTCCGGTCGTCTCCTGAGGCTCGGTGGCGAAGGCCCATGCGAAGCGGGGATCATAAATGGTGCGAAAATATCCGATTGGCAGGTGAAGCCAGAGATTGCGGGCCTCTCCTCCCGCCTCGAGCAGAAGGACCCGGCAGCTGGAATCTGCGCTCAGACGATTGGCGAGGAGGCAGCCGGCGGATCCGGCTCCGATGATGATATAGTCCCATGATGGCCGCGTCGTCTGGATCATGTCGCAGTCCTGTGCTGAGAGTGCATCCATCATGAGTTTGTCGTCTCAGGCAATCTCCCTCTCTGTCGCGAAAAGGCCCGGACCGTCATGCCTGAGCATGCTCCTCTTAAGCCCAGGCGGGTGCAGACCTTCCTGCTGAAGCGGCCGGTGAGCCGGCCGGTGCAGACATCATTCGGGATCATGTATGAGCGGCCTGCTCTTTTTGTCCGGGTTGAGGATGATGAGGGCGCCCATGGATGGGGGGAGGTCTGGTGTAACTTTCCCGCCTGTGGCGGAGAGCACCGTCAGCGACTGATCGAGACGATCCTTGCTCCGCTCCTGGTCTCCAGATCCTACGCCGGAGCCGAGGAGGCCTTTGAGTTTCTGGATCGGCGCACAGACGTTCTGGCGCTGCAGTCAGGCGAACCCGGGCCTTTCGCGCACGCGATTGCCGGGGTCGATCTCGCTCTGTGGGATCTTCTGGCGCGCCGTGCGGGGCTTCCGCTGTGGCGCTATCTGGGGGGGGCGTCCGATGTGGTTCCTCTCTACGCCAGCGGCCTCAATCCCGACGGCCCCGAAGAGCTGGTTGGCCGGTCAAGGTCGGAGGGGTATCGGGCCTTCAAGCTGAAGGTGGGGTTCGGCGCGGACCGGGATCGTCGAAATCTGGAGGCGGTGCGCGCGGCGGCAGGTCCTGAGGCTGAAATCATGATTGACGCCAATCAGGCCTGGTCCGCCGAACAGGCGGGGCGGGAGATTGCGACTCTGGCGGATCTTGGACCCTCGTGGGTTGAGGAGCCCATCAGGGCGGATCGGCCGCTGGAGGAATGGCGCGAACTTGCAGCCTCAAGCCCGATAGCGCTCGCTGCCGGCGAAAATGTCCGCGGGGCGGAAGGATTTGATGATCTGATCGCGTCGGGCGCCTTCGGCGTTGTGCAGCCGGATGTGGCCAAGTGGGGCGGTTTGTCGGGTTGCATACCCGTCGCGCGCGCTATCCGGTCGGCCGGCCTTCGCTTTTGTCCGCATTATCTTGGAGGCGGGGTCGGCCTTCTTCACTCGGCGCATTTCCTGGCAGCGTTCGGAGGTCCAGGAGACCGCCTCGAGGTCGACGCCAATGATAATCCCCTTCGTACGGAATTCATGGGCCCGTTGACCACGGTGACGGACGGATATGCGCGACTGAGCGAGGCGCCCGGTCTCGGGATCAGCCTTGAGGCGGCTCTTCTTAGCTGACCGGCTCCGCCGCGCGCTTCAGGAAAAAGTCGGCGATCTGCGTTCCGTGCGTTTCCTGAAGGAAGTGGAAGGCGTCTGGCAGGATATCAAAGGTGGCCTGAGGGAAGCGGCTCGCCCAGCTTCGGCCCCAGCCTTCCGTAAAGATATCATCCGTACCGCCCCAGATGAAATGGACAGGTTTCTTCCAGGACAGGAGGTCCCTCCAGCATCGCGCCTGGAGGTCCGCTCCGCCCCCTTCCGGATTGGCGAAGGGCAGGCTGAGGGGAAAGCGCCTCACGCCGGCATGGCCAGACCGGTCGAGACCGAAAAATGGAGCGTCATAACCCCGTCTGACCGCCTCATGGCCAGGAGGGAGAGAGGGGTGAGCCCCGGTCTGAATAATGGCGAACAGGTCGGCGGGCTTCATATAGCCGAACGGGATCATCATGAACCATCCGATCGACAGACGCTCAGGAATGTTCGACGCGAACAGGCCGTTCTCCTCCCAGCGAGAACGCCAGAGACGCAGAGCGTCGGAGTAGGGATAGTCGGCATGATGCAGCCAGGTGTTCATGATCACCAGACGTGAGAAGCGCTCAGGGGCGAGGACGGGTTGCGCAAGGCCGATCGGGCCTCCCCAGTCCTGACAGAACAGGGTGATGTCCTGCAGATTGAGGCGCTCTATCAGGCGACGATGAGCTTCGACATGTCTTGCGAGGGAGTACCAGGTCTCGTCCGTCACCTTGTCCGAGCGGCCAAAGCCGATGTGATCAGCCGCGATGCAGCGCCACCCCTTTCTTGTGAGGGCGTTGATGATGTGCCGATTGAGAAAGCTCCACGTGGGCATGCCGTGCATGAGCAGGGCGATCGGACCTGATCGCGGGCCTGCGTCCACATAATGCATCCGAAGACCGTCCGTCTCGAGATAGTTCGGGGCGAAGTCGAACTCCGGCAGGTCAGCGAAGGCGTGGTCCGCTGTGCGCACGAAGGGCGTCCCATCGGGGGTGCGAAAGACTTCGGTCATCATGGCGGCCTCCAGGGCGACCCACGTCACGCCCTTTAGGAGTGACGGAGCATTCGAATGGCGAGGTTGGTCCGGCCCTGTCCGGAGGGCTTGGCTTGTCTCTGAGTGGACAGATCCTGGCGGTCAAGGGGGTCCGGATCGTGTCTCTCTCAGGTTTTATGCGGCCCAGACGCCGGAGAGCGTGGTGTCGACTGTGCCTCCCGCGCATGGGCGGACTGCAATGATGCTACCAGGTCGTATCATAAGTTGACTTTAAGAGAGACCCTGTCAGGCTCAACCTCAGAAGTCCGCACGAAGTCGGATCACGCAGGAGGACAGTCATGAAACGGAAATTCTGGAGCAGTGTGGCCATGGGCGGAGTACTCGGCGCGGTCGCGTCGGGATCGGCCTTTGGTCAGACCCCGGCCTCCCCAGCGGATGGGGAAGAGCGCGCCCGGCGCGATGTGGTCGTCGTGACCGCTCAGAAGCGGGAGGAGGACGTTCAGGATGTTCCGATTTCCATCTCGGCTTTCAGCGCCGAGACGCTTGAAGAGGCGGGGGTCAAGGATATTCGGGATCTCAAATTCATCACCCCCGGTCTGAGCTTCGCCACCGCACCGCAGACAACCAACACTCGGGTGTCGATCCGCGGCATCGGCACCTCCGGCAACACGGCCATCGAGCCTTCCGTCGGCGTTTTTGTCGATGGGGTTTATGTACCGCGCGTCGGGTCGCTGCTCGCCGGTCTGAATGACGTTGGCGCGGTCGAGGTCCTTCGAGGCCCGCAGGGCACCCTGTTCGGCCGCAACGCATCGATGGGGGCGATCAATATCCGGACGGTGGATCCCGGTAAGACATTCGGCGGTCAGGCGGGCGTGCTCATGGGCAGCTTTGGTCGCGTGAAGGGCGATCTCGCCGTTGACGTTCCTCTGTCTGATACCTTCCGCACCCGTCTTGCCGTGATGATGGATACGCGTGACGGCTATGGGACCAACGTTCTCACCGGTAAGGATATATCCTACAGCGAGACGCAGTCTGTCCGTCTCGGCGCCGAGTGGGACATCTCGTCCAATCTGACATGGAACGTTAAAGGCGACTTCCAGCGGATGACCGGGGACGGCATCCCGATCAGCACAGTCGTCAAGGAGAGCGTGACCCCGGCGGCGGAAGCCAACTGGCGACGTGCTCTCGATCCTGACGGAACGACCGGGCCCCTGATCGGTGATGTGCCGATCCTCACGAACACCTACACGCTCACGGTTCGTCAGGAGAGCGAGGGAAATCTTAATGACACGCAATACGGTCTGTCCAGCGAACTGACCTGGGATCTTGGCAATGACTATACGGTGAAGCTGATCAGCGGGTATCGCGACTGGAAGAACGCCCAGTATCAGCAGAGTACCGGCGGCTTCCCGCTCGGTCTGACGCCGCGGGACGGGCGCTACGCCAGCGAGAGCTTCTCGAACGAGTTGCAGATTATCTCCCCGGACGTGCTGGGCGGCAAGCTCAACTACGTGGCGGGCCTTTATCAGTATGAGGAAGACTTCTCGATCGGCGATACGCGTTTCATCGATCCGCCGTATTGCGAAGTCTTCGTCAAGAATACCCGCACCGCCGCTCAGCTGGCGGCCTGCCGCGCCGGCGCAAAGGCGCCGTCGTCGTACACAGACTTTGATCAGAACACCAAGGCTCTCGCAGCGTTCTGGCAGGGCACCTACAAGATAACCGATACCTGGGATGTCACTGCAGGGGTTCGCTATTCCAAGGATGAAAAGTCTGGATTGTTCGACCAGAAGTCCTTCAATACTCAGGATGCGGCGGCAACGGAAAACACGGTTCTCGACCTCTCGCAGGACCGCTCCACCTATCGTCTCGGAACATCTTATAAGCCTGTCGATGACGTGATGTTCTACGCGTCCTGGTCGACCGGTTTCAAATCCGGCGGGTTCGACAGCGGCCGCAACACGGCTGTCGTGGGACAGGCCCGGAAGTTCCGGCCCGAGACGACGGAGAACCTTGAAGCGGGCGTGAAGTCCACGCTTCTCCAGGGGCTTCTGGTTTCCAACCTCGCGGTCTTCCAGACCAAGGTCGACAACTATCAGTTCCGCACCTTCGACGGGGTCTCTTTCGCGGTCCGCAATAACGGCTCGCTCGAGATCAACGGCGCCGAGTGGGATCTGACCGCCACGCCGACCGAGAATCTCACGGTCAACCTCGCGGGGACGTTCCTTGACTCGAAATACGCCTCCTTCAAAGGCGCTCCCGGTCTTCCCGGATTTGGCGGAACTCAGGATCTGACCGGCGCAAGGGTGCCTTTCACCTCTGAACTCCAGCTCAACGGCTATGTCCGTTATGAGCGGGACCTTTCGGAAGACTGGACAATGGGTATCCGCACGGATGTCTCCTACATCTCTGACGCCATTCTCTCCTCAACGGGAGATAACGATCCGATGGTGACCGAGCCCGAGCATACCTTTGTAGGCGCCCGTCTCGAGTTTGAGCATCAGCCGAGCGAATGGGTCGTGGCGCTTGCCGGCCAGAACCTTGGCAACGAACTCGCCTGCGGGGTGCGTTTCGGTCAGCCCAACGATCTTAACTTTGGTCTTCGTAATGCGACGACCGGGAGCACGGTTTATCGCTGCTCGCTTGGAGCGCCCAGGACGATCTCCCTGGAGGCGCGAAAGCGCTTCTAGGACACATCGCTTCGGGTTCATGATCATGCGCGCCGGGTGTCCCGGCGCGCATTTTCATTGGTTCCATCCTCTCCGGGGACTTGCGGGCGATCAGGAACGCCCCGATCTCTGATCTGTAAACGGATTGTGGACGATCCGGACTTTGAGTTGCGGCGAAGCGGACGTTCAGACGTCGCGCCAGGTTCGAAGAGGGGCGTCGACATATGTTATCAATGCTTATATATGAGGCGGTCTGGCGGTCCCCTCAGGCAGGGGCTCAACGTTTGTCAGGAGCAGGTCGATGCGGGTAGGCGTTCCCAAGGAAGTCAAGAACCGGGAGTTTCGGGTCGGTCTGACCCCTGCCGGCGTCCGCGAGCTGACGGGGCGCGGGCACGAGGTTTCTGTCGAGACCGGCGCCGGGCGCGCCATAGGCTTTGGCGATGACGCCTTTTCAGAGGCCGGCGCCCGAGTGGTTGAGACCGCTGATCAGCTGTTCGCCGGATCCGATCTGATCGTGAAGGTCAAGGAGCCGCAGCCGCCGGAGATCGCCCGCCTCAGGCCGCATCATGTCCTTTTCACCTACCTCCATCTTGCGCCCGATCCCGTTCAGGCGAAGGCGCTGATGTCTTCCGGTGCGACCTGCATCGCCTATGAGACGGTGACGGACACCCGAGGCGGACTTCCTCTCCTTGCGCCCATGAGTGAAGTCGCCGGCCGCCTGTCCGTTCAGGTGGGGGCCCGTTATCTTGAGATTCCTGGCGGCGGCGCAGGGGTTCTTCTGGGAGGGGTGACCGGCGTTCAGGCTGCGAAGGTGGTGGTGATCGGAGCGGGCGCCGCCGGACTGAACGCCGCCCAGATGGCTCTGGGCCTGGGTGCGCGCGTGACGGTTTTTGATCGGGCGGTCGATCGCCTCCGCCATGTCAATGACGTGTATGGGGGGCGAATGGAGGCGCTTTATTCGACCCGCGGAGCGGTCAGCGATGCTGTGATGGGAGCTGATCTGGTCATCGGCGCCGTTCTCGTTCCCGGATCGTCCGCGCCCCGGATCCTGTCCCGCGCCGATGTGGCGCGGATGCGGCCCGGATCCGTGATCGTCGATATCGCCATCGATCAGGGCGGCTGTTTCGAGACCAGCCGGCCCACCACGCATGATGATCCGGTCTATGTGGAGGAGGGAGTGACGCACTACTGCGTCACCAATATGCCTGCGGCGGTCGCCCGGACGTCAACCCTTGCGCTCACCTCGGCGACCCTCCCGTTCGTTCTGGCGCTGGCCGATCAGGGCGCCGAGGGCGCGATGGCGAACGATCGTCATCTCGCCGCTGGGCTCAATGTGCGCCAGGGGCGCCTGACGCATTCTGAGGTTGAGGCGGCCCTGAGCGGTCGTCTCTGAACGCCGTCGTTCTGGCCTCGCCGCACCCGGGAGGGCCGTTTCCATGCGCGACCCCTTGCACAGGTCGTCCCTGATCACGCCTGCAGGCTTCGCCTTTTTGCGTCGGCCGGAGCCTCCGCGCAGAGCTTGTATGATCCGCGGTCATTATCTCTCGGCGTTGACTTTGAGGCGGGAGGACGGATCCTTGACTGGCCATTCAGGCGGGGGCGGAGGCATGAGCGTATCAGCTGAACGCATCGTTTCGATCGATGTCGTGAGAGGGTTCGCCGTGCTCGGCATTCTTCTCATGAACGTCACTGGCATGGGTCTTCCGGCGACAGCTTATCTCGATCCGACGTTCGCGGGAGGGCATGAAGGCGCTGATTTCTGGATGTGGTCGATCAATTTTGTGCTGACCGATGGAAAGATGCGCGGCCTCTTCACGATGCTGTTTGGCGCTTCGATGGTTCTGATAGCGGAACGGGCGGACGGCCAGCGGCCGGGACCCGTCAGCATTCACTATCGGCGGATGGCGTGGCTTCTGATTTTCGGACTGCTCCACGCCTACCTGCTCTGGTGGGGAGATATTCTGGTCTGCTACGCGATCGCCGGCGCTATTGTCTTCGTCCTCCGCACCTTGACCCAGCGGACGCTTCTTATCTGCGGGGTCTGTATCCTCGCAATGCTGACAGTCCTCAATGTCGCGACTGGAATCGCGCTGGAGGATCTTCGCTTCGCAGCTCATCAGCCGGACGCCGCCCAGGCAGACCTCGACGCGTGGGCGGCGGCGAGTTTCGCGCTTGATCCCCCCGCAGAGGCGCGTGATGCGGAGATCGCCGCCATGAGGGGAGGGATCCTTGAGGCGATCGGGGCGAGGGCTGTCAATCTCGCCTTTGTTTATCCCAATCTTCTTCCCTTCGAGGTGATCGAGGCTGTCGGTCAGATGATGATCGGGATCGCACTGTTCCGATCCGGCTTTTTCTCTTTGGGCTGGTCCTCGGGATCTTATCTTCGTCTCGCGGCCCTCGGGTACGGGATCGCAGTCCCTGTAACGGCGTGGCTCGCCTGGCGTGCGTGGGATGCGGACTTCGATGTGGTGGTTCTCAATGAAATGGTCGCCTGGAGCGCTGTTCCGCGGCCTTTCATAGCCCTCGCTCATGCGAGCACTCTGCTCTTGTGTGTGCGACTGGGCTGTCTCGGCGCGCTGAAAGGGATGTTGGCCGCCGCCGGACGGATGGCGCTCTCGAACTATCTTCTGACCTCGTTGATCACGACCTTTGTCTTTTGCGGCTTTGGTCTTGGCCTTTTCGGCGCTTTGTCGCGCGCTGAACTGATGATCGTGGTGCTCGCGATCTGGGCATTTATCCTCCTTTGGTCCGGCCCCTGGCTCCGGCATTTCGCCTATGGTCCGTTCGAGTGGATCTGGCGGGCTCTCGTTCGATGGAGGCTCCCGCCGTTTCGTCGACCACCTGCAATCCCGCCGGGATGATTCTCGTTTCCTATGTCTGTCCCGACAGTCCTCGCTCGGTTTCGCCGTCCTGAGTGACTGGTCTGGGGGGGCCGTATGTCCTATTATTCTCCGGCCATTCTTGTCCCCTGAGCGATGCGGGACGGCTTAGGCGCAACCGGAGACAGGTCATGGTCCATGCAGATTGCGCTTCGCCTTCGGTAAACCGTTCGAGGCGGGTGGAGGCCCTGGTCGCCGGTCAGGAGACGACCGATGGGGCGGGCGTCAAGCTTACCCGGGTCCTTTCGCATTCTCTTCAGCGCAGGCTCGATCCCTTCCTGATGCTCGACGCTTTCGGAAGCGATGATCCCCGCGATTATATCGCCGGATTTCCGGACCATCCCCATCGAGGCTTCGAGACGGTGACCTACATGCTGGCGGGCCGCATGCTCCATCGCGACAGCGCCGGCAATGAAGGCCTGCTCGAGCCTGGAGGCGTTCAGTGGATGACGGCTGGACGAGGCGTCATTCATTCGGAGATCCCTCAGCAGGCGGACGGCGTCATGGAGGGATTTCAGCTTTGGCTGAATCTGCCGCGCCGCGAGAAGATGCGCGATCCCTGGTATCAGGATTTCACAGCCCGCGACCTTCCTTCCTTTTCGACGACAGAGGGCGTCTCGGCCGTCGTTATCGCAGGCGTCAGTCATGGCGTAACAGGCGCTGTCGTTCGGGACGCGACTCACCCTCTGTTTGTCGATCTTGTCCTTCCTGAGGGCGCGACCTTCCGGCAGGACCTGGCGCCTGAAATGAACTCATTCGTTTATGTCTATCGCGGCGAGGTTCTGATCGGTGACACGCGTACGCCTGCGCGGCGTATGGCCGTACTTGAGACGTCTGCGTCAGCTGATGGCGTGGTGATCAAGGCGCTCGCTCCGTCGAGGGCGATCCTCCTCGCGGGTCGTCCGCTGGGCGAGCCCATCGTTCAGCTTGGGCCGTTCGTAATGACCAGTGAAGCGGAGGTCCGTCAGGCCCTTCATGATTTCCGCTCGGGTCGGCTGACGGCCTGAGAGTGCGTCAGGCGACCTCGGTCGACGCCTGGGCGGGTCGTCGTCGTCCGGATCACTTCGTTCTTGACACTGTCTGCTTGCGGACGAGTACTGACGGTTCAGGGAGCGCGAGGATGACGCTCCTGCTTCGAATGCGGGGGAGCTGACATTGGCGAGTGTTGTCGAGGGAGTCATACGCGGCGTTGTGGGCGCCGGGGTCGAGGCGGTTGCGGCGTTCAACCGGCGTCACCGGACGGCGAAGGATCCCAACCCCTATCTTAACGGCGTTCACACGCCCATGAAGACTGAAGAGACCCTGACGGAGCTCAAGGTCTCAGGTGAGATCCCTCCAGGTCTCAATGGGCTTTATGTCCGAAACGGGCCCAATCCTTTCAAGACGCCCAACCCGGCCACGCATCACTGGTTTCTTGGCGACGCCATGCTTCATGGGGTTCGTCTTCAGGCTGGACGCGCCCTCTGGTACAGAAATCGATGGGTTCGTTCCGAGCGGGTCAGCCGCGCGCTGGGCGAGACGCCTGTCCCAGGGGTCCGAAACGGACATCAGGACAATCCCAATACGAACGTCATCGGCCATGCCGGACGCATCTGGGCGATTGTTGAGGCGGGAGGGTATCCCGCAGAAATCAGCGAAACGCTTGAAACCCTCCGACATAATCCGTTCGACGGCAGTCTCGAGACCGCTTATTCGGCCCATCCTCATCTGGATCCGGAGACCGGCGATCTTCATGCAATCTGCTATTATGGTCGCGATCAGTCGACTGTCTGGCATGTCGTTGTCGGCGCAGACGGTCGCGTCAGACGCCGCGAGCCGATCTCAGTTCGCAACGGCCCCTCGATCCATGACTGCATGATCACACGGCGATTTGTGGCGGTGATGGATCTGCCGGTCACGTTTTCGATGCAGGCGTTGGTTTCAGGCGCCGGATTTCCCTATCGGTGGAATCCGTCCCATCAGGCGCGGATCGGTCTTCTGCCCCGTGAGGGCGCCGGGTCCGACACCATCTGGTGCGACCTCGATCCCTGCTACATCTTTCATGTCGCCAACGCTTATGAACGCGAAGACGGCGCTGTCGTGATGGATGCCTGCGTTCACGAGACCATGTTCTCGAGCGATCCTTACGGGCCGGATTCTCCTGATCTGCGCTTCGAGAGGCTTGTCATCGATCCTGTATCGAGAACCGTGACGCGCACCGTTCTTGATCCCGACCCCCAGGAGTTTCCGCGAATCGATGAGCGACTGACGGGGCGGCCCTACCGCTTCGCTTATTCGGTCGGCTCACTTGCGGGCTCCAATGCGTCGTTGAGCGATGGACGACTGTTGAAGCATGATCTTCAGACTGGCCAGAGACAGGTCCGGGATTTCGGAGCGGGTCGGTATCCAGGAGAGTTCGTTTTCGTTCCGTCCCATCCCGGCGCCGCCGAGGATGAGGGATGGCTGATCGGTTTTGTGATCGACGACAAGCGCTCGTCGACAGATCTGATAATCCTTGACGCCCGCAATATAGCCGGAGAGCCCGCGGCGACGATCGCCATTCCGCATGTCATTCCGCCTGGATTTCACGGTAACTTCATTCCCGCGGCTTCAGGCTGACGAGGATGGCTCGCGCGTTGCGGTCTGATTTTCCGCATGCGCCGCGGCAACCTCGTTCTTGAACCCTGAGGCCTGCGGACCGGCCGGGGGAGAGGCCGGCTGTGGGACCAGAAGCTCCGGAGCGAGCGTGGATCGCCACAGACTTCGTCCTCCGGACAGCCGGGTGATGATCGCGGTCATCACTTCGCTCAGGCGACGGGCGCCGCGGGATCTCAAGGCGGGCTCGTCGTATTCAGGAATGTCCGGGGCAAGGCCCATCGAGAAGCGCGCCGCGTGGGCCGTCAGTTCGAAATGCGTCTCCTGGGCTCTCTCAAGGCGGGTCAGTCGCGAGTGGATCCGGTCGAGCGCCGAAAGAACCGCGCCGTGACCAAGGTCCGGGTCTGTATGCCGCAGATAGAGGGAAAGGGCGTCCTCCACGATGTCGGACACCTTGCGTCCCTGGACGTCCGACGTTCGTCTTACGCCTTCAAGAATGGCTTCCGGAACGGTCACGGAGAGGGGCTTGCGGCGCATGTATCATCCTCTGCTGTCAGGCGGTCTCGGACCTGCTGTCTGAAATTCCGCGATGTTCATCGAAGAGATCGGGGATGGTCCCTGTTGCGGGCTGCCTTTCCTGAGATTGCACGCAGGGTGGAGCGGCGTCAGAGACATTCGCCGTCTCCTGTCGCCAGACAAGATCGTTCCAGTCCGAGGCATGTCCAGGCGAGAGGCTTAGCGGGGGCGGCGGCCCGATGAGGGAACGGAGCTGAGGAATGGAAAAATAGCGCAGCTTCTTAGCCCGGATCGGCGGGGTCGCGCGGGCGAGTATCAGGCAGTCATCGGCTGGCAGACGCATGATTTCTCCCGGCGTCATCAGGGGACGGGCATTCTCCTGGATCGAGCTTGAGATTGGTTCGGGAAGGAGGCCGCCTCCTTCGCCCCGGTGGGTCGTTCGTCTTCGAGCATAGGTCGACTGGCCGAGCATGTCGGAAATCCGACGTGCCGACCGTTCATCGTTGCAGGCGAAGGCGATGCGAATGCTGCAGTTGTCGACGATGGACGAATTCTCCCCATAAATGCGTGCGATCTGCGTCAGGGACTGCGCGATGAGGCAGGCTCTGATTCCATAGGCGCGTATGAAGGCGAGAGCGTCCTCAAGGAAATCGAGACGGCCGAGCTGAGGGAATTCGTCGAGCAGAAGGAGCAGGGGCTGAGGCGTTTTTTCGCCTGCGGCGATTTCTGTCAGACGTTTGAATGTCATGTTGAGCATCAGCCGAAGAACTGGCCGCAGTCGGCCCAGATCCTCAGGCGGCGCGCAGATGTAGAGGGTTGCCGGTGAGGACGGGCGCGCCAGATCCTCGATGGAGAAGTCCGAGGTCGCTGTTGCGGCGGCGAGGATTGGGTCGCGGAATGTCGACAGACGTCCAAGGGCTGTTGAAACAACTCCCGACCGTTCCGCATCCGCCATGTCCAGGAGCTGGCGCGCAATGCCCGCGACGACCGGGTGAGGTCGCTCTGACGCAATCCCGGCCCTAGACATGTCTTCGAGCAGGACGCCAGCGGGACGGTCCGGATCCGAAAGCAGCTCGGCCACCCGTCTCAGGGTCTTTTCTTCTTCCGCGTAAAGTGTCCAGAGACACAGGGCGGTCAGAAGCTCTCCAGCGCGCAGTTCCCAGTGCGACCGGGATCTTTGAGAGCCGTCGGGATCGATCAACACATCCGCGAGCAACTGAGCATCCCGCACTTCGTGAACGCCCCGACGGATCGAAGTCAGGGGATTGAAGCGATGGGTCGACGTAGAGGCCGGAGCGAACTTATAGACCTGCCCGATCATGGATCGCTGACGGGCGCTAAGCCGCCATACCTCCGACTTGATGTCGAGCACGATCATTGACTTCGGCCAGGTCAGGGCGGCCGGCAGGGTCATGCCCACAGTCTTGCCTGAATTGGTCGGTGCGATCATCAGGATATGGTCTTCTCCGGAATGACGAAGCGCTCGTCCATGCGCCCAGCCCAGAAGCACGCCCTCTTCGGAAAAGAGGTTCGCCGTCTCCATGTCGGCTCGTGTCGCCCAGCTCGCATCGCCGAAGGCGCTTGTCATAGCGGCGGACCGGGCCGGCTTCGTGGCTGCGGTAAGCGTCAGAAACGCGCAGAGACCTGCGAGGAGGCAGAGCGCTCCGCTCATCAGGGCCGGACGATCCTCGGGGCCCAGCATCACAAGCCATTCGAAATATCGCCACGGTCCGTAAAGGACGTAGCCGGCAAGGCGCGAATCCGGTGGTCCGAGACGATCGGCATATCCGAGATGAGAGGCCGTCATTCCGGCGGCGAGGGTGGAGGCGAGCGCCATCGCGCCCAGACCGGCAAGTCCTGTTCTCCAGCGGTCGCCGATCGTCTCCATGCGATCATTCCGTCTGTTCTGAAGGACCCCCTGCAAGGAGCGCGCCATCGTCTCGGGCGTGGCCCAGGACTTGCCTGACAGATCGGCCCCCTTATCGGGAGGATGGTCGGATGAACGCAGGTGCGGCGACCCCGAAGCCGATCCGAGGCCCTCGCAGATCCCGGCGAAGGCGGCCATCGCGATGAGCGATGATCCGAGGTCTTTCGTCGTTCCCGGCGCAGCGCTGCGTCCTGAGGGGGCTCTTCTCAGGGAGGTTACGGCTCGCCTGGGGCGCGCCGCCATGTTGCGACGCAGCAGACTTAGGGATCCGGACCGCGGATTTTCCCAAGATAGCGCGAGGCTCCCAGGGGGCCTCTTCCGCACGGCTGGCAGCGTGCGGAGGATCGAGGCGGGAGATCGGGCTTGGATCGGGCTTGTGCGATATGGTGCGTACCTCGCGCAGGATGGGCGGGGCGCCGGGCGCAGCTATCGCGCTCTGGAAGGGGCGCTTGATGCGGACGACCGGTCGCATATTGAACGCGCCCGCACCGGCCGTGCGCGTGCTCCATTTTACGATGCGCGCCGGAGCGGCCTTGTAATTCATGAAGCGCTCGAACCTTTTAAAGGCGAGGCGGCTCACTACCGGGCAATTCTCAGTCCGGCGGCCGGATGGGAGCTCGGCGATCTTCATCCTCTGATCCGCGAGACCCTGAGCGTTTTTGAGCTGTCGACGGGCGCTCGCCTCGAGTGGTTCGCCGTGGATCATCACGATACTCCCCATCCTCACTCTCACATCGTGATATCGGCCCGTGGGGGTGATGGCCGGGATATCGGCTTCTCGGAAACCTCGCTCAGGCGTCGTCTTCAGCGCGCTGCGGAGAGCGCCCTTTCATCAGCCTTCGCTTCGGGGGCGTACGACTTCCTCTCACATTCATCGCCCGGAGGCGCTGAGATCGTCGCTCTGAATGCCGACCTTGTCGCCAGAGCCCGCGAAGGGGAGAGTTTCCGCTGTCATCAGGCGGATCTCCTGACGCGGCTGGAGGCCCTCGAGATCCGCTCTCTGGCGATGCGGGCGCCCAACGGACGCTGGCGACTTCCAGATGATCTGTCCTCACGTCTGCAGGAGATCTCAGCCCGGGAGGAGCTTGAGGCGCGCATAGCCTCCGCCCTGGGGATTTCTGACAGGCTTTTGCTGAGAGCGGCTTCCAACACCCGGCATGTGGGCGTTCTGAGGGGCGCCCTCGAAACGGATCCGTTCGCCGATCGATGCGTGATGATCCTGGAGACCGGGGAAGGCGACGTGCGATGGCAGGCGGTTTCTATCGCTGAAGCTCCCCGGCTTCTGGGCGAGGGGGCGCTCATCGCATTTGACGGCTCAACGTCCGGTCGAAAAGTAACAGCCCTTTCGCTGCTCTCTCTTGAGGGCCAGACAATTGCTCCTCATCTGACCTATCTTGATCAGGTGATCGCAGGGCGCGCGCCTGCGATCATCGGGGCAGGGCTCGTCGCGATCCGGTTTCGAGACGCTCTTGAGAGGCGTCGTCTGGCCCTTCTGGCGGGGGGGTGGCTCCGCCCCGGGGAGGCTACGCTCCGAGAGAGCGCGCTGAGGGACCTCGCCCGGCGCGAGGTTTCCGCATGGACGGAGCGCGTGCGTGAGCTCCGGGCCGGTCGCACCCCGCTCGCGCACTCAGTCGGGGCCCCGGTTCGCCTCACTCTGGCTCAGGGTGAATTTGAGATCGTCGCCGGACCTCCGGAGAGCATCGTCCTGTCGCCAGCCTCCCGCCTGTCGAGGGGACGCAACCTGGAGGACTGAGCGAAGGGCTCCCCGACTATCGTTCATTGAGAAGGGGGGGCTCGCCGATCCCATCCCACAAACATGCGTCGTTCGCCGGAATTCAGCCTGGATGGACCTTGTCGAGGATCAAGCAGCCGGGCTAGCCTCGTCTCCACAAGGGACGTCAACGCCCCTCTGGGAGAGGACTTATGTCGGAACCCGCCGCTTTTTTCGAAGACTGGATCCGCCAGAACGGCATCAGCGAAGTCGAGTGTCTTGTTCCTGACGCCAACGGCGTGGTTCGGGGAAAGGTGCTGCCGGCGCAGAAGTTTCTTCAGACGGAACGGGACGGATCCTTACGTATTCCCTCAAGCATCTACACCCTGACCGTGACCGGAGAATACGCGGATGTCGATCCAGGGACGATCGCCCTGAGCGACCCGGATGTCGTCCTCCGGCCCGATCCCCGGTCGATCTGCGTGGCGCCAGGATACAAGACCCCGACGGCGTTCGTGTTCGCAGACGCCTATAGAACGGATGGGACACCCTTCGAGATCGCGCCGCGGTTTGTGCTTCAGCGCATCCTCGACCTTTATGAGCGCGAAGGCCTTCGTCCGCTCGTCGCGCCTGAGCTGGAGTTCTATCTCACCCAGAAGAACACGGATCCCGATCTGCCGCTTGAGCCGCCTGCAGGGCGCTCCGGCCGGTCCGAAACCGCGCCGCAGCCCTATGGCCTTGAGGCGATCACTGAGTATGAAGATCTCATTGAGACGATTTATGAGCATGCGGAGGCGGCCTCCCTTCACCTCGATACGATGATCCATGAGAGCGGCACCGCTCAGCTCGAGATCAATTTCAATCACGGCGAAGCGGTTCACGTGTCCGATCAGGTGCTCGTCTTCAAACGCATCGTACGACAGGTTGCGCTTCGTTACGGCGTCTACGCAACGTTCATGGCCAAGCCGATGGAGAACCAGCCCGGCAGCGCCATGCATCTTCATATCTCCGTAAGCGACAGGGACAGCGGTGAGAACCGCTTCGGCGCCGGAACGGCGGAAGGGTCGTCCCCGCTTTTCCGACACTTCGTAGGCGGCCTGCAGACCTATCTGGGGGAGGCGACGCCTCTCTTCGCTCCCAACGTCAACTCTTTCCGGCGGATGCGACCGGATTTTTCGGCTCCGATCAATCTTCACTGGGGGTTCGATAATCGCTCGTGCGGTTTGCGCGTTCCGATTTCGGGTCCGGAAAATCGCCGCATCGAGAACCGGATGCCTGGCGCCGACGCCAATCCTTATCTGGCTCTCGCCGCCTGCCTTGCGTGCGGGTATCTGGGGATCAAGGAGGGCCTGGAGCCGTCTCCGATGGTTGAGGGCAACGCCTATGATCGACCGCGGACGCTGCCGCGCACCCTCTCGGAGGCGCTTGACCGCTTCGCCATGTGCCGTCCGGTGATCGAACTTCTGGGAGAGGCGTTCTGCGCATCCTTTCAGCGCATCAAGGCGCATGAGCTGGCTCAGTTTGAAGGGGTGATCAGCTCCTGGGAGCGGGACCATCTCCTGTTGAAGGTCTGATGCCTGACCGGCGGGGGGGCTCAGGCGCGGGTTTCGAGATGAGCTCCTACTACGCCATCGGCGCAAGGCCTCTGGCGGCGCCCCGGCTGTCGTCGGATGAGAGAGCTGACGTCGTTATCATCGGGGCGGGTTATACGGGGCTGTGGACGGCCCTTGAGTGCGTCAGACGGGGGCTGTCCGCTGTTGTTCTTGAGGCCCGTTCCGTCGGTTTCGGAGCATCAGGCCGCAATGGAGGGCAGGCGATACCGGGCTGGAGGAAGGGCGTCCCGGATCTCATCAGAACCTTTGGCGCGGAGCGCGCTCGTCGGCTGTTCGCTCTCTCAGAAGAGGCGCGGAGGTCAGTCCTCTCGCTGATCGCAGAGGAGGGTCTTGAGTGCGATCTCAGGCAGGGAGGCCACCTTCTTGCAGCTGCGCGCCGCCGTGACGTTGAGGGCCTGAAGCGTGAAGCTGAAGCGCTCGCCTCGTTTATCGGATATGGCGAGGCGAGATTTCTGACTGCTGAAGACGTGCGTGAGAGGGTGGCGTCGGCTCGGAGTTTCGGCGGTCTCCTCGATATGGGAGGTTTTCAGATCCACCCCCTCAAGTTCGCCCTTGGGCTGGCTCGGGCGGCGCTCAGGCGCGGGGCGCGCATTTATGAAGAGAGCCCTGTTCTGGAGATTGAGGCCACATCGAACGGCGTACGGATCCGCGCCGAAGGGGGCGATGTGCGCGCAGATCATGCCGTTGTCGCTTGCGATGCGCTTCCGGGCGGTCCTGCCCCCTGGCTTGCGTCTGCCGTCATGCCCGTCGCCGCCTATCAGATCGCAACTGAGCCGCTTGCTGGGGCGGATCAGCTGATACGCGGCGGTCTGGCGGTGTCCGATACGCGATTTGCGGTCAATTACTACCGGATCAGTGCTGATAACCGACTGATCTTCGGCGGAGGTGAGCGATACACGGTCCGTCCCCCAGCGACCATCGAGGGGTTCGTCCGACCTTTTCTTGAAGAGGTCTTTCCGCAGGCGCGGGATCTCAGGATCGAACACGCCTGGGGCGGGCTGGTCTCGATCACCCGGTCCCGTTTTCCTGATGTGGGTCGGGAGGGGCGTCTGCTCCACGCCCTCGGGTTTTCCGGCCAGGGCGTCCTTTTGACTGCGCTTGCCGGTCGGGCGATGGCTGAGGATCTCATCGGACGGCCCGACATGCTTCGGGAGATGGAGGGTCTGTCTCCGAGTCGGTTTCCGGGCGGCGAGTTTCTGCGGTCTCCTCTTTACTCCGTCGGAATGCTCTATCACGCAGCACGGGATCGCCTCTGACTGAAGGCCGTCGCTCATGGCCCCGGGCCCGTGTTCACGATGCGACGATGAAAGCCATCCGCTACGCCGTGCGTCGGCCGGTCTCTGGCTGGTCTTGTCAGCGCCGGCGCCATAGCCTGTTTCCTCAAACGGTCGGGGAGGTCAGGATGATATGGCGCAACCTGTGGGCGGCGGGTTTTATCCTTGCCCTGTCGCCGTCCTTTTCGGGTCTTTCCGCCGACACCCCCGCGTCCGTGCGCGCCGAGTGGGAGCGTCCGGAAGTCTTTTCGGTCGGACGAGAAGCGCCGCGGGCCAGTTTCTTTCCGTTCGAGACGATTGAGGCCGCCCGAACCCGCGACAGGACGATCTCCACCCGGTTTCTCTCGCTTGACGGACGCTGGAGTTTTAAATGGTCCCCCGATCCCGCCTCACGGCCGGCTGATTTCTATCGTCCAGACCATGACGTATCTTCGTGGGACCAGATCAGCGTTCCTGGAATGATGCAGGCGCAGGGGTTCGGGCAGCCGCTGTTCAACAACATCCAGTATCCTCACGGAGCGATACAGCCCTTCATTCCTCATGAGATGAACGAGGTCGGCTCCTATCGTCGGTCGTTCGATCTTCCCGCGGCCTTCGCCGGTCAAAGCGTTTTTCTTCACATCGGCGCTGCGGGCGGAGGGACCTATGTATGGGTCAATGGCCTCCGGGCCGGGTATTTTGAGGATTCCAAGCTGCCCGCCGAGTTCGACATTACGCGTCATGTGAAAGCCGGGACCAATACAATCGCGATCGAGGTTTATCGCTGGTCTGACGGGAGCTATCTTGAAAATCAGGACTTCTGGCGTCTCAGCGGAATCGAGCGCAGCGTTTATCTCTATGCGACCCCGAACACCCGTATTCGGGATTTTGAGGTGCGCGCCGGTCTCGACGAGACATTTCGCGACGGGCTTCTCGATCTCACCCTTGATCTTTCGGGCCCGGACGAGGCGACGAAAATTCGCGGACGTGTCCTTGATCGCGACGGACGGGCCGTGCTTGCGCTGTCGGGCGAACGCGGCTCGGACGGTCGCGTCCGACTCAAGGGTCGGATCCCTGCTGTTCGGCCCTGGAGCGCCGAGCAGCCGGAGCTCTATGATCTTGAGATCGAGCTCCTCGACGCCGGCGGGCGGGCGCTCCAGGCAATTACGCGCCGTATCGGGTTCAGGACTGTCGAGATCGCTGACGGCGAGGTTCGCGTGAACGGACGACGCGTGATGATCCGCGGCGTCAATCGTCACGAACATGAGCCTGTGGGTTTTCGCATGATGACCGAAGCGCTCATGCGGCGGGATATCGAGCTGATGAAGCAGGCCAACATCAACGCGGTGCGCACCTCGCACTATCCTAATGACGAGCGCTGGTACGAGCTGACCGATGAGTATGGTCTCTACGTGATGGACGAAGCGAATATCGAATCCCATGAGTACATGGAGATCGGAGACCGCAGTCCCGATCCGTCGGTCCATCAGCTCGGGTTCAAGCCAGAGTGGTTCGCCAGCCATCTTGATCGTGTCCAGCGGATGGTGGAGCGGGACAAGAACCATCCCTCCATCATCTTCTGGTCGCTTGGTAATGAGGCGGGCCTCGGCGGGGCCTTCGAGCAGGCGGCCCGATGGGCCAAGGGACGCGATCCCACTCGCCTTGTGAGCTATCTCGGACAGGGAACGACCCCTGGGCATACGCCGAACGCTTTCGTCGATATCTACGCCCCGATGTATCCGCCTCCGTCTCTGGTGCTCGATTACGCTCTGTCGTCGAAATACCGGCAGCCGATGATCCTTTGCGAATATGCGCACTCGATGGGCAACAGCCTTGGAGATCTGGATGCTTACTGGCGATTATTCCGTTCCCATAAGAAACTTCAGGGAGGCTTTCTCTGGGACTGGGTCGACCAGTCCATGCTGCGGACAGATGTCGACGGGCGCGTATTCTGGGCGTCTGGGCGCCACTATGGTCCCAACCCTCGCAACGATACGAGCATTGTCGCTGACGGGCTGATTCAGCCTGATCGAACGCCGAACCCCCATTACGTCCAGGCGGCGCGGTCTATGGCGCCGATAGAGTTCATCGGGCTGAACGCCGGTCAGGGACAGTTCGAGGTCCATAACCTTCAGGATCATGCGGATCTGTCTGCGTTCCTCTTCGACTGGAGCCTCGAGGCGGATGGCCGAAGCGTCGCCTCGGGCGTCTTCGCGGCTTCAGCTGCAGCCGGCGGACGCGCCGAGGTAGGGCTTGCGCTTCCTGATCTTCGTACCCTTCCTGCAGCGCGAGAGGCCTTCCTCATGGTCCGCGCCCGAGCTCGCCGCGGCGCTATCCCCGGGGTGCCTGAGGGCCATGTCATGGCCTGGGAGCAGTTTGGCGTCTCCCTTCCGGCCCTGCCTCCATCGTCGGCTTCGCTGCGCACGTCTGCAGAGATTTCCGAGATCGGAGGACGTCTGGTGATGAACGCCGGCGGAGCCCGTCTCGAGATCAATCGGTCGACGGGCCTGATCGAGAGTTACGCGTCAGCCGAGGGTCATCTCATTGGCGGCGGTGCGCCGATGTTCTGGCGCGCGCCGACGGATAACGACAAGGGTGTGGGAACCGCCCGGATGAGCGAGCGCTGGCGTCAGGCCTCTGTGGAGCGACGGGTGGTGTCCGTGAGGTCGGACGATCGTCAGGTCGTCATTCTTTTTGAAGTTGGAGATGGCCTCGCGCGTTTCGAAACGCGTTATCGCCTGATGTCCGATGGGGCTCTCGCAGTCGAGGGGGCGTTTTTTCCCCTTCGGACGGACGGTCCGGGACCGTTGCGTATCGGGTTGTCCTTTACCTCCAGTCGCGACCTCGGCGAGTTCGCCTGGTATGGTCGAGGCCCTCTCGAGACGTATTCCGACCGCAAGACCGGTCAGGCGGTTGGCCTCTGGCGTATGAAAGTTGAGGAACTTCACCACGATTATGTGCAGCCTCAGGAAACCGGCGCCCGCCAGGAGGTGCGCTGGTTCAGTCTTTCGGGCGAGGGCGGCAAGGGCCTTGGCATGAAGGCCCGGCGTCCGGTTTCAGTCAACGCGCTGGCTTTTCCCTATGGCGACCTGGAAGCATCGGAGAGAAGTTCTCAGATCCGGCCAGGTCGAGAGGGATCGCTGCTGATCGACGCCGTGCAGGCGGGCGTCGGAGGGGATGACGGCTGGAGCCCTCTGGGCCAGCCGCACGAGGCCTTCCGCATCCCGCTGCGAGAGCTCCGATATGGCTTCGAGCTCTTTCCAGCGGCTCTTCCTGAGGCGAGCTCTCCGTGAGCCCGGAAAGCGTCCGCCAGCTGTCTCAGCGACCTTTCCAGTTGGGGGGGCGCTTTTCTGCAAACGCCTTGGGTCCTTCGATGTAATCCTCGCTCGCGGCAAGGGCCTGGACCGAGGCGTAGCGGGTCTCCATCGAGTCCTGAAGCGAGGCGGCGTCCAGACTCCGGTAGACCACATCCTTGCTGGCGCGAATGGACAGCGGCGAGCAGGCGAGGATCTGGTCCGCCCATTCCCGTGTTCGGGTCATCAGCTGCTCGTGCGCCGTCACTTCGTTGACGAAGCCGAGTTCGCGTCCTTCCGGCGCAGGGACATGGCGTCCCGTGAGGATCATGCCAAGAGCGCGCTTGACGCCGATCTGCCTGGGCAGCCGGTTCAAGCCGCCTGCAAGAGCGGCGAGCCCCACTTTCGGTTCCGGCAGTGCGAAGACCGCCTTCTCGGAGGCGATGATCAGGTCGCAGGCCAGAGCGATCTCGAATCCGCCGCCCATGGCGACGCCATTGACGGCCGCAATCACCGGTTTGGTGAGATCAAAACGTGAGGTAAGGCCTCCGAACCCCTTCGGCATAGGCGTGCGCGCCCCTCCTTCAGCCTGATAACGAAGATCATTGCCTGCGCAGAACGCCCGGCCTTCTCCGGTAATAATGGCGAGCCAGAGTTCGTCGTCGGCCGCAAAGGCGTCGAACACCCGGCCCAGTTCGGCGTTCGCCGGCGGATGAAGCGCGTTCAGACGATCGGGGCGGTTGATGGTGACGGTGAGGATCCGTCCGCTGATTTCGGTCTTGCAGAATTCCGTCGGAAACATGGGCTGTCGCTTTCCTCGCCGGCGGATCGGGCCGCCTTCTGGTGATGTGATTATAGCTCGCGCCCGACTGGCTCCGGGCCCGACATCCGTATGGATAACACCACTGCCGCACGAAGCGGGCCGCTCGTAAAGCCCCTTCGCGTCCCGCCCGGTTTCAAACCTCCTTAATCCGCCGGGATCGGTCCTTCCGCCCATGGCGCCGGGCGGCGGGCTGAGGTAATCCGGTCCGGCCCCCGGCGCGATGTCCGGGCAGGCGTGAGTTCCAGACCGTGGGAGACACCGACGTGACCAGCCGCCCCCTTCATCCCGAGACGCTCGCCCTTCATGCCGGCTGGAGGGCAGATCCCTCAACCGGTTCGGTCGTTCCTCCCATCCATCAGACCACGTCCTATCAGTTCCAGGACACGGATCACGCCTCGCGGCTGTTCGGCCTCCAGGAGCTCGGCAATATCTACACGCGGATCGGAAATCCCACGACGGCGGTGCTTGAAGCGCGCCTGGCCGCCCTAGAGGGCGGGGTCGGCGCCCTTGCGGTGGCGTCGGGACAGGCGGCGTCCGCCTATGCCCTTCAGAATCTCTGCCGGTCCGGCGACAATGTGGTGAGCTCTACCGACCTTTACGGCGGCACCTGGAACCTGTTCGCCAATACGCTGAAGGATCTGGGAATTGAGGTCCGCTTCGTCGATCCGGCGGATCCGGAAGCGTTCCGCAAGGCCACAGATGAGAGAACGCGCGCCTATTACGCCGAGACGCTTCCCAATCCCAAGCTCCGCGTCTTCCCGATTGCTGAGGTTGCGGCGATCGGACGCGAGTATGGCGTTCCTCTCATCGTGGACAACACGGCTGCGCCGCTCCTCGTGCGTCCGTTCGAGCACGGCGCTGCGGTGGTGGTCTATTCGGCGACAAAGTATATCGGCGGCCACGGCACTTCTATCGGCGGCGTGATCATCGATGGCGGCAACTTCAACTGGGAGAGCAGGCCCGAGCGTCAGCCTCTTCTGAACACGCCGGATCGTTCCTATCATGGAGCCGTCTGGTCGCAGGCCGCCAAGCCCCTGGGGCCGATCGCCTACATCCTGAGGGCGCGCGTTATCCTTCTTCGCGACCTTGGCGCCGCCCTGTCGCCGTTTAACGCGTTCCAGCTTCTTCAGGGCCTTGAGACGCTTCCGCTGCGTATGCCCCGCCATTGTCAGAACGCTCAGGCGGTTGCCGATTTTCTGGCCTCCCGTCCGGAGGTCGCTTCGGTTATCTACCCGTCCCATATGACGGGGGTCGCCCGGGAGCGGGCCGATCGCTATATGCCCGGCGGCAAGGGCGGTCTTGTCGGGTTTGAGCTGAAGTCAGGTCGGGACGGCGGCCGCCGCTTCATTGATGCGCTGCAGCTCTTCTATCACGTCGCCAACATCGGGGATGCGCGAAGCCTCGCTATTCATCCTGCAAGCACGACCCATTCCCAGCTGACGCCCGAGGATCAGGCTGCAAGCGGTGTCTCTCCCGGCTATGTGCGCCTCTCGATCGGTCTTGAGCATATCGATGATATTCTCGCCGATCTGTCTCAGGCGCTTGGGGCGGCGCAGGGAGGCTGAGAGCGTTCGCTTCGTTCGACCTGGAGAACACTCAGATCTTCAGACGGTAAATGCGCTGCGCCGTTCCTCCCAGAAGGGCGCAGCGTTCCTCGCGCGTGAAAGGGTCTGCGATACGCTTGAAGGCGTTCCAGAGCGTTCTGTAGGATACGGCGTTGCGCTCGACGGGGAAGTTGCTTTCGAACATCGCCCGCTCGGGTCCGAACAGGTCGATCGCTGTCCGGTAATAATCCCCCTGCGCTTCGATGATCTCTGAGGAGGTCGGCGGGCGGTTCGCTTCATGCCAGCCGAAGCCGTTGATCGGCATGCATAAGCCGCCCAACTTGACGATGACGTTCCGACGCCTCGCCAGTTCGGCCATCGACCTGCGCCATGTTCGGAAAACGTCGTCGCGAACCCCAGCGTAGGGGCCCACTCCCAGAGGTCCGCCCAGATGATTGAGGATGATCGTCGTTTCCGGAAAGGCGGCGGCGAGGTCGGCCAGTTCGGGCAGCTGGGGATGGTAGAGCCAGGCCTCGAAGGTCAGGCCGAGGGGAGCGAGCCGGGCGAAGCCCTTCCGAAATGTCTTGTCCATGTAAAGATGCGGGGGCGGGTTGTGGTGGGAGCGTCGAACGGCTGGGGAGGGATCATAGGCCGCCGAATGCCGGATGCCCCGAAAAAGCCTCTCGCCTGCGGCGAGGTGGCTTTCGAGGGCCAGGTCGATGTCGCTGATCTCTCTGAGATCGGCTGCGCCGATGATTCCTAAGAGCGGCGGGTCCCTGCGCTCACGGATCTCATGGGCCAGGGCAGCGGCGAAGCGGGTCTCTCCCAGCGAACGAATGGATGCTGGCCCCGTGGCCAGATGAGCGGTTCCGCATTCTACGAAGACAAGACCGAGAACGGTGTGGCCGGAGCGGGTGTCCTGAACGAGGTCCGCAGGAAGATAGGACGCTGAGTGAGACGCCCACATGTGGATGTGGGGATCGATGATCGGGGTGTCGGGGTCGACGACATCTTCCTGAACCTGGTTGAGCCAGTCCTCCTTCGAAGCTGTCATTCCCGGATCTCTCCTCGTGGATGATCTGCCCTGGAGATTCATCGTGGGAAGCATGGGCTCGCTGTGCGCAAAGGTCCATTCCCTCACGATTGTCGCGCGCGTTCTGCGAGTGGTGAGACAGGAGACGTTATGTTCTCAATTGATAGTAACGACATGGTTTGGCATCGGTATTCGGCTATTCCGGCTCATTCGGCGTCATATCCCGTGTCTGGGATGTTCGCGGGAGCCGACGCTTCATGACGGGATGAGGCGCGAGGATGTCGGTCGATTGCTCGGGGTCCTGGGCGCTCTCTGGCGATGGGCGGGATCTTGTCCGCGCCGCCTCCGAAGCGCGTCAGATCCTCGACCGAAACGGGTTCGCGAGGGGTCTGACACTTTTTGTCGTGATCGGCGCATCCGGCGATGTCTTTCCTGCAGCCTGGCTGGTCGTCGAGGCGCGACGCCGCCGTGTCTGAAGGTTCTTGCTCAATGTCTCTGCGAAAAACGTCCTGCGTTTCGATGAGGCGTTTTACGGCGAACCGGATGCCAACGTCCCTCAATGGGTGGAGCGAGCGCTGGCGTCGGCTTCGCGATGACGGTCGTACGCCCGCGCTTCAGTTTCGCAGGACGGTAGATACGGCTGAATCCATCGGATTGGTCGCCTCATAGGCTGCCGCCGCTGACAGGAGAAACGCATCGCGAAAATGTCCCGAGACCAGCTGCAGACCCACGGGAAGTCCCGACGCCGACAGACCGCAGGGCATGCTCAGGGCGGGATGTCGGGTCAGGTTGAAGGTGGGGGTGAAGGTCCAGCTGAGAAGAGGCTCTCCGCTCGCTGTGATCGGGAAATTCATGCCGACGGGGAAGGGAAGAACGGCGAGCGTCGGGGTCAGGACGAGATCATAACGCTGAAACAGCGCCGTCCATTGAGCGGCAATCTCACGACGCGTCACCTGAGCGTTGACGATGTCCTGAACCGAGTATTTCCGGCCCTGCAGCGCCTGTGCCAGAAGCGCCGGATCGAACTCTGAGTGTCGGTCTTCCGGATAAACGCTCAGAAGACGCTGGAGGGAGCTGAACCAGTGAGCCACAAAGACTGGACCGATCACGCTTGGATCTCCGGGCGGATCCATCTCCTCGACCAGACACCCCAGGTCCTCGAAGCGCCGCGCCGCTTTCGCTGTCAGTGCGCTGACCTCAGGATCGATCGGAACCGGGCCGGGCTTTGGAATGAACGCGACCTTGCGTCCCTTCAGAGACACGCCGAGACCGGACGTGTAATCAGTCATGTCCGGGGGCAGCTGGAACGGATCAGAGGCGTCAGGGCGCGCCACGGCGTTCATCATCAGGGCGCAATCCAGAACGGTCCGGCACATCGGGCCCGTATTGGCGAGATCTCCGTGCATGGACGGCGGCCAGGCAGGGATCCGACCATAGGTCGCCTTCAGGCCGACCAGTCCGCAAAAACTCGAGGGTATCCGGATGGATCCGCCGCCGTCAGTGCCGAGGGATAGGGGACCGAACCCTGCGGCGACCGCAGCCCCGGCGCCTCCTGACGATCCGCCCGGAGTGAGGGCGCGATCCCAGGGATTTCGCGTCACGCCGTTCAGGGGCGAATCGGTGACGCCCTTGAAACCGTATTCGGGGCTTGCGTTCTGGGCGAAGATGATCCCGCCCGCTTCGCGAAGCCGGGCGACGGTGGCTGCGTCCTCGCTGGCCGGGGTCTTGTCCGTCAGGCGGCTGCCCATGGTGAGGGGAAAACCTCGGGTGCGGACCAGCTCCTTCACCGTCGCAGGGACGCCGTCTATCGGCGAGAGGGGGGCGCCCGACATCCATCTTTGCTCTGAGGCGCGTGCGTCTCGACGGGCCGTCTCGATGTCGATCACGGGTAGGGCGTTCAGATCCTGATTATGACGCGCTACGCGGGCCAGAACTCCTTCGAGGGCGTCGACAGGCGAGGCCTGGCGTGAAGCGTAAAGAGCGCTCAGTTCTGAGGCGGTGGCGGTTCCAAGATCCTGGCTCATGTTTTCTCTCCCCGGTCCAAGAAAGGGGAGGATCGAGCCGTCAGACCCATAAGGCAAGCCCGGGCTTAAGAGGAGCGATCAGAAGATCAGACTGGCGAGGCGCCGACGGTGATAAATGGCGTCGCCATTCTGAGAGGCGTTCCAGAGGGCGCGTCGACGATAAAGCTGGGCGTCGCAGTCGTAGGTGAAGCCGAAGCCCCCATGAAACTGAATGGATCGGTCCGCCGCGTAGGCGAAGACGGTTTCGGTCTGGATACGCGCCATCCTCACGGCGATTTCTCCCGCGCCCTGTTCACTGAAACAATGAGCTGCGCTGTAGAGATGGGAGCGGGCCTGCTCATACCGGACATAGGCGTCCACCAGCGGGTGCTTCACCGCCTGATACGAGCCGATCAGCTTGCCGAACTGCTTGCGGGTCCGGGCGTAGTCGACTGTGTATTCGATCGCCGCAAGCGCTCCACCGCTCATTTCCGCGGCCGAAAGGAGGTTCGCCGCCAGATGCACATGATCAAGCGCGGCGCGAACCCGGGCCGGATCAAACAGGGCCGAGGCGGAAATGACGACGCCGTCCAGACTGAGGGCGAAGGAGCGTCTGGTTTCATCTATCACGATCTCACGGCGAAGCGCCCCGGTCGGAAGGTCTGAGGCCTCCAGAAGCGCCAGCTGGGGCTCGCCATGACGCCTGACCGAGACGATCAGGATCTCCGCTGCGCCCGCATCGAGAACAAAGCGCTTCTCTCCGCTCAGAGCGATACGTCCGTCGGGTCGATCTTCGGCGAGGCTTGTCATCTGCTCAAGCCGCCAGTCGCCATCGGGCTCGGCTAAGGCAAGGGTCGCACGCGCCCCCTGTGCGATGCGCGGAAGCAGCGCCTCCTTCTGCGCTTCCGTCCCTCCGGCTAGAATCGTCTGTGCGGCAAGGGTTGTCGGAACAAAGGGACTGGCCAGCAGGCGGCGTCCCATCTGTTCGACGATCGGGACGGTCTCGGCCAGCGTGAGGCCTGAGCCGCCATAGGCTTCAGGAATGGCGATCCCGAGCCAGCCGAGTGCTGCGATCTCCGTCCAGAGATCCGTATCGAACCCTGTCTCCTCGAGCATAAGGGAGCGAACTTTTGAGATCGGCGAGCGCTCTCGGCAGAAGCGGGTCGCGACCTCCAGGAGGTCCGCCTGCTCCTCGCTGAAGCCCAGTCGGCCAAGATCCAACATGTCGTCTCCCGATCCCTTCGGCGTCTTCAGCTCTTGGGGAGGCCGAGGACGTGTTCGCCGATGATGTTGTGCTGTATCTGCGACGTGCCGCCGCCGATGGTTGCGGAAAAGGCGTTGAGGTAGGCCCGCGGCCAGAGGCCCGCGTTGATCGCCTCGGGTTCGCCGACATAGTAGCCGCCCTTCATGCCGGTGAGGGTAACGGCGAATTCGTTGATGCGGCGAACGAATTCAGTTCCGATCAGCTTAGAGCTCAGGGGAAGGGCCGAAGGACGCTCCGCATTCAGCGGGGCGACGGCCAGTCGCTGCCGGCAGAGGGTCTGGCTCTGGATCTCCATGAGAAAGTCGAGCATGCGGTCACGGATAGCCGGATCCTCCAGCGCCGGCGCCCCGTCGCGCATCATCGATCGCGCAAGGCCCAGAACTGCGAACGCGTCGGTGTCGACCGAGACATAGCCGCCTGCCTGCCCGCCCCGCGCACCGCGCTCGTATTCGAGGGTGCGCATGGCTACTTTCCAGCCGCCGCCCTCCGTTCCGATCAGGTCGTGAGCGGGAATGCGCGCATCAGTGAAGAATGTCTGGGTGAACCCGTGTTCGCCTGTCAGTTTGCGGATCGGTCGCGTCTCCACCCCTTCGATTTTCATTGGAGCGAGGAAGAAGCTCAGTCCGTCATATTTTCGCGACGCGTCCGGATCGGTGCGGGCCAGAAGAATCATGTATCGCGCATAGCGACCCAGAGTGGTCCAGATCTTCGAGCCGTTGACCACGAAACTGTCCCCGTCCCGCACGGCGCGGGTCTGAGCGTTGCCGAGGTCGGAGCCGTTTTCAGGTTCGGAGAAGCCCTGGCACCAGATATCTTCGGCCGACAGGATGCCCCGGATGAATCTCTTCCGATGCTCCTCAGATCCGATGTCGAGCAGGAGAGGGCCTGTCCAGTTCAGACCGATCGCGTTCAGCATGATCGGCCCGTTGTGCCGGCGCATGGCTCGGGTCGCCTCCGCCTGAAAAGCCTGCGGCAGTCCTCCTCCGCCATATTCCTTCGGCCATGAGGCGCCGAGGTAGCCTGCCTCATAGACCTTGTTCTGCCAGTCTCGAAGGAAGTGAAACTGCTGATCGGTTCCAACCTCCATGAAGGTGAGGGGCAGCATGAAGCCCGGATCCGCGACGACGTTCTCCCTGAACCAGGCGTCGGCATCCGCCGCGAAAGCCTTCAGGTCCTTGGGATCCGCCGTCGTCGTCATGACCGTGTCCTTCCAAGCAGGTCCGCCGCCGACCAGGGTGACTGAACCGAACGTTCAGTTTTCCCCAGCCGTCGGCAAGATGCAACCGCCGCGGGGCCCTAGCCGAGCTTTATGCCGTGATAGGCCGCCGCTTTCTGAACGAACTTGCCTGTCTGTTGTCCGGCCTGAATGAACATGTCCTGTCCGGCCGGATCGATGATCGCACTGATGTTCGCCGCGACGCCCTCGGCGGTCTGCTGGGCTGGCGGGAGGTAGACGCCCGGCGTCTCGTAAATGCGCGTCGCGGCATATCCGCCTGCGCCTGCGCACAGGATGAGACGGCCGGGAGCCTCCTCGCTGACGAGGTAGACGAGGCCGGCCGTGACGCTTTCAACCGTCATCAGATCAAGAGCCTGCTGGCCCATCAGGTTTTCGGTCATACGAGTCGCCGCTGTCGGGGACAGGGTGTTGATCCGGATCCCGTACTTCACGCCCTCAAGGCTCAGGACGTTCATGAAGCCGACGACGCCCATCTTGGCCGCGCCATAATTCGCCTGACCGAAATTGCCATAAATGCCCGATGAGGACGCGGTCATGACGATGCGTCCATACTGACGTTCGCGCATGTGGTCCCAGACCGCCTTCGTGCAAACGGCCGATCCGATCAGATGGACATCCACGACAGCCCTGAAATCGTCGAGGGTCATCTTGGCGAAGGTCTTGTCCCGCAGGATGCCGGCGTTGTTGACCAGAATGTCGATACGTCCCCATTTCGAGAGCGCCTTGTCCACCATGTCCTGGACCTGATCTTCGCGCGTCACGTTGGCGCCGTGGGCGATCGCCTCTCCGCCCGCCGCCACGATTTCGTTCGCGACGGCCTCGGCCGCCGAGATGGACCCGCCCGTTCCGTCGACTGACCCACCGAGATCATTCACGACGACTTTTGCCCCCCGGCGGGCGAGCTCTCTCGCGTGGGAGCGCCCCAGTCCGACCCCGGCTCCCGTCACGATCGCTACGCGTCCGTCAAATCTGATCTCGCTCATCGTCGTCTATCCGCTGGTTCGGGCCCCGATCGGGGCGATTGCATGGAAGGGGTTTAGGACGGAGGGCCGCCAAGGGAAAGGCGCCCCGGACCGGCCTTTCGTTCTGAGTGCAGGATTAGTCATACTCCAGGGCGCTCGCCTCCGGCAAAGGCTCGCCCACGGCGAATGTCGCCCTGACAATGACCTCAGCCTCGACCTCGTAGATGCAGATCATCTCAACATGCCCGCGCCCCTCCGGGAAGTTGCGGGTGATGCGCTCATGATCCACCACAATGGCGCCCATGACGGTCCGGTTGAGTAACCGGGCATGGAGATCCGGTTCGGAAAACCGGTTCTGAATGCGCTGTTTCAGGTCTGAGCGCCCACGAGCTAGCCGTCCGCCATGGAGCTCGTAGTGCTCGGCGTCCGGGTGGTATGAAGTTAGCCATGCGTTAACGTCCCTGGCGTTGTAGGCGTCAAGCTGGCGCTGGACGACCTGCTCGGGTGTGGTCATTTGACGATCCTGTCGTTCAAAGGGGTTGACCGGCCGATTGATGAAGGCGTCATATCCTCCGTCGGATCTCATCCGGTCGTCCACAGTTTTCAGGAGACGGCGAAATAGTGAAGGAAAGGTCGCCTATGAAAGCTTCATTCGACGGTTTGTTTTCGGTCGCCGGGCGTACGGCTCTTGTAACGGGGGGGTCGAGAGGGATCGGTGAGATGATTGCGGCGGGATTTCTCGCGGGCGGCGCCAAGGTCTACATCTCGTCGCGGAAGGCGGACGCCTGCGAGGCCACGGCCCGGCGCCTTTCGGATACATATGGCGGCGTCTGTGAATCGCTGCCAGCCGATCTCTCCCAGATGTCCGGCGTCGAGAGCCTCGCTCGCCGGCTGTCGGAACGCGAATCCTCTCTCGATATCCTGATCAATAACGCCGGCGCCGCCTGGGGCGCTCCCCTTGAGCAGTTTCCGGAAGTCGGCTGGGACAAGGTGATGGACACAAACGTCAAGGGCGTCTTCTTTCTGACACAGAAGCTTTTGCCCCTTCTCAGGGCCTCGGCCAGGAGCGGGACGCCCGCTCGAGTGATCAATATCGGCTCGATCGACGGCATAAAGTCGGCGGTCTTCGACACGTTTTCCTACGGGGCCTCCAAGGCCGCCGTGCATCATCTGACCCGGTTCATGGCGGCTCATCTGACCGGAGAGCGCATCCTGTTCAACGCCATTGCTCCCGGCCCGTTCCCAACCTGGATGCTGTCCACCGGCGTCGGGTTTGGAGGAGAGACGGAAGGCGCAGACTGGGATCGCATTGGCAAGAACAATCCCAGCGGCCGTGTCGGAACGCCGGAAGATATCGCAGGCCTCGCCATCTTCCTCTGCTCGCGGGCCGGAGAGTATGTCGTCGGACAGACGATCGCCTGTGATGGCGGGGTAGTCGGGGTGTCGTAATGCGAGCGCTTAGTCTGTCCGGGAGGTCCACATGACTTACGATCTGGTGATCAGGGGAGGGGTCATTATCGATGGAACGGGGGCGCCAGGCTACGACGCCGATCTCGCCATTGAGGGCGACCGTATTGTCGCCATCGGACCCGCGATCGGCCAGGGGCGGCGGGAGATCGATGCGCGCGGGCATGTCGTCTCTCCGGGTTTTGTCGACCTTCACACCCATCTGGACGCTCAGATCGGCTGGGATCCCGAGTGCACTCCCGTCTGCTGGCATGGCGTCACCACGGCTCTGATCGGCAATTGCGGGGTCACTTTCGCTCCGTGTAAGCCTTCCGACCGCGAGTTTCTCGCCGGCATGATGGAGGCCGTGGAGGACATCCCCCGTCATGCGATCCTCACGGGACTGCCCTGGACGTGGGAAGATTACGGGGGATATCTCGACGCTATCGAGCGTCTGCGCCCGGGCGTGAACGTCGCCGGGCTGGTCGGTCACTGCGCGGTGAGAACGTTCGTCATGGGCGAACGCGCCGTCGATGAGCAGCCCGATGAGACCGAGCGCGAGCTCATGGCGCGGGTGGTCGGTGATGCGCTGGAACGCGGGGCGTTCGGGTTTTCGACGAACCGCTATGAGCCCCACAAGCTGCCGGACGGACGCTGTATTCCGGGCACGTTCGCTGATGTCGATGAGCTCATGCGTATCGGCCGTGAGGTGGGACGCAGGCAGGGGCTGATGCAGGTGGTCGGAGGCGCCGGGGATATCCTGCAGTCCCTGACCGAAACCGGCAGCCGGGTGCTCTTCTCCTATGGCGTGGGGCCCGAGCCCGGAATGGGTGAGGCTGCGGCCCGTCGTCTGGAAGATCTCTGCGGAGATCGCGACATGACGGCCATCATTCAGGTGAGGGGGTCTGGGTATCTCTTCGGTCTCCAGTCGGGTCTGCCCTTCGCGGGAGAGGCCTGGGACCGGCTCCGAAAACTGGATCTGGCGGGCCGTCTCGAGGCGATTTCCGACCCTCAGATCGCGGATCGACTGGAGCGCGAAGGTCGGATTATGGATTTCCTTGATCCGGGATGGGTCTTTTATCTCGGCGACGGGGATGCTCCCGATTACGCCTCTCCCGTCTCGGCTAACCTCAAAGCCATGGCTGAAAGGACCGGAGAGAGCTTCATCGGTCTTTTCCTGCGGCTGTCGCGCGAATCCGCCGGGCGGGGTTTGTTCAACTTACGGATGTTCTGTCAGAACCTTGATGAACTCGGCGATCTTCTGAAGAGCCGGAAGATCTTCCCGTCGCTCGGGGACGCCGGCGCCCACGTTTCCCAGATCATGGATGCGGGATGGTCGAGCTTCGTTCTGTCTCACTGGGTGCGGCGGCGGGGCCTTTATTCCCTTGAGGAAGGCCTCCGGCGGATCACGTCGGGGCCGGCCCGCGTGCTTGGATTGCGGGATCGCGGAACGCTCGCTGTGGGGATGAAGGCCGATATCAACGTGTTCGATCCGGAAACCGTGTCTGAGCGGCCCCCTGAACTGGTGCGCGATTTTCCAGGGGGCGCGCCTCGCTACATTCAGCGCTCGAAGGGCTATCGCGCCACAATCGTCAATGGGGTCGTCAGTCTTGAAGACGGTGAGCGGGTGGGAGATCGGGCTGGCCGGCTACTTCGACGAGCCGCCTGAGACCGCCATGATTTTGACGCCTGGGACGATTCTGGCTGGCTGCAACGGGCGCATCTGACGAATGCCGACCTGACGGCCGTCAACTGCCTTGAGGCGACATCCGACGTCTCTCGTTGGGTTGAGTTGCGTTGATCCCGTCCTCGGGCGAGGATGCGTCAAACGCGTCGACGGTTTCACCGCCCGTCGATCCGAATGACAGAGATAAACTGGGAGGACGATATGAAAGGTCTGCTGAAAAAGGCGGTTGCGGTTTCCATTCTGGCGCTCTGCGCCGGGGGCGCTCACGCGCAAAAACGCCCTGACCTTCAGGGTTTCTGGAGCAATCAGTCCGTGACCCGGATGGAGCGGCCTCAGGGCGTGGACAAGCTTAATGTGTCCGAGGCTGAAGCGATCGAGCTGGAGCGCTCCTCGCTGTGGAATCAAGTCTACCGCGAGCAGGCGGGCGCGGTGAACGTGAACGAGCCTCTCGCCGCCGGGGCGGCTGCGTTCGAGACCCGCGGATATAACGCCTTCTGGATCGATCCGGGTCGGCGTCTGTCGAAGGTCAAGGGTGATTACAGGACCTCCTGGGTGGTGGAGCCGTCCAATGGACGCATCCCCTGGAAGACCGGCGGGCGCGCTCTGGTTCAGGCCGCCTCGGGCAAGCCGCCGGTCGGAAGCTATAACGGGATCGAGACCCGCCCGCTTGCCGAGCGATGCCTGCTCAGCTTCTCCAACGCCGGCGGACCGGTGATGCAGAACGGCCTCTACAACAACACCTACCAGTTCGTTCAGTCTCCCGATCATGTGATGATCCTTGTGGAGATGGCCCATGAGGCCCGGATCATTCCGATCGTCAGCGGGCCGTCGGCGGTCCGTCACCGGCCCGCCGAGATGACCCCGTGGCTCGGAGACAGCGTCGGCTGGTATGAGGGCGAGACGCTGGTGGTCGAGACCGTCAATCCCAATCCCTGGCAGAGGGGCGTCATCACCGCCTCCGGGAAACTGACGGAACGCTTCTCCCGCTGGTCGGACGACCAGATCCTTTACGAATTCACGGTTGAGGATCCGAGCCTCTACACCCAGCCCTGGAAAGGCGAGATGTCATTCCACAAGTCCTCTGAGCCCCTCTACGAGTATGCCTGTCACGAGGGCAATTACGCCATGGCGGGCATACTGGGCGGGGCACGCGCCCAGGAGCGGGGCGGTCGGTCAGCGGGGGAGAACTCCGAAGTCGAAAGCTGAGACCGCACGCCCGGCGGGACGATCCGGGGAGACCGTCCCCAGACGACCCGCCGGAGATCCTCGCGGATCTGAAATTCGCATGTGCGACGTGTCCGGGTCGAGAGGCGGTTGCGAACCCGGAAGAAGGGGTCGATAAACCGTCTCCCAGGCCCTTCCGGCCTAAAGGCGTTTCCAGGAGGGAGACGGGATCATGCCTGTCCTTCAGACCAGGCTCGATGTCCGGGACGAAAGTTACCGGAAGAATCGGGCCGATATGCTCGAGATGATCTCCGTTATGGACGGACTTCTCGAAGAGGCCGCTCAGGGCGGGGGAGCCGAAGCGACCGCTCTCCTGCGGTCCCGCGGCAAGATGCCGATTCGCGAGCGTATCGCGCATGTCCTTGATCGCGATTCTCCGTTCCTTGAGATCTCTCCGCTGGCGGCCTGGCGTTCCGCTTATCCCGTCGGATCGGGGTTCGTCGTCGGTGTTGGAGTGATCGAGGATGTGGAGTGCGTCATTCTCGGTCACGATCCGTCTGTCCGCGCCGGCGCGTTTAATCCCTTCAACGGCAAGAAGCTGATGAGGGGGCTGGAGATCGCACGCGAGAACCGCATGCCCTATGTGCAGTTCGTCGAGTCGGCCGGGGGCGACCTCAGCGGAGGGGATGGACGGGAGGATCCGGAGGCGGTCATCCGTCGGGAGCTCGGGCATTTCGCCGAGTCCGGGCGGCTGTTCTACGAGATTTCCGAACTTTCCAAGCTTCGCATTCCGACTGTGTCGGTGGTGTTCGGGTCCTCGACCGCGGGTGGGGCCTATCAGCCGGGCATGAGCGATTACAACATTCTTATCCGCAAGCAGTCGCAGGTCTTTCTGGGCGGCCCTCCGCTCGTGAAAATGGCGACGGGGGAGGATGCGGATGTCGAGAGTCTCGGCGGGGCGGACATGCATGCGACCGTCTCAGGGCTTGGCGATTATCTGGCGGAAGACGAGATGGACAGCCTTCGGATGTGCCGCGAGGTGATTGCGCATCTCAACTGGCGCAAGCTCGGTCCTTCACCCGCTGCGGATTTCTCCGAGCCGCTTCATGATCCTGACGAGCTGCTCGGCTTCGTCTCGCGGGATCTGCGCCAGCCCTTCGATATCCGCGAGGTGATCGCGCGTATTACGGATGCGTCCTATTTTGAGGAGTTCAAAGCTCTCTATGGGCCGACCCTCGTCTGCGGCTGGGCGAGCATACACGGCTACAAGGTGGGCATTCTCGGCAATAACGGCGCCCTGTTCTCCGAGTCCGCGGAAAAGGCTGCGCAGTTCATTCAGCTCTGTAATCAGATCGATACGCCGATCATCTTCCTTCACAACATCACTGGTTACATCGTCGGGACCGATTTCGAGCAGGGCGGCATCACGAAGAACGGTTCGAAGATGATCAACGCCGTCTCGAACTCCACGGTGCCCCATATCTCCATCATTGTCGGGGCGTCTTATGGCGCAGGAAACTACGGTATGAGCGGTCGAGCTTTCGGTCCGCGTTTCACCTTTCTCTGGCCGACCGCGAAGATCGCTGTCATGGGGCCTAAGCAGATGGCCGGCGTGATGTCGATCGTCGGCCGCGCCTCAGCCAAGCGACGAGGCGTTCCCTTTGATGAGGAGGCGGATGCGAAGAGAGCGGCGCATGTCGAGCACTGGGCGGAAGAGAGATCCAAGGGACTGTTCGCCACCTCGCGCATCTCGGATGACGGAATGATTGATCCCAGGGATACGAGAACGGTGATCGCGATCGCCTTATCCGCATGCTGCAATAATGTGGTGAAAGGTACGAAGGAGTACGGCACGTGGCGGATGTAGACATGATCCGACCGATCCGACGTCTTCTTGTCGCCAATCGGGGAGAAATCGCGCGCCGCATCTTCCGGACGGCCCGGGAGATGGGCGTCTCGACCTGTGCGGTTTATGCGGAGGGCGACCGGGATGCGCCGTTCGTGCGCGAAGCCGATGTGGCCGTCGCTCTGGGAGGGCGGACAGCGGCTGAAACCTATCTGAGGACTGAGGCGATCCTGACTGCGGCGCGGCGCGCCGGCGCCGATGCGGTGCACCCCGGATACGGCTTTCTGTCTGAGAATGCCGGGTTTGCTCAGGCGGTCATTGATGCAGGTCTCGCCTGGATCGGTCCGCAGCCTGAGGTGATCGCGCAGATGGGGGACAAGCTGTCCGCCAAGCGCCTCATGGCCGCCGCCGGCGTTCCCACGCTGGACGCCGTCGAGGTGGGCAAGATCGCAGCGGCCCGTAAGGCGGCTCGGGACATAGGCTATCCCATTCTGGTCAAGGCCTCCGCCGGAGGGGGCGGACGCGGCATGCGGGTCGTTCGCGCGGAGGCGGACCTTGAGGCCGCCATTGAGAGCGCCCGCCGCGAGGCCGGCGCGGCGTTTGGCGACGATACGGTCTTTCTCGAGCGCTGGGTCGAGACGGCCCGTCATATCGAGATCCAGATAATCGGGGATCGGAGGGGTAATCTCGTTCACTGCTTTGAGCGCGAGTGCTCCATACAGAGACGTCATCAGAAGATTATCGAGGAGGCGCCGTCCCCGGCGCTTGATGGGGATGTTCGCGCTGCGATGTGCGAGGCTGCCGTCTCGGCTGCGCGAAAGCTCGGATATTCATCCGCCGGCACAGTTGAGTTTCTGGTCAGCGGCCGGGAGTTCTGGTTCCTTGAGGTCAATGCGCGTCTTCAGGTTGAGCACCCCGTCACCGAGGCGATCATCGGCAAGGATCTGGTCCGTGAGCAGATCCGGATCGCCGAGGGGGAGGCGCTCTCGTTCCGCCAGGAGGATCTTTCGATCTGCGGACACGCGATCGAGGCCCGTCTGTGCGCCGAGGATCCCCGCAACGATTTCCTTCCTTCGCCCGGGCCCGTGCTTCTCTGGCGCCCATCCGGGGCCGGCGCAGCCCGCTTCGACAGCGGGGTGGAGGCCGGCAGCGTGGTCAGTCCGGATTTTGACGCGATGATCGCAAAGGTCATTGTCCACGCTCCCACCCGCCGGGAAGCGGCTGCGCGCCTGGCGCGCGTTCTGGAGACAACTGAAGTTCAGGGACTGATCACCAATCGCGATTTCCTTGTCTCGACGCTGCGGACCCCGGAGTTTCTGGCAGGCGACACGACGACGGATTTCATCGCCCGCGTTGCGCCGTCTCCTGTCCGGATCCGTTCGACTGAGGAGCTCGAGCGCGCCGCCATCGCTGCTGCGATCGAGGGGCAGGCGCGCAGACGCGCGAGAGCCCGTGTGCTTGCCTCCATCCCGAGCGGATGGCGACACTCGGTGACGCCGATGGAGGTGATCGTCTTTTGTCATGGCGATCAGGAGATCGCGCTTCAGTACCGGCGACGTCCCGACGGAGTTTTTGACTTCAGGCTCGGAGAGGACAAACGCTCTGTCGTCGTTCATGCGGCCGGGAGCGGCGTGGCAGACCTTGCGATCGACGGCCTTCGTGTCGAGTACCGGTGTTCCCCGTCCGGGCTGAGCTGGATGCTGCATGGTCCGGAGGGAGACATAACTCTCGAGGAGAAGCCGCGGTATCCCGAAGTTGGAGCGAAGGCCGCCGACGGCGGTCTCAAGGCGCCGATGCCCGGGGTTGTGCGATCGTTGATGGCCGAAGCCGGGCGCGCCGTTGTGAAGGGCGAGGTCCTGCTCATTCTTGAGGCGATGAAGATGGAGCACAGGATCACGGCGCCGCAGGACGGGGTTGTGAACGCCCTCTTCGTGGCGCTTGGGGACCAGGTGGGTAACGGCCAGCTTCTGCTGACGCTCGCCGGAGACGAAAAGGAGACTTCGTCATGACCGAGATCCAGTCCACTCTGTGCGAGATCCGGGGCGGCGCTGCGTGGATCACGCTCAATCGGCCGGATAACCGCAACGCCCTGTCGGCCGGTCTCGTCAATGAGCTGCACGCCCACCTGATCGAAGCCAATCTCAATCCTGACGTGCGTGTGATCGTCATCACGGGCGCAGGGCCCGCCTTCTGCGCCGGCGCGGACCTTAAGAATCCTCCCGGGTCGGCGCCGTCTCATGGGGGACGGGTGATTGGTCTGCCGGAGGTCCTCACTGCAATCCTCGAGAGCGACAAGCCCGTTATCGCAGCCGTGAACGGTGCGGCATTCGCTGGCGGTCTCGGTCTTGTCGGCGCGGCCGATATCTGTGTGACGGTCGAGGATGCGCCCTTCAGCTTCAGCGAAGTTCGCATCGGGGTCATTCCCGCCATCATCTCCGTTGTCTGTATTCCGAAACTGGGTGTCGCCAATGCGACCAAGTTGTTCCTCACCGGCGAGCGCTTTACCGGCGCAGATGCTGTTCGTCTTGGGCTTGTCCATCAGGCGACGTCCGCCGAACAGCTTGTCCCGGCGGTGCAGGCGATTATCGACATGATCGCGCTTGGCGGGCCCAATGCGGTCCGTGAGTGCAAGAAGCTTGTCCGGCGTGTCTCGACCCTTTCGCTTGCCGACGGGTTTGCTGAGGCCGCGCCATGGAGCGTCAGTCTGTTCAGGTCGGAGGAGGGCGCGGAGGGTATGAAAGCCTTCCGGGAGAAACGAAAGCCCGCCTGGGTGACATCGGGAGAGGGCGGATGAGCCAGGTCGTCCGGATCGCAAACTGCAGCGGATATTACGGCGATCGTCTCGATGCGGCGAGGCAGCTGGTGGAAGGCGGTCCCATCGACGTGCTGACGGGCGATTATCTTGCCGAACTCACCATGTCCATTCTGTTCGATCAGAAGAAGGCCCGCGGCGAGAAAATGGGCTATGTCGGCACGTTCCTGAAGCAACTTGAGGACGTCGCTGCGATCTGTCTTGAGCGGGGCGTGAAGATCGTCGTCAACGCTGGCGGCCTCAATCCGAGGAGCCTTGCAGACGAGGTTGAGACCCTGCTCAGACGCCTCGGCCTGACGGCGAAGGTCGCGTGGATCGACGGAGACGATATCCTGCCGGATCTCGCATCCCTTCAGGACGCCGGAGAAGACTTTCTCAATCTGGATACCGGAGAAAGGCTGGATGTCGCCGGACGTCCGCCGCTGACGGCGAATGTCTATCTTGGGGCCTGGGGCATCAAGGAAGCGCTCGACCAGGGTGCCGATATCGTCCTGTGTCCTCGCGTAACGGATGCGGCGCTCGTCATCGGACCGGCTGCGTGGAAGTTCGGCTGGAAGCGTGATGACTATGACGCCCTCGCCGGAGCTCTCGCCGCCGGACATGTGATCGAATGCGGCGCCCAGTGCTGCGGCGGGAACTACTCCTTCTTTCAGGAGGTGCCGAGTTTTCGGAATGTCGGCTATCCGATCGCCGAGATCGAGGCTGACGGCTCCTTTACCATCACCAAACATCCCGGAACCGGAGGCCTCGTTTCCGTCGGCACCGTGACGGCTCAGCTTCTCTACGAGATTTCTTCACCCGCCTACGTCAATCCGGACGTCATCGCCCATTTTGACACCCTGTCCATCGTCCAGGAGGGGCCGGACCGCGTCCGGGTGAGCGGATGCCGGGGATCGTCTCCGCCTCCGACCCACAAGGTCTGCTTCAACACGCCTGGTCCCTGGAAACAGAGCTTCGAGGTCTGTCTCACCGGCCTCGATATCGGGAAGAAAGCGGAAATCTATCTCGATCAGCTGCTCGACAATTTCGGCGGACGCGAGCGGTTCGACGATGTGGATGTTCAGCTGATCCGGAGCGACAAGTCCGACGCCGCCTCCAATGAGGAAGCTCACGCCGTCCTGCGGGTGACGCTGACCAGCCGGGATCCGTCCCGCCTGGGTCGTCTCCTGTCAGCCAAGGCGGTGGAAATCGGTCTGGCCACCATACCAGGGAATGTCGGTCGCGGCGGCGGCGGGTTTTCGGGCGGGCAGACCATTGTTCACTGGCCGGCCCTGATCGACAGCCGGCGGGTCGTCGAGCGTGTTCATGTGTCGGGAATAGACGTGATCGAGGTGATGCCCACTCAGCGTCTCGATCTGCCGGACGTCGGGGTGCAGGTCCCCCCGCAGGTCCCGATGAGGGCTCCTGCCGGGCCTGTCGCGTCTGTTCCGTTCGGGCGTCTGTTCGGCACACGATCGGGAGATAAGGGCGGGCACGCCAATTGCGGGGTGTGGGCGAAGACCGATGAGGGATATGCGTTCCTGCGCGATTTTCTGACCGTCGATGCGTTCCGGCGGCTGTGTCCGGATATGGCCGCCTATGACATCGATCGATATGAGATGCCAAATCTCCGCGCGCTCAATTTCCTTGTTCGCGGGGTTCTCGCCGGGGGCGCCTCTTCAAACAACCGTCTCGACCGCCAGGCGAAGTCCCTCGGGGAATATCTCGGGACGCGGATGATTGAAGTCCCAGTCTCACTCGTCCCTTCATCTGCGACTGTCTAACGGGTCGCGTCTTCGGCGACCGGCTGCAGCTGTCGTAACGCAGGGGCTTCATATCGAAGGAGCTGTCGTGAAGCTGTCAGGGGAGACTGTTGACTGGGCCGAGGCTATGAGCCCTCTGGGCGCGCTCTCTGTCGGGTCAACCGCGAGGGGGCTTTGTCATGTCGGCTTTGGGGGCGCCGCCGATCTCCGCAAGGAGGTTCTCAAGGTTCGGCCGAGGGCGGTGATCGTGGAGGATGGAGACCGGGCGCGCGCCTGTCTCAAGGAGATTCTGGCGCTGCTTGAGGATCCCCGACGTCCCTACGAGGGACCTCTCGATATCCTGGGAACAGGATTTCAGACGGCTGTCTGGACCGCTTTACGCGACATACCGGCCGGCGAGCGTCGGACTTATAGCGATCTCGCGCGGCATGTCGGCGCGCCGACCGCCGTGCGGGCGGTTGCCGGGGCCTGCGCGGCTAATCGTCTTGCGGTTGTCATTCCCTGTCATCGGGTCGTGCGTTCGACCGGAGATATCTCCGGCTACCGATGGGGCCGATCGGTCAAGGCGGCGCTGCTCGCGAGAGAGGCCCGTTAGGGGCGCCAGGTCGGCCATCGCCTCGGCCGTGAACTCGCAGGGAACCGATCTTCATACCTCCCCTGCCACGGTTCTTGCCGGGTCTGTACGGAGGATCGCTCGCTGAAGCCCGCAAGGGCGCCTCACGCCCGGTCGCGTCAGGTTTCCTGTCGCGCCATGGCGCGAACAAACGCGGGTCGCTCCATCATGTCTTCCAGATATCTCCGGCAATTGGGTTTGTAGCGATCTTCGAGGCCGAGCGACCGGCCGAGGAATAGCGCGTAGTGCACGGCGATGTCGGCCATGGTGAAGCGGTCTGCGCACAGATAGGTGCGCCCTTCAAGAGCGCTTTCGACGCTTCTGAGGCGTGATAGAAACCAGATGGTGTAATCTTCCGCCGCCTGCGGCAGGCGGCGGGCTTCCGGTTCAAGTCGCGTGTATCGCAGCACGATCGTCTGGGGGAAGGTGAGCGTGGCGTCGCTGCGGTAGAGCCAGTTCAGATATTCGCCGAACGCCGTCTCCTCCGGGCCGACGCGCAGGTCGGTGGGGCCGTAACGTTCCGCAAGATAATGACAGATCCCAGAGGATTCCGTCATGGTCAGATCCCCGTCTACGAGGGCCGGGACTGTGCCGAGCGGATTGATTTCCGTATAGCCCGGATGGAGCGCGCGTGGCGGAAAAGGCATGTTTACGAGCTCGTAGTCGAGGCCGAGTTCCTCGAGGGCCCAGAGAGGCCTGAGAGAGCGGGCGTTCTTGCAGTGATACAGCTTCATTTCGCGTGACTTCCTGGCTGACGAGATTTGGGATCGGGGTCAGATGATTTTTCGCGCCCTGAGGCTGGCGATTGCTGCCGCGTCATAGCCGAGCTCGGTGAGGATGGCGTCCGTATGCTCTCCAAGCACCGGGGCGCGGGTGCGCAGGTCGCCGGGCGTCTCGGACAGGCGAAGCGGCACACGCGCCACGGGCGCAGGTTTCGGAAGGCCCGGGAAATCCATCGGTTGGAAGAAACCCATCGCCTGGACATGGGGGTCGTCCAGGGTCTGCTGGGGCTTCAGAACCGGACCCGCCGGGATCATCGATGCGCCGAGAATTTCGATGGCTTCCGCCGAGGTTCGCTCGGCGCACCAGCGGCTCATGCGCTCCGAGATGAGCTCGCCATGCTCGCCGCGAGAGATATCGTCCCGGAAACGTGGATCGGTCAGCCACTCGCTTTCCCCCATCAGCTGGGCCCAGCGCTTATAGAGCGGCTGTCCGATCACCTGAACCAGGATCCACCCGTCGCGCGTGCGGAAAATGTCCACCGGCGCCGCCGTCTGCCCGCGATTGCCCGTTGGCGTCCGATTGATGTTCAGCACCGCCTGCTCGATCAGCGTGGCGTTGGTCGTGGTGAGGGCGGTTCCAAGCAACGCGCCTTCCACCAGCTGGCCCTTGCCCGTCTGCCCCCGCGCCATAAGCGCCAGAAGCGTTCCGTAGGCGCTGTGAAGCGCCGTGCCGAAATCGACCCAGGCGGCCTGAAAGCGATAGGGTTTCTCGCCGTCGCCTTCCGAGGTCATGTAGGCGGCGCCGGACATCACCTGGCCGATCCCGTCAAAGCCGACGCGGTCGCTGTAGGGGCCGCCCCGTCCGTAGGCGGTCACGTGGGTCAGGATGATATCGGGCCGGATCGCCTTCAGGCTCTCATAATCCAGTTTCATCGCCGCGAGGGTCTGGGGCGGGAGGTTGGCGATCACGACATCAGCCGTCCTGACGAGACGGGCCACCACTTCCTGTCCCTCCGGTGTCATCGGGTCGAGGGTGAGGCCGCGTTTGTTGCGGTTCATCTGAAGGAAGAGGGCCCCTTCCTGAGTGTCGGTCAGAGGCGCCTGAAAGCGATCCTCGCCGCCGGAGCGTTTTTCAATACGGATGACGTCTGCGCCGTATTCCGCCAGCAGGGCGGCGCAATAAGGGCCGGCGATATAGCGGCCGAAATCCAGAACCCTGACCCCAGAAAGCACACCCTGCATGACCCGTCGTCCCGTCCAAAAGCTGCTGGCTGCGTCCCCCCTTGAGGTGACGCATGATGACCGTCCGCACCCTCGCTTGCGGGGGGCGGGATGTCGAGGGGGGGGAGGCGTGCGGCGCCGGGACGCGAGGTTTTAAAGGGGCGGGCGGGTTGAACCTCGCCTCTCACTCGTTTAGGCCGGTTTCATGACACAGACCTCTTCTCCGCCTGGTTTCGCTCCCGCCATCACCCCTCAGGGGCTGACCTCGCCCGAGGCTGTGACCTCCAGCCTCGCGTCGGCGGGCTACATCTCCACGCGATCGATCTCGACGGCCGTCTATCTGGCGCATCATCTTCGCAAGCCTGTGCTGGTGGAAGGCCCTGCAGGCGTTGGTAAGACTGATCTGGCTCAGTCCCTGTCCCGGGCTCTTGAGTATCCCCTGCTGCGTCTGCAGTGCTATGAGGGGCTTGATGAGAGCAAGGCGCTCTATGAGTGGAAATACGGCAAGCAACTTCTTTATACGCAGATTCTCAAGGAAAAGATCAGCGAACTGATCGGGGCGAGCGATAGTCTTGACGCCTCATTCCGAAAGCTGGCGGGCTTCCAGGATCTCTTCTTCTCGCGTGATTTTCTTGAACCTCGTCCCGTCCTTCGGGCGATGGAGCAGACTTCAGGCTCGATCCTTCTTATTGATGAAATCGACAAGACAGATGAGGAGTTTGAGGCGCTGCTTCTGGAGGTGCTCTCCGACTATCAGGTGACAGTGCCCGAGATCGGTACGCTCTCCGCGCAGGTTCCGCCGCTGGTCTTCCTGACTTCGAACGCCACCCGCGAGCTGGGAGACGCTCTGCGGCGCAGATGCCTTCATCTTCATATCGGTTTTCCGGATGCCGAACGCGAGAGGCTCATCGTCCGGGCCCGCGCTCCGGAAACCCCGGACATGCTGCTTCGTCAGCTCGTGGCGTTCGTCCAGGCGGTAAGGGAAGAGAATATCCGCAAGCTTCCCTCGATCAGCGAGACGGTCGACTGGGCGCGCACTCTGCTTCTCATGCATGCCGACAGACTGGATCCTGATCTGGTGCGCGATACGCTGAGCGTGATCCTCAAGCGTCAGGCGGACATTCTCGACATCGCCGCAAAGGCCGATCAGCTGACTCGGACTGCGCTCGAGACCGCCTCCGGTCCCGGCTGATGGAGCGGGTTATCACCAGCTATATCCGGGCGCTGCGTTCGGCCGGTGCGCAGGTGTCGACGGCTGAAACTCTTGATGCGATGAATGCGTTGTCCCTTGTCGGCTATGCCGATCGAAGCCGGATGCGTGAGACCCTTGGTATCGTCCTCGCCAAATCCGAGGAGGACAAGCTCATTCATGAGCGACTGTTCGATCAGTTTTTTGTCCGGGCTGAGACAAGCCGCGAAGAGACATCCGACGGCGCCGGAGACGAACAGAACTCTTCCGACAAGCCCCAGTCCTCTGAAGGAGAGGGATCGCCCGACGGGGGGGCGTCAGGTCAGGGCGGCGAGGACGCTTTTTTTCAGCTGGCGCGGTCGGGGGATGAGGCGCGTATCTCCCTGGCGCTCGAGCAGGCTGCAGCGGCGTCGGGAGCGGATGATATCCGCTTCCGGACCCAGACGGCTTTTTTCACGAGGCGCATGCTTGAGGAGATGGGGGTGCGTCAGCTGGAGGAGCGCATGGTCGAGCGTCTTCAGAACGGATCCCCCGAAGCTCAGGCGGAGGCTGACGTGCTCGCCGCCGCCCGCGCGGCGATGCAGACCCGGGCGCGCGAATATGTTGACCGTCTGTTTGATGTTTTCGGGCGGTCTGCGACCGAGGCTTTTCTCGACGATGTGGTCGTCAATCGTCCGATCGGCGAGCTGAGTCTGCGCGACATGGAGCGGATGAAGGCCGTTGTGGCGCGCATGGCGAAGAGGCTTGCGATTCGTCACTCCCATCGGCGGCGCAAGCGCAGGCGGGGCCATCTCGATATCCGTCGCACAATGAGGGCCAATGTCCGGTATGATGGGACGCCCTTTGACCTGATCTGGAAAGAGAAGCGACGGGACAAGCCGCAGATCGTGGCGATCTGCGATGTTTCAGGATCCGTCGCCCAGTATGTCCGTTTTCTGCTTCTACTTCTTTACGCTCTTCAGGAGGGGATCGCTGATCTTCGCGCCTTCGCCTTTTCAGCGCGTCTGATGGATGTGGGGCCTATACTCAAGGCTCGCGACTTCGACAGCGCGATGAAGACCATTGTTCGCGACGCAGGCGGCGGTTCAACGGATTACGGGCAGGCCTTGTGCGATCTTGAAGCGCTCGATCCGGAGCTCATCGACCGGAGGACGACTGTTCTCGTTCTGGGGGATGGCCGCACGAACCGCACAGATCCCCGCCTTGATCTCTTCGCCTCGATCTCTGACCGGGCCAAGAGAATTGTATGGTTATGTCCGGAGCCTCCCGGAATGTGGGGGTCTGGCGACAGTCGTATTCCGTCCTATCAGCCGTTCTGTACGGTTCTGTCCCACTGTGCGACGGCCCAGGACATCGAACGTGCGGTGGATGAGGCGTTGGCCGCCTATGGCTGAAGTCAAGTGATGAACCGGCGAGGGAGTGAGCAATGAGTTTCAGAGCGCTTGTGGTGTCGAAAAGCGAGGACGGGACCATATCCCAGGCCGTGGAGGCGCTCGACGAGGCGCGTCTGCCGCCGGGTGAGGTCGAGATTGCGGTTGAGTACTCATGCCTTAACTACAAGGACGGGTTGTGTCTGACGGGGGCGGGAGGCCTTGTCCGCACCTATCCGCATGTCCCGGGCATCGACCTCGCCGGGACGGTTCTGTCGTCGTCGGATGCGCGTTATTCGCCCGGTGACAAGGTGGTACTTACCGGCTGGCGCGTCGGAGAAGTCTGGTGGGGCGGCTATGCGCAGAAGGCGAGAGTGAAAGCTGACTGGCTCGTCCCGCTTCCGGTTGGCCTCAGCACACGTGACGCCATGATCTGCGGCACGGCCGGGCTTACGGCGATGCTCGCGCTTCTCGCCCTCGAGGCCCACGGCCTCAAGCCGGACGCCGGTCCGGTTCTGGTGACGGGCGCAGCTGGAGGCGTGGGCTCTGTTGCGATCGCCCTGCTGGCCGCCTCGGGCTATGAAACCGCTGCGGTCACGGGTCGTCCCGAAACTGAGGATTATCTGAAGGCGCTGGGAGCCAGCCGTATTATTGCCCGTCAGGAGCTTGCCGAAGTGTCACGCAAGCCGCTTGAAACCGAAACCTGGGCGGGCGCGATCGACGCTGTCGGCGGAGCCATGCTCGCGCGTCTGATCGGGCAGCTCCGATATGGCGCCTCAGTCGCAGCTGTGGGCCTTGCAGGGGGCGCACAGCTTCCGGCCAGCGTGGTTCCGTTCCTTCTGAGGGGCGTCAATCTTCTCGGCATAGACAGCGTCATGCGTCCCTACGCCGATCGCGTTCAGGCGTGGTCCAGGATCGCCAGCGGTCTGCCGCGCGCGGCTCTGGGCGCCATGGTGACGGAGGTCGGGCTGGAAGGGCTGCCGGCGCTGGGAGCCTCGATTCTCGCCGGCGGCGTCCGGGGTCGGGTGATCGTCAATCCGGCGCTCTGAGAGCTGTCGGGCGAAGACGCGGGCTCTCAGGGACGATCCAGTCCTGCAATCGTCAGGGCTCCTCTGAACTTGCGCCTGCAGGGGCTGCGAGCCTGCCGGCGGCTATGAGGTTGCGAGCCAGGGAGCGCCCTGGCTTGCCTTATCACGTGGCGGCCTTCACTCTTGGCATTGCGGGCAGCTTCGGGGCGGCGCGCTGTGGGGAAGGGAGAGTGAAGTGGATCTCAGACTCAGTCCGGAGCATCAGGCGTTTCGAGCACATGTGGCATCTCTGCTCGAGGGCCACAGTCACCTGTCGCCGACGGCGGCAGATCGCGGGCTCAAGCATCCGAAACGTCTGGCATGGCAGTCCTTCCTTCTTCAGGAGGGCTTGGCTGCGCGTACTGTTCCCGCGGCTTATGGAGGTCGGGGCGAGGCGCCGGACATTCTGAAATCGCGAATTATCTCCGAGGAGTTCGCCCGCACCGGACTTGCGCCGCCCCTGGCCGGTCAGGGTATTTCGATGCTCGTTCCGACTCTCCTTGAGCTGGGTACGGAGGAGCAGAGGCAGGCTTATATCGGCCCGACCCTGCGCGGTGAGATGGTCTGGTGTCAGGGATACTCCGAGCCGGGGTCCGGTTCCGATCTGGCCAGCCTGACGACACGCGCCGTCGTGGACGGAGACGACTATGTCATCAACGGCCAGAAGATCTGGACATCAACCGCCATGCAGGCGGACATGATCTTCTGTCTCGTCCGGACCGAACCGGATGCGCCCGCCCATCAGGGGATTTCTTACCTTCTGTTTTCAATGAAGACCCCCGGTATTGAAATCCGACCTCTGGTCGACATGACCGGGACCGCCAATTTCAATGAGGTCTTCTTCACCGATGTGCGCGTGCCGCGTCGTCAGATCGTGGGCAAGCCCGGAGAAGGATGGAAGGTCGCCAATGCGACCCTCACTCATGAGCGCGGCATGCTGGGCGATCCGAGCGCCTCGCGCGCGCGACTGATGCGGGTTGCGGAGATCATGCAGCGCGAGACGGTCGATGGACGCTCTCTCATGGAGGATCCTGTTTTCCGGGATCGTCTGATTGCGCTCCAGGCGCGGGTTTTCGCCATGCAGGCCAATGGTCTTCGTGTGATGAGCGCTCAGCTCAAGGGCGAGAGCCCGGGGATGGCGGGGCTGATCATCAAGCTGGAGGGATGCGAGCTCAATCATGAAATCGCCCGTCTCGCCATTGATGCGATGGGCGAGCTCGGAATTCTTTATGACGACAGTCCGCATCTTCGCGACGATGGCGACTGGCAGCAGAAGTACATGTACGACCTTGGCCTCATCATTGGAGGCGGAACCGCTCAGATCCAGAAGAACATCATATCTGAGCGAGGCCTTGGCATGCCGCGTGAACCCAAGTCGGCCAAAGCGTGAGGGGCGAGGATTATGGATTTTTCCTTAAGCGAGGATCAGCTCTCCTTTCAGGCTTCCGTTCGCGGACTTCTCGAGCGCTCATGTTCTCTGGACGTCGTCAGGGCGGTTGCCGCAGGCGACCGGGGCGCTGCTGAACGCGTCGTTCGCGACCTCGACGCGCTCGGGGTCAGGGGCGTCATGGCGCCGGACGCCGCTGGCGGTCTGGGGCTTGGACTTCTCGATGCTGTCATCATCCAGGAGATGATCGGACGTCAGTGCGCCCCGGGGGATTTTTCAGGCGCTGCGATCGTCATCGCAGGCTTATCGTCCTTTGGTGGGACATCAGCTGCGCGGGCCTGGATGACCAAAGTCGTGTCGGGTGAAGTGCGCCCAGGCGTCGCCCTCGCCGAACGGATCGGCGTTCGTGACGGGACGGGTCTGCGCCTTGAAGGAGGCCGTCTGCTCGGGCGCAGCCTTTTTGTAGCGGATGGCGATACGGCCACTCATGTGTTTATCGCCCTGCCTTCAGGCTCCCTGGCGATTGTCGATGCGACGGCGCCGGGCGTCAGCCGGGTTCCGCTCAGGACGATCGACGCCACCCGGGTCTTTTCCGAGATCCTCTTTGACGGAGTTCCTGCCGAAGTTCTTACAGGAGAGAGCCTGGCGGGCGCGGCGGTCAATCGGATGACCGCCGTTGCGCGTCTTCTGGTTGCAGCCGACGCACTGGGCGCCATGCAGGTCATGCTGGAGCGCGCTGTGGCGTACTCTCTGGAGCGCAAGCAGTTCGGGCGAGTGATCGGGTCCTTCCAGGCTGTCAAACATATGTGTGCGGAGATGGCCGCCCGTCTTGAGCCGTTGCGCGCACTCATCTGGCACGCCGCTCACGCTTTTGACGAAGGGAGTGAGGAGGCCGATCTTCTCATCCTGCTGGCCAAGTCTCATGCTGCTGAGGTGGGTGTGTTCATCGCCCGCACGGCGACGGAGGTCCATGGGGGCATGGGCTTCACCGATCTTGTGGGCCTTCATTACTGGTTCAAGCGGATCGGCGTGTCGCGTCAGCTTTTCGGGGCGCCTGAGGCGGTGCGACGCGAGGCGGCGCGCCTGCAGGGATGGGTCTCGTCCTGACGTCGATTTTTATATGAGACGTGCGGACACTCCTCAGGCCGGATAGGGCCGGTCCCGCGGCTGCATGCCGATCCGTTTGCTCGGAGATAACCGGTGACTGCGCAGTATTCAGGGCTGGAGCCCCTGGGCGCCCCTACTCGTATTCAAACCATGCATTGGATATCACCGTGCGCTCACCGATGCGCGCATCGAACAGGACGCGTCCTGGCTGGTCTTTCCATGCACGGACGGTGAGTTCGTCTCCGGGCAGAACAGGAGAGGAAAAGCGAACGCGGAAGCGTCTGAACCGAGACGGATCGCCGTCGCACATCTGTTCGAGCAAAAGTCGGGCGCATGTGCCCAGCGTGCACAGTCCGTGAAGGATCGGCTTGTCAAATCCGCCGAAGCGGGCAGCGGCGGGGTCGATGTGGAGCGGGTTATAATCGCCCGACAACCGATAGATATGGGCCTGGTTGAGGGCGATGGTCGTTCGCATCTCGTGATCGGCGGGGCGGTCGGGTGGCGTGCTGGAGACGGACTGGCTTGTTCCCGCGCCTTCGAACGGTTCGATATCGCCGAGGGTCTGAATTCCGCGAACGAAGACCCCGTTGACCATACGCACACAGATGTTTCCAGCCTCATCGAGAACCTGGCTTTCCATCTCCACCAGCGCTGAGCCCTTGCTCTTCGGATGTGCGGCCAGAAGTCGCGAGACGACCGAGACCCGCCCCTCAACGGGCATCGGGCGCAGCACTTCGATCAGACGCTCCGCATCGACCATGAGAGGTCCGGGCGCCAGCGGAATAAGGGTGCGGTCGATCGGCGCGCCCGCGCCGCTCCATCGGATCGGGAAGGTCGGAAAGACCGCAAAGCCCGGCGCGCCTTCGTAGATGAAACGAAGGTCATGGGATCCCACTCCGACTGCGTAAAGCAGCACATCGCGTCGATCGTAGCTGATCGGGACGGGGGCTCCCCAGGGGCCTGGCCCGCCGCCGGGAAGGGCGATTTTCGCATCGAACACAGCCATTACGTCTCCTGCCTGCCAGGCCTTATTCAAAGGACAGCCTCGCCCACAGGGCTCTCCTCCAGTGGGCGAGACAGATTGTCAGCGGTTGGGCGTGATCAGGTACTTCTCTCCTGTCGCCCTGCGGGCGTAAGCCTGAAGCATCGGGATCGTCAGAGCCTCAGCCAGCGTGATCTCGGCTGTGTAATGGCTCGCGAATGTCGTCTTGAGCTCGGCCAGCACACGCCCTCTCAGCGCCGCCCTGCGTTCGGCGCCGATCTTCTGGAGGAAAGGGGTCAGGAGCCATCCGCCCACGCCCCAGGCCATTCCCACGCCCGGCGGAAGGGTGGTCGAACTGATATCCAGTCGACCGTAAATGTAGACCTGCTTGTGAACGGATGATCCGTAGCGGCTATAGCCCGTCGAATTGAGGTTCGCCGCCGCTTCCATGGCGATCAGGATCTGGCCTGCGAGAGGGCCGCCTCCAATGGCGTCGAAACCAAGGGTCGCTCCGGTGGTCGCCAGAGCCCGGATCAGGTCGTCCATGAAGGTCGGCGAAGAAGTATTGCAGACGTGGACGGCGCCGGCCGCGCGCAGAAGATTTTCCTGTTCGGCTGAGCGGACGACATTCACCAGGGAGATCCCGTCGGCGAGGCAGATGCGGTTCAGCATCTGTCCAAGATTTGAGGCTGCCGCCGTATGAAGAAGCGCCTTGTGGCCCTCCATGCGCATCGTCTCGGTCATTCCCAGAGCGGTCAGAGGATTGACGTAGCATGAGGCGCCTTCAGCGGCGGAGACGCCGTCGGGCAGGGCCATCACCTGGTTGACGTTCAGGCAGCGGTATTGAGCGTACATTTCTCCGCCAAGACCGGTGACACGCTTTCCAAGGAGGGCCTGTGCGGTGGGCGAGGCGCCGGCAGCGACGACGCGGCCTGCCCCTTCATTTCCAGCTGCGAGGGACTGATCGATCCGCGCCGCCATCGCTCTCATGCCCGCTTCAGGCACGTCTGCCGTGATCACAGGACGTTCCGCCGTGCCTGAGGACTTCAGTGTGCGGATATCCGCCGCACCAAGAAGCAGGCCAAGGTCAGAGGGGTTTATCGGGGAGGCTTCCACCTCGATCAGAACCTCGTCCGCGCCGGGCGAGGGCAGAGGCGTTTCAACCAGCGAGAGCTCGAGCTGACCGCCCGATGAAATCAGAGTGCGCAGCTGAAGTCCGGTGGTGGGAAGGGTGGTGGTCATCTGTCTCTCCGCAAGCGCGTCCGTGGTCGTTGGATGTCTTTCCTACACAGATCCTGAGGCTGCGACCAATTTTCTTCTCGAAAATCCCCTGTCCTCGGATGGATGTTTCCGGATGGTCTCTCGTGCGAGACCGGTATTCTGCAGGGGCTTCTCGTCACCGCCTCGCCGGATCTGGTCGCCGGGTTCGCTTCGTCCTGCGCGGCGGCCGATCATCGCCATCGCCCGGGGGGAGAGCGTTTCTGTCCAATACGCCGGTTTTACTGGATCGGTGTTTCCTGCATGATGCAAGTCATTGTATTTTAAATTGTTTGTATCAGACTGCGTAGGGTTTTGATCTGGGGTGACGGTCCGGAAAAGCAGGCGGCGGCGGGGCGTGCCTGATCCTGCCCCGGAGCCGTCCCTCGCAAGGGGGCCCGACTTGCCTGCCCAACGCTGGCGGGGGAAGCGTCTGGAGCTCGCGATCGTTTTGGTTGAAACCAGACGTGCATGCGGGAGTGAGAACGGACCATGGGTTTCGCCCCAACATCTTCCGATCCCGGGTTCCTCTACAGAACCGAGGGGCTTAAGCGCATATACGGAGAGGGGGCGGCGCGTGTCGAAGCGCTGCGGGGGATAGATCTTGAACTTCCGGCTGGCGAACTGACCGTTTTTCTCGGTCCGTCTGGATCAGGCAAGTCGACCTTTCTCAACATCCTCGGCGGTCTGGATCGAGCCAGTGAGGGCAGGGTCTGGTTTCGCGGGCTCGATCTCACGGCCATGACGGATGATGCGCTGACCCTCTATCGCCGTCGGCATGTGGGGTTTGTCTTTCAGTTCTATAATCTCATGCCTTCCCTGACGGCGCGGGAAAATGTCGAACTGGTTACGGAGATCGCCGAGGCCCCGATGGATCCCGCCGATGCGCTCGATATGGTCGGCCTCTCTGCGCGGCGCGACCATTTTCCGTCTCAGCTCTCAGGCGGCGAACAGCAACGCGTCGCCATCGCGCGCGCTCTCGCACGGAGACCGGATGTGCTTTTTTGCGACGAGCCTACAGGAGCGCTGGATTCTGCGACTGGCCGAACCGTGCTGCGCGCTCTTCAGGACGCGAACCGATCAACGGGCGCAAGCGTCATGATCGTCACCCATGCCGCAGCCACGGCGGCGATGGCGAACCGGGTCATTGATTTTTCGGACGGCCGCATTCGCAGCGTGACGGTCAACCAGGCGCCGGTCTCCGCTGAGATGATCCAGTGGTGAGCGTACTCGACACCAAGCTTGGGCGCGACCTCTGGCGTATTCGAGGTCAGGCGCTGGCGATCGCCCTTGTGATTGCGACCGGGTCTCTTCTGCTGGTCATGATGGAGGGACTGGTCCTCTCCCTCGAGCAGACGCGACAGGCCTATTATGAGCGCTATCGTCTGGCTGACGTTTTCGCCGATGTTCGGCGCGCTCCCGAGGCCGCTCTCGCCGATCTCGTCGTTATTGACGGTGTCGATGCGGTCGAGGGCCGAATTCGCGGCGGCGCGCTGATCGATACCGCTCCGGGCGCTGCTCCCGTTCGTGCGCTGGCTGTCTCTCTGCCGGACTTCGGACTTCCAAAACTGAACGATGTTCTTGTTGTTTCCGGCAGCTTTCCCCAGACGGGACGCCATGACGAAGTCCTTCTTCTGAAGGGCTACGCCGATGCCTGGAAGCTGATCCCGGGAGACCGGATCACGGTTTCTCTGAATGGTTTCCGACGCACCTTCCGGATTTCCGGCCTCGCTCAGTCCCCTGAATTCATTTACTCGGCTGCACCGGGAGAGCTTGCGCCGGATGACGCCCGGTTTGCCGTTCTGTGGTTTCGTAATGAGATCCTCGCCTCTGCTTTTGATATGGAAGGGGCCTTCAATGAGGCTCTGATCTCTCTCGCCAGAGGCGGGCGGGAGGCGGATGTCATCCGCCAGACCGATCGCGTGCTTTCGCGTTACGGAGGCGGCGCCGCCTACAGTCTCGCTGAGCAGTTCTCGAACCGCTTCGTGACTGAGGAAATCTCCAGTCTCAGGGTGTCCGCACGTGCGACCCCGCCGGTCTTCATGATGGTGGCCGCGTTCCTGCTCTACATTGTCATGACCAGGCTCATCGAGGCTGAACGACGTCAGATCGGTCTTCTCAAGGCGTTCGGTTACACCAGCCTGGAGGCGGCCTGGCATTATCTCAAATTCTGTCTCGTGATTGCTACCGTGGGCGCTGTCCTCGGATGCATCGCCGGCGTCGTGCTCGGGAGCTATATGGCGGAGTATTACAAGGTTTATTACAAGTTTCCCTTTCTGGTCTTTCACATCGAGCCGGCGTCAATCCTGATCTCGCTCGTCTTCAGCATTCTGACGGCGTCAGCGGGCGCGATCGTTGTGCTGATGCGTCTGTTCGATCTCACCCCGGCCGCCGCCATGCGTCCGCCGGCTCCGGCCGATTTTTCCCGTTCCGCACGTATTGCGGGATCATTCAGGTCCCTTCTCGATCAGCCCAGTCGCATGGTTCTCAGGCGATTATTGCGTCAGCCTGTCCGCGCCCTTGCCGCCAGTCTCGGCATCGCGTCGGGCATGGGACTGTCCGTTGCCATGCTTGGCGTCATGTCCGGGTTCGAAAGGATGGTCGATGTGAGCTTCGATGTCGCTGACCGCTCGGATATGCAGGTTGTCTTCTCCGAACCGCTCGGACCTGATGCGCTCCATTCGATCCGGCGCCTGGACGGAGTGATCGAGGCGGAGGGCTTTCGGTCCGTCGCTGTCGTCCTGCGTCACGGCCTCGCGTCTCATCGCGGGGCTGTTACAGGCCTGCCGGAGCGTCCGAGGCTCAGTCAGGCGCTGACGTCTGGCCTGCGTCCTATCCTCATCCGCAGCGATGGCCTTATCCTGGCACAGTCTCTCGCCAGAAAACTTGGGGTGAAGCCCGGCGATGTTCTGACTGTTGAGGTTCTTGAAGGCCGCAGGCCTGTTGTGAACGTTCCTGTCGCGGCCCTGACGACGGCTCTGGTCGGCGCGCCGGCCTATTTTGAGGTGAGCGCTCTTAATCGGACGCTCGGAGAGGCGGGTCGGCTTTCCGGCGCCTATCTTCGCACTGATGGGGAAAGGTCGGAGCTTCTTCTTGAGCTTCTGAAGGGCATGCCGGGTGTGGCGGGGGTCAGTCGCAAGGCTGACGCCAGAGCATCAATTCGCGAGATCATGGATCGCGGCGCCGGGGCGACGCGTTATGTGATGACCCTTATCGCGGGCCTGATCACTTTCGGCGTCGTTTATAACTCGGCGCGGATCGCCTTTTCAGAACGCGCTCATGAACTCGCGAGTCTTCGTGTGATCGGCTTCACGCGCGGTGAGGCTGGCTTTGTTCTCCTGGGAGAGCTCGGGTTTATAACCCTTCTCGCCCTGCCGATCGGAGCGCTGGGCGGTGTCGGACTCGCTGGCGCCATCGCAGCGGGCTTCAGCTCGGAGCTCTATGAGGTTCCCGGTACCGTCACCGCTGGAGACATGGCGTTTGCCGCCGTGGTGGTTATTATTGCGGCTCTTGTTTCGGGTTTTCTTGTTCGTCGTGATGCAGATCGGCTGGATCTCGTTTCGGCCCTAAAGACCAGGGAGTAACGCCGATGACGGGATGGCTGCGTTTTCGCTCCCGAACCTGGCTGACTGCAATCGCCGGGGGCGGGCTCGCCATTGTTTTGCTTCTTGCCTTCTGGCCGCAATCTGAAGAGGTCGATCTTGGCGAGGTGTCCGTCAAGGCGATGAGCGTCTCGATTGATGAGCAGGCCCGAACCCGCGTCCACGATCCCTATCTGGTGTCTCTTCCGCTTTCAGGACGGCTCCTGAGGATCGAGGCCGAACCAGGCGATGCTGTTGTTGCAGGAAAAACAGTGATCGCCCGCGTAACGCCGGCCTCTCCGGGGCTGCTTGACGCCCGCTCTCGCGAACAGGCTGCCGCCTCGATCCGCGGCGCGCAGGCCGCGGTCAACCTCGCTCGCGCCGAGCGGGACGCAGCTTCCGCCCGGGTTGAGGCCGCCCGCGCGGCGCTTCGTCGTTCGAAGGCGCTTTCTGAGAGAGGCCTTCTGTCTGAGGCTGCTCTGGAGAGGGCGGATGAAGAGGGCCGGGGGGCGGAGGCTGGCCTGTCTGCGGCGGAGGCGGGCGTTCGTCTTCGGGAGGCTGAGCTCGCCAGCGCCCAGGCATTTTCGAAGAGCTTTCTTGACGGACGTTCGGCGGACAGGGGGGCGCCCCTGATCGCTCCGGTATCGGGGCAGGTATTGCGGGTCATGCAGGATAGCGAGGCGGTCATGAGCGCCGGTTCGCCTATCCTCGAGATCGGAGATGTCGCGGGCGATCTTGAGGTTATCTGCGAGCTCCTGTCTGCGGATGCAGTCCAGGTCCTTCCCGGCATGCGGGTCGTCATCGACGACTGGGGAGGCGAGGCTCCTCTTGAAGGCCGGGTGGCCCGTGTTGAGCCTTCCGGGTTCACAAAGTTTTCCGCCCTTGGGGTGGAGGAGCAGAGGGTGAATGTCATTATATCGTTCACCAGCCCTGTTTCGGAGCGACCCACCCTCGGGGCCGGCTTTCGCGTCGAGGCGAAGATTGTCGTCTGGGAGGATGATGCTGCCCTCACAGCGCCTTCGGCGGCTCTTTTTCGCGTTGATGACGGCTGGTCGGTCTTTGTTGTGGAAGGCGGACGCGCGCGAGAGCGGTCTGTAGAGGTCGGGCGAAACAACGGGATCGATGCACAGATCCTTGGAGGTCTCAAGGAGGGCGACCGGGTGATCGTTCATCCTGCCGACACGCTGAAGGCGGGGCGGACTGTGACCGCGCGCCGCTGATCCGTCTTCCGTCTTCCGGCGGCGCTTGCGGGGGGAAGATCGGCGCCGCACTATGGGCGTCGGCCGGTCGTCGTGTCGCGGCCTTTCGATCTGGCGGATGACACACGGGCGCGCGGGCTCGCGCTCCAGGGCAGAGGGCTGGCGAGATGATCATTCAGGGTGTCGCCCTTCTGGCCTTCTGCACGCTTGCCGGGGCCTATGTGGGGGATCTTATCGGCGCTCTCATCGGCGTTAAGGCCAATGTGGGAGGCGTCGGCGTAGCCATGATTCTTCTCATTGCTGCGCGCTACGCGCTTATGAAACAGGGCCGTCTTTCCGAAGGACTCAAAGGCGGCGTCTCGTTCTGGTCGATGATGTATATTCCGATCGTCGTCGCCATGGCCGCCCAGCAGAATGTCGTCGCCGCCGTGCGAGGAGGTCCTATGGTGCTCATCGCGGGAACGCTTGTTGTGGCGGTCAGCTTCGCTCTTGTCCGAGCGCTTGGAGGACGCCCGGCCTCTCCCGAGGTCGGGTCCTGATGGGGTGCGTGATGAGGCAGGATCGCGCTCTCCCGGATCCGCTCCGCATCGCTCGCAGGCCTCTGTCAACGCGCGTGCCATGGGGGCCTGATCTTGAAGGTGGGAAGCAGGTCGGATGATTGAGGCGCTTGAAAAGGTCCTTCTTTCGCAGGGCTTGCTGGCCGCCTTCGTGATTGTCGGCGTGATCATGCTTGTGTCCGAGGCCGCTTCGAGCACCCTGACCCGTGGACGTATTCATCCCTCGGCAATCGCGATCGTCATCGGACTGTGTCTCGCCTATCTCGGGGGACGCGCATCCGGGGGCGAGAAGGGACTTGCTGATATTTCCTACTTTTCGGGCGTGGGTCTGCTCGGCGGCGCCATGTTGCGCGACTTCGCCATCGTCGCGACCGCGTTCGACGTGGATATTCGCGAGGCGGGCCGCGCCGGTCTGGTCGGCGCCGCATCGATCCTCATCGGTGTTCTGGCGCCGTTCGTGATCGGAGCGGGGGTCGCGCATGCGTTCGGCTATTCCGACGCCGTATCCATGACCACCATAGGGGCGGGCGCCGTTACCTATATTGTCGGACCTGTTACCGGCGCGGCCCTTGGCGCCAGTTCCGATGTCATGGCGCTCTCGATCGCCACCGGGGTTCTCAAAGCGGTTCTGGTGATGGTTGCGACGCCGGCTCTGGCGCCCCTGATTGGCCTCGACAATCCGCGTTCCGCAATGATCTTCGGAGGGGTTATGGGGACCACCAGCGGGGTGACGGCCGGCCTCGCCGCCACGGACCCGAAGCTGGTGCCCTACGGGGCGCTGACCTCGACCTTTTATACGGGCGTGGGTTGTCTTCTGGGGCCCTCTGCGCTGTTTCTCGCCGTGCGCGCTGTTACAGGAGGCTGAGAACCGATGTCAGGAAATCTCTATGAGAGTCTCTCCGGCGGCTTTCCGGCCGATCGTTCACGGCCCTGTTTCCAGCTCTCCGACGGACGAGCCGTCTCCTATGCTGAACTGGAGGACGGGGTGGCGCATGTCGCGGGTCGTCTCCGGGCCCGGGGCGTTCAACCTGGCGACCGGGTCGCCCTAAAGGCTGAGAAGTCGGTCGAAGCGGTGATGATCTACCTCGGCGCTCTGAAGGCCGGGGCGGTCTTCCTCCCGCTGAATGTCGCCTATACGCGTTCGGAGACGGATTATTTCCTGAGCGACGCTGAGCCCGCGATCGTCATTACGGATGCTGAGGGTTTTCTTGCAGAGGCGCGCGAAACCTCGCGCCTTGATGAGTGCGTCAGCCGCTCTGGCGACGATCTCGCCTCGATCATTTACACCAGCGGAACGACGGGTCGCTCGAAGGGCGCCATGCTTCATCACGGGGCTCTGGCCGCCAATGCGAGAACCCTGACCAGGCTGTGGGCCTTCACGCCTGATGACACGCTTCTTCACGCCCTGCCGATCTTTCACGTACACGGCCTGTTTGTCGCTCTTCATTGCGTCTTCCTGAGCGGGGCGTCGATGATCTGGCTGCCTAAATTCAACGATGACGAGGTGCTGGCGGGATTGTCCCGGTCAAGCGTCATGATGGGAGTGCCGACTTTCTATACGAGGCTTCTCGCCAATCCTCGTTTCACACGCGAGGCCGCCAGCTCAGTGCGCCTGTTTATCTCGGGATCCGCCCCGCTGCTCTCTTCGACCTTTCTTGAGTTCGAACAGAGGACGGGTCAGCGGATTCTTGAGCGGTATGGGATGAGCGAGGCGGTGATCATCACCTCGAACCCGCTCGAGGGCGATCGCACTCCTGGGTCGGTCGGATACGCCTTGCCCGGCGTTGAGGTTCGTATCGCTCAGGGCGCCGAAACCGGCGAGATTGAGATCCGCGGAGAGAGCGTTTTCCGAGGGTATTGGCGGATGCCTGGAAAGACTTCCGAGGAGTTCACTTCCGATGGCTTCTTCCGGACAGGAGATGTCGGCCGGATTGATCCCGATGGACGCGTCTGGATCTCCGGACGGGCGAAGGATCTCATCATTTCGGGCGGCTATAACGTCTATCCCAAGGAGGTGGAGGGCGTTCTCGACGAACTCGACGGGATCCTGGAAAGCGCCGTCATCGGGGTTCCGCACCCCGATTTCGGAGAGGGCGTCGTCGCTGTTTGCACGGGGTCTGGGGACGAGGCTCGGCTCATCGCCGAATGCCGGCGGCAGCTCGCCGCTTACAAGTCTCCCAAACGGATCATCTTCCTCGATGATCTTCCCCGAAACGCGATGGGCAAGGTTCAGAAATCGCTTCTGCGCCAGCGTTATGCGGATCTCTTCGTCTGAACCCTTCCGAGCGGGCTGAACGATCGTTTTTGAGGATTGCGCTTCTCAGAGCCGGGACAGTCGCGCAGCGATCTCCTCAGCCGCCCGGTTCTGATCGTCCGCACCCAGGGCGTTCATCTCGACGACGCTCAGCACGGGCCTTGCCCGGACTTTACGCGACCGTGCGTAGGCGGGGTCGTAATAATGCTCGATCACCGTACGCGCGAGTCCCTGAAAGTCCTTCTGCTCAGCCAGACCCGTCAACTCTTCCAGCCGATGTCTCCCCGGGTAGACGGGGAGGCGAGCCAGCGCCCGGTCAAGCGCCGCCCGACTTGAGACGATGTCGGCATAAGCGTTCACAAGGTAGTTCGCCCTTTGCTCCGGCGCTGCGACCAGTTCTATGCAGGGCGCGTCGGCCATGGCCTTCCAGAGGGCTGGCGGAATGACCCGTGCTCCGATTTTACTCGACTCCGCCTCAAGAACGACGGGGCGGGAGGGATCGAGCGCTTCGATCTGCGCCAGGAGCCGGCTTTCGAACAGCTTCTGGCTGGGCTGCCCCTGGCCTTCATAGCCTCCGAACAGGGACCCGCGATGCCCGGCCAGGGCTTCCAGGTCGAGACATTGAACTCCAAGAGCGGAGAGCCGGCTCAGCATCTCGGTCTTTGCGCAACCCGTTCCTCCATCGAGCAGACAGAATCTGTGCGGAAGATGATCCGTGTAGAGGCGCGTCTGCACTCTCCGGCGGTAGGTCCTGTAGCCGCCTTCGAGGACAGTCGTTCTCCATCCGATCTGGGACAGAATAATCGCCATCGAGGCGGATCGCTGACCGCCCCGCCAGCAATAGACCAGAGGTCTGAAGTCCGCCGGGCGATCCGACAGGGCGTTTTCCAGATGATTTGAAATGTTCCGGGCGACCAGTGCGGCGCCGATACGGCGCGCCCTGAACCTGGATTCGCGGACATAAATCGTACCGACCCGAGCGCGTTCGTCATCATCGAGTACGGGAAGATTGATCGCGTTCGGGAGATGGTCTTCAGCGAATTCTCCCGGACTTCGTACGTCGATAACGCCGTCGAATGAGGCGAGGGTCGCGGGGTCTGCTGACGATATGTAAGCCGGATTGGTCATGACAGACCTGCTTTAGTTCGGTTTTGGCGGCCAGGGAAAGGGGATGTCGCGTCTTCGTCCGTCGTCTCTCGGTTTCCGGGCCTGTGCGGGTCAGGCGTCGCAACGCCAAATCCCATCCGGCGCTTTTCTTCTTTCCCAGCTCTGCTTGCCTGCCTAATAGACAGGGGGCAACGCCGTCCCGGAGTTTCCATGTCGTCTTCTCCTCGTCTGACATCTCTGGCGCATGGCGGAGGATGCGGGTGCAAGCTCTCCCCCGGGGTCCTGCGCGACATACTCGCCCGTATGCCGGCCGCGGGCGCCTTCCCTCAGCTTCTTGTGGGAACGGAGACCTCTGATGACGCCGCGGTGTGGAGGCTCAACGACACTCAGGCGCTTGTGGCGACCACTGACTTCTTCACGCCGGTGGTCGATGATCCCTTTGATTTCGGGCGTATCGCGGCGACCAACGCTCTTTCGGATATCTATGCGATGGGGGCGAACCCGATCTTCGCTCTCGCGATTGTCGGTATGCCCGTGTCCGTGATGCCGGTTGACATGATCCAGGCGATCCTCGCCGGCGGCGCGAGCGTCTGTGCAAGCGCCGGGATACCCATCGCGGGGGGGCACTCAATCGACAGCGCCGAACCCATTTACGGCCTGGTCGCTCTTGGTCTTGTCCATCCCGATCGTCTCCTTAAAAACAGCGGCGCCAGGGCCGGCGACCGGCTCATTCTCACCAAGGCGCTCGGCGTGGGCGTGTACAGCGCGGCGCTGAAACAGGATCGCCTGAGCGAGGAGGGCTACGCGGCTCTTGTCGCCTCCGCCACGCGTCTCAACACGGTCGGCGCTAACCTCGGCGACATTGCCGGCGTTCATGCTGTCACGGACGTGACGGGGTTCGGTCTCATCGGGCATACGCTTGAGATGGCCCGCGGCGCCGGATTGAGCGCTGAGATTTGGGCCGACCAGGCGCCGCTCCATCCGGGGGTTGAGGAGCTGGCCCGGGCTGGCGTGCGAACCGGCGCTGCGGTTCGCAACTGGGCGAGCTACGGGGCGGACGTTGACGCCCCCGCCGACATGGAGCCCTGGCGCCGCGATATTCTGTGCGACCCGCAGACCAGCGGAGGTCTTCTCATCGCCGCCGCGCCTGAGGCGGCGGAGGATGTGTTGTCTTTGGCGCGCAGCGCGGGATTTGAGGCGACGACTGTTGTCGGGCGTATGGAGGCGGGAGCGGCGAGGGTTCGCTTAGCGGCGGGCCAGACGCGGGTGGTTTCAGACCCCGGTCGATAGCCTGTTCAGATCCCGAATATCCCCGCTGTCCGGTCGATGAACCAGAAGCACGCCAGAGCCCCGATACCGTAGACCGGCGCCGCCTCGACCCATTTCGGAACCTCGCGTCCGAACCGTCGCCAGAGGCCGACGAGAACGAGGACAGCTGCGATGAACATGAGCTGTCCGGCTTCCACACCGACATTAAAGAAGAGCAGGGCGAGGGGCGTGTCCTCTTCCGGAAGGCCGATCTCGCGGAGGGCGCCCGCGAACCCGAAACCGTGCAGCAGGCCGAAGCTGAATGAGGCCAGCCAGGGCCACTTCTGGGTGAGGCCTGCGCGGCCGTCCCGCGCCCGGAGAACTTCAGCTGCGACAAAGGCGATGGACAGGGCGATGGTTGCCTCAACCGGCGCTGAGGGGAGGCGAACCCAGCCGAAGGTCGTGCCCGCAAGGGTCAGGCTGTGGGCGATGGTGAAGGTCGTGACCGCACCCGTCAGGCGTCTGATATCGCCCACCAGCATGAGGAGAGTGAGCACGAAGAGAAGATGATCTACGCCTGAGAGAATGTGTTCTACGCCCAGCGTAAAATAGCTCAGCGCCACCTCAGTCCAGGGCTGGCGGGCCGGAATGACGCCCTGAGGAGCCTCAGGCGTCAGTCTCAGCGTCTTGGCTTTGCCCGTCACAGGTTCGAACCGGATCAAAGCGTCTGTCAGCGTGGCGTCGAGATTTGCGACGCCGATGGTTTGTCCGGTGAGGCCGCCAGGGCAGCTCTCCCGCCAGCGGGCGAGGACAGAGCCTCCGACCAGGAGCGTATTGGGCTCTGTCACCGTGACGCAGGTTTCCGGAAACATGACGTCGAGGTCGAGCCGCATCGCGCCGATCGCTGGCGTTTTCCAGAGGATGTCATATTCGCCGGCTTCGATCTCCCGGATCTCGAGATAGGCCGGACGGACTTCATGGGCCTGCGCTGCGCCTGCTCCGAAGAGGCTCGCGGCAACCATCATAAGAAGAGCGAACACGCGCATCACTGGCCGGCGTCATCCGATGAGGGCGTGAACCCCTCAGGCCAGTCGATGGAGACTTTGTAGCGGTCCTTCACGCGGTTCTGATAGGCTTCTCTCTGGTCCTTGCGGCGCGTGTCGATCCAGTCGGTTCGAACCTGATCGCGAATGTCCGACAGCGGCGGCAGCCGGGCGCTCTCCCGTCCGGTGATCCGGATGATGTGAAGCCCGAAAGCCGATTCCAGCGGGCCGATCCAGCCGTCAGCGCGCTCGGCGAACAGCCGGTTCGCAAACGGGCGGCCAAAAAGGGTCGCAACCCCATCCAGGCTGGTCGGCGGTATGGCTTGCGGAAGCAGGGACGGATCTGTGATCTGTCTCGGGTCCGCTCCCTCTTTCAGCTTTGTCAGCATGTCAGCCGCATCGGCCGCCATAGATCCGCCTCGCCTGTCACGGCTGGCCAGCACATGCTCGAAGGCTATCCTGTCGCTCAGACTGAACCGATCCGGGTGAGTCCTGAGCCAGTCTTCGAGTTCCGCTTCGGTCGGCTCCGAGATCGCCTCCATGTCCTCGGCCAGATACTCAAGCTTCTGTCGCATCCGACGCCGGACGACGGTGTCGTCAGCGTCGAGACCCAGAGCGATGGCCTCCTGATAGGCGATTTCCTCATCGATAAAGTCCGCCACCAGACCCTCGAGTTCGGGAGGGGTCGGCGGTCTGCCTGCGATCAGCTTGTAGCCTTCCGCAATCTGGTTGATGCGTCCTTCCGACACGACAACCACGCCTGACCCCCGGAACTCCTCGTCTCCGTGCAGGGCGAGGTGTCCGGCGAAAATCACGGCGCCGATCAACAGAAAGTGCGTCAGGGGTTCCGACAGGACCGCAGCGAAGACGGATCTTCGCTGCGGCTCCGGCTTCGTCTCGTCGGTCATTTGGTTCCCGTGGGGACATACCAGATCGGCGAGGTGTAGGCGCGCTCCTGAATCGTCTTAATCAGGGTCGGATTAGGCTCGATGCCTGCGCGAATCGCATCCCATGTCGACCAGCGGCAGGTCGGATTCTCAAGAACGCGAACGTAGTAGACCGCTCGTTGATCCGCCTTGAACTCGGGATCTTTCCACGAGGTCACCATGTCGCTGTCGCCCTTGTCCTGCGAGAAGGCGCAGGTCTTCAGATCGACGCTCGCTCCGTTGTCGGCGCAGCGGTGCGTCTTGGCGTCCGGCGTCCCGCCGTCGGAACAGGCGATGTCGAACACCTTCTCCTCTGACTTGCCCGAGGCGTCGGTCCAGATTTTCACCATCTGAAGCCGCTGAAGGGGCGCGCTGTTCGGGTCTCTCATCGCTGCGACCAGGAAGTCGGGCGAGGCGGTTCCCTGTCCCGCCAGGTCTCCGCCCATGGCGGTCGCCTTCGCGTAAGCCGTCTTGACCCCCTCTTCATTAGCGAGGCTTGCTCCGCCGAGATCGTAGCCGGCGAACATCCTCACCCGGATACGGGGGCCGGTCGTCGCGAAGGTCTCCTTCCGACGGAAGGCTGCGTAAATCGATTCCCGCGTGTTCTCTTCCGCCCACACCCCAGTGAGGCCGGATGCGCCCCAGGTCGAATATCGCGCCACATTCGGCGGCGGCTCGTATCCCTTCCAGGATGTCACTCCCGCAGGCGGCACCGAGCCTCTGCGGTCGGGGGTGCCGTCATTGACGCCGACTTTCGAGAAGAAGTTGCTTTCCGTATAGGCGCCGGCGGCGTTGTGCGTGTCGCTCGATCCGATCAATCCCATTTTGTAGGGGTTGAAGCCGGACTTGGTCGCCATCTCGAGGCCGGCCCGCAAGGCGCCGCGGACATAGCCGCCGTCGAACTTGGTGAGCCGTTCGGCCCGTCCGATGTACCATTCCATGATCTCAAATCCGGCGAACTCGTCGTTCGGCGAGAGCAGGGGATGAGTTTCGGAGGTTCCTTTCACCTGAGTGACTTCGGCCAGAGGTTCGTTGCGCGTGCGAAGGTCCGCGTAGGCTGCGTCGATCGGGGCGCCGTCCCACTTGGTCCGTTCGAACATCGTGCCGTTTGAGCCGTTCGAGTTATGAGGGATGGCGAGAGCTTCGATCCCCTTCGCCCGAAGGCCGTCGAGCCAGGTCCACAGGTCCTCCGGATTCTGCGAATCGAGCGCCGAGTAGGGAAGTTCGGGAACATCCGTTCCGCTGAAAATGACGTTGCGGTGGAGGTTTCGACCATCGGGCGCCGAGGTGAACTCGTAACCCACGAAGGTGGTGAATTTGCCGGGTTCATAGTGCTTCGCGGCCGCGGCCTGCGTCTCCGCCCAGGCCGACCGATCCGGGGTGTAATCCGAAAATTCGGGCATACGCTCGCCCTGGCGAAGCGCCGTGCTGAACCGGGTGAACGCCTGGTTCACCTTGGTCAGGTCGTCAGAGAAGAGTTCTCCTGCGTACGGCACCTTGCTCTCCGGCGTGCCGGGCGTGTTGATCGCGGGAAGAACGCCGATGTATTCGGCGTGATCGGTCACCGCCATGAAGTCCAGAGGCTCGTCGTTCAGGCGAAGATCGAAGCCCAGAGCGTGCTTGATCATTTCGCCTTTAGCGTACCTGTAGGCGTCGTCGGGGGTCGCGCGCACGTTGAAGATGTAGGCGTCGAAAGAGTTGCGCGTGTGAACGTGAAGGTCCCCGAAATAGGCGTTCTTAAGGGGGTTGGGCGCCGGGCGCGCCGCCGTAGCGCTTTCCGCCGGGTCGGTCGCCGGGGCCTTTTCTCCGCATCCGGTCACCAGAAGCAGGGCGCCAAGCGAAACGCCGAGCGCGAGGGCGCCCAGGCGGGAAGACGGCTTTCGCATCTCATTGGTCCTCAGGGGCGCGGTCTTTCGATCGTTGGACATGGGTGGTCTGTCTCCCCTCATTCAGGTTCTGAACGCGACGCGGATCAGGCGTTTGCGTTTCTGTTTTCGTCCGCCCGTCCCTGCGGGCGGATACATGCCGGACAATCTGGACGATTACGGCCCTCTCGTCCAGACGCCCCATCCTCCGGGGCGGAGCCTCGCGTCCCCATCTTGCTTTTGGGCCCTCAGGCCTCTGAGTAGCCGGCGTAGGAGTGTTTCAGCGTGGCGTGATTGAGGAGCATTTCCGCTTTCAGCCGGGTCCCGGTCTGGTCGAAAATCTGTGTTCTCACCCAATAGGATTCCGTCCGACGGCTTTCCGACAGGGCGGCGATCGATCGTCTGATGACGTAATCCTCGCCGACGAAAAGAGGGCCTTCGACCATCCGGATCTCCTGGTCGGCGAACAACCCCACGGCAGGTCCCTTCACCGGGAAGCCGGCCTTTGCGCTGGAATACTCTGCAAGCACGCTGACCATTTCCAGCGGTATGATCGCCCGGCCCCAGGGGGAGGAGGCGGGGTCGACATACCAGGGGGAGGTTTCGGTGATCACCGAGAGCTTCTGGTTCAGACTGAAGGGGTAGAGCGCACCCATATGCTGATCGGGGTCCATTCGGACCCTTTCTTCCTCGCGTCCGGTCATCCCCACCTTCAGATCTGCAAGAATCACAAGCTTTTCCGGGGGACGAAGGCCAGCCATCCTCTCCTCAAGAAGCGTGGTCCCATGGTCGGGGCCGATGCTGGCGCTGGCCTCAAGCACCGGCACTCCGTCCGCCTTTTCAGCCCAGACACGTGTTCGGGTCGCTCCGTGGGGCGGGGTTTCCGCGAAGGCGCGTACCTCTTCCCCCTCGACAACCATGTTCTGATAGTGAGCGGAAAGGCAGCCCCGTTCGAACCAGGCTTGCCCGAATATATGATGCAGAAGGGGCGGGAAGAGACTGAAATGCGTCGGCCCTTCAATGGGGCCGGCCCGAAAGCCGAGCTTTTCGGCCATGGCGTCGTCATGAATGGAGGTGTGTCCGCCGTATTCCTGATCGGCGAGCATCTGACGGGGGCTTCGCAGCGGGCCGGAGAGAATGAGGGGTGTTGCGAAGGTCAAGGCAGGATCTCCATCCAGAGCAGACATGAGCCGTTCCCCGCGCGTGCGTCAGCTCAGGGACATGAAGGCTAACCCGCCCGTACGGCAGGTCAATCTTGCACTCTGGTCCCCGTCCTATTCGCGGTCGCTCACGCCTTTCGGCGATGGAGCGAAGGGTGTAGGACTGCCCCCGGTATGGCGACGGCCCCGATCCGTGGGGCCGGGGCTTTCTCGTATCCGACAGGACAGGTCCATGGCGACGCCTCTTCGAATCGATTTCGTTTCCGATATCGCCTGTCCCTGGTGCGTGATCGGACTTCGCGCCCTCAGTCAGGCGCTCGAAAGCCTGGGGGAGGAAGCGGACATCGAGCTTGTCTTCCAGCCTTTTGAGCTCAATCCGACCATGCCTGCCGAAGGGCAGAACATCACTGAACATGTCCGGATGAAATACGGCTCGTCTCCTGAGAAATCGGCGGCCTCCCGGGAGGCCATCCGCGCCAGCGGCGAGGCGCTTGGGTTTGTCTTCAATTACGGACCGTCCAGCCGCATCTGGAACACGTTCGACGCCCATCGTCTTCTTCACTGGGCCCACGGCGAAGGTCGCCAGAGGGAGCTCAAGGAGGCGCTGTTTGTCGCCAACTTTACGGACGGCTTATGCGTCAGCGATCATGAAGTCCTGGTTCGGGCGGCTGCCGCCGCCGGCCTCGACGATCGCCAGGCGCGTGCGATCCTGAGGTCGGGCGCCTATGGCGAAGAAGTGAGGCGCGATGAGGAGATCTGGCGCAGCCGCGGCATAAACGCTGTGCCTGCCGTGGTGTTCGATGAGCGCTGGATGATCCAGGGCGGTCAGCCAAGCGAAGTGTTTCTTGATGCAATTCGCAAGATCATCGCTGCTAAGTCTGCCGCCCAGAGATCGGCGGTCTAGGGCGCGTAAGCGGTTCTTTGCGTCAGGCCTGACGCCGGCAGAGCCTGCTGGCTCCGCCGGCGGGGCCTGTCTTACTTGGCTTCGGCGATCGCCTTCATGTTGCGAAGAGCCCCTTCGAACTGGGTCTTGCGCCTTGCGACGTCCGCATCCTTGGCTGCCTTGTCGGCGAGATTCGAGACGTCATACATCAGCGTGTAGAGAAGCTTCGAGGAGGTCGCCGACACGGGGCGCGCCTCCAGGAAACCGTGATAGAGGTCGTAGAATTTCCCTTCCTTTGCAGGTTGCGTGTAGCCGTAGGACAGCGGGGTCTGAGCCGTCAGAACCTCGATCACTGCTCCATTGGCGATCGATCGCACGGTGCCGATGCCACCATCGCCGCTGGTGACCGAGCAGGGCACCGTTCTCGGAGGCGGCGCGATCCAGTTTCCCAGATCGCAATAACCTCCCACCTTGGCCCAGACATCGGCGGCCGGCTTGGCGACGTCGATCTCCATCTTGATGGTGACATATTCCGGTTCCGCCCATGCGGCGCCGGCGCCGAGGAGACATGCCGCCGTGATGACGGCGGCGGTGCGCTTGAGATGAGACATGGTCTTTCCTCCCTTGTCCGCCCTTATGGCGGGTTGTCCTTATGGCTCTGCGGCCTTCTCGAAGGTCCTGCGGTCGCCAGGACGTCTAGCTAGAGGCGATTGCTCCGGGAACGTCAACCGGCGGAGGCGCGGCGGGCGCAGTCGCCCTCAGCCTGCGGGCATGCGCCGACGGTCGGAGATCATGAGAGGAGACTGGAGCGGGTAGTCCGAATCGAACCGACGTATTCCGCTTTGAAGGCCGGCGTCATTGACGCAGGATGAACAACTTAGGTTCAGCCTGCGGCCCTCCCCGCCCCGCCATTAATCAATGGCTTACCAGGGGAGTTCGAACCTTTGAAACGGCCTCGAGAGGGCGAGTTTCGTCGTTTGATTCCGTATGGCGGCAAGGGCGACGAGGGCGGTTGTCGTTCGATTGTTGCCTGAGGTCAGAATACCCCCCGACTCCTGTCAGTCAGTGTTCACATTACGAATTCACGTCTTGGGGCCTGAAGCGGCCGTTGACAGCAATCCGCGCGAGGCCGAACTTTCCATAATGGTCAAACATGCAAAGATACGTCTTTCGCGCCGTCGCGATATCGGATGGCGGTGTTGGGACCCAATTGCCCTTGGCGGTCCTAACGGTGATTGGGCTGACAGCCCGGCAGCGGATGAGTACGATGGGTACTTGCTCCAAGTTGCCCGGATGGTGCGCCAGAACGAAGGCGACGATGCCGCTGCACAACATCTCGTCTGGGCTGAAAGCGAGCGTATAGGAATAGGGATGCGAGCAGACACGCTTGAAAGGGCGCGAGCGACCATCGCGGCTATTCGCGCTGACGATCAGTTGTGGAACGAGGGTTAGGTGAACGACGCTTCGTGGGCGATCTGCCGCCCGCCCGACCGGGCAAGCCGGAACAGCGATGGTCATGCGCGCCTGCCCTCATTAGCCATGCAGCGGCGCGGGCCGATAAGCGCGGCAAGAGCCGGGCGAACCGCGGCGGGTCGTACCGAGACGTACGACGAGGGGACCAAGGATGAGCGGACAGCCGGTCGTGGCCGAAAAGGGGCCAAAGGCAATCCAGGTGGAAGCGGGCAAGACGTACGATTGGTGCACCTGCCGTAAGTCTACAAATCAGCCATTCTGCAATGGCCCGCATAAGGGCACGTCCATCACGCCGATGGCCTGGCCGGCAGAAGAAACGAAGACGGTGTCCTTCCGCGAATGCAAGCACACGGGCAGAGCGTCGCTCTGCAATGGCTCGCACAGCAACTTTTTATCTGCCGACGCTCCGAGCGTCAGCCGGTTGTCGAGTGGGGCTGGTCTGAGGTGACATATCTCCGGTCCGCCGCGTCTCTCTGGAACGGAAGGATTGTAGCGACATTGCCGGTCGTAACAGTCTGCCCTCGCAGGCGAGACTGGTGCTTGTTCGCTGCAGAGGTGGTCATGCGTGATACGGTTGCCATGACCACGCAGCTATGCAAACTCGATTACGGACGTGGCGGTCCCGAGTTGTTCGCCGTATGGAAGCTGGACGCAAACGGCTCATGATGACCCACAAAATTCTGGTGCTCATTCCTCTGCTCGCATTCGGGTCCGCCCTGGTCGCTGCGTGCGGCGCCGAGATGGGGGCCAAGGCGCCAGCCGCTGTCTCGTCTGCGACGGCCGCCTCAACGACCCAAGCCGGAGCTGAGACGGGAAGCGAGGCATTGGATCGGAGCGCTGTCTCCGCTGCGAGCTGGGATGCCGGCGCAAACTCCGAAGACTATACGATGATGTTCGCAGACAAGAGTGAGGGCGAGGGGAGCATCGTTTGCGCCGACGAAAACAACCTCTACCTCTCTGTAAACTCCGCGGGTGGCGCCGAGCCGCTTCCTGCCGAGGGCCGCGTGATCGTCGGAGCCGCCTCCTATGTCGCGCACCTTGATCGGGCGGGGGACGTTGTGCAACTCGATATCGAGGAAGCACGCCAGTTTCTGAACAGTCTGACCGGCGCTGCTGGCATCAAGATCGATGCGGGACAGCTGCAGATCGAGGTCCCGGTTCCGCCGCCAATGATGCTGACCTGGTTCACCGCGCGGTGCAGCGAGTTCATTGCATCCGCTGGCGCGGACACAAAGGCTGGGAGCCCCGTGGCGGGATCGGTGACCGATAGCTCCGCCGCTGCCTTTGCCGCAGCGAACGCCGGCCGGCCAATAGCCGAACGTAGCTTCCGGGACCGGCTATCCTTCGGGGCCGCGGCGCCGGAAATGGTGGCCCTCCCAAGGGGCAGCTTCACAATGGGATCGCCGAAAGGGGAAGGTTTTGACGACGAGCGCCCGCAACGTTTGGTGGTGCTTGACCGCAAGATCGCGGTCGGGAAATTCGAAGTCACCTGGGACGAGTTCAACCTCTGCCACTGGGATGGCCCGTGCCCTTCCCCGAAGGATGACGGATTTGGCGGCGGTCGCCGACCCGTCACCAATGTCAGCTGGGAGGATGCCAAGCTTTACGTCGATTGGCTGTCACGGTCGACCGGGCAGAGCTATCGGCTGTTGTCTGAGGCGGAGTGGGAATACGCCGCACGAGCAGGCTCGACGACCACCTACCCATGGGGAGCGGCGCCGGGCGTCGGTAAAGCGAACTGCGATGGCTGCGGAAGCCAGTGGGACAACAGGTCAACCGCCCCAGTAGGCTCCTTCGAAGCAAACGCCTTCGGCCTTCACGACATGTCGGGAAATGTATGGGAGTGGGTCGAAGACTGCTTCGCCGATTCCTATTCGGCCGGCCAGCCAACAACCGGAGACGCATTCTCGCCGCCAGAGTGCGAGATGCGCGTCAATCGCGGTGGGTCATGGTCGACAACGGTCTCGAGGCTCCGCTCGGCCAATCGCCTGGAAGCTGCCCCATCAGACCGGGTTCAGGCCTTGGGTTTCCGTATCGCTCGAAGCTAGGTCGGAGCGGCAGCCATTGTGCCATGACCCGCCTGATCGGTAGGGCAGGCGCGACCGGCAGCTCACGCGCGACCCTGCCAGTGGCGACATAATTGCAAGGGCGCGAAGTTGGAGCACATCAATCCTGCCGCTGGGGAGCAGGGAGTGGGCCAGCCTTTTGTCACAAATGCGGGGTGCCTTACGCTGCGGCCATAGAGAGCCGAAGGCCCATAGCGCGCAACACGCCGAGTAGTGTCGCGAGCCTTGGATTGCCGTCGTCGCTGAGGGTTCGGTAAAGCGTTTCGCGAGAAAGCCCGCTCTCACCTGCGATCTTCGCCATACCTTGAGAGCGAGCTACCACGCCAAGTGAACCGCCCCGGGTTTGTCGGAGGCCGAACTCTTTGAGAGACTGGAGCCATGAGCAAGAAGCATACGGCGAAGTGCTCGCCTGAGGTCCGCGAGCGAGCGGTCCGGATGGCGATAAAGCATGGGGCCGAGCACGCCTCGCAGTGGGCGGCGATTATGTCGATCGCAGCCAAGATCGGGTGTTCGGCGCAGACGCTGCACAAATGGGTGGCGCAAGCCGAGCGCGACACCGGTACACGGGCTGGTCTTTCGTCCGAAGAGCGCGAGCGGATGAAGGCGCTGGAGCGCGAGAACCGCGAGCTGCGTCAGGCCAACGAGATCCTGCGTAAGGCCAGCGCGTATATTTTGCCCAGGCGCAGCTCGACCGCCGGTTCAAGTCATGATCGCCTTCATTGATGATCACCGGGGTGAGTACGGGGTCGAGCCGATCTGCAGGGTGCTGAAGATCGCTCCGTCCATCTTCCATGCGCACGCGGCACGACGAGCGCGGCCGGAGACAGCGCCGCCGCGGATCCAGCGTGACGCAGCGCTGAAGCCGCACGTGCTGCGAGTCTTCTCCGAGAACTTCCAGGTCTTTGGGGCTCGCAAGGTCTGGCGGCAGCTGAAGCGCGAAGGCTTCGACATCGCCCGCTGCACGGTCTCAAGGCTGATGAAGGCTATGGGACTCAAGGGCGTCATCCGTGGCAAGCCGCATCGAACGACGTTCAGCTACAGGGCGGCGCCTTGCCTGCTTGATCGTGTGAACCGCAACTTCAATGCGCTGGCGCCGAACACGCTCTGGGTCTCCGACTTCACCTACGTCGCCACCTGGTCGGGCTTCGTCTACGTAGCCTTCGTCATCGACGTCTACGCTCGCCGCATCGTCGGCTAGCGCGTCTCACGCTTGGCGCACGCGGGCTTCGTCCTCGATGCGCTCGAGCGGGCGTTGCATGATTGCCGGCCGCTCTCCGGCGGCGGCCTCGTTCATCACAGCGACAGGGGGTCGCAATAGGTGTCGATAAAATACACCGAGCGCCTGGCCGAAGCCGGGCTTGAACCGTCCGTCGGCAGTGTCGGCGACAGCTATGACAATGCTCTCGCTGAGACGATCCGCGGACTCTACAAGGCTGAGGTGATTTGGCGGAAGGGGTCGTGGCGATCTCTCGATGCCGTCGAGTACGCCACGCTCGAATGGGTCGACTGGTACAACAATCGCCGGCTGCTGGAGCCCATCGGCAACATCCCGCCTGCCGAGGCCGAAGCCGTCTACTATGCTGTAATGGAGAACCAAGCCGTCTCAGCCTGTCTCAAACCAAATAGCCTCCGGGGTTACCGGGGCGGTTCAGATAACCAATTGGCGAAGGACCATAAAAGTGATCGGCATGTAGCCGGCAGATGCTTAGCGCTTCTACTATTGACACTCCTAGTGCAATAAGCGATGGTTCTTTATTCCTCGCTGCGACCAAAGGAGGGCGATATGGTTCGACTTTCGGACCTGCCGGAGTTTGAACGGGCGCACCTCCGCGCCAAAGCGATGGAGCCGCTTGGCCCCACCCCGTTCGTCCGCGCCGACCTCCCCATGAACAGGCGCCGCGTCGTGCTGATCACTACGGCCGGGCTGCATGTGCGTGACGACGAAGCTTTCGAGCTGACGGACGCCAGCTACAGGCTGATTCCCGGTGATCTCAGGGGAGACGAGTTGGTGATGTCGCACACCTCGGCCAATTTCGACCGCACCGGGTTCCTCGAGGACGTCAACACTGTCCTCCCCATCGACCGTTTTCGCGAGCTGGCTGATGAGGGCTCCCTTGGCTCGCTTGCGAGCCAGCACGTGAGCTTCATGGGGGCCTTGCTGCTACCGCAGGCCTATGAGGCTAGCGTTCGCCACCTGGCCGGACTTCTGAAGCGCGACCATGTCGATACTGCCTTCCTAACTCCCGTCTGACCCAATTGCACCCGCGCAGTATGCGCGATTGCCTACTATCTTGAGAGCGAGGGCGTGCAGACCACCGGCATCAGCTTAGTCCGCGAAAACACGGAAGCGCTGAAGCCCCCGCGCTTTCTCTGGACAAGCTTTGCGCTGGGCCGGCCCCTGGGCAAACCCAATGACGCTGCGTTCCAGCGTCGCGTCATCCTTGCGGCGCTTGACCTGCTGAACCGTCCTGAGGGTCCGGTGCTTGAAGACTTTCCCGAGGACGCGCCTATGGCGCCGGCTCCTTCGAACGCAGCGGAGGCGGACGGGGTGTTCTGTCCGGTCAATTTTGCCGTTCCGGATGCCGCTCCTTTGACCTGGACTTCCCGTCTTGCAAACGAGTTGTTGATGATTCGACCTTGGTACGAACTCTCCCTACGTCGTCGCAAGCGCACGTCGTTCGGCGCCGCAAAGGCGCCGGTCGAGGACCTCGCGCGCAAGGTCGGCGAAGCAGCGGACGCCGGCGCGGCGACTGTTGGGGACCTCAAGGCGCTCAAGCACGCGCTGGAGGATCTAAAGGTCTACTGGCTTGAGGGGATGACGGCCCAGCCGGGCGACTATCCGCCCGACCGGATCAACCGCCTGCTCTGGCGCGAGACCGAGCTGGGCCGCGCCATGCTGGCGATCCATGGCGCTTTCGCAGGAAGCGGCAATCCACTTCTCATTGCTTTCGCGCGTGCGCTTGCCCCGCGCTACGCCATCGAGGATTGAGCGAGGAAGCACAATGAAAATTACGCCCCTCACTTCCCACACTGGCGCCGACATCTCGGGGGTCGATCTCACCAACCTGTCGGAAGCGGAGTTCGCAGCGATCTACGCTGCATGGCTCGATCACGGCGTCATCCGCATGCGCGGCCAGAAGCTGGACGTTAACCAGTTGCAGGCATTCAGCGCCCGCTTTGGCCCCCTCGAAGAGATGCCAGGATACTCCCGCCTGCCGGAGGCCTTGCGCGATCGACTCGACAGCCGGTTTGTCACGGTCATATCGAACATCAAGGAAGACGGCCGCCCAATTGGCGGACTCGGCAATGCGGAGGCCTCATGGCACTCCGACATGACCTACAACCCGACGCCGCCGACCGCGAGCGTGCTATATTCCGTGGAGATTCCCCCGCAGGGCGGCGACACCTATTTTGTGAATCAGCACGCCGCCTTTCAGGCCATGCCGACGGACCTCAGAGCGCGCGTGGAGACGATTTCGATCAAGCACGACGCCTCGCACACTAGCATCGGCGAGCTGCGGGCGGGATACAGCGAACCCGCTTCGCCGGTTGAGGCGCCTGGGGCCGTCCATCCCGCGGTCATCACGCACCCGGAATCAGGCCGTAAGGCGCTGTTTCTCGGGCGGCGCGACTGGGCGTACGTCGTCGGTCTGTCTCTGGAGGAGAGCGAGCGCCTCCTGGACGAGGTCTGGAGTTATGCGGCTCCCGGGCATCTTGTCTGGCGCCATATCTGGGAGATCGGGGATGTCATCGTCTGGGACAACCGCACCGTGCTGCACCGTCGAGACGAGTTCGACGACCGCCACCGCCGTCTGATGCGCAGGTGCCAGGTTCTGGCGCGGGCGGCGGCATGACCCCTTCAACGCAAACCGGCCGCCCACTCCAGTCGATCGCATTCCTGCGCGAACGGCGAACCGCGCTCCTGCTTTTTTTTCTCGCCTTTGCGCTGTCCATCCTCGACCGACAGATCCTGTCTATTCTTGCGGAGCCCATACGCAAGGAATTCAACCTATCCGACACATCCCTTGCGCTGCTGAGCGGCTTCGCATTTGCTATGTTCTATGCCACGCTTGGCATTCCACTCGCGCTGATCGCCGACCGCGGCAATCGCAAGCGTATCGTCGTCTGGTCGCTGGCGATTTTTTCTGGAATGACGTTCCTGACCGGCCTTGCCCAGAATTTCTGGCAGCTGGCGCTGGCGCGCTTCGGGGTCGGCATTGGCGAGGCGGGGGTCAATCCCTCCAGTCACTCCATTCTCGCCGACTACTATCCGCCGGAGAAGCGCTCCTCCGCATTGTCGGTTCTCGCAATGGGCGCGAACGTGGGCATGCTGCTGGCTCTGGTCGCAGGAGGCGTGGTCAGCCAGCTCTATGGTTGGCGGACGGCGCTTTTTGTTGTCGGCTTTCCAGGGATTCTGCTGGCGCTTGTCATGGCAGCGGCCCTCAAGGAAGCGCCCCGCGGCTTTTCGGAGAACCGGCGGGCGGCCGCTACACCTCCCCCGCTGCGTAAGTCGCTTGGCTACTTGTGGGGCAGCCTCGCAATGCGCCACATCATCCTTGCATCAACGCTTTCGGCGACGGTGACCTACGGCGTTTCGGCGTTCCAGCCGGCCTTTTTCGCGCGCATCCACCAGCTCTCGCAAATGGAAACAGGGTTTCTGCTAGCGGGGCTGCTTGGCGTCGTCGGCGGCGTCGGCGCGGTCACGGGCGGCTGGCTGACCGACAAGCTGCAGACCCGCAATCCCGCATGGGGGGTCTGGATGATCGGTGTCGTGCAGCTTATCTCGCTGCCCTTCACCGCGGTCGCCTACCTTGCAGGCTCGCCGGCCCTGGCGCTGGCGTGGCTGGTTGTGCCGGTATTCTTCGGCAACTTCTTTCTGGGCCCGTCGCTGGCGCTGATACAGACCCTGGCGCCCTTGCGCATGCGAGCGATCTCCGCCGCCGTGAAGATGCTGATCATGAACCTGGTGGGGCTCAGCTGCGGTCCATTGATCGTGGGTGCCGTGAGCGACGCGCTCAAGCCCGCCGTCGGCGACGACTCGCTACGGTACGCGCTGCTCTCAATCCATGTCCTCGGTTTCTGGAGCGCGCTGCATTTCTTCCTGTGCGGGCGTAACATGGCAGCGGGGATTGAAGCTGCAAAGGAGGACTGAGGGTGCGAAGCATGCGGCCGGTGTTGCGTATCCTTACGATAGGGGGACTTGCGCTCCTCGCCCTGATGGTGGCGCTCATCCTGTTCCTGTTCCGACCGTGGGCGGACCATGCGCCCGGATACTGGTTTCTCAACGCGATCCCGTCCACCCGTACTTGGATCTTCACGCACTACGAGAAGATCTGGCCGGTGGATCAGCTTCATTCATCCGCCTCCCCCCGCACCTATCTGCGTACGCTGCGGCCGCTGGAGACCGTTCGCTACGGATATGCGGACGAGACGCGCACAGTCGGGGACTATCTGGAGCGCGCGAATGTCGATGGTCTGTTGGTCCTGCATGGCGGGCGCGTAGTCTTTGAAGTCTACCGCAACGGTCTTACGCCGGACACGCGCCATTCACTATGGTCGGCTTCGAAGAGCTTCACTGTGACTGTCCTTGGAGCGGCTTTGAGGGACGGCGTGGTCGCGAACCTCGATGATCCCGTACAGAAATACGCACCGCAATTCAGGGGAACGGCATATGGGGGTGTGCCGATCCGGCATGTGGCGATGATGTCGTCCGGCGTGGAGTTTTTCCACGATAGCGGCCGGCCCAATCGGAACGACATGTATGTCCGTCTCGCCTTCCAGGGCGAGAATCTCGATGATTTCGCCGCGGGCCTGGGTGCGCGGGTCGCGTCCGGCACGGATTTCAACTACCTCGCTACGGACACGCATGTACTGTCGGCGGTTCTTCGTGGCGCCTACGGGCAGCGCTATTACGACATAGTGCAGCAGAAGCTCTGGAGTCCGGGAGGCTTCGCAGGTGCCGCCACCTGGTCGAAACACGCGGACGGCGAGGCCGGCGTCCAGTTCGGGCATTGTTGCCTGCAGGCGACGCTGCAGGATTTCGCTCATCTCGGGCAGCTCTATCTGGACGATCTTCAGGTTGCCGGCGATCGGCTTGCGCCAGCGGGTTGGGCCGACCTCGTCATGCGGCCGCAGGCGGACTTTCAGGAGCCTGGCGAAAGGCCGCGCGGCTACGCCATGCAATGGTGGGTGCCAAAGGACTATGACGGGGAGGCGATGGCCCTAGGCGCGTTTGGGCAGATCCTGTGGGTCGATCGCAAGCGTGGCGTGGTCGTCGCCCAGGTCGCCGCCTATCCCAACAATCCACCGACGGAGGCCGAAGAGAACGCGGTATTTCGCGCCATCGCCGCCGCCGCGGTCGGGATGGCCCCTGCCGCTACCTAGTTATCGCGCCCGGTGTCCGTAGCTGGCGCCGCGCCAGATGTTGTCTCCCCTCGCGCCCGCCGCGTGGCTGGGTGCGGGCGGTACGCGATGCGCTTGGCATAACGAGCCGACAGCTCGCCGCCCGCATGGGTCTTGCCCAATCCACCATCATCGCTCTGGAGAAGGGCGAGGCTGCAGGTACGGTCACGCTTAACACACTGCGCGAGGCTGCCGAGGCGCTCAACTCCCAGCTTGTCTATGCTCTGGCGCCGCGCACCTCGCTTGCCGACATGGTGCAGCAGCGCGCCCGCGCGCTCGCCAGGAAAAAACTTTCGCGCGTCCGTCACACGCTACAAAGAAGACGGGCCGGCCGCGATCTGCGTACCGGCATGAAATGATAACTGCCGCGCAATCGCGTTCCGGCGAACTTGCAGCTCGACCTGATAGCCGTCCGGAAGGGCTAGGACCCCGGAACGCGTCGCGTAGGTCTCATACTCCGCCAGCATCGACTTGAAGAGGTCTGGCATTGCTGTTGAGAGATCATTTGCCTCGGCGGGGTCTCTTGCGTGATCGTAGAGCCGCCATGCGCCGTCGCCGACCGGCGGCACGTTGCGGACGATCTTCCAGGAATCTCTGAACAGGGCTGCATTTCCGGAGACCTCGACGCCAACGGTATCTGCAGGGCCGTAGATACGGTCCGCTTGGCCTGTAAGAATGGGCAGAAGGCTGCGGCCGGTCATGGGCCGCGCCCCTTCGGGCGCGCTTGCGCCAATGCCGGCAAGCTCCAGCAAGGTCGGCGTAACATCGGTGACAAATGTCAGGCCAGCATGTCGTTCGCCGAACGGAACGCCGAGCCCGGCCATGATCATCGGCACGCGAAGGCCTCCACCGGAGGCATAGAACTTGTAGAGCGACCCCGGCGCCGAGAGAGCTGAGGCCTATTCAGGTCCGATGAAGCCGAGGCTGCCCGGTTCGCCCATGCCCTCGAGATTCCAGTTATAGCCGTTGAGGGACATCCAGATATCCATCCACGGCTCATGTACAGGATCGCTGGGCTCTGGCCCGTTGTCCGACGTTATGACGAAGACCGTGTTGTTCAGTTCGCCACGCGACGCAATGTGATCGATCAGTCGACCGACACGATGATCCATCGCCTCGATCATGCCTGAATAGACCTCCATCACGCCCTGCATACTTGGCTTGGTCGTGAGGACCGAGCGATGACCACGCACGCGCCTCGGCCGGCATGGCGGCGTAGGGCGCATCGGCTGGTACAATCCCCGATGCAACGGCGCGACCCCAACGTGCGCGGCGGATCGCTTCCCACCCCGCGTCGAACCTGCTGGCATAGCGGTCGGAAAACGCCTTGGGCGCCTGGACAGGAATGTGCACCGCCTGAAAGGCGATATACCCGAAATAGGGAGTGCTGCGATCTCCCTCGTCGATCTACTCGATCAGAAGATCGACGAGCAGTTCGGAGGAATAGAACTCATCCGGCAGCTTTGCGGGCGCGCCGTCTTCGAACCATGGCGCGTCCTTGTAGTGCGGCATGTAGGCCTTGGCGGCCTAGTTGTCGGCGCCGGAAGCGTCGAGTGCGAGTGATCTGTCGAAGCCATGATGGTTGGGCAGGTCCCCCTTGCCATGTCCAAGGTGCCATTTCCCCGACATCAATGTGCGATAACCCTCCGCCTTGAGACGGTCCGCGATGGTGGAAACACCAGGCTCGAGGCGAAGGGTGTAGCCAGGCTTGCCCTTCAATTCCGGCGGAAGGACCTCCTCGATTGTCGATACGATCGTGCGGTGGCTGTCCATACCGGTCAGAAGCATGGCGCGCGAGGGCGAACATAAGGGCGAGGTATGGTAGTTTGTCATCATCGCGCCGGAGGCGGCGAGGCGATCAATGTTGGGTGTGCGGGCTTCTCCGCCATAAACGCCGAAATCCATGAAAGCAGCGTCGTCAACGAGAATTAGAATGATGTTGGGGCAACCCGCAGCGATCGGCGCCTCCTCCTGCGCCAACGCGGACAGGAGGCCTGTTAGCCACAGGATGGCCGCGGCGAGACCTCCTCGGATGATTTCGCGCATCATTTCACCTCGGCGCTGGACATGTGAGTCATGGAATATTATGCCACCCAAACTGTCAATTTAGGGAGGCGCAGATGGAGTGGTCTATTCTGTCGGCCTTTGCCGGATCCATGCTCCTAATATGGCTGGGCCTTCCGGTGCTGTTGAGGGCGATGGGCCTGCATCGCCGCTTTGCTGCCCCGAAGCGTAACCTCAGAGGCATGAGAGCGCTGGTCATTGCAACCAGCCACGACACGCTTGGCGATACTGGCAAGAAGACCGGCGTGTTCGCTTCCGAGATGACGGCCCCCTACTATACATTCCTGGATGCTGGAATGGATGTCGATGTGGCGAGCATCAAGGGCGGGGTCATTCCTGTTGAACCCATGTCCGTGAAATGGCCTCTGAAATCCGATCACGATGACCGCTTTCGAAATGACAATGACCTGCGCCGAAAGGTAACTGCGGCGAAATCCGTAAGCGAGGTGGACGGCGCGCGGTACAACGCCGTGTTTCTTGCTGGCGGATGGGGCGCTGCCTTCGACTTCGAGCAGTCCCCGGAACTTGGTCGATTGCTTCTTCAGGCGGAAGATGCGGGCGCGGTGATCGGAGGTGTTTGCCATGGGCCGCTTGGTTTACTGGCGGCCCGGCGCGGCAATGGCCAGCCGCTCGTCAACGGCCGAGCGCTGACTGCGGTAACAGACAAGCAGGTCAGGGAACTGGGCATCACGCATACGCCACGTCACCCGGAACGTGACCTGCGCGCCGCTGGGGCGCGGTTCGAATCCTCGATCCGATTCAGAGACATCTTCGCCAGTCATGTGACCGTCGACGGTCGCCTGGTGACCGGCCAAAACCAGAATGACGGAGCAGAGACAGCCGACCGAATGATGCAGGTCGTCCTCGTTGCCGCCCTCAGGGAAGGTTGACGGACATGACGATGGTCTTGCACGTCTGGGTGGGTGTTGCCGGTTTACTGGGCGTTCCGGTTGCCTCGCTGATGTGGATGGCGCCGGAGGAGGCTGCGGCTCAACTGGGTATTGCCGCGACAGGTCCATTGGGCCTGGCCAGCATCCGGGCTGACATGGGTGGGTTCTTTGGCGCTGGTGGGGTATTCGCCCTGGCGGCAAGCTTCAAGAGCAGTGGCGGCCTTCTGCTGGCGCTAGTCGTGCTGGTAGGGCTTGCGCTGGCAGGCCGCCTGGTTGCCGTGGCCGTGAATGGCTTCGTGTCTGAGATGGGGCCGCCTCTGGTGATCGAAGTGGTGTTGTGCCTCGTGTTTGCAGCGGGTTGGCGCCCGCTTCCGCGCTAACGCTCATGCAGCGGGTATGGTCTCCCATTACCGGAAAGGAACCCTGATGGCCCCGTCCAGTCCCATACAGTATCGGATGATGCGCTATCCCGATGGCGCCGGCCTCAATGGCGTCTGGAAGCGAACGATGGATCCCGTGCCCGTCCTGGCCGAAGGCGACGTGCGGTTGCGCATGAGCCACATCTCGGTCGATCCAGGCATGCGCGGATGGATCACGCCCAAGCGGAGCTACATGCCGCCGGTCAAACCGGGCGAGGTGATGCGCGCGTTCGGTGTCGGAGAGGTCGTAGAGTCCCGGGCAGAAGGGATTGCCGCCGGCGACTGGATGACGGGCTTTACGGGCGTTCAATCCGAGGCCGCCTTGTCGGCTCGATCGCTTCGGAGAATCGACACTCGGTTTGCATCTCCACGCGACTATCTGAGCGGGCTCGGCATGACCGGCTACACCGCATATTTCGGCCTTCTGGACGTCGGTCAGCCCGCTCGTGGCGAGACGGTTGTTGTCTCAGCCGCCGCTGGTGCGGTTGGTTCAATTGTTGCTCAGATTGCGCGCATCAGGGGGTGTACCGTGGTGGGAATCGCTGGTGGCGAGCGCAAGCGTCGCTTTTTGCTTGACGATCTCAAGGTGCATGAGGCGCTGGACTACAGGGCCTCGCCGATCGCCGAGCAACTTGCTGTTGCCGCCCCGAACGGGATCGATGTCTATTTCGACAATGTCGGCGGGGAGACGCTTGACGCTGCGCTCGGACTGATCAACCGCCATGGCCGGATCGTCGTCTGCGGCGGCATCTCTCAATATGGCGACATGGACGCCGTACGCGGACCATCGAACTATCTGCAACTTATCGCCCAGAGTGCTCGAATGCAGGGCTTCACAATGCGTGACTATATCGACCGCATCCCGGAGGCGTTCATGGCGCTGGCGCAGTGGCGCGCATCCGGAGAGATCCTCTTCCGTGAGCACGTTGTGAGGGGGATCGAGCGCTTCCCTGAGGCGTTCGACATGCTTTTTTCGGGCGCCAACGAAGGCAAGCTCCTGATTGAGGTCTGAGTATGCGCGCTCGCTGCGCTCAGCGTACTTGACCGCCCAAAAAAAACCTGACACTTAGAGTGTCAATAAATTAGGAACTCGACGTGAAGACTTTTATTGCGTGGATTCCAGCCGCCATTCTCTATGTGCTGTTTCTTGGCTGGTATCAGAACTGGACCGGCCCGCTTAGCTCCGCTGAGATCAGCGACATTATGGAAAGGATTCAGGAAAGCGACGTTGGAAAGACTGACCGCAATGAACTCGGGACATTGCGAAAATTCCTGGAGGAGGATGATGGGCGTGAATTTTACATGCTCAATCTGGTTCGGGTCGCTGCCGGGAGTGTCAAAGGACCGGATGGCGCAGAACGCCCGGCCAGAGAAGCCGTCGAGAGCTACACCAAGGTTTTCATGCCAGCGTTATTTGCGCGTGGAGGGTATCCGGCCATCGTAGCACGCAAGCAGGGCGGATACTTCGATGCTTGGGGCGTGGAGGCGGATCCCGGTTGGTCAGTTATCGGCTATATGCGCTATCGCAGCCGGCGCGATCTTGCCGAGCTTGTTTTGGATCCCCGCTTCAGTGGAGCCCATGATTTCAAGTTTGCCGCCATGCCCAATACGTTTTCGTTTCCGACCCAACCAGAGCTGCTGATCCTGGCCAGCCCGCAATTCTGGGTCGGTGGGCTGCTCGCACTGATCTCTGCCTTCGCGCAAATTACCTGGCTGCTTCGCCTTAGCGCGGCCCGTAGGTTCCCCTCACATCATTAGGAACGATGCATTCATGAGGCTCTTGCGCACGCCAGACGACCGCTTTGAAGATCTACCGGATTTTCCGTACGTCCCTCGCTATACGACCGTGCGCGATGAGGATGGAACCGAGATCCGCATCCACCATGTCGATGAGGGTCCCCCCGGCGCCGAGCCAATTCTCTTAATGCACGGCAACCCGACCTGGTCGTTCCTGTACCGCAGGATGATTCCCGGCCTACTGAAGACGGGTCGTCGCGTTATCGCTGTGGACCTGGTGGGTTGCGGACGCTCAGACAAGCCGGCAGCGAAGTCCGACTACACGCTCGCGCGCCATTATGACTGGATGTCTAAGTGGCTTACCGCGATGGACCTCAACAACATCACGCTGTTTTGCCAAGACTGGGGCGGGACCATCGGGTTGCATCTCGTTTCGCTGCACCCTGAGCGGTTTGACCGCGTGATCGCCGCCAACACTGGCTTGCCGCTAGGCGAGGGTGAAAGCGACTTCATGAAGATGTGGGTGGGCATGATGCGCGAGGCGACCGAGTTCCCCTGGCACATGCTGACGGCAGGCATGACACGTAAGCTAACGGACGCCGAAATAGCCGCCTATCGTGCCCCGTTCCCGACGTCTGAATACGAATCCGGGATCATCCAGTTTCCTGTGCTGATTGCAGTCCAGGTCGACAATCCGGGCGCGCCGCTCAATCGCGAGGCTTGGGGGCGTTTGGCCTCGTTCGACAAGCCGTTCCTGACTCTGTTTGGCGAACTCGATCCGGTGTCGCGCGGCTGGGAAAAGCGCGCACAGGAATACTTCAAGGGCGCGAGGGACCAAGACCACCGGATCATCGCCGGCGCCAGCCACTTCATCCAAGAGGATGCGGGCGCGGAGCTCGTCGATCACATCACCCGCTTCCTGTCCGTGAGCTGATCGTCATGTCGCTGCTCCCTGTTAGCACAAACGCCGACTATCGCGGGGCGCAGGCCTCGGCCTGGTTCCTGATGCTGGTGGGCATCATGGAGTTCATACCGGGCTGCATCCACTATTTCCTGCCGGATGGCGGAGCGGGGGTCATTGCGGGCCTGGATCTCTCTGTGCGCGGTGACACAATCATCTCGGTGTTCGCCTGGTTCGGCGCGCTGCAGATCCCATTTGCGATGATGCTCTTCATCATCGGCCTGCGCTACCGTACGCTCGTACCGCTGGGCCTGCTGGCGGTGATCATCGCGCGTGCCCTGATGACCTATGACGGCTGGTTTGGCAAAGCTTCACACTCGGGCCATCACCCGCCGGAGCACTATGGCAGCCCGGTCGCGGTGGGTCTGAGCCTCGTCTTTCTTGCATTGTCCCTTTCGCGAAAGCCCGCCAGCCCGGTCGCCTAGAGCAACCCTCCGGAGTCCAGAATGCCCACCGTCGAGCAGAGAAAGGCCGGATATGCCGGCGTCCGCAATGCGACCATCCAGACGCTGATCCCTTCGCCCAGCGAACTAGCTGCGGCCGAGCCCGAGGTCGGGTTGATGCGCACGCCAGGCGGCGTTGAGTTCGTGCGCACACCCGATGCGCGTTTCGAAAACCTGCCGGGTTACGCGTTCAGTCCCAACTATGTGGAGATCGACGGGCTCCGGATGCACTATGTCGACGAGGGACCGCGAACGGGAGAGACCGTCCTCCTGCTGCACGGCCAGCCGGCATGGTCCTATCTCTATCGTCGCATGATAGGTCCGCTCGCAGCCGCAGGCTATCGCGTGATCGCGCCCGACCTCATCGGCTTTGGCAGGTCCGACAAGCCGATCGACCTGCGTTTTCATCAATTCGAGCGGCAGGTTGGGCTGGTGAAGACTTTCATCCAGGCGCTGGGCCTCGACCGCATTACGCTCTTCGCTCAGGACTGGGGCAGTTGCTTCGGCTTGCGGATCGTCGGCGACCGGGGTGACCTTTTCGCCCGCGTCGCCATCTCCAATGGCGGCCTTCCGGTGTTCACCCCGCCGATCTTCTACATCCCTGAACCGGTCGAGCTGGATGCAGCCGCACCGACCATCTTGCAGGCGCTCGGTCCGACGGTTGGCGAACCATTCCCCGTGGCGTTCCAGGCATGGATCAACTTCGCGCTCACCTCGCCAGGTTTCGATCCCGGCCAAATGATCGCGTTGATGTGCGCCCGCGGCGCCAGGCCGCTCGACGAGGCCGAGATCGCTGCCTACAACGCTCCGTTCCCGTCCATCCTCTACCGCGCAGGCCCGCGCGCCTTCCCTTCCATGGTGAACCAGTGCGGCCCGCGCAATGCCGTGGCCTGGGGCGGCCTTTCCCGCTTCACGCGTCCCTTCCTCCATGTCCGCGGCACGCTGGACACGCAGTTCGGCACGCAGGAAATGCAGGACGACATGGTGCAGGCGATCCCCGGCGCGCGCGGCCAGGCGCACGCGGCGCTCGAGGCGGGTCACTTCATCCAGGACAACAAGGGCGAGGAGCTGGCCGAGCGCATTATCACGTTCATCGCCGAGACCCCGCTTTTGGATGCGCAGCCATGAAACGCTCTTCCCTTTCGGGGCGAGCCCGATGAAATCCATGCTTCCGGTCGTCTGGTCGCCTCGGCTTTCGGAGCTGCTGCCCGCTGACCCGGTGGTCTATCGTGGACCCAGCCTCCCCTTTGGAGTTGCGCTTCTCATCCTGTTGGCGACCACGGCGCGGAGCCTCATTCATGTCTTCCTGCCGGACGGAGGTGCAGAGACCATCGCCACCATCGATACATCGGTTGCGGGCGGGGCCAACATCATCGGCTTGTTCGGACAATGGGGCGCGATCCAGTTGCTGCTGGCCGGTCTGATCGGGGTCCTGCTGCTGCGTTACCCGGGGACGCTGCCGCTCGTCCTGTGCGTATTCGCGGCTGAGCCCCTCTTGCGGGCGTTGGCCGGTCATCTGAAGCCGATTGAGACGGTCGGCACGGCGCCGGGACATGCCTTCAACTTTGCGCTTCTGCCGATCGTTCTCGTCGCACTCTATCTGTCGCTTTGTCCCGCCCGAACGAAGGACGCCTGATCATGTCCGTATCATCGGACCCCTCAACTCCATCCTCCTATCGCCTGTACGGTACGCCCGGGTCGCTCTACACCGGCAAGGTGCGCAGCTACCTGATCAAGCAGGGGATCCCGTTCGTGAACTGCGCAGCGGGGGAGGCGCGTTTCCGCGAAGAGATCGTGCCCAAGATCGGCCGCTGGATCGTTCCGGTTCTCGAGGCCGAGGACGGCACCCTGATCCAGGATGGATCGGACATCATCGCGCACTTCGAGGCGGGGGGCACAACGCGCTTTCCTGCCTATCCGGCGACACCCTGCCATGCGCTGATCGGCCAGATCTTCGAACTGTTCGGCGGTGAAGGGATGCTGCGACCGGCAATGCACTATCGGTGGAACTTCGACGATGTGAACCGCGCGTTCGTCTCGGCCGACTTTTCTTCCTCGCTGGCGCCGACTGGTGCTTCGGCGGATGTTCGGGGAGCCATCTTCGAGATGGCCAGCCAGCGTATGCGTCTGGCGATGGCAAGCTTTGGCGTCTCGCCTGAGACTATTCCCGCTGTTGAATCCTCGTACGCCGAATTCCTGCGACTGTTCGATGCGCATCTGCAGGCTTCGCCCTTCCTGCTCGGCGGGCGACCGACGATCGGCGACTATGGCCTGATCGCGCCGCTCTATGCGCATCTGGGCCGCGATCCCTATCCCGCACGCATCATGCAAACCTCCGCACATCGTGTCTGGCGTTGGGTCGAGCGGATGAATCGCCCCGACCAAGACGCCGGCGAATACGGACACCCGCCTGAAGCGTTGTATCCGGACGATCTTGTCCCAGAGACGCTAAAAGCCCTGCTTTGCTACATTGCTGAAGACTATCTACCTGAAGTGCGCGCATTCGTTTCGTTCGCGAACGGTTGGCTAGTCGCGCGTCCTGATCTGGAACCGGGAACGACCGGTCTCGATCGGGTGCAGGAGCGCCGCATCGGCGAGGTTGACTTCGACTGGCGCGGCCACCGGATCAGGGTCGGCGTCATGCCTTATCGCCTCTACCTGCTGCAGAAGATCCAGGACATCGCTGACCGCGCAGAGCCAGAGGCCGCTGCGCGAATGCGGGCGCTGCTGGAAGAGACCGGGCTCTCGGACCTGCTGCGACTGCGAACAGCAAGACGCATCGAGCGCCGAAATCACCTCGAAGTCTGGGGAGCAAGGCTATGATCATCGAGCAGATTGAGGTGCGGCGCAAAGCGTTTGGTGAAACGAGCGTCACCTCGCACGCGGTTCCCTACTTGACGGAGGGCGAAGTGCTGGCCCGCATCGAGCGCTTCGCGCTCACTGCTAACAACGTGTCCTACGCGCTTTCGGGAGACATGATAGGCTACTGGAAATTCTTTCCGGTTGAGGAGCCGTGGGGCATCGTTCCCGTATGGGGCTTTGCTGATATTGTTCAGTCGCGATGCGATGCGCTTCCTGTCGGCGAGCGAATTTGGGGATTTTTGCCAATGGCAACCCATGTCGCGCTGAAGCCAGTCCAAGTCGCTGACGGTTCGTTTACAGATGGCGCGGAACACAGGGCGCCCTTGCCGGGCATCTACAACACCTACCAGCGCACGACGGGTGACCCGCCCGAGATGAAGGCGCTTGAAGATGAACGCTGCATCCTGTTCCCACTGTTCACGACATCCTTCATCTTGTGTGACTATCTTGTCGACAACGCGCATTTTGGTGCGCGCCAGATCATCGTCGGCAGCGCGTCCTCGAAGACCGGGCTCGGGCTCTGCAACCTGTTGATGCGGCTGAACAGCGGGCGTCCGCGGGTCATTGGCCTGACCTCACCGCGAAACCTCGATTTCCTCCGCAGTCTTGGCATGTGCGATGATGTCAGAACCTACCAGCAGATCGGCGATCTCGACGCCTCCTTGCCAACGGCGTTCGTGGATATGTCCGGCAGCGCCGAGGTGATAAGCGGCATTCACGGGCACATTGGTGAAAATCTCAAGCTCAGCACGGGCGTGGGCGCAACACACTGGCAGGGGCCGCGTTTCCGGGGTGAGGGTGCCTCTGTCCCGCACAACTTCTTCTTCGCGCCAACCCAGTTCATGAAACGCGAACAGGAATGGGGGCCAGGGGAAGTGATCCGCCGCGCCTCGCGCGAGGCGGCGCGGATGTCGCTAGAACTGCGAGGTGCGTTGTCGATACAGCGAGTGACTGGGGCTGAGGCCGTCGCGAGGGCCTTTTCACGACTGGTAGCCAACGAGATCCCGCCGAGCATCGGCATAATCGCTAGCGTCAATTCTTGAGGGGATAGGCTATGCGGATGAACCGGGTACGCCAGATCACAGTGATCGTCCTGCTTGCGATGGCGGAGCTGCCAGGAAATGCGGTCGCGGACGTCGAGAAGGCCAACGCCTGCTGATCCGCCCCCTTTGAAGTGGTCCGCCCTTAGGTATGTCTTCGGACAGGATGGAGAAGGCGGATGGCAAGGAAACGTTACAAGCCGGAGGAGATCGTTGCGAAGCTCCGGCAGGTCGATGTGCTGGTGTCTCAGGGCCAGTCGGTGGTCGACGCAGTACGATCGATCGGCGTCACGGATGTCACTTGTTACCGATGGCGTTCTGAGTTTGGCGGGCTGAAGACGGACCAGGTTAAGCGGATGAAGGAGCTTGAGGTGGAGAACCAGCGCCTGCGCAAGGCGGTCTCGGATCTGACGCTCGACAAGCTGATCCTGCTGGAGGCTTCCAGGGGAAACTTCTAAGCCCCGCGCGTCGCCGCGCCTGCATTGATCACCTTCGATCAGAGTTAAAGCTGTCCGAGCGCCGGATCTGCCGGGTGCTCGGACAGCATCGCTCGACGCAGCGCAAGCGGGCGCGGGGCCATGATGATGAAGAACGCCTGACCGCCGACATCGTCGAGCTCGCCAGGCAGAACGGCCGCTATGGCGACCGGAAGATCGCAGTGCTGCTGCGGTCGACGGCTGGCTGGGTCGTGAACGACGAACAGGTCGAGAGGATCTGGCGTCAGGAGGGACTGAAGGTCCCTCAGAAGCAGCCAAAACGCGGCCGTTTATGGCTCAACGACGGATCGTGCATCAGCCTCCGGGCGGAGCGCCGCAACCATGTCTGGTCTTATGACTTCGTCGAGGACCGCACCCATGAGGGGAGGAAGTATCGCCTGCTCAATGTCGTCGACGAGTTCACCCACGAGTGAATCGCCATCCGCATCGAACGAAAGCTGAAGTCGTTCGACGTTATCGATGTGCTGTCTGATCTCTTCATCACGCGCGGCGTGCCCGAACCAGCCACCTTCCCGATGTGCTACGGGCCCGAATTTATCGCTCAGGCGGTGCAGGAGTGGATCGCCGCGGTCGGCGCCAAGACCGCCTACATCGCTCCAGGCAGTCCGTGGGAGAGTGGGTTCGTCGAGAGCTTCAATGCAAGGCTGCGCGATGAGCTTCTCAACGGTGAGATCTTCTACTCGCTCGCAGAGGCTCGCGTGATCATCGAGGCCTGGCGTCGGCACTTCAATGCCGTGCGCCCTCACGCCTCGCTCGGATATCGTGCGCCTGCTCCGGAAGTGTTCGTGCCGTCGCTAGCCGGAGCATGGCCGGCTCCGCGCCGCGTAACCGCTCCGCCGGCCATGCCCCGGCTAGCGTCAGACCTGATGATGAACTAACAATCGACTTGGACCACTCGGTGGGGGCCGATCAATAATATCCGCGTACCGGCTTCGCCTCCGGTATATAGGCCTCGAAGCGGTAGGCCCACCTCCATAGTGTTTCGAAGCGGCGGCGGTCCCAGACGATCGGATCGAACGGCGCAAGGAGGCGCACTTCGCCTTCTGAGACGTCAACGGAGCTCCATCGCCTGGCGCTCGGGTTTTCGTTGGCCGGCCAATACCAACGCGTGCCATCGATTTCGGCGGACTGCAGTCGCGTTCGCGAACGTTGAACAGCAGCGCGACAATCATTTGCCCATTGAGGGGCGCCGCTGCGGAGCCGGCCCACAAGCTCCGCCAACGAGCGCTCAGGCAACGGCGCATACTTCTTGACGACAACGTCCACGAGCCTGTCCATCGCGATTTGCGGGTCCACAGGGGGCGGTGTGGCTTCGCGCGCCGCGTAGAGACGCGTGCCGCTCGCGCGACCGGCTATTCGTAAAAGTCCGCGGTAGTGAATTTGGTCCAGCAGTTGAGTGCTTGCGGTGGTCGAGCCGCCGAACCAATTCCGTGCTTTTCCATGTTGGAATTGTGCGTCGACGTCGTGTGGGTGCACGACCCCTCGTTCGCGCACAAACGCAAGTACGGCAGCCGCTTTGTCCTCATGAGATTTTGACCACGTTGTTCGCGGCGTACGTGGATGCAGGAGCGCATGCGTGTCGCGCGGCAGGAATCCATAGTTGACGAAGAAGTCTTCTTCGATCGCGAGCTTTGGATAACGAAGCTCAAGGTCGCCAGCACGATAGTTGCGTACTCGATGGCGGAGGATCAGATCCTGGGCGCGCGCCGGTGCGCGAATTGGATCGGCCTGGACAAAGCCCAGGCGCTCGATCGCACGAGCCAGCGTCACGGGGCCGTACAGTGTTCGCGCTACCGTGTATTTGCGAAGCCTTGCACGAGTGATCGGATGCCCGGTCAAGATAGTCTCCCACTAATCCTCGCGAACCCTTTTGTCTGCGCTTGGCCGTTTCCGAATGACGCTTTTGGGGCGTAGACCCGCCGGGTCGGCTGGGGCAGGATGACTGGCGGATCTTGAGCGACCTTGCCGTTATCCGCCTCGTCCGGCCATGGTCGGACGAGGGGGCCAATTGCTGTCGTGATCCGAGGTGTCGGGCTATCGCGTTGCTCGCATTGAAACGCCCCACAGGATCGGCTGGGATCGGAAAGTGTCATACCCGATGAACCCATAACCGGAGAGCGCGTAGTCCTCGTTCGTCAGATTGCGCGCCCACAGGGAGAGTTCGGTCTGTCTATCCAGCACCAGGCGCGCGGTGGCGTCGACCAGCGTAAGCGGGTCCTGCCTGCGGTCGCCCCGGCCCTCGGCATCGAGATAATACGCGGTCTGGTGCTTGGCGAAGATTTCCACCGATGCCGCCATTTCGGCGCCCAGCTTCCATTCCTGCTTGACCCCCAGCGTCGCCGATAGGCGGGAGGCGAATGGCAGAGGCTTGCCATTGAAAACCGCGGCGTTGGCGCTTGCACCGGTCCGCTGCTCGATCTCGCTGTCGAGGGCCACGACGCCGCTGGTGATGTTCAGACCCTCCAACGGCCGCCACCTGGCGGAAACATCCAAGCCCATCACCGTCGCCGCATCGAGATTCGCCAGCGAGTTGGAAGTGATCGAACCGCCACCTGGCAACGGAAACGCCACAAATATCCTGGCCTGCGGATGGCTGTAGTTCTGCAAGAATGCTGCGGCATCGAAGCTCAGCGCCTTGCCCAGCGAGCCCTTCAAGCCGACCTCATAGGCGTCTACGGATTCGGCGCCGAACAGACCTTCATCCTGATAGTGAGTGACGTTGTTGGCCACCTCGCCATTGAAACCGCCGCTCTTGTAGCCCTGACCGAGGGAGGCGTAGGCTAACAGATGGTCGCCGATGCGGTGACGCAGCGCCGCCATGCCTGTGAAGCGATCTTCGTCGATGGTGTTGGCGCCCTGCGCCAGGCCTGCGCCCGAGCGGTTGTTCAGCGCACGGACGCCATCGGCATAGATGTGTTTGCCAAATCCTTCGCCGTCGATGCGCTCGAATGTCTGCCGCCCGCCGAGCGTCAGCGTCGTCCGCGAACCGAGATCGAAATCGACCGTCGCATAGACAGCGCCCATCCGGCGCGTCTGTTCGATATGCGTCAGCAGCGACACCGCCCGCGCCGTCGAAGCCGGCGTCGGCCCCACGCGTCCGGGTGCGCCTGGGTAGACGCATGTGCCTGCGAGCGTCACCGGATCGAGCGTTCCGCACCAGATCAGATAGTCCTGCGAAAAATCGTCTTCCGCCAGCGAGACGCCGACAAGCGTATTCCCGCCGTCCCAATCGATGCGACCATAGAGCTCCTGGCTCAGTTGCAGATAATCGCGATTGTAGGACAGGTTCGCGATTGCTGTGGGCGTCCCGTCGAAATCAAAACCGTAGCGCTGCCGAAAACCTTCAGCGGCCGTCAGGGAGGTGATGCGCCAGGCGCCCCAGGGCGTCGAGTATTCCGCCGACAGACCCTGAAAGTCATTGTCGGTGGGGCGCACGCCATCCGCGCCGACAGATACCTGATGATCGCCCACCACCAGCGCCGAATTGCGCGGCGCGGGGTTGACGCCGTTGTCAGCCTCCAGATGCCCGCGCACGAGAAGTTCGCTCCCCTCGCCGAGATCGAAGGTCAGTGACGCGCGCACGCCATACTCATCGCGCACGCCGCCCGCATCCTTGGGCCCGCCTGCATTCTCCAGCGTCGCATCCTGCTTCAGGTAGCGCGCCGCGATGCGCCCGCTGACGCCCTCGGCCACCTTGCCGCTTGCCGCAGCCTGCAGATCCCAGCGATTGAAGCGGCCATACGATGCATCCGCATAGGCTTCGAAATCGTTCGTCGGCCGCTCCGTGATGAAATTGATCGAGCCGCTCGATGCGTTTCGCCCCTGGACCGTTCCCTGCGGCCCCTTCAGCACTTCGACACGGGCGAGATCATAAGCCAGCAGACTGGCCTGAACATTGGTTTGCAGGAAGACGCCATCGACGTGCACGGCGGCTCCGCTCGGCGTCAGCGCCTGGTGATCCACGGCGCCAACGCCGCGGATCTGGAACGTGGCCTGAGAGCCATTCGAGATCGCCACCTGCACGCCCGCGAGGCGCAACACGATATCTTCTGCGCCATCCACGGCGACAAGCTCGTCTCCCGACAAGACAACGACGCTCTGTGGCAGATCATTCGCCAGGGCGGGCTCGCGTGTCGCCGTTACGATGATGCGATCGCTCGGAGATGGGAGCTGCGCGAAGGCGGCCGGCCCCGCGCACATGGACACCACAATACCCAGACGACAAATTGAGGCACTCGTCAGCATCATCGATAGACGTACTCCCACAACGAGCCGAACATGCCCGACCGATCACTCCCGAACAGCGGGCCCCGGTGCGTGGAGCCCGTCATTAGAGCGCAACGACGGAATGCCTGTCGGGCAGTTCAGTCTCCCGATCAACCTCGGTTGAGCAGAATTTGCGATCGACCTTACGCGGCTGACGAAACGTCGCATCGCGCTCCGGAGGTCCCGCGATGACCAATGACGTCAATTGGGAGACATCCCGCCGTTGAACCGGCAGAGAGCGAACGGCAGCTTTAGGTCAACTTCGGCATCGGACTTCAGCGTTGAGGGCTTGGGCCCGACGCCGCGGATTTCAAAGTTTTAGCGACGCTGCTGCAGGCTAAGTCTATGAAAAAACTGGAGCGGGTAGTCGGAATCGAACCGACGTATTCAGCTTGGAAGGCTGCTGCACTACCATTGTGCTATACCCGCGACCGGTTCTGAACGGACCGATAGCCGATCGGGGGGAGCGGTTACGCCAATTCCGGCGGTCTGTCCACTCCATCTGAAGGCGCCTTGCGCAGTTTCAGGCCTGCTTCAGCTCATCGGCGATGGCTCGGAAGACATTATGGAACATGGCCTCGGTCAGCCGCCCAGTGTTCGTATTGTACCTGGAGCAGTGGTAGCTGTCATAGAGGACGATCGGGCGTCCGTGAGCGGTCAGGGTGTGGCGACGTCCGTGCCCGAAGGGCGCATCGGTCGGGCGGATCTCAAGGGCGCGCAGAGCCGAGTCATGGGCGATGCGGCCCAGAGCCAGGATGATCCTGAGCTTCGGCATCGTTTCGATCCGTCCGACGAGGAAGGTGCGGCAGGCGTTGATTTCCTGGCCGGTCGGCTTGTTTTCCGGCGGCGCGCATCGAACGGCGTTGGAAATCAGGGCGTCAGGCAGGCGCACCCCGTCATCTGCGGCTCCTGAGTAGGCGCCTGTCGACAGGCCGAAAGTCTCAAGCGTCGCGTAAAGAAGGTCTCCGGCGTAGTCGCCCGTGAACGGGCGTCCTGTCCGGTTGGCCCCGTTGAGGCCCGGGGCGAGTCCTAGGATCAGGAGCCGGCCGGTTTCGGATCCGAAAGAGGGGACCGGAGCGTTGAAGCCCTCTGGCATGAGGACCCGGTTGGCGTCTCGATAGGCCGCCAGCCTGGGGCAGAGTCTGCAGTCGACGCCGGGCTCCCCAGCGCGGACGGGCGTCGACGGAGAGGTCCGGGAGGAGCGCATCAGGGTTCCTGCGTCAGCGTGCACAACTCGTATCAGGGGGCGTCGGCGGGGTCTATGGCTCTGTTTTCCGGTCTAAAAAGGCCCAGGTCTGACGGCTATGGCGCCTGAGTTTTTTCGACTGGGAGCGGAGAGCTTGCCGAGCGCGGCCTCATGCCCGCCTTCGGCCCTTGCAAAGGCCTTGAGGGCCGGCCGGCAAGCTTGCCTGTCGCGGCGTCATACAGTATGGAGGCGGATTGATAGGAGTCGTCCATGGCGCGTGTGACAGTCGAAGATTGCGTGGAAAAGGTCCCGAACCGCTTCCAGCTGGTTCTTCTGGCGGCTCATCGCGCCCGCGTCATTCGCGAGGGGGCGGCTATCACGATCGACCGCGACAACGACAAGGATCCGGTGGTGGCTCTGCGCGAGATCGCTGATGAGACGGTCGATCTTGACGTGATCCGCGACAGCCTCGTCTCCGGGCTGCAGGAAGTGCGTCCGAATGAAGAAGCGGAGCGCGAAGAAGATCGTCGGGCTCTGGCGGCTGCTCCCGTCTCCTCTGAGGAAGAGGTTCTGCGAGCCTATCAGGTCGAGCTTGAGTCCGCTCGCGAAGAGCGCTTTTGACGGCTCGTGATGCGATAAGCCGGTCGGGGCGGTCGGTCCCGAAATCGGGCGCGTCAGGTCACGGGGCGGCGGTTCAGGGCGCTCAGGAGCCCGCTGGGACTGATCGTTCATCCTCCTCTGCCGGCGCGCCGGGTCAGGCGCCGCCTCCGGTACAGCCGCCTGCTGGGCCAGTTGTGAAGTCGTCAGGCAGGAGTGAGGCCTCTCCGCCGCGGTCGCGGGGATATCTGCGTCAGTACGAGCTCGTGGAACGGGTTCTCGCCTATCAGCCGGATGCGGATGAAGAAGCGCTCAACAAGGCGTATGTGTTCACCACACTTCGTCATGGCCAGCAGCTTCGCCATTCCGGCGATCCCTATTACGCCCATCCTGTCGCGGTCGCCGGCCTTCTGACCGAACTCAAGATGGACCAGGCGACGATTATCGCCGGGCTCCTTCACGATACGGTCGAAGATACGGACGCGACGGTCGAGGATATCCGCCGACTCTTCGGAGATGCGGTCGCCGATCTTGTCGACGGCGTGACCAAGCTTCCCAAACTGTCGGGAGACGGGCCACGTCAGAAACAGGCGGAGAATTTCCAGAAATTCATCCTCGCGACCACACGCGACATCCGGGTGCTGATCGTCAAGCTCGCCGATCGTCTTCATAATATGCGCACGATTGAGTTCATGCCCCGGCAGGAAAGCCGGCTGCGCATCGCGCGCGAAACGATCGATATCTACGCGCCCCTTGCGCGGCGGGTCGGATTGTCGATTTACGCCACGGAGCTTGAGGATCACGCCTTCCGGATCATCAATCCGGAGGCCTATGAGGCGATCGTCCTGCGGCTTGACGAGCTCCTTTCAGACGATCGGGCGACGGTGGCACGCATCCACTCCGATATTGAAAACGTGATGAGGCAAAGGGGCGTGGCCGGAGAGCTGTACGGCCGGATGAAGCGTCCCTACTCGATCTGGCGAAAGCTTGAGACGAAGTCCATCTCGTTCAAGGATCTGGGAGACGTTTTCGCCTACCGTCTTATCGTCAGCTCCGTCGATGAATGCTACCGGGCGCTCGCCGCCGCCCATCAGCAGTGGGCGGTCCTCTCAGAGCGTTTCAAGGATTACATCTCCGTCCCCAAGCCGAACGGCTACCGTTCGCTCCACACGACGTTTCTGGGGCCCGGGAACCGTCGTGTCGAGCTTCAGATCCGAACCGCGGAGATGAACGCCATCGCCGAACGAGGCGTGGCGGCTCACTGGACATATAAAAATTCCCGGTACGGCTTCGACGCCGAGGCGGCCCGAGCTGTCGGCATCGACGCCGAAGCCGAACTCACAGCGTTTGCGGACATGCTCACTCATGGCGCGGAGCCCGAAGAGTTTCTCGAGCACGCCAAGCTCCAGATGTATCGGGACAGCGTGTTCGTGTTCACGCCCAAGGGCAAGCTGGTGAAGCTCCCGGCAGGTTCCACGCCTCTGGACTTCGCCTATGCTGTCCACTCCGAGATCGGCGACTCGACCGTCGGCGCCCGGATCAACAATGTCGAACGTCCCTTGCGGACAGCCCTTGAGAACGGCGACGTGGTCGAGATCCTGCGCGGTCCTGCGCCTGCCGCTCATGCGAACTGGGAGGGTCTTGCGGTCACGGGCAGGGCCCGTTCGGCGATCCGGCGTCTGACCCGTTCCGCCGAGCGCGGCGAGTTTATCGCCATCGGTTCGCGGCTCATTGATCACGCTCTGCGCCGCATAGGTCTCGAGCCCTCTGAGGTCAGCCGTCCGGAGATGGCGGAGCGTGCGGGTTTTGATCGGTTCGAGGCTCTCAGCGAAGCCGTCGGGCGAGGTCGTCTGTCCACGGCTGACCTTCTCTCCGTCGCCTTTCCGGGTCGGGACGACCCGGCGCGGCAGCAGGGGTCTGTCGAGGCCGATCCTGCGCCCTTGCTGGTCGCGGGAGACGGTCTTACCCCGGGGGTCACTCTCCATCTCGCCGAGTGCTGTTCGCCCCTCCCGGGAGATCGGATCGTCGGGCTTCTCGCGCCCGAACGAGGGATCGAGGTTCACGTGATCGATTGCGCCCGTCTGGGCGAGCATGAGGAGGCAAGCGAGACCTGGATCGACCTGCGCTGGAAACCTCGCGAGGCTGCGGGAGGCGATGTGCTGGCCGTCGGACGCATTCACGTCACGACGGCAAACCGACGGGGGGCGCTCGCAGTTCTCTTCAAGGCGGTTTCCGACGCCCAGGGCAACATCATCAATATCAAGACCCTCAAGCGATCTGTCGATTTTTTCGACTTCGAGTTCGATATCGAGGTTGAGGATAGCCGCCGTCTGACGCAAATCGTTGCGGCGATACGTGCGTTGTCGGTGGTCGATCGCGCTGAGCGCATTCGCGGATAAGAGAGGGCGGACATGGATCGCGATGAGGTTCTTGGCGAATTCAAAAGGGCCGGCGCGCTCCTGGAGGGACATTTCATCCTTTCATCCGGCCGACGCAGCCCGGTCTTCCTCCAGAAGGCCCTGGTCTTTTCTCATCCCGATGTTTCAGAGCGTCTGTGCTCGGCGCTCGCTGATCGCCTCAGGGCGGAGTTCGGTCGGATCGATGCTGTTGTCGGACCTGCAGTGGGCGGACTTATTCCGGGGTATGAGACGGCGCGCGCTCTCGGCTGTCGGTCTCTTTACACGGAGCGGGAAGGCGGAGTGATGACGCTTCGTCGCGGTTTCTCCCTTGCTCCCGATGAGCGCGTCGTGATTGTCGAGGACATCGTCACCACAGGCGTATCGATGCGCGAAACTCTGGCGGCGCTGCAGGGTGTCGGCGCGCAGGTCGTCGGCGCCGCCTGTATCGTCGACCGATCGAACGGCCGCGCGGATGTCGGCGGGCTGACGCTCGTTCCCCTCGCGAGCGTTGATTTTCCGGATTACGATCCGGCTGATCTTCCTCCGGAACTCGCCCGACTTCCGGCGGTCAAGCCCGGAAGCCGGGGGTTGGCATGAGCCTTCCGCGCGCCCGTCTCGGCGTCAACATCGATCATGTGGCGACGGTGCGAAACGCTCGCGGCGGCGCCCATCCTGATCCCGCCCGGGCTGCGGCCCTGGCGGCTCAGGCCGGCGCGGACGGCATAACGATGCATCTTCGGGAAGATCGCCGGCATATTCGGGAGCCGGATCTGGCGGCGGTCCGCGCTGCGACGAGCCTGCCGATCAACCTCGAAATGGCCGCCACGGAGGCCATGCTGGAGATTGCGCTTTCCTTCCGACCTCACGCGGCCTGCCTTGTTCCTGAGAAAAGAGAGGAGCGCACGACAGAGGGTGGACTTGACGCAGCCGGCCTGCAGTCGACGCTCTCGCCGATCGTCTCCGCGCTTGCGCAGGGCGGCATGCGTGTCTCTCTTTTCGTCGAGCCGTCTGTCGAACAGATCGAGGCTGCGCTGGCGCTGCGCGCGCCGGTGGTCGAGCTGCACACCGGCCGCTATGTGGAGCTCGTCCTCGCAGGCGAGGAGGATCAGGCCGCGCTCGAACTTGCGCGTCTCGCCGAAGCAAGCCGGGAAGGCGCGCGTCGCGGACTCGAGATCCATGTCGGTCATGGTCTCAGCTTTGACACTGTGGGCGCTCTGGCGCGCCTGCCGGAGGTTCGCGAGCTGAACATCGGACACTTCATCATGGGTGAGGCTATGTTCATCGGTCTTGAGCCCGCCATTCGACGAATGCGCATGGAAATCGATCGGGCCCGCGGCGAGGCGGCATGATCCTCGGCATCGGGCAGGACACGTGCGATATACGACGCATCGAGGCGTCGCTTGAACGTTTCGGTGAACGTTTCGAGCGTCGCGTGTTCACCGATGTCGAGCAGGCGCTCGCCAATCGGCGGCGTCAGAGGGCGGCTACCTACGCCAAGCGATTTGCGGCCAAGGAGGCCTGCGCGAAGGCCCTCGGAACGGGCGTTCCCCGGCGAGGCGTGCACTGGCGACATATCGGCGTCGTCAACCAACCTGGCGGTCGGCCGACATTCGCTCTGACCGGCGGGGCCGCCGACCGCCTGCTGGCGATTACTCCCCCGGGCATGAGGGCGGTCGTTCATCTGACGATTACGGACGAATATCCCTATGCTGAGGCGTTTGTGATTATCGAGGCGCACCCTGCGGGTGAGGACGCCTGATGAGGCCGAACTCCAGCCATACGGGCAAGCGACGACGCAACCGGACGCGCGGGCAGGTCGAGGCGCCCCGTCTGGAGGCGGCGGATCGTGAGGCGTGCGAGAGCGCGATCGGTCACAGGTTTCGAACGCCCGAGTTGCTGGATCGCGCGATGACTCATCGCAGCGCCGTTCAGGGTCGTCCCTCCGAATGGAGCAATGAACGGCTTGAGTTTCTGGGCGATCGGGTGCTGGGGCTTGTCATGGCGGAGACCCTGCTGGAGCGTTTTCCCGGCGCCCGGGAGGGGGAGCTGGCGCCCAGGCTCAATCTTGTGGTCAGTCGCGAGGCATGCGCCCGCATCGGCGCCGAGATCGGCCTCGGGTTTTTTCTGATCGTCGACGAAGCCGAGCGCTCCACCGGCGGGGCGACGAAGAAGTCCCTGCTGGCGAATGCTGTTGAGGCGGCCATCGGGGCGGTTTATCTGGACGCCGGTCTTCCGGCCGTCAAAACCCTGATCCTTCGACGTTGGAAGCAGGCGCTGATGGAGGTCTCCTCTGCGCCGCGCGATCCCAAGACCGCCCTGCAGGAGTGGGCGCAGGGACAGGGGTATCCTACGCCCAGATATCAGCACGATGGACGCGAGGGCCCGGATCATGCGCCCGTATTCACCGCCTCTGTCAGAATTGAGGGTGTTCCCGAGATCAGCGGATCGGGCGCCTCTAAACAGGAAGCCGAGCGCGCAGCCGCCCGCGCCATGCTCGAACAGATCGGATTACGCAATTCATGACCCAGGACACCACACGCAGCGGCTTTGCAGCGATCATCGGCGCCCCCAACGCTGGCAAATCGACGCTGGTCAACCAGCTTGTCGGATCGAAGGTTTCGATCGTCACCCACAAGGTGCAGACGACGCGATTTCCCATTCGCGGGGTCATGATGCGCGGATCATCGCAGGTGGTACTCGTCGATACGCCCGGGATTTTCTCCCCGCGCAGGCGGCTCGATCGGGCCATGGTGCGGTCAGCCTGGGAAGGTGCGGGAGACGCCGACTGCATTGTCCACCTTGTGGATGCGCGATTGTGGTGCGGGGCGGATCGTGAGCATGCCGATGATGAGGCGATCATCGAGCGGCTGCGGGAGCTCGGACGAAAGGCGGTTCTGGCGATCAACAAGATCGATCTCGTCGAACGGCCGTCGCTTCTCGATCTTGCCAGACGCCTGCACGAGACGGGGGTTTACTCGGACATTTTCATGATTTCCGGGCTCAGCGGAGACGGCGTCGGGGAGCTCGCCGATCATCTGGCTTCGGCGATGGCGGAGGGGCCGTTTCTCTTTCCTGAGGACCAGGCTGCCGACATGCCGGTCCGGTTGCTCGCCGCTGAGATCACGCGCGAGAAGCTTATGCTGCGCCTGCATCAGGAACTGCCCTATCAGCTGACCGTGGAAACGGAAGGATGGGAGAGCCATTCCAACGGCGCTGTGAAGATCGATCAGGTGATCTATGTGGCCCGCGAAAGTCACCGGAGCATCATCCTCGGTCGAGGAGGGGCGACGATCCGGGACATAGGGATAGCCGCCCGTCGCGAGATCGGGGCGATCCTGGGACGTCCTGTGCACCTGTTCACCCGCGTGAAGGTTTCAGAGCGCTGGCAGGACAGTCGCGAGCGCTTCTCGGCGATCGGCCTTGAGTTCGATGTCTGACAGGACCTCGCGCCCGAGTGGGGCTCAGGCAGGCCTGGTCAGCACAAAGTGACCCACATCGATCCGACCTGAGCGGAAACCCGCCTGACAGTAGCCAAGATAATACAGCCACAGACGACGGAAACGTTCGTCGAACCCCTGCGTGCGAATTGCGTCCCATTCGCGTTCGAAACGGGTCTGCCAGTCCGCCAGCGTGCGCGCGTAGGACTGGCCGAAGAGCTGAGCGACCTCGCATCCGAGGCCTGCACGGGCCGATTCCTTCGCGATGCGTTCAATCGAGGGCAGCATCCCGCCAGGGAATATGTAGCGCTGGATAAAATCCGGCCGGGCGCGATAGTTCTCGAACTCCTGCTCATCTATCGTGATGATCTGCAGCGCCGCCTTGCCGCCGGGCTTGAGAGCCTCCGCCACCTTGCCGAAGTATTGCGGCCAGAACTTCTCTCCGACCGCCTCGAACATTTCGATTGAGGCCACGGCGTCGAATGCGCCCGTGACATCGCGATAATCGCACATCTTTATGCTGACACGGTCTGACAGTCCGTTGCGAGCCATCCGGTCACGCGCATAATCATGCTGCGCGTCGGATATGGTGATCGAGGTCACTTCCGCGCCGAAGTCTCGCGCAGCGACTTCGGCGAAACCGCCCCATCCGGATCCGATTTCGAGAACCTTCATGCCGGGCTTCAGGTCGAGCCGTGTGGCGATCGCGCGATACTTGTCCTGCTGGGCGTCCTCAAGGGACTGGGAGGGTTCGCGAAAGATCGCCGAGGAATAGGTCATCGACGGATCAAGCCAGCGCGCATAGAAATCATTTCCAAGATCGTAGTGGGCGAGAATGTTACGCCGCGACCCCTTTTTCGTGTTGGCCCGGAATGCGTGCCTCACAGCGCTTATGAAGTGGGTGAGGCGGTCGCCGACCGCCAGCTTGCCAGCACTTTCAAAATTCTGGGTGAAGTACTCGAGAACCGCCGCCAGATCGGGTGTGTCGAACTTTCCAGCCATGAAAGCCTCAGCAAAACCGATGTCGCCGCGCGACAGCACCCGGCCTGCAAATGATGGATCATGGACGATGATCTCGCCGGACGGCCCCGGCTCACCGCCCTCGAACCTATAGGTCCGACCATCCCGGAATACGATGTCGAGGCATCCTTTCTTGAGCCGAACCAGCAGCATTCCGGCCAGACGCATGCTGGTGGGAAGTCCCTTCATGAGGTTCAGGTTTCCCGGATTCATGCGGATCAACATCCGGTTCTGGATCTTCATGGCTTCCTCATCCCTCGTTCGGCGTCTTGTTCCGGCTCTTCGGCCGGCGCCGTTACTGTCGTCTGATTAGCGCGTTGAGCGGGTTTGTCACGATAGCGCGCTCCGCGCGCGAGCAGAAGAAGGGCCTGCCAGTGAATGGCGAGGATCACCCCCAGGCCCGAAAACGGCAGGCTGGCCAGCCAGCTCAGGATCGCCCCGTCGCTGGCGGCGCGGGGACGAACCAGCAGGGATGCGACATGATCTCGACCAGCTGCGGCCATGTTTTCAACGATCAGCTCCAGACGCGAGGGACCCTGGCGCAGGGTGAAGCGATAGGCCCCGCTCACATCAAAAAACGGTGAGACATGAAATTCCTTGTCGGCGGTCATGCGGCCATGATCAGCGTCAACCTTCGAGACGTAGGCGTGAGCCTCCCCAAAAGTGTTGTGCACCTCGTAGACGGCGCCCCGAAGATCTCCTTCAGGGCCGCGGGCCAGCCAGAGAGAGATCGGGGAAAATCCAATCCCGAGCACCCTGGGGAAGGTGATCAGTTCAATCGGGCCGCCTTCCAGGTCAACTCCGGCCGCCGACAGCCGGGCTTCGGCCCAAGCCCTCAGGTCTGCGCCTTCGCGGCGCTGGCCGTGATCCTTCCTGAAAAAGGCGATCGCATTGAACCGATCGACTGAAAACAGCCGCAGGCCTCGGCGCGCCTCGTTCAGTCTGTCGATGTCCAGACCGATCATCGCGACCGGATAGGAGAACGCCCTGCGAAAGGGCGTTTCGCGCCTGTGCACGGTGCGGCCCTGATAAAGCACGAGGGGCGCGCCGGATGTCATGCCTTCACGGCCTCGCGAACGTTCAGGACGTCGGAGGGGTATTTCTGCTGAAGCGCGGGCGTCCACGGAACGCGTCCCCCCATGGCCAGAGACGCCTCAAGGCCGGTCCTCAGTCCGGCCTCGTGGAAACCGTCGCCGAGCCAGGCTCCGGAGACGTAAATCCCGTCGCGTCCCTGCAGGCGCCGCAAGTCTTCCCGGCCCGCCGCGGAGGCGGCGTCGTACATGGGATGGTCGAACTCATAAACGCCGAACGTCAGATCCGGGGCCGGCGGCGTGGTCGGGTTCAGGGTTACGAAGAGCGGGGCCGACTTTCTGATCTTCTGAAGGCGGTTCATCCAGTAGGTGACGCAGACGCGGTCGTCCGCTCCTCTCAGCACATTCCAGGACGCCCAGGCCGACCGGCGCCGGGGCATCAGCGACAGGTCCCTGTGGAGGTAGGCGGTGTTGGCCGAGAAGCGGATCGGCTCCAGAGCCCGACGGTGGTCCTGATAGGCCGGATCCAGCATGCGCCTGGCCTCGTCGGCGTGGCATGCGAGGAGAACCCGATCGAAGGTGCGCGCGCGTCCGCCAGCCTCCACGATTTCCACTGTGCCGCCTGAAGCCGGCCGGATGGTCTCGATGCGACGGCCGGTCTCAAGCCGGCCGGCAAGGTCGGCGGTCAGGCGACGGACATATTCGCGGCTTCCGCCCTTTACCGTCATCCACGTCGGTCTCAGCGTCTGCATCAGACGATGATTGTCGAAGAACTGGATGAAGCTTGCGACCGGGTAGTCGAGCATTCCAACTTCCGGGGTCGACCAGATGGCTGCGCCCATGGGCAGGAGGTAACCTGTCCGAAAGGCCTGAGAAAAACCGTTCTCATCGAGATAGTCTTTCAGGCTGACCTCGGGGATCGTTCCGGCGGCCAGGTCCTTCCGCGCCAGCGTATTGAACCGTATGATCTCGCTCAGAAGGCCCAGAAACCGCGGATCGACGAGATTTCGCTTCCACGCAAACAGGCCTAAAAGATCCGAGCACCATTCGTAACCTTCCGGATCCGAGACGGCGAAGCTCATATCGGTGGCGATAACCTCGACTCCAAGCTTCGAGAACATGCCGGTCAGGTTGGGATAATTGAGTTCGTTATAGCAGATGAAGCCGATATCCACCGGGATCCGGTCGCCGTCATAGTCGACATCAACTGTCCAGGCGTGACCGCCCAGACGGTCCGCGCGCTCCAGGACGACGACATCCGCCGTATCCCTCAGCGACCAGGCGGCGGCGAGGCCGGAGACGCCGGCGCCCACGACGGCGATGCGTGCGCGTTGTGAAGTCATAAATCCTGTCCTTCGGTGTGTGAGCCGGCCCTCAGGGCGGCGTAAGCGTCCAGAGCCCTTCGACGGGCAAAAGCATGATCGACTATCGGGCGAGGATAGGTGTCTCCGAGCCGCACGCCGGCTGCTGCCAGCTGGGCTGAGTCAGCCTCCCATGGGCGATGCACGAAGCGATTGGGCAGGCGAGCCAGCTCGGGCGCCCATGCGCGCACATAGGCGCCGTCCGGATCGAATTTTTCGCCCTGAAGGACTGGATTGAAGATCCTGAAGTAGGGGGAGGCGTCCGCCCCTGTGCCTGCGACCCATTGCCAGCCAGCCGGGTTAGAGCCCTCGTCAGCGTCAGCCAGCGTGTCCCAGAACCAGGTTTCGCCGATGCGCCAGTGAGTGAGGAGGTGTTTGGTCAGGAAAGAAGCGGCGATCATCCGAACGCGGTTGTGCATCCAGCCTGTGGTCCAGAGCTGACGCATCCCGGCGTCGACGATCGGATATCCCGTCTGTCCCCGGCGCCACGCTCTCAGCTCGGCGGAAGACGGCTCCCGCCACGACAGATTTTCGAAATCACGTTTCCAGCTGACGCTGGCCAGCTCTCCGTCATGGAACAGCAGATGACGGCAGAAGTCGCGCCAGGCGAGCTCCGAAAGAAACTTCTCAGCGTCGTCCTGAGCGATCCGACCTGCCGCTTCCGCCGATCTGACAGCCCGCCAGACCGCTGCTGGCGCGATCTCTCCGAAGCGCAGATGCGGGCTCAGGCGAGATGTGCCCTCCAGCGCGGGCCTGTCTCTCGCCTGACCGTATCCTGCGTCGGCGGACAAAAACTGCGCCAGTCGCGCATGTGCGCCGTCCTCGCCGGGAGACCAGGTTGTTCGCATGCCTCCTGACCAGTCCGGCGCAACGGGCTGAAGTCCCCAGTCTTCGAGGCGATCCGAGGGGGGCGGGGACGGTGAGAGTATCTTTGTCGGCGCCGACAGAGGCGGCGGCGGCTCATAGCGGCTGCGAAGCGCCTTCCAGAACGGGGTGAACACCTTGTATCCCTGTCCCGCGCCTGTCAGCATTGTGAACGGTTCGCTGAGGAGCGCGCCAGGAAAGCTCTTCGCGGTTGTCCCGCTCTCCCGGAGCTGTTCCTTGATTTTGCGATCCGTTTCCCGCGCGGGGCCGTAACGGCGGTTCCACATCACGGATCCTGCGCCCGTTTCTCTCACCAGCTTCGGGATTTCGTCTTCGGCCGCGCCTCTCCTCAGGATCAGCGATCCCCCTCTCTGCGAAAGAGCCGAGGCGAGCTTTGCGAGTGAGACGCCGAGCCACCAGCGTGCGGCGCTTCCGGGCGAACGAACGCCCTCTCCGGTCTCTTCCAGAATGTAGGCGATGTGCACCCCGCCGCCGTCAGCGAGGGCGGCGCTCAGGGCCGGATTATCGGCGAGACGCAGGTCGTCTCTCAGCCAGACAAGACAGGGGCGGTCTGACACAGCCATTATCCCCTATGTCCCTCAGAGGGGACGCAAGGGATGGTCCGGGCCTCTCCCGAGCGGGCGAGGCCTGTCTGGTCACTGTCCCCGGTCATGCCTGATCTCATCGTGCGCCGGGTCCGCTCTGTCGGTTAAAGGGGGCGAAAGGTTGTAGCTGAGGTCAACGACCTCAGTGCGCGACCGCCGACTTGATCCGGAAACCGCCCTCATCGTCGACCTCGAAGATCTCTGCGATCGAGGGATGGTTGACGGGTTCCCGATCATCATCGGGCAACAGGTTCTGTTCCGAGACATAGGCCACGTAATGGGATGTCTCATTGGTCGCCAGGAGATGATAGAAGGGCTGATCCTTGCGCGGTCGGATTTCTTCGGGAATGGAGGTCCACCACTCCTCCGTGTTCGCAAACTCGGGATCCACGTCGAATATGACCCCTCGGAAGGCGAAAACCCTGTGACGGACCTGCTGGCCGATCGAAAACTTGGCGCATCTGACGGAATTCATGACCCGAAACCCCTGGATGTTCCGCGTTCGCCCCTGACGATTTCAACCCGCCCATCAGAGGGAAGCAGCCGCGCCTCGACCGCTCCTCCCAAACTCCGGACGGGCGATAATGGGCGTAACCATCCGACACCTTAGGTCGGGGCGCGCGTCAGGACAAGCGTTGCTGTCAGCCCCATAGCGAATCCAGCCTGAATGGGGGGGATGAAGCGCCTGACGGCCCATGATGGTGTACGCCGAGGCGGAAGCGCGCTAAAAGGCGTGCAACTCAAATTGCGGACACCTCCATGGCGAGGCCTTATCCTGCGCGAGCCGCGTCTGCGCGCCGATCGAGGCCCGGCGGGGGCCTCTATGCGGCGCTCGACCTGGGCACGAACAACTGCCGGCTCCTGATCGCGGAGAGATCCGCATCGGGAGGATTGCGCGTGGTCGATTCCTATTCTCAGATCGTCCGGCTGGGCGAGGGGCTCGCGCGGACGGGCCGCCTCTCCGAGGAGGCCATGACGCGTGCGCTTGGGGCGGTTCGGCGCTGTGCGGAAAAGATCCGGCGGCACTCTGTTCGGGACACCCGATGTATTGCGACCCAGGCCTGTCGCGCGGCGTCAAACGGGCGGGAGTTTCTCGAACGCGTTCGGTCTGATGTCGGTCTCAGGATGGAGACCATATCCCCCAAGGAGGAGGCCAAGTTCGCGCTTCTGGGTTCGCTCGATCTGGTGGATCGCGATTCGGATTTTGCGCTTGTCATCGATATCGGGGGCGGATCGACCGAACTCTGCTGGATTGACGCCCGCGCCGCCCTTTCCCGCGGCGTCGAGGGATGCGCCCGGAGGCCGCCTATCCTTGGCTGGGCGTCCTTTCCGGTTGGGGTTGTGACCCTCTCGGAGAGTTTCGACGATCAGTCCGAGGGCTGGTATGACAGAATGGTCGCGTCGGTTCGCGATCGGTTAGCCGCCCACGATGCTGCGACCCGCTTCGGTCCTCTGTTCGAGGCCGGCCGGGGTCAGCTCATCGGTAACTCCGGAACGGTCACGAGCCTCGCAGGTGTGCATCTCCGTCTTGAGCGTTATTCGCGTTCGGCGGTTGATGGGATCTGGCTCCTGCGTGAAGAGGCGGAGGCGGCGCGGGATCGTCTGTATCGCGCCAGTCCCGACGAACGCGCGGCTGAGCCGTGCATCGGCCCTCAAAGGGCCGATCTTGTCATGGCCGGATGCGCCATTCTTGATGCGGTCTGGTCGCTATGGCCCTCGGCGCGCCTTCGTGTCGGAGACCGGGGTCTGCGTGAAGGCATTCTTCTCTCAATGATGCATGGAGCCAGAGACGGAGCTCCTGCGGTCCGGCGATCAGATTCTGGCCGCCGTCGCGCTCCGGCCAGCGCAGGGGAGAGGGCTCAGTGAGCACAGAGGATGAAACCGGTCGACGGCGGTGGTCTCCCCCTGAGGACGCGCGGGGCCCTGTCGGGGGGCGCACCCTTGCGAAGAAGCAGAAAGTTCGCCGGAAGCAGCTTGGAAAGTCGTCCCGTCAATGGGTTGAGCGTCAGCTCAACGATCCGTATGTGCGTCGCGCCATAGAGGCGGGGTACAGGGCCCGGGCGGCTTACAAGCTTCTTGAGATCGACGAGAAATTCTCTGTCTTTCGCCGAGGGGTCCGTGTTGTGGACCTCGGTTGCGCTCCGGGCGGCTGGGCGCAGGTCGCGCTCGAGAAGGGAGCTCAGGCCATTGTCGGTGTGGATCTCCTGCCGGTAGAGCCTCTGGGCGATGCTGTGTTTTTTCAGGGAGACATGACGGAGCCCGGCATGCCGGATCGTCTCATGGCGGCGCTTGGCGCGGCTCCGGGGCTTGTACTTTCCGATATGGCTGCTGATACGACCGGTCATCGCCAGACCGATCATGTGCGGACGGTGGCCCTTGCCGAAGAGGCTGCGCGTTTCGCCGTCGCTCATCTCGCCAGAGGCGGCGATTTTATCGGCAAGGTCTTTCAGGGCGGCGCCCAGGGGGAGCTCCTTGAGATTCTCAAGGCCCATTTCGGGGATGTGAGGCACTGGAAACCCCCATCCAGTCGTCCCGAAAGTCCCGAGACGTTCGTTATCGCCCGTGGTTTCCGCGGACGTCAGGGGTCCTGACGGTTTAATTTCTTGAACGAAACCAGCTGAATTCTTGTGAGCGGTGGTGTACGGTTCACGCCATCATCGTGGGGACGCGACGCCGTCCGCAGGCCTTAGGGAGGGGCGCATCATGAAATCCTATATCTGTGCGATCGCATTGGCGCTGGCGCTGGGCGCCTGCGGGGACGGCGGCGGCGCGCCTGCCGCGCCGTCAGCTGAAGAAACCGCAGCCGCTGCGGCCGCCGAGGCGGCGGCCGCTGAGAAAGCCGCGGCTGAGGCGGCTGCGGCGGCTGAGGCGGAGCGCGCGCGACTGGCTGCAGCCAATGCGCCGCTGGCGGATGAGGCGACCTGGGTTGCGGCCTGCGGCGCCTCGGGGCTCGACGCCGGGGTATGCGCCTGCGTGGGTAAGCAGACGGTCAAGACCCTGGGCGCGCAGGCTCTCTTCACGTGGGTCTGGGAAGGATATGTGAACCGCGACGGCATGGCTCAGATGCGTTCGCGCAAATGGTTCGCCGATAACGCCATCGATACGAAGGCTCAGCAGGCCTTCGCGGATGCTGTCGGGACCTGCTACGTCACCCAGTAGCCCGCATCGCCTGCTCTTTCGCAGGATCGCGCTGCGCCCCGGCCCCTCCAGGCCGGGGCGCTCGTGTTTTGGCGGCCTGCGGTCTTCACAGGGACGACGAGACTCGCTAGACGGTCGCATGCAACAGGACCCTCCCTCATGAACATCCGGCAGGCCATCACGTTCGACGACGTGTTGCTGGAGCCCGGTCCGTCGGAAGTGATTCCGGCTGACGTGGATATCCGCACCCGTCTTACCCGTCAGATCTCCCTTAATGCGCCGATCCTTTCAGCGGCCATGGACACGGTCACCGAAACCACCCTCGCGATCGCCATGGCGCGGTTTGGCGGCCTCGGCGTCATTCATCGCAACCTCTCGATCGAGGAGCAGGCCGAGCAGGTCCGCCAGGTGAAGCGCTTCGAGGGGGGAATGGTCGTCAATCCTGTCACGGTCACCCCTGAGGTCACGCTTCGTCAGCTGAAGGTGCTGAAGGACCGGATCGGCGTTTCGGGAATTCCGGTTGTCGAACCCGGACCGGAAGGTCGGCCCGGTCGGCTGGTCGGCATCATCACCAACCGCGACGTTCGTTTTGCGGATGATGACAGCCAGCCGGTCAGTGAGCTCATGACCCGGGACGTGGTCACCGTTCGGGAAGGGTCGGATCCCGCAGAAGCGCGCAGACTGCTTCACAAGCATCGGATCGAGCGCGTGATCGTGGTCGATGCGGACGGCCGGTGCGTGGGCCTCATCACCGTGAAGGACATGGACAAGTCCCAGTCCAGTCCCAACGCCTGCAAGGATGATCAGGGACGCCTGAGGGTCGGGGCGGCTTCGACCGTCGGGGATGCAGGCTTTGAGCGCAGTCAGGCTCTGATTGCCGCCGGGGTGGATGTTCTGGTGATCGATACGGCCCATGGACATTCGATCTCGGTTCTTCAGGCCGTTGAGAGAGTGAAGAAGCTGTCTCACAGCGTTCAGGTGATTGCCGGCAATGTCGCGACCGCCGACGGCGCCCGGGCCCTCATCGATGCGGGCGCTGACGCCGTGAAGGTCGGTATCGGTCCCGGATCCATCTGCACGACCCGCATCGTCGCGGGCGTCGGCGTGCCCCAGCTGACTGCAATTTCCGATTGCGCCAGGGCGGCGGCCGCTACAGGGACCCCAGTGATCGCTGATGGCGGGATCAAGTTCTCGGGCGATTTCGCAAAGGCTCTCGCAGCCGGCGCGAGCTCGGCCATGATGGGCTCGATGCTCGCCGGCACAGAGGAGGCGCCGGGTGAGGTGTTCCTCTATGAGGGCCGGGCTTACAAATCCTATCGCGGCATGGGCTCGCTCGGAGCGATGGCGCGCGGATCCGCTGATCGGTATTTCCAGAAGGACGTTCAGGCGCAGAAGCTCGTTCCTGAGGGGATCGAAGGACAGGTTCCCTTCAAGGGGCCGGTCGGCGCGATCCTTCACCAGATGTGCGGCGGGCTTCGAGCTGCGATGGGGTATGTGGGGGCGGAGACCGTCGCTCAACTGCATGAGAAGGCGCGTTTCATACAGATCACCAACGCCGGTCTCCGGGAGTCGCATGTTCACGACGTGAAGATGACCCGCGAGTCCCCCAATTACTCATTTCCCACGACGTGACGCATGAAGGACCGGCTCTACCTGCTCGCTGCGCCTTTTGATGATCTGGGGGAGGCGTGGTATTGTCAGGACTGCGCCACGATGGAGGGCGCGCTTCTGGTCAATCCGCACTGGCTTTTAGCGGTCGATGTGAAGCGAATGGCCTTTCCCCGGCCTCGCCATGAGCTGATCGACCTGCTCGGGGAGGCTCATCAGTCGATGCCGGTTCTCGTGATGCCTGCGGACGGCGCTCCGGACCATGCTGTCCGCACCGGAGACTGGGCCATTCTCACCGACCCGCGGCAGATTGCGAGGGAACTCTGCATTCGTCACGGCGGGGCGGGTCCTCATCCATGAGGGATGGCGGACGTATCGCAGGCGCTATGCATGTGCTGAGGGATGTCCTCGAGCACAGGCAGCCTGTTCGCGAGGCGATGCGTGACTGGGGCAAGCGGGCCCGCTATGCTGGCGCGCGCGATCGCGCCTGGGTCTCCGGGCTGGTTCTTGATGCGCTGAGACGGCGTCAGTCCATCGCCTGGGCGATGGGAACGGCGGATGCGCGCGCCCTTGCGATCGGGGCGCTGCGATACGCGTGGGACTGGGACGTCCGGCGCATTGAGGAGGCGTTTCGCGATGAGCACGCGCCTTCAGCCCTGCAGGGAGCTGAACGTGAGGCGCTTCTCATGGCCCCGGATCCCTCGGCTCCGGCGTATGTGCGCGGCGATTTTCCCGAATGGATGACCCCGCATCTCGAGCGGGCCTTCGGCCCTGAGGCGGTCATTGAGGCCCAGGACATGGCGCGACGCGCTCCGGTCGATCTCAGGGTCAACACGCTCAAGGCGGACGCGGAGCGCGCGGGTCGGGCTCTCGAGAGCGTGCGGGCGCGTCCGATACCGGAATTGCGGGATGGGTTCCGGATCCCGGCCCCCGAAGCGATTGATCGCGGAGACAGCGTGGAGGCGATTCCGGCCTATTCGAAGGGATGGGTCGAGGTTCAGGATATGGGCAGCCAGATCGCAGCAGCTGTCAGCGGAGCGCGTCCGGGCGAGCAGGTGCTTGATTATTGCGCGGGCGGCGGCGGCAAGACGCTGGCGATGGCGGCGATGATGGAGAATCGAGGGCAGATCTTCGCCCATGACAATGATGGTCGACGACTGTCAGCCCTCATTCCGCGTATGGAGCGGGCTGGAGCGCGCAACGTCCAGCTTCGTCATCCCAGAGAGAACGCCTCCGTGGACGATCTGGCGTCAGCGATGGATCTCGTGATGATCGATGCGCCCTGCACAGGGGTCGGCACCTGGCGTCGTAAACCCGACGCCAAGTGGCGGGTCTCGCCGGGAGCGCTCGAAAAAAGGATCGCAGATCAGGCGATGATTCTGCGTGAGGCCAGCGTCTGCGTGAGACCTGGCGGGCGGCTGGTCTATGTCACCTGCTCCTTCCTTATGGAGGAGAATGAGGACCAGATCCTCCGGTTTCTTGCCGAGACCAGCGGGTTCCGAATGGGCGATGCGGCGGAAGCGGCGGTGACATCCGGCCGCCTGACGGATGCCGGCGCCCGTCTGGTGAGGCGCCGGCGAACGGCAGACGGCGCCATTCGCCTGTCTCCTCGTTCTTCGGGATGCGACGGGTTTTTCGTCGCTCTTCTGGCGAGGGCGTCATGAAGGGACGTGCGTTCGATATGCGGGGCGACAAGATCGCCCCGGGCAGGCATCAGGAAATCGGAGAGATGGAATGACGAAACCGGCCGACGGCCTGCACGAGCGGGTTCTGATCGTTGATTTCGGAAGTCAGGTGACGCAGCTCATCGCTCGCCGCGTTCGTGAAATCGGCGTTTACTGCGAGGTTCATCCCTACAACCGCGCCGCATCCGTTCTGGAAGGGGGATTTGCGCCGAAGGCTGTCATTCTTTCGGGCGGTCCGGCGAGCGTGACGACTGGCGCCAGCCCCCGCGCCCCTGATCAGATCTTTTCGCTAGGCGTTCCCGTGCTTGCGATCTGCTATGGGCAGCAGACCCTTTCGGTTCAGCTTGGCGGGGAGGTTGAGGGCGGTCATGCGCGTGAGTTCGGTCGCGCGGATGTGGAGGTCCTTGCTGACAGTCCGCTCTTTGAAGGCGTGTGGCGGGTCGGCGAGCGATATCCGGTCTGGATGAGCCACGGCGACCGGGTGACACGTCTGCCGGAAGGCTTTCAGGTGATCGGCGTCTCGCCGAACGCCCCGTTCGCGGTGGCTGTGGACGAGCGAAGACGTTTTTACACGACCATGTTCCATCCTGAGGTGGTCCATACTCCCGACGGCGCCCGTCTGCTGGAGAATTTCCTCAAGCGGATCGCCGGCCTCCGCGGCGACTGGACGATGGCCGCTTTTCGTTCCGAGGCGGTGGAGCGCATTGGCTCTCAGGTTGGAGGCGACCGGGTGATCTGCGGCTTATCCGGAGGAGTGGATTCCTCTGTGGCGGCGGTGCTCATCCATGAAGCAATCGGAGAGCAGCTGACGTGCGTTTTCGTTGATACGGGGCTCATGCGAAAGGGCGAGGCGGAGGAGGTGGTGACCCTGTTCCGCGAGCACTACAATATTCCGCTGGTCCACGTGGATGCGCGAGGCGAGTTTCTCGGCGGCCTCTCTGGAGTGACGGATCCTGAGGCGAAGCGGAAGTTCATCGGGGCGAAGTTCATTGAGATATTCGAGCGCGAGGCGCGTCGGGTGGGGGATGCGCGGTTCCTCGCTCAGGGAACGCTCTATCCTGACGTCATCGAGAGCGTCTCATTTGACGGAGGGCCCTCTGTCACCATCAAGTCTCATCACAATGTGGGAGGTCTTCCCGAACGCATGAATCTCAGGCTCGTCGAGCCTTTGAGAGAGCTCTTCAAGGACGAGGTGAGGGCGTTGGGCCGGGAGCTTGGTCTTCCTCCGGCCTTCGTCGGACGACATCCCTTCCCTGGTCCGGGTCTCGCCATCCGAATTCCGGGAGAGGTGACTGCGGAGCGTGTTGCGATCCTCCAGAAGGCGGATGCGATCTACCTCGATGAGATACGCAAGGCCGGTCTTTATGACGAGATCTGGCAGGCCTTCGCGGTCTTGTTGCCTGTGCGGAGCGTCGGGGTCATGGGCGATGGGCGCACCTACGATAACGTGCTGGCTCTTCGAGCGGTGACGTCAACGGACGGCATGACGGCTGATTACTATCCTTTTCCGCATGACGTCCTCGGTCGGTGCGCGACGCGTATCATCAATGAGGTCAAGGGCGTTAATCGCGTCGTCTATGACATTACATCCAAGCCTCCGGGCACTATCGAGTGGGAATGATTCAGAGCTCTTTCCGGTAGTTCGCCGCTCAATCGGCGATCCTGCCTAGAGCCCTGAAACTCCATTAGAAATCCAATCGACATCTATCGCCGCCTTTCGCTGAGCAGCGTGACGGCCTGGCGGTACGCGCGACGGCGTGGCGGCATCGGCGAAAGCCGATTGATCGCCGCACCGTCATGCCCCTTTACCGCCATTTCCGCACGTTTCGACCGAAATACACTGTGAAACCAGGCGGATAGGTGAGTATTGACGGTATTTTGGCTGACGGTCTTTCGGCCCCGTTTTTTCTGCCTCGCCGCATCCAAAAAGGAGCGGAAAATGCTGACCGACACTGCACTCAAGAACCTGAAATCAAGGGACAAAACGTACAAAGTCTCGGACCGTGACGGTATGTATGCCTTAGTCAAAACCACGGGCATCATCGTCTTCCGGCTCGACTACCGGCTGCACGGGAGACGCGAGACTCTCACCATTGGCCAATACGGTCGCGATGGGATCACGCTGGCGGAGGCCCGCGAGCGATGCATTGAGGCCCGCAGAGCGGCCAAGGCCGGCCGCTCTCCCGCCCAGGAAAAGCAGCGCGAGAAGCGCCGCGTTTCAACCGCGCGCTCGCTTGGGGAGTGGGGAGACTTCTACTTCAGGGAAGCGAAGATCGCCCAGTCGACCCGGGACATGCGGCGGCACATCTATGACCGGGATATCGCCCCGGCATGGAAGAGTCGGCTCATGACCGAAATCACGCCCGACGATTTGAGGGCGCTGTGCAACAAGGTCAAAAGCCGCGGGGCGCCGGCTACGGCGATCCACGTGCGTGATATCGTGAAGCAGATTTTCGGCTTTGCGGTCCTGCAAGGCGAGATGATCGCCAACCCGGCGGACGCTGTCGCTCCGTCATCCATCGCAACATTTCAGATCAGAGACAGGTCCCTCGCGCCAAGCGAGATCAGAATTGCCTTCAGACTGATCGAGCGGGTCGCAACCACGCTGACAATCCGCCTCGGGATGAAACTCCTTCTGCAGGGTGTGCGTCGATTAATCGGAATGGTGGGCGTCAATTAGCAGGAATGCCTGGGCGTCAATTACTTGGAATGGTGGGCGCCTTCAGGTCGGAATCAGCACCCAAGGTGTCGATACGAGCATGGGCTCCAAGGCGGGCGAAGAACGGTTGGAAATCGGCTGTTCAAGTCGTGGGGATCGGCGACGATGCCATCTTCGAGGCTTACGCCCCGAGCCCCTGCGAATGTCAGTTGTTCGCGATGCGTATGATCCGCCAGAGTCTTGTCGAGTCGGAAGGTCGGTACTCATTCGGCGGGGAGCCGTTTGAAACACTTTTCCCGATGTACGCGCCGAACTCGTTCGGCCCTGAGGTTCAACAGGAAGCCGAGGCGGCCATCTCCGAAATCACGGATCGGGAGATAAAACGGATGCACAGAGAGCTGGGTAGGAAGTATCCCAACTACCCGATCAGGGTAGACTGACCTTTCGATTTTTCGCGACTGTCGCGCTTTGGGAGATGAGCTGCTGTGTCCGCGAGGGCAGGCTCACTGGCTCAACTGGCCCTAAGCTGCCGGTTGCCAAGCAATGATTGAGAGGTTTCGGTTAGTCAGAGACTGCGCTGAGGGCAATGCGATTGCCCTCACTATCTGAGATCTCTGCGACGTATCCGGCCGCCCCAACATGCTTCTTGGCATATAGGATCGTTGCTCCTTGCGCTAACGCTCGTTCAAGCACCGGGTCGATGTCGGGAACATCGAAGTAGATGATCGCCCCTGATTTCGACGGCACATAGACATCGCCCCTGGCTAGCGCTCCACTTGCGCCGGGCGCGCCATCGGCACGCGGAAAAAAGGCCATCTCGTACCCGTCAACTGTCTGTCGACTTAACTCGTATCCGAACACTGATTGATAAAAGTGCACGGCCCGATCCATGTCGGTGACGGGAATTTCAAAGTGGTAGACCGGATTTGTCACGCTGGCGGCTCCTTGGCTTGCGCTCTTTGTTGGCGGACCGGTGCGGTCGCAAGCCGCGAGCGCCACTGCCAGCATCACTACAGCCCGAAAACTCATGGCGGCACCCTGCCGAAATCGCGTGTTGTTGCGTCCCTGGTATCACAGGCACGGCCAGCGCGAAGGGTGTGACCTGCGCCAAATTGTAGGGCCAAGCCCAGCGCATCGATGACTGCTTCGGGCGATGAACTGCCGGTCGCAGTGCTTTGGCTGACTGGCCGGAATGGGCTCGTGAAGCGACAGACAAGGGCGGTCGCGGGGCAGGACTTTCGTATCAGCCGCGACAAGTCCAACTAGCAGAGGTGGTTCGTTTTCTCCGACCGCGCCGCGGCTTTCGGGATAGGTAGATTGCTGGAGGATTTTTGGCTTCTGGATCGGCGCTGAACCGATGTCCTGTATGTTGCATATTGAACATTTTGTGTTAAATATGCACGGATGATTGATCGCCTCATTGGAGAAGACGTGCGCAGCGCGCTGGCCCGCCAGGCGGCTGTGGGCATCATCGGGCCGCGCCAGGTGGGCAAGACAACGCTCGCGCTCAAGATCGCCGAGGAGCGCCCATCGGTTTATCTCGACCTTGAGTCGCGTCAGGACCGGGCCCAGCTGCAAGAGCCCGAGCTCTTCTTCGAGCGGGAGGCGGCCAAGCTCATCATCCTCGACGAAATCCACCGGACGCCTGATCTGTTCCAGCCGATGCGTGGGTTCATCGACCGCCAGCGCAGGAAGGGTCGCAGGGCAGGGCAGTTCCTTATCCTCGGATCAGCTGCGATCGACCTTCTACGCCAATCCGGGGAAACGCTGGCGGGACGGATCGAGTATGTGAACATGACGCCCGTCTCTGCCTTCGAGATTGATGCGGGACGAACTCATGAAGAGCGGCTCTGGCTAAGGGGTGGCTTTCCGGACAGCCTGCTGGCCAGGACGGACAAGGACAGTTTCTTCCTGCGCAGGAGCCTGATCCGGACCTATCTCGAACGCGACGTCCCTCAATTCGGACCGCGCGTTCCGGCCGAGACCCTTGAACGCCTCTGGATGATGCTCGCCCACAACCAGGGTCAGCTCCTCAACGCCTCCAGACTTGCCGCCTCCCTGGAAGTCTCGTCTCCAACCGTCTCACGCTATATCGACCTGCTCGCCGATCTATTGCTGGTGCGCCGCCTCCAGCCGCTCATCGCCAACGTGGGGAAACGACTGGTCAAATCTCCCAAGGTCTATGTCAGAGACACTGGCCTCCTGCATGCCCTGCTCGGCCTGCGCTCCTTGCCGGATGTGCTCGGCCATTCCGTTGCGGGATCAAGTTGGGAAGGCTTCGTGCTGGAGAGCCTCTTGGCGGTAACGCCCGATGATGCCAGCGCTGCCTTTTATCGCACGGCGGCCGGCGCAGAGGTGGATCTCGTTCTTGATCTTGGCGGCAAGCTGGGACGCTGGGCCATCGAGATCAAGCGGACCGTAGCGCCATCGGTGTCCAGAGGGCTAAAGGCGGCCATCGAGGATCTCAAACCCGATCGCAGCTTCATCGTTCATGGCGGCGAGAAGGATTTTCCTCTTGGCGGCGGCGTTGAGGCCATCACCCTCCGTGCTCTGAGTGGGTTGCTGCGGAATGCAAGATAAAGGTAGAGCGGCGGTTGGGACGCCAACCGCCTGTCTGCACATAGAAAACACCGCCTCACATGCTGGAGGCGCTTGCGGCGGATCCGCCGCAATTTCTTGAACCGGTTGCAAGCTGTCGACAGCCGCCGCCAACGCGCGATGCTGAGGCCATGCAGCGTGACGAAAATGAATTCGAGATCCGCATCGGCCGTTCAGCGTCCGACGTGCGTCCGGCGTTGAAGCAGGTGCGCGCTGGAGTGCGACGCGCATCTGCTTCAACGCCTAAGGGCGGCTCGCCGGTCCGACAGTCCTCCGTACGCGCCCACTTCGCAAAGGGGTCGGCATCACGCGCGCGGCCGGTCCGCGTCACGCAGCGCCGGGTCGTGGTGAAGGCCAGGTTTGTGGCTCATGTCGCAGGGCAGGCGAAGACGCTCCGGGGCCATGTCGCCTATCTCGGACGGGAGGGCGCCGCTCGGCCTAACCAGCCCGAGGTCGGTGATCAGCGAGAGCCATCGCGCGGACCGGAGCAGTCTTCCGAGCAGCACATTGACGCGACGATCGGTTATTTGTCGCGCGAGCGGCAAGGCGGCGATCTCGGCGAGCTTCGTCCGTTCAGCCGCGAGACCATGTCGCGCCTCGAGCGCCATGTCGGGACGCGTCTCCAATGGCTGGCGGTTGATCACTTGGACACCGACAATCCGCACACCCATGTCCTCGTCCGGGGCATCCGCGCCGACGGGAAAGACCTGATCATTCCCGACAAGCGGCGGCCGCGTGCGGCGTCTCCGAACGACGGACGACAGCTTCAACTGCTCTGGTTATTTGCGGGCTGAAGAGCGTGCTTTTCGTTTGGCGAGCCCAGCGGGCTTGGTCAGTTCAAAGCTACCTGACGATCTGTTGGACAGGCACTTATCCATCCATGCCTCGACCTCTGTGAGATCCCAAACCACAACCCTCGGGAGTAGTGCGATGCGACGCGGAAATTCGCCGCGTTTTTCCATCTCGTAAATCGTGCTGTCGCCGAGCGCGACCATGCGGCGCAATTCCGCCCGACGAATGAAACGACGCGCCGGTTGCTTCGCCACGTTGTGCGGCAGAAGCGCTGCGTAGGCGCACGCAGTCTCCAGCGATTGATCTTTGAAGTCTGCCAACGGTTGGCTCCTCGGTCTGGGCGTGCTGAAGCGCGGGATGCGGGAAAGGCGCGGAAATGACCTTCGTCGAATTGGCTCAAGCTCGTACTCGTGCTAGCCAAGACTCGTTGCAAAACATCATCGCATACCTGCGGATTTTGCGGCTCATCCTTCAGCGAAAAATCATGACGGTAAGCCTGACGGTGCTGAGCGAAATGCCGATAGCTGATCGAGCGATAGCGATACGTTTCGATGGTGCGGTGGATGATCGAGTGGGAGTGAATGTAGAAACGTTGCTACAAAAACTTGACTGACGGCGCTTATCCTGGTAACGACGCTCAACTGGAGATCGCAGATGAGCACCACCACCATTTCGAGCCGCGAGTTCAATCAGGACGCTGGTGGCGCCAAAAAGGCCGCGGAGAAGGGGCCGGTTATCATTACGGACCGCGGGCGACCGGCACATGTCCTGCTCAGCTTTGAAGATTATCAGAAGCTGGTGGGGGGAGGGCAAAGCCTATTGGAGGCGCTCGGCGATCCTGACAGCGAAGATATCGAGTTTGAACCACCGCGGCTTGAAGGCCCGCTGTCCAAGCAAGTCGATTTTGACTGATGTTTCTCCTCGACACCAATGTAGTTTCTGAGTTGCGGAAATTGCGGCGCGCCAATCCGACGGTCGCGGCTTGGGCGATCGCGACGACGCCAGCGTTGATGCATCTGTCGGTGATGACATTGATGGAACTTGACATCGGAGTCTTGCGGATTGAGCGGCGCGATCAATCGCAGGGCGCCCTCTTGCGACAGTGGCTCGAGACCAAGGTCGTGGCGCAGTTCGCGCATCGCATCCTGCCGATCGACACTGCCATCGCACGGCGGTGCGCGACCTTGCATGGTCCCGATCCTCGGCCTGAGCGTGATGCTCTGATCGCGGCGACTGCTTTGACACACGGATTGACCATCGTGACGCGCAACGTGGTCGATTTCGAACCGATGGGCGTGGCATTGCTCAACCCGTGGCTGGAAAGGGCATGAGCCGGGCCTGTGCTTAACCGTAACGGTAAGCTTGCTGGTTCGGGGAAAAACCGCTGTCCGCTGTCAATTGGAAACAATGGGCCGCGAAAGGCTCGTTGATCATAGAGCGGGAATGGTTCAGAGCTCTTCCCGGTAGTTCGCCGCTCAATCGGTGATCGATCCCAGAGTTCTGAAACTCCTCCAGAAATCCAATCGACATCTATCGCCGCTGATCGCCAGGCAACGTGACGGTCTGGCGGTACGCGCGACGGCGTGGCGACATCGGTGCGAGCCGATTGATCCCCGCACCGTCAAGCTCCTTTTCAGCCATCTCCGCACGTTTCGGTCGAAATACACTGTGAAACCCAGCGGATGGGTGAGTTTTGAGGGTGTTTTGGCTGACGGTCTTTCAACCCGTTTTTCTGCCTCTCCGCATCGCAAATGGAGCGGAAAATGCTCACCGACACTGTACTCAAGAATTGGAAATCAAAGAACAAAACGTACAAAGTCTCGGACCGTGACGGTATGTATGCCCTGCCCAAAACCACAGGCGCCATCGTCTTCCGGCTCGACTACCGGCTGCACGGGCGACGCGAGATTCTCACCATTGGCCAATATGGTCGCCATTATCTCACGGAAGACGGCAAGCATGTATTCCCCATCGGGATCGCCGAATCCCAGCAGGTCGCGGTCGCGTGCGCCGCTGTGGGGAGCATCTAGCCAGGTCATTAGCAGGGTGGCGCCCTTGAGAACGAAGCGTCTGGCGTACGCCGATACACAGAGCTCGTAGAGCAGCCGCTCGACCGCATATCGGTTGAGGACGAGGTCAAAGACCTGACCGTTAGCTTTGGAGATCGCCAACAGCCGCGCGCGGACCGAGGCGCTCATATTCTTCTTCTGCTCAGGCTGCTTTGGATCAGGCATTGGCGGTCAGCGCTTCCAGGTAGGGTCGCAGGACGGTCGCGACCACGTTCGTGGAAATCAACCGACGGCGTTTGGCAAACGACGGAGAGTGCCGCAACCTGCTTTGCTGGGGCGTTTTTTGTGCCGCTTTGTTGGTGCAGGACACGTCCCGAGGTGCGGACTCGTTTTGGTCTGGCGGTTCGACAGCACTGATCAGTATGCTGCCATGATGGAAACTCAGCTGTCTGATGGAGTAAAAACGGCATCAGGCAGCTTTTATGACTGGTAGAGCCTGACAGGTCGGAGGGGCGAACGTGCGAAAGCTTTTGAATCCGGCGGCATGGGGGCGGGCTCTGAGCCGACCGCTCGTTCTGGCCGGGATTGCAGTGGATCTCTTTCCAATCGTCGGCGTGATTGTGTTCGGGTGGGGCGCCGCGCCGCTAGTCATGTTATATTGGATGGAAAACGTCATAGCCGGAGTTTTGACGCTCCCACGGATCTTTCTGTCTGGTGCATCGTTTGGCGCCAGAGGTGTTCTTATCGGCCTGTTCTTCTGCGCTTTCTTTATCATCCATTATGGCCTTTTCTGCGCTGTCCACGGCTCCTTTCTGATGATGTTCATCGGTCTAAGCGAGGGCTCCATCGACGGACAGTTGAGCAGCCTGATGGATGTGCCCGCTATGTTCGTATTCGGCCTCACCGCTGGGCAGCATGTCGACTGGTTTGTTCAGTCTATCATCGCATTTCAGATGTTGGTGCTCATCTTCGAGTTCCTCATCAGAAAGCAATGGCTTCACACAAATCCCCTTGCAGAGATGTTTGCCCCCTATGGCCGTATCCTTGTCCTGCATGTTGCGATCTTTGCCGGCGCAGCTGCTCTGTTTGTCCTTGGCCAGCCCGTTGTTGGCGTTCTTGCGTTGATCGTGTTTCGGTCCGTCTACGGTGTGGTGACAAACGGTTCGGGGGACTTTGGCTTTGAAAGCGGACTCACCAGGGCCCTTGAAAACGTATCGACGCGAATTGGTTTCGAAGAAGCGATCCGTGGAAAATCAGCACCGAGCACCGAGGAGGGCGATGAGGCATCCACACCCCCATGACGTTTTGAATTGTCTGTCCGCAGGTCTCCAAACGCGCGCTACACAGCAGGATGAAGCTGATGGGCTGAGATCCAGCGATCAACATCCTCCGGGACGCGAACAGGGAGTTGCCGTCCGAAAGGCGCCTTACATGGCCAAATTGGTCCGCATGTGATGTTGGTGTCCCCAAGGGATTTCGAGAGTGAGAAGTTCGCTGGGAATCGGAAGCGTTATTCGACAGAACAGATTGCGGCCGCTCTGCAGCAATCGAATCTGGAGTTGCCTGCGGCTGACCTGATCGGGCAGCTGGGGGGCTCTGAACCTACCTGTTATTGACGGAAGACGGGCTAGGTCGATTTCAATCGGGACTCGTTAGCGGCTGAACCGAAAATACCCTTAGCCATGAGAGATGTTTCGTTGTCACGCCGGATTTGAAACACTTCCGCTCGCAATTCGTGCACGCGCTTGTCGTTCGGCGCGCCGGACGCTGCAAGCTCCGCCAAATGGCAGGCAATGCGAGGCTGGGTCTGCGCCAGTTCGCGCGCGCGCTCAGCGAGTCTGATAGCGCCACCGGCAAGAGAGGCGAGCTCTGCTCCGAGCATCGCGTCCTGGGCGGGCTTCAGATTTGCGGGATTGCCGTCATACCAACCGCCGTACAGCCGCCAGATATTGCGCACGACAAATTCAGGTTCATCGTAGAGGGGGCGCAGATAGGGCTTCTCCAGCGTAGCGGGGTCAACCCTGACGCTGTGAATTATGTCGTTCAGTCGTGCTCCCTGGTTCATCAGCGCTATGGTTTCATCGACAAGTCTGTCCAGCGTATCGGCCACCTCCGTGAGCACGCGCCTGATGCGTTCTCGACCGCCAATCGGTAGCCCGTGCGCGGGTAGGAACAGCTCCGCGTCCCGGCTCGCCATGTCCCGAAGGGCGCGGGCCCATTCACGGGGATATCGCTGGACTTTTTGTGGATTGCCGGCGTTGGGAAAATTCCAGATGAAGAAATCTCCGGCACAGATCGCTTTGTGTTTGGGCACCCAAGCCCAGCTATGATCGTCGGTTTCACCCTTGGCGTGGTGCAGGTCTATCGCAAGGCCGCCAATATTCAGGGACATAGTGTCCATGTAGGTCTTGTCAGGCTTGGGAGAGCGTTCCGGCAGAAACTGCTTTTCACCTGCGATTTCGTATCCGGTTCGGCGGAACTGACCAAACTGTCGTTCATTGATGATCTGATTGTAGCCGTTGGTATTGTTGTAGCGCTCAAAACGCCGCGCGATATTGGCATGCCCGCATACGCATGGTCGTGGCTGGTTGCTGCCGGCTGCGTCCGCAATAAAAGCGCCGCACCCTCCGACATGATCTATATGACCGTGCGTGTAGATGATCGTGTTGAAGCGATCCTTCTTCCACCGCCGTATCTCCTGGACTACCCGGGAGCCGCCCTGTGGATTAGAGGTGTCGAACGCTACCAGCCCGTCGTCCGTTTCGAACAGGATCGAATGCGAGAAGGCTTCCACGACCGCCACCCCGTGTCCGATCTCGGAGAGCTGGTGGTTGATGCGGTTTATAGGGCCAACCATTTCTGCCCCTTCTGCGCCTTCGATCACGGCATTCGACATCGCCAGCAAATCCGCCATGATTTCTCTTCTCTCTGGAAAAGAAGCCTACAAAATCTTCGTTTAGCGGTCTTCGCAAATCGTAACCACTCTCTGGCGATCCTATTCCCAGCAGCCTGCCTAAGGATGCTGGCGTTTGGGCGATCTTCTCCGTGGTCATCCAGCACCGCACTGAGCGGCTTGATGCATCGTTCGGGGATCGCGCTGCGTAGCGTTACGAGCCTGATCTGCCTGCTTCTCAGCCTGCGCAAGTTCCTGAGCTAGCCGCTCCTCGTGCGTCACAAGCGGCTGATGGGCAGGCAAAGTCTTTTCGAGGAATGGATTTGGGTTTCTGTTCCTGGGCTAGCCTGTCGCGCGCTTCCGTCCTGTCGGGCAGCGTTTTAGGTTCGGGCTTTCGACATTTGAAAAACATCAAAAAAAGCAGAAGAGTGTCGAAGATCGACTTTTGCAGACCCTGTAAAACGAGAAAAGGCGTCGATCGCGCGTTGATATAAAGTAGAGAAAAGTGTTCTGGAAGGCGGATGGGAGCCGTTCTGATGAAGCGTGGAATTCTTGCGGCGGCGCTTTTTTTGACTGCCTGTGGGCCACAGCTCGCAGCGACCGAGACGGTCTGTGAAGGCCCGGTCGACACGGTGTACGTCAATGGTCGCGTCTGGACGGCCGAAGCTTCTCAGCCATGGGCTGAGGCGCTGGCGGTGTCCGGCGACAAGCTGGTCTGTGTCGGAAGCTCGGACGTGATCAGGTGGGCCGTCGGCAACCAGACAGCCGTCGTCGACCTTCAGGGGCGCTTCGTTGCGCCGGGCTTCCAGGATTCCCATCTCCATCTGCCTGGGCCATCTCTCAATTCTGTGCCCCTCGAGGCTGTGACAAATGTCGCCGAGCTTCAGGCGAAGCTGAAGGCGTTTTCTGACGCAAATCCCGATCTGCCCTGGATCACTGGCACGGGATGGGGGTATGCGATTTTTCCGGATGCTACGCCCGATCGATCGTATCTTGATACCGTGATCCCGGACCGTCCGGTCTATATCACAATGCGTGACGGGCATGCAGGTCTGGGAAACAGCTCAGCGCTTGCAGCCCTTCAGATCACCCCGGCGACCGCTGATCCTCCAAACGGCCAGATCGTAAAGGACGCCGCGGGGCGCCCTACGGGCGAGTTCAGGGAGGCCGCACATGGAATGGTCACCAGCCAGATACCCCCGGAAACGGCCGATGAGCGCTATGCTACGCTTCTTGCCAATATGGACGATGCGGCTTCGCAAGGCCTGACGGCGGTACACATAGCCGGCGCCTCACCGGAGGCGTTTTCGCTGTTCGAGCGTGCATTGAAGGCTGACGCCCTGAAGTTGAGAATGCATGTCGCTCTTCCCATGATCCCCGGTTCTGGCACTTATCCGAAGGACCATAAGCTCCTCCGCCCGGTCTCCGAGGCGGATATTGCGGCGTACGTGGCGGCGCGTGATGCGTTCAAAGGGCCGCTTCTCACGGTAGCCTCGATCAAGGGCATGCTGGACGGCGCGATCGATGCCCAGACAGCCGCCATGCACGCGCCCTACACGGGCACAGAGACAAGCGGATTGTCGTTCTGGGACCCGAAGGAGCTGAACGAGACGGTTGCGCTCTATGATCGGCTTGGCTTCCAGGTCCTTCTGCACGCAATCGGCGACAAGGCTATCAGCGAAGCGCTTGATGCATTCACCTATGCCGCCAGCGCCAACGGTACAAGCGGACGTCGTCATCGTGTCGAACACGTGGAGGTGCCCGTCCTTGGCGACCTGAAACGTTTCCGCGATCTCGGGGTCATCGCCTCCACCCAGCCGATCTTCGCTAATCCCGATGCGACCGTGCTGACTAACTTCGAACCGCTGCTCGGGCCTGAGCGTGCGCCGCATGCAGACTCGTTCAGCCTGTTCGACGATGCTGGCGTAAGGCAGGCCTTCGGCAGCGACTATCCTGTCTTCTATCTGTCGCCCATCGAGGGGATTGCAGTTGCTGTCACCCGAATGACGGCCGATGGAAATCCGCCAGGGGGCTGGCACCCGGCCGGACGCATTTCAGTCGAGGCGGCGCTTCGCCACTATACGATCGATGGCGCGTTCGCGACGTTCAACGAGGATATCCGGGGCAGCCTTGTTGCCGGAAAACTGGCGGATTTTGTCGTTCTGTCTCAGGATCTGACCCAGGTCCAGCCGACAGCCATTCGGGAGACTAAGGTTCTGATGACGATCATGGGCGGCCGGGAAACGTATCGCGACAATGCGTTCTGACCAGAGGTTGGGCGGCTTCCGGATGCCGGAAAGCTGGCTGGCGCTGCCTGATTTGGTTTTCACAGTCGCTCTTATCCAGCGTTTCGATCGGCGTGGCGCTTTCACTGTGAGGGGCTGAACGAAAGGGGATACTGGCGGCTGGGTTTTCGCTCCGGTCCTTTCGTCTCAGATTGCGTGCAGGATAGCGACAGCACACCGTAGACAGTCGTGAGATTGTGTCGTCCAGATGTCTGACACGAAAGCGCATCGAGCGGAGTTTGACTTTGTACTCCCTGTATGGATCTGCACTCAGCCTGTTCACTCGCAAGCTGGAAGCGGCCCTGCGGTTCTATGGCGTCCCTTTTGTATTTCATAACAAGCGGACCAGTCCGAACCGGATCGAGCTCGAGGCGCGCGCCGGCACGCATCAGATGCCTGTGCTGGTTACGCCCGAGAACTGGGCGCTGGCTGACACGACCCCGATTATCGACCTGCTGGATTCACGTTTTCCCGAACGGCGGCTTTTCCCCGAGGGGGCGCTAGGGGTGCTTACCCATATCGTTGAGGACTGCCTGGACGAGTGGGTGGGACGCGTGATGGTCCATTATCGCTGGCATTATCCGGAGAGCGGCCGCTTCGCCGCCAGCGTGATCGCGGGCGTTGACGCCAAGGCTGCTGAACAGCTGAGCGCCTGGGGTCCGCGCTCCTGTCGCGCAACCGGCACTGAGACTGTGTTTCATCAGCGTGCCGCTGAAGACGAGTACCGACAGCTGCTGGCCGCGGCCGAGGCGCAGCTGGCCGATACGCGGTTTCTGCTGGGTGACCGGCCGACCGCTGTCGACTGCATCTTTCTGGGAGGTCTGCACGCCCACACGCTGCATGATCCTGACCCCCGAAAGATTGTGCTTGGTTACCCGCGCATCGTGGCATGGCACGCGCAAAACACGACCCCGGATATTGCCCGCATCGGCTGGGCGACGGATGCGACCTGGGCGCCGTTTCCGGATTCAACTCCCTTTGCTCGCCGTGTCCTGAGGTTGACCGCCGAGCAGTACCGGCCCTTTCTGCTGGCCAACGCCGAAGCGCTGAGAGCCGGCAGTCGTGCGTTCACAATCGACACCTATGGTGAACCGGCAAGTTATCTTTGCCGGGCATATCCTGAGCAGGCCCGCACCATGATCCGGCGTCGCATTGCCGATCGTCTGGATGCGCCCACCGGCGCTCTCGTTCAGCGGTGGCTCGCTGATCTCGGAGTTAGCGACGTTTTTGGTTGAGGAGTATAAGTTTGCCTCGCGACCTCTCAAGCCGGCGCCCGAGGCTGCCGACCACGCAGGTTTCACAGGGCGTGCGACTGTCTTCGGTTTAAAACCCGTTTGCTTGGCTACATCCGATCGTCTGGCTGGGCGCCCTATGTCTCGCAGCAGGGTCACTTTGTGGAGAGGCGACCGTCAGGAGAGGAGCTTTACGCACATACCCACCTGACTTGCCGTATCCGGATCGTCTTCTTCAGTGATGAGCCGACGTTTACGGCTTTGCCGAAAACCTTCCCGTACCGGGCAGGGCGCGGACCGTGATGAAGGATTTGACAGAGGTCACGTTATCGCGTTCCGGATCAGGCGAAAGGCCGTTGCGACCGGCTGCCGGCGCTGCTCGTCTGGCAAGCGGCGGCGACTTGAGACACGGATGCCTTCATTCACCAGCGTCAGCATGGCGGCCAATTCCTTCGCGCAGGCCGGATCCGCTCCCGCTTCCAGCAGGTAGCTTTCAAACACGTCCTGCATTGCGGACAAGTGCTCGCTGGCGCGAGATGCGAGCTCTGAATCAACGTCGGCCATTTCCAGCACCGTGTTGACCAGCATGCACCCCCACTGTCCTCTGGGGTTTGGCCTACCCGTGACGCTGCCCTCGAAGAAACGCTGCAGAAAATCCAACGGAGCCATGTCTCCACGGGCGGTTTTTAGCATGGACCTTATCCGCGTCGAGAACTGGTCCAGGCATTCAATGAACAAAGAGCGTTTATCGCCGAACGTCGCATAAAAGCTGCTCCGGCTGATCTGCATGGCTGTGAGGAGGTCCGCCAGAGACGTGGCCTGATATCCTTTGCGCCAGAACAGCGTGAGGGCCTGGCTCAGGGCTTTGGAGCGATCGAATTCAGGAGGGCGGGACATCCTTGCATTCTGGAATGATTGGTCCATAATGTCAAGGTTGTCGGCTGAGGGGCCATCCATGACCAGACCTGTCTGCTTAGTCCTTGGCGCCGGGGCCGGAATTGGCGGCAATGTAGCGAAGAGGTTCGCCCGGGAGGGCTACCACGCGGTTCTCGCACGACGGTCCGACAGAGAGGGCCTGGACAGGCTTGTCGCAGAAATTGAGGCGGAGGGCGGCGCCGCCAGCGGCTACATCGTCAACGCAGTGGAAGAAGGCAGCATTGAACAGCTGGTCGGTCACGTCGAAGGCCATGTTGGGCCGATTGCAGCAGCGGTGTTCAACCTTGGAGCGCAGATCGGGGACCGGGGCCTCGCCTCCACGACCCTGAAGCAGTTTGAGATGGGCTGGCGGATGGCGACGTTCGGTCTGTTTCGCCTCGCGCAGGCGATGTTCCCGTATATGGAGGAACGCGGAAAAGGGGTGTTGCTGGTGACATCGGCCACGGCCGCCATGCGCGGTAATGCGGGCCAGCATTCGCATGCGGCGGCCATGGGCGGCCGCCGCATGCTGTGCCAGTCTCTGAACGCCCAGTTTGCGGGCAAGGGCATTCATGTCGCCCACATCGTCATCGACGGCGCCGTCGATGCTCCGGACACTCTGGGCAAGATGCTGGGCGCTGAGCGTTTTCAGGCGCTGCGGGAGCAGAAGGGGCTCGAGCATGACGGACTGCTCGTCCCTTCTGAAATCGCGGAGACTTACTTTCATCTTGCCCACCAGCATCGATCGGCCTGGACCTTTGAGCTCGACCTGCGCGCCCATTCAGATCTCGCCTGGTGGAATCATGCCGGAAACCCAAATCTCAAATAGGTCCTGGCATGACGAAACTCTGTCCCCCTCGAAGGATCGATCGTCGTCACGGCTCGAGCCGCCCGCCGGCGAGGCGTTCGCCTTCCATGGGGCGACGATTGCATCGGGCCGATGACGGATCGAGTTCAACGCTCCCAGGCGGACAGGAAGGAAGAGGCGAATGACGCGCGAATTCGACATCGTGGTCTACGGCGCCAGCGGTTATACGGGTCGGCTTGTCGCAGAGTATCTGGTAGCGCATGGCGGCGACGTGACATGGGCCATGGCTGGGCGAAGCGCGGCAAGGCTTGCAGAGGTGCGTGATCTCATCGGGGCGAGGGCGGACACTTCTCTTATCGTTGCGGATGCGGACGATTCGGAGGCGCTGGCCGCGCTGGCCCAGCGCGCTGCGGTGGTGCTGACGACGGCGGGTCCCTATCAGCTTTATGGAGATAAGCTGCTGGCGGCCTGCGCAAAGGCCGGGACCGACTATGTCGATCTCACAGGAGAATCCAACTGGATCGCCAGCATGATTGCGGCGCACGAAGTCGCTGCCAAACAGAGCGGCGCCCGGATCGTGTTTTCCTGCGGGTTTGATTCCGTGCCGTTCGATCTTGGGGTCTGGTTTGTTCAGAACGAAGCGAAGAAGACCTTTGGCGCCTATGCGCCGCGGGTCAGAGGGCGCGTGCGCGCGATCAATGGCGGACTTTCGGGCGGCACGATGGCTTCGGGTGCAGCCACCGCCGCAGCGGTCCGGAAGGATCCGTCCATTGGCGCTCTGCTCGCCGACCCCTTCGCGCTGACGCCTGGATTCAGGGGTCCGGCGCAGCCTGACCTCAACGCCGCCTACGAGGACAAAGTCACGGGCTCCTGGGTCGCTCCGTTCATGATGGCTTCGATCAACACCAAGGCCGTTCACAGGTCGAATTTCCTGCTTGATCACCTCTGGGGCAGGGACTTCGTCTATGATGAGATGACGATGACGGGAGGACCTGACGCTGCTTCCGCTGCGGGCTTCTCGTTCGGTTCGCCCCTGAAACCTGGAGAAGGCCCTACGAAGGAAGAGCGCGAGGCCGGGTTCTATGACCTGCTTTTCATCGCTGAGTATCCTGATGGCCGCACCCTGCGCGCGTCAGTGAAAGGCGATCGCGATCCGGGCTACGGGTCAACGTCGAAGATCATCGCCGAGTGCGCGATCTGTCTTGCGCGCGACATCGGACGCGACAGGGTTCCGGGAGGATGCTGGACGTCGTCGTCGGCGATGGGAGAGGCGCTTCTGGTTCGACTGCAGGCGGGCGCAGGCCTGACATTCGCTGTGGAAGGCCTTGGATGAGGCTGCGTTTAGACCCTCAGGTCGAAGACTGGATGACGCATGATGACGGCGGTCATCCTGAGATGAGTGCAAAATCAAAAACGCCGCGTGGCGGCTGGCTGGAGAGTGAACGTGACCAGAACCATTGAACTGATTTTTGATTTCGTCAGTCCCAACGGCTATCTGGTCTGGCGGCCGCTGCGGGAGCTCGCCGCACGACAGGGTGCTGAGATCTTGATCACGCCCGCCTTCCTTGGAGGGATGCACAAGCTGACAGGCAACGCCCCTCCGTTTGTTCGTGATGCGGAAGTGAAGGGCAAGAATCAGTATGCGGCGCTCGAAATGCAGCGTTTCATCACGAAACATGGGTTCACGCGGTTCAGAATGAACCCCAACTTCCCTTTTAATTCGGTCAATCTGCTTCGGATGCTGGTGTCACTGAGCGGCGATGACCAGGTCAGGCTGATCGAGGCTGTGTCTCCGGCGATTTGGGAGGAGGGGCTCGATGTGACGGATGCCGGTGCTGTCGCGGCCGCGCTGACTGCAGCGGGCTTCGATGCTGACGTCCTCGCAGCCCGGACGCAGGACCCTGCCGTCAAGCAGGCGCTTATGGACAATACGGAAAGGGCGGTCGAACGGGGCGCCTTCGGCATCCCGACCTTCTTCATCGGTACGGAAATGTTCTTTGGGAAGGAGCGCTTGGGACAGATTGAGGAGATGCTGTCAGGCAGCTGACCGTCACAATCCTCTCCGTCGTTGCGACATCGACTGGTGTAGCCTGACCGGCGACGTCGTGACCTGAAGGTGAAACCGGGTCAGCCGTGTTGCCGGCAGGCCGGACATGTTCGTCCCGCGGCTTAGAGGGTCGAATGGCCTTTCTGAGCTCATCTGGTCGCTGTCGAGGTGTTTGCGGAGACATGCGGATCTCAGCGTTCCTCATCGCTAAGCGATTGAAGAGTCGCTGTTCCGGCGTCAGCGCATGATCCCGTGATGTGAATGCGAACGCCATCTGAGGCATGTGATCGCTCCCATGCCTCAGGGGCGGCGCACCTGGGGGCGGGCGTTTTCGTTACAGTCTCTCCGCGATCCTTTCCGGGCGCTGTGCAGTCGCGTCAAAACAGGATATGCGGGCGGAAAATCAGATCAGTCACATCCCGCGGCGGTCTGGGCTGGCAGAGTGTCCCAGAGGTTTTTTGTATGCCAAGTTCTGTTCCTGACGGTCGCAATCAGACAGGCTCTTCGGTTGATCGCATCAGGCTCCGTCGTCCGGACGACTGGCATGTGCATCTTCGCGACGGGGCCATCCTCCGCTCGGTCGTCAATCACACAGCGCGGCAGTTTGCTCGAGCCATCGTCATGCCCAATCTTCGCCCGCCCGTCACGACCGCAGCCGCAGCGGCCGCCTACCGGGACCGCATTCTGTCCGCCGTTGACCCGGGCCTTGCCTTCACTCCTTTAATGACCTGCTACCTTACAGACACTCTCGACCCTCTGGAGGTTGAACGCGGGTTCGCCGAGGGCGTATTTGCGGCCTGTAAGCTCTATCCTGCCAACGCCACCACAAATTCCGCTCACGGCGTCACGGATGTCCGAAACCTGCATGGCGTCCTTGAGGTTATGCAAAGGATCGGCATGCCGCTCCTCATCCATGGGGAGGTTACGGATCGTCATATCGATATCTTTGACCGGGAGGCGGTTTTTATCGAGCGTGTTCTGGTGAAACTTCTGGCTGATTTTCCGGGACTGAAAGTCGTATTTGAGCACATTACGACGGCGGAAGCTGTCGCGTTCGTTGAAGCCGCCGGGCCGAATCTCGCCGCAACAATCACGCCGCATCATCTGCACATCAATCGCAACGCCATGTTCGAGGGCGGAATTCGACCCCACTTCTATTGCCTGCCGGTCGCCAAACGGGAGCCGCATCGGCTTGCTCTTCGAAAGGCGGCGGTTTCCGGCTCGCCGAAGTTCTTTCTCGGAACGGATTCAGCGCCTCACCCGGCGGCCGATAAGGAAGCCGCCTGCGGGTGCGCGGGCATCTTCAATTCGCCCTGCGCTCTGGAAAGTTACGCTATGGTCTTTGAAGAAGAGGGAGCGCTTTCGCGGTTTGCGGCCTTCGCTTCAGAGAACGGGCCAAGATTCTACGGGCTCCCGCTCAATGAGGGGTTTGTGGAGCTGGAGCGCCTGCCTCATCCAGTTCCGGCGAGGATGACGCTTGGCGACCAGGAGATCGTTCCGTTTCACGCAGGTGAAACTCTGAGGTGGTCGATTTCCGGTCTGGAGGGCCTCGAGAAGTCCTGACCGTGCGAGCCGGAGGCTGCGGCGCGTGGTCAGGACTGTTTAACGAGAAGCGTCCTATCGTAGGTGATCGACAAACGCTGACTGATCCTCTCAACTGATAAGCTTGCCGATTGAGTCGAGATATCTCACGAACGCCTGACGACCCGTCGTTGTCAGAGTGATGGTTGTCAGAGGCTTGCGGTTCCTGAACGATTTCTCGACTTTGACGTAATCCGCCTCTTCGAGCTTGCGGAGGTGTACGGAAAGATTGCCGTCGGTTGCTCCCAGGTGAGTCTTAAGAGCGCTGAAATCGGTTGTCTCTGCGCCTACCAGGAACGCCATGATGCCGAGGCGAATACGTCCGTGTATCACGTCGTCGAGGGAGTTGATGTCGAACTCTTTCATCGCCTCACGCCCCGAGCTTTGGCTGACGGACGACCTGCGAAGCCGCCATGAGGCGGAGGCCCGGAATCACGGCCGTCAATATGAGGGCGATGGCGTAGATAAGATATTCGTGGCCCGTTCCGACGAATGCCCCGAGCAGCGGGACAGTGATTAGCGCCATAAGGGCGTTAAACCTCATCCACCCCTGACGGGTCATGGCGGCGGCCACGGCCCAGCCGACCGAATAGAGGCTCAGGACGTGGAGACTGATCGAGTTCATGAGGAAGGGGTCCTCCTGTCGGTAGGCCATGACCGCGACCCCTATCCAGAACGCCATGATGGCGAACCCTATGCCTGTCCAGACTGAGTTGACGGCCCGATTGCTCGAGTTTTCGCTCTTCGTCCTGTCCTGACGGATCAGCACAAGCAGGTGAATGGCGAAACCGGCCGCCGCCGCCAGCCAGGCCATCATGGCTTGCTGGAGGTCCAGTCCCAGAAGATTGCGAAGGACAGGCCACTGAGTGAGGCTCGCGGCTGCAAACCAGCCGCCCCCGGCGGCGAGGTAGGGGCCCGCCATGAGCGGCGCCTCTCTGCCGGTTTCGGCCAGAGTGCGCAGATAGGAAAGATCAGAAGTGGCTGCGGTGTGGTTATCGGTCATTGCGAAAGTCTCCCTGCATTGGCGTCGAAGCCGACTGTTTACGTCAAGTACTTTGAAATACAAAGTGCTTGGCGTCAAGCGTCAATTTGAGCGGACTCTTCAGGATTTTTGTGCGCGAGAGACTGAGGGGCGCCCTTCACTGCGGGATTCTCATGGGGGCTAGGCCATGGCCCGGGGAAGACGGACTGCGAACGCCTGCCTTGCCATCGCCTGCGCGGGGCGTTCCGACTGATCCTCAGAGTGGGGAATCCGGATCGGCCCGTTCACCAGAGGGAACAATGTCGTCTTTGCTCCACGCCTCCCGCAAGCCTCGCCGACATTGTCATGTCTCCTTTAGGTTCACTGATACGGCGATTAACGTGACGGGCGGGCTGAAGAGCTCTATCTGACCGCCTCCCCATCAGCTCGAATATGCGATTGAAGGTTCATGCCCACGCTGCCGTCGCTTTTTGTCTCTCATGGCGCTCCGACCTTCGCTCTTGATCCAGGTCGCGCCGGAGAAAATCTCCGACGTCTCGGTATGAGGCTGG
>JAGWYJ010000089.1 GCA_018969425.1 Alphaproteobacteria bacterium | reverse complement strand
ACCAGGCAGTGAAGGACTACGTCACCGACAAGCTCCAGCGGATGGAGCGCAGGCTGGATCGCCTCTGGCCTCAGGCCTTCAAAAGTGCGTCCCCGTGAAGCCGGCACGATGGTGCTCTTCCGGGGCAGGGTTCCAAGAACGCCGTCTGATGCGGTTCACTCTGCCAGGTCGGGCATGAGGAGCATTCGGAGGCATCCCTAGCGCTCGGCGGCTCTCGTCCCGCCTCCAACTTCCGTATTGCATACTCGGCGTGCGATCGGCGTCATTGTCACACTAGGCAAACTGCCCGGCTACGATACGGTTCATGACTTCGTTCCAGGAGATCGCTGTTCCCATCGCCTCCGCTGCGGCGCCGATCGCTGCGCCTGCGGCCGACAGAGCATCGAAAGACCACTGGGTCGTCGCAGGCGGGATGATGGTCGATCCGCTGCGCGCAATCTTTGACCTCGCGACCTGTACAGCGCGGTCGCCGTCCTCTCCTGGTCATCTACATACGCCGGCCGGACACCTTCGCGACCCCTAGCGATTTACGCAAATGGCACGCGAAGTACTAAGCAGACAGACTGCTGCGATGCCAGGCCCGGCAACCATCACGTACGAGCCCGATGTGGCGGATGTCGATGATGTCCATCTAAGACGCTTGTATCAGCGCTGGCTCGCCGAGATTGCTGACGGCAAAGGCCGGGCCGGGGAGGAGATCCTCGCGTATCCGGAGCTAGCTCCGATGGTCCACAATCTGATGCTGCTCGAGATCATTTCGGTTCCGCTGGGCGGCTACGATTATCTCTATCGCGTCTACGGCGCCAATATCCTCCGAAGCTACGGAATCGACATGACGGAGAAGCGGGCAAGCGAATTCCCCACCGGCATGTTTCAGTTCTTCTCCGGAATTTACGAGACTGCGATCAACCGAAAGATTGTCATTCACAGCCTGCACCCACCGCCGCTGAGGGTGAACGTCACGAAGTGGGAGCGGCTAATCTTTCCGCTTGGCGAACCCGAAATCAAATGGCTGCTTGTGGTGAATATCCCCAAGGGACCTCGGAGAGGGGCCTGACGACGAGCGCCTGGCTCGCCCGGCGAGGGCTTGCGTCGACATGCAGAAAGAAGACATCGCTCCAGCCACAGTCCATCTTTCCTTCGCTTCTCTGGGCCAGAAGTCGAGAGGTCACCTCGCGAACGGTGCGCGGAACCTGATCCACGGTCCCATATCGGACACCCCGCTATCCGCGGTCTGGAATCCGAGGCGCTTGTAGAACGCCATCGCCGGCTTGTTGTTGGTCTGGCACTTGAGTTCGAGCGGCTTGTCGCCGCAGATCTCGACGAGGCCGGCGATCAGCGCGCGGCCGACGCCGCGGCGGTGCATCGCCGGATCGACGTAGAGATGATGGATGAAGGCGTCGGGCTCCCATATCGAGGCGAAGCCGACGACCTGGCCCTCCACTTCCGCCACGATAATCAGCTCGCCCTCGGTTTCGCGCTTGAAGTCGTTATGCTTGAAGCGCGACGGCAGCAGCCACGTGAACGCGTGGCGGCGGGCGACAAGGAAAATGTCCGCGAGGCGGGACCGGTCCTCGCGCGCGGCACGCCTGACGATGATGTCAGACGCCGTCCAACGCCTGTTCGAGATCTCCGATGAGGTCACCGACATCCTCGAGGCCGATCGAGAGACGCAGAAGGTCCGGCGGGCACGGGCTGCCGGGACCTTCGATCGAGGCGCGATGCTCGACCAGGCTTTCCGGACCGCCGAGCGAGGTCGCG
>JAGWYJ010000057.1 GCA_018969425.1 Alphaproteobacteria bacterium | reverse complement strand
CAGGCGCTCCACAACCTCCCTGGCCCGCTGCGTGAACCCGTCGTCCAGCGCCACTCCGGCATCGCCGTCCCCCGAGAGCGGCGGAAGCTCTATCAGGGGGCCGCCCATCTCGAGATTTTCAATGATCTTGGTCACCGGAGCGCCGGTTTGCCGAAGAACGCCGCGATAGTGCTCCGCCCGTTCCACCGCTTCTTCCTCAGCGATGTCCAGAAAGGCGGTCTGATCATTCCGCACGGCGTCGAATTTGGCCCGGAAGCCCGCCTTGTCATTAACCTTGGAGACCGTCTCGCTCGGACGGGACTGACGCTCGTCAGCCTCATCTATGCTCGAGTCGACCAGGATCTGCCGACCGTCGCCCACGAGGGGCGCCGAACCGCCGCCGCCGCCGCCCTGCATATGCGCGAGCAGCTTCTTGATTGTCTCATGGCGATCTTCCAGCTGCTCAAGGTCAGACTTGAAGGAGGTGGTCCGCTGTTCGAGAAGGGAAAGGGCGATCGCCTCATTCGCACGCGCTTTCGCCAGTTCGCGTTCATAGCGCGCGATGCGTCCATCCTTGCCGTCCGCTCCGCCGGCCGAAGGCGTTCTGAGGAGCACGGCGACGGTCGCGAACAGGCACCAGGCGATCACTATGGTTCCGGCGGCGGCCATAGCCGCCTGCCGCCAGGGCGATATCTTGACGAACGTCACAGAGCCGCCGCTACGATGGTAAATCTGACGTTCAGGGAACGCCTTCTCAAACAAAGCCCGAGTGCGAGATCTTATCTTGGCCGCCATTTACGCCGTCCGATCCGTCCGCCCGTCACACTCCGCCCGTCACGCCTGACCTTCGCATCACGCCCTGTGAGGGCGAGAGGAATCCTTTGCGTGTTGCCCAGCGGGCACATGGATAGCCTAGAATTATGACAGAGCGAACCCCTGTCAGAACCTTTTTCAGGCAATTTCTCAGTGGGCTCTTAAGGGTTGATGAAGACCTTGTCGGGCCAGCGCTCAGGGAGCCTTGGCGTGCGCAAGAACCGCCTCGACATGGCCTGCAACACGGACTTTACGCCAGACTTTCCGGATGATCCGGTCGGGACCTATCAGAAATGTCGTTCTCTCCACCCCCATAAAGGAGCGCCCGTAGAGCTTCTTTTCCCGCCAGACTCCGAACGCTTCGCAGACCTCTCCGCCCTCATCCGACGCCAGGGGGACGCTCAGAGCGCGCCGATCGATGAAGCGCTGATGCGAGTCGGGGCCGTCTCGCGAGACGCCGAGGACGGATACTCCCAGCGCGTCGAACGCGTCGAGGGCCGCGCCGAACTCAACGGCCTCCTGAGTGCATCCGGAGGTGTCGTCCCGGGGGTAAAAATACAGGACCAGACCGCGTTTGCGATATGATTTCCAGCTGATCGTCGTTCCGTCTGGCGCGATCAGACTGAAATCGGGGGCTTTGTCGCCTTCGCCGGGAATATAACCCACTTTAACCTCAATCTGCTTAGATAAGGGACTGTGACTGGTGTTTACCCTTTCCCGGGGCTTCCGGTGAAGGGTATAAAGTCCCCCGTGAGGGCGGAGTCGGTGTGTTGAGAGTGTCGGCCCGACTTTTCGTATTCGAGGCCCTTGCGCTTCTGGTCTTCGGACTTTTGGCGGGCGCGGGTTTCCTCGCATGGCGTCTCTCCCAGGGGCCGGTGGATCTTGAGCTGTTTCGTCCCGCTCTTGAGCGCTCTCTCAGCGACGCCCGCGGCGGCCGCAACGTGTCCGTCGACAGCCTCGTTCTGGAGTGGTCTTCCGATCATTCGAGGGTGGAGGTCGCAGCCCGAGGTCTAAGTGCGCTGGACCGCGTGGGAATCGTCATTTCCCGGGCCGAACGCGCCACAATGTCGGTCGACGCCGTTTCGCTTCTGTCGGGTCGGCTCAAGGTGAGGCATATCCGGCTCGAGAACGGCCGCGCTCAGGTTCGACGCTCTCTGGACGGTGTCTGGACGCTGGCGGGCGTCGAATTTCTTCGGGAGCCGCGACCGGTCGGAGATCTGCTTCGGCTGCTTCGCGAGCTCGACTGGAAGACGATCGCTACCCCCGTGCGGGCTCTGGTGTCCGCAGGCGCGTTCGAGCGCGTGGATCTTGTCAATTTCAGCATCGATGTTGTTGACGAGACGATCGATGGAGGCTGGAGCGCCAGTCCGGTCAACGCCGTCTGGCGGGCGAACCGGTCGACCGTCGCCCTCGATCTCAAGGCGGGGCTGATCGGAGCCGGCGGGCCGAACAGCGTGCATCTCTCCCTTACGGCTGACGGCGACGTCTCGAGCGCGCGGGGCTCTGCGACGCTCGAGGGCGTCGATCCCGTGGCTATCGCTCGCATGTTCGGCTATCGCGACACCGGGTTTGCGTCCGGTATCCCGGCAAGGGCAGCGTTCCGAATGGAGGCGAGCGAGGCGGACGGACTTCAGCAGGCCAGCCTCAGTCTTTCCGGCGTTCGGGGCGCCGGTCGGATTGCGAACCTCGACCTGGTCCTCGAAGACCTGGCGTTCGAGGCTCGCTACAATCCTGCTGACCAGAAGGTCGAGCTCGTTTCGTTCGATATCCGCTCCGATCGTCTCACCGGAGCGTTTACAGGGTCGTTCGATCTGTCCTCGATCATGTCAGGCGATACGAGCGCCTGGACGGAGTTTGATCTCTCGGGCCGTGAGTTCACCTTGTCGGCCATGCCGGTGTTCGAGGCGCCCTGGTCCATGGCCTCGGCCGATCTGCGGGCAAAGCTGTCGCCGGATCTGAGGCGGCTGCAGATTGAGTTCCTTGAGGCTGTGACCGGAGGATTATCCGCCTCCGCGTCGGGAGAGATCTGGATCGATCCGCCAGGCGTCTCTGCGACTGCGCCTGATGCGGCAGCCGTCGGTTCGAAGGAGGGCGCCGCACGCGGCGGACCGGCCTCTGCTCCGGTTCCGCCTCCCGGCGGGGTGGGGGTCCGGCTGAAGGCGACCGGCGAAGGGGTCATCACGCCCGCTCAGATTGTCGCCTTTTGGCCGGTCGGACTGAGCGGCGATGCGCGGGAATGGGTGCGGCGTCATATTCCCTCGGGCTCCGCCAGCCGCGCCGTGTTCTCTGTCGATTGGCCCCCCGGGGCGAACGCCGGAGGCTACCTTCCGGATGAAAGGCTGACCCTTGATTTCGACGTCGCCGACGCGAGCGTGATTTTTCTCGACGATTTTCCTCCGCTCACAGGCCTCAAGGGGCGGGGGCGCCTGCTTGGCAACAGTCTCAAGGTGGATGTCTCCGATGGGCGCCTGGGCGGCTGGGATATCGGTCAGGGGCAGGTCAGCCTGTCGCGCTTCGCCCCGAAGGGCGGCGATCTCAATATCCGTGTCGATGGTCGCGGCGATCTGAGAGAGCTGATGACGGTGCTTGAGGGGTCCGATCTGAAGATCGCCAGCCGCTATGGGCTCAATGTCGCTCAGATGGCGGGCCAGGGGACGATCGATGCCGCGTTCTCTCTTCCTCTCGTCGAGTCCATTGTTCCGGAGATGCTTAAATACACGGTCAAGGGCGGCTTTCAGCGGGCGACTGCGCCCGACCTGGCTGCAGGGTTCGGTCTGTCGGAGGCCGATGTCCGGTTCGTCGCGGCTGACGCCGGGCTTCAGCTATCCGGTTCCGGACGTTTCGGTCCGGCCCCTGTTTCTTTTGAATGGCGCGAAGCGTATCCCGGAGCCGGTCGCGTCGCCGGATCCGATCTGACCGCCAGCGCCAAACTGACCCCCGATCTTCTGAACGCATTCGGCCTGCCGGCCAGAACCATCATGCAGGGCGCGGGAGATCTTCAGCTCAGCGCCCGGGGACAGGGACGGATATTCACTTCGCTTGACGCCGACATCGATCTGACGGCCGCTGCGCTCGATATCTCCGCGTTGAACTGGCGCAAGCGCGCCGGTCTGCCTGCGCAGGGGCGACTTCGCTATTCGGGCGATCAGGCTGGAGGAACGCTGGAGGGAGATGTCCGGGCCGATGGGCTGCAGCTGTCGGGCGAGGCCGTCCTCGCCAACAGGGAGGGCGGTCTTAAATCCGCGGTCATCTCACGGATCTACGCGCGCGACGGGGTTGATCTTCGAGGCGCGCTGACCCGCCGGGAGGATGGAGGGTACCGGATCACCGCGAACGGGCCTTTTCTGGATGCGAGCTCCTGGATCGACGCCGTTCTGAGTTTCGGGGAGGAGGCCTCCGGTCCGGTTCGCACCTCCTCCTCGTCCTCCTCCTCTCCTACGACGGCCTCGTCGCCGCTCGTTGAGCTGGCGCTTGCCGCTGATCGCGTGCGGCTTCGCAAGGATACCGAGCTTCAGCGGTTCAATCTCGATCTCGCCTTTGACGCCTCCGGGCCGAAACGAGGCCGGATGACGGGGGAGATTTCGCGGGGAAAGACTGTCGATGTCCGAATCGCGTCGAACGGCGATGCGCGAACTCTCTCGGTGCGCTCGGATGACGCCGGCTTTGCGGCGCGGGCGCTCACCAATTCCGACTTTCTCGTGGGCGGCCGACTGGAGATGGACGGGTCGTTTTCCGGGTCTCGCGGCAAGGCGGATGTCAGAATGGAGGATGTTCGTCTTCAGGATGCGCCCCTTGTGGCGCAAATCCTGTCTCTGGCCTCATTAAGAGGGCTTGCTGACGTTCTCTCAGGAGACGGGGTTCTGTTCACCCGCGTTGAGGCGCCTGTCGTGATCGAGCCGGGCCGGCTTGAATTTCCAGGACTGCGTGCGTCCGGTCCGGCCATGGGCATCACGGCGCGCGGATGGCTGGCCCCTGGGCCGGGGGATGTCAGCCTTGACGGGGTGCTCGTGCCGTCTTTCGGCGTGAATTCAGCGTTGGGCGCTTTGCCGGTCATCGGGGATCTTTTCGTCTCGAGGCGTGGCGAAGGATTGTTCGCTCCGACCTATTCGGTGCGCGGCTCGCTCTCTCGCGCGCGCGTGTCGATCAATCCTGTTTCGGCTCTCACTCCGGGCGTCCTCCGGCGGATATTCGAAAGTCCAGGCGAGCCCCCGCCTGCATCGGGGGAGAGACCTCCGACGGCGGGGAAGGCCCCTCGTTGAACGGGAGGTCATTTCCCGTCGCGTCATGTGGGGCCCCGCAGTTGATTTTCGGGGAATGTGACGCAAATCCACCCATAAATTTCGACAAAACTCCCTGAGTTTTAGAGGTTTATTAGCCCTGTCGGAGTAGGGTTACCTCAAGGCGACGAAAAAAGTCGCCAGCAAAGATGGTGGTGGTGATGGCGAACGCAATGGTCCGGGAAACCGGACACGAAGATCCTGTCAGTCAGTCCTTTCTGAAGTCCCTCTCGCTTCTCGAGCAGGCTCACAGACGGCTGCACGATGTGGTGAAAGACAATCTGGAACGCGCAGGCGAGCGTTCGCTGACGGGCGTTCAGGCCCTGCTGATCTATGAGATCGGCGAGAGCGAAACCCCGGCCAGCGCCCTGCGCGCCCGGGGTTCGTTCGCCGGGACCTCGATGTCCTACAACATCAAAAAGCTGCAGGAAGGCGGATATCTCGTTCAGAGCCGTTCAAGCGATGACCGCAGGGCCGTTCGCCTCAAGCTGACGCCCTCGGGAAAAGCCGTTCGGTCGCGAGTGCGGGATCTGTTCGAGAAACAGGCTGTGGCGCTTGAGCCGACGGCTTCCGTGCGGGCTGACGATCTCGATCAGCTGAACAAGACCATCGGCCGCCTCGAGCGCTTCTGGTCTGATCAGATCCGATACCAGCTCTGATCTTCCGGGCGGGCCTGTCTCACCGACACGGCCCGCCCGTCCCGTATCGTCGGCCGTTGTGCGCCTCCCGTTCACGGCGGTTTCACGCAAGCGTGTGCTTACCTGCGAGCCATTCTCAGAACCCTGCGACAATTCAGGGATTTAACGCCGCGCCGGAATGCGTTTAGTGTCTTTGCAGTCGTCCGCTGGAAGCCTAATGGTGCGGATGGATTGACAGGGAGCGGGGCGCTTCTGGCGAACCGGCTGGCGTAATGAAGCATCTGGCCGCTTTCGAGGGCGCCGTTGAGGAGATCCGGTCCGAGGGCCGCTACCGGGTTTTCATCGATCTCAAGCGGTATCGGGGGCAATTTCCTAAAGCCTCTGTCCGTCACGATGACGGGCGCGAACAGGACGTGGTTGTCTGGTGCTCCAACGACTATCTCGGCATGGGGCAGGATCCGGACGTGATCCAGTCTATGCACGAGGCGATAGACGCATTCGGCGCCGGATCCGGCGGAACGCGCAATATTTCGGGCACCACCCGATATCATGTCGACCTTGAGCGCGAGCTGGCCAGTCTTCACGGCAAGGAGGCGGCGCTCCTGTTCACCTCAGGCTATGTCTCGAACGATGCGACCTTGTCGACTCTGGCCAAGATCATGCCCAACCTCATCATTTATTCTGATGAGCTCAATCACGCGTCTATGATTGAGGGCATCAAGCGCGCGAACTGCGCCAAACGCATTTTCCGACATAATGATATTGGTCATCTCAGGGCTCTGTTGGAGAACGATCCTCCTGAGGCGCCGAAGGTCATCGCCTTTGAAAGCGTGTACTCAATGGATGGCGATGTCGCTCCGATGGAGGCGATCTGCGATGTCGCCGAGGCGTTTGACGCGATCACCTATCTCGATGAGGTGCATGCTGTGGGCATGTACGGTCATGAGGGCGCCGGCGTCGCTCAGCGCGACAACGTCATGCATCGGATCGACATCTGCGAGGGAACGCTCGCCAAGGCCTTTGGCGTTATGGGCGGTTATATCGCGAGCAGGGCGGCGGTTATCGACGCCATTCGGTCCATGGCGCCGGGCTTCATCTTTTCGACATCGACCTGTCCGGTGCTGGCGGCGGGCGCGTTGACATCGATCCGCAAGCTCAGAGGAGAGGCGGGCCAGGAACTCCGTCGTCAGCATCAGGCTAAGGCGGAGCTGCTCCGCCAGAAGCTGATCGCTGCGCGGTTGCCCGTGATGATGTCCGATACGCATATCGTGCCGCTTCTTGTCGGCGATCCCGAGCGCTGCAAGGCGCTTTCAGACACGCTTCTCTTCGACTTCGGCATCTATGTTCAGCCGATCAATTATCCGACCGTACCGAAGGGAACCGAGCGTCTTCGTTTTACTCCCTCGCCCCATCATACCGAGGCGATGATGGATGAGCTTGTCGCCGCTCTTCTGGCCATCTGGGCGCAGCTGGGACTGAAGCGTGCAGCCTGAGCCTCGCCTCGGGAGACGCTTGCCGGACGCCGTGTCCGGAAGGTGGTCTGCTGCAGGCAGGTCGTCGTGACCGGCGCCGGAGGGGGAGATATTCTGATCCAGACCAGTCGCGTGGGCGGGGCCGTCGAGGTGCGCGCCGTGGCGGCCGACGATGGTCTGGAGGTGTCCTTTACGGCTCCCGCGAATGCTCTTCGGATCGATCTGGAAAGGCTTGCGCGCGCCAAGCTTGACTATGTCCGCAGGCGTCAGTCCTCAGGGGGACGCGGAGGCTCCGGTTCAGACGGCCGAGGCGGGGTGCTCGCCTGAGAGCGGAGGGGCTGATGCGGTCGTTCGTCGGCTTGCCAAGATGCGCCGAAGGCCTTAACGCCCAGCTCATCAGCGCAACCGTCGGAGGGCCGTCCCATGGGCGAACTCAGTCTCAAGTCCGCCGAGCGGACAGGTCCGTTTTTTTCCGCAACCCTCGCCGAAGCGGATCCGGCGATAGCGGCTCTTGTCGGTTCGGAACTGAACCGTCAGTCCCATCAGATTGAACTGATCGCCTCAGAGAACATCGTCTCCCGGGCGGTTCTCGACGCGCAGGGATCCATCCTCACCAACAAGTATGCTGAGGGTTATCCCGGTAAGCGCTATTACGGCGGCTGCGAGTTTGTCGACGAGGTCGAAACGCTCGCCATCGATCGCGCCCGCCGGCTTTTCTCGGCCGGTTTCGCCAATGTTCAGCCCAATTCGGGGAGCCAGGCCAATCAGGCCGTCTTTCAGGCTCTGCTCAAGCCGGGTGACGCCATTCTCGGGATGAGTCTCGACGCCGGCGGTCATCTCACCCACGGAGCTGCGCCCAATCAGTCCGGAAAGTGGTTCGCTGCAAGCCAGTATGGAGTGCGCAGGGAGGATGGCCTGATCGACCTTGATGAGGTGCGCAGGGTAGCTGAGGCGTCGCGCCCGAAGATGATCATCGCCGGCGGATCCGCTTATTCCCGGATCATCGATTTCGCCGCGTTCCGGGAGATCGCCGATTCAGTGGGCGCGCTGTTCATGGTGGACATGGCTCACTTCGCAGGCCTGGTGGCGGCAGGCCTCTATCCCAATCCGCTTGACCATGCCCATGTGGCGACGACGACCACCCATAAGACCCTTCGCGGTCCGAGGGGCGGGATGGTGCTGACCAATGACGGCGATATCGCGAAGAAGATCAATTCCGCCGTATTCCCGGGCATTCAGGGCGGGCCGCTGATGCACGTGATCGCCGGCAAGGCGGTCGCATTCGGAGAAGCCCTGACCCCGGAGTTCAGGGCTTACGCTCAGCGTGTGGTCGACAATGCGCGCACACTTGCGGCCGCGCTGAAGGATGGCGGACTTGATATCGTGTCGGGCGGCACCGACACCCACCTCGCTCTGGTTGATCTCCGGCCGAAGGGGGTCAAGGGCCACGCGGCAGAGAAGGCGCTTGAGCGCGCTTGCATCACCTGCAACAAGAACGGCGTTCCCTTTGATCCGGAGAAGCCGACGGTCACCTCAGGGGTCCGGGTCGGATCGCCGGCCGCCACGACGCGCGGCTTCGGTACGGTCGAGTTCCGGCAGGTCGGGGCCTGGATGGTCGAGGTTATCGACGCGATCGCTGCGGGCGGCGAGACGGCCGCAGTCGAGGCCAAGGTCGCGGCCGAGGTGCGGGAGCTGACCGCGCGTTTCCCCATTTATGGCGTAGCCGGGAGTTGAGAGGTGCGTTGTCCCTTCTGTGGGTTCGCCGATTCGGTCGTGAAGGACAGCCGGCCTGCGGAAGAGGACACGGCCGTCCGGCGGCGGAGGGGGTGTCCGCAGTGCGGCGGACGCTTCACCACGTTTGAGCGTGTCCAGCTTCGTGAGCTCATCGTGATCAAGCGCGATGGACGCCGAACCCCCTTTGAGCGTGAGAAGCTTCGTCGTTCGCTCAAGATCGCTCTTCAGAAGCGGCCGGTTTCGGAAGATCAGCTGGATCAGATGATTTCGGGCATCGTGCGCCGACTTGAGAATATGGGCGAGACGGAGATACCGACCTCTTCCATCGGGGAGATGGTCATGGATAGTCTGGGCGGTCTCGATCCTGTGGCCTATGTTCGATACGCGTCCGTGTACAAGGACTTTCGTTCGCCGTCTGATTTCGCCCGCTTCATCGAAGATGCGCTGACAGGCCATGAGCGCGGCGATGCGACAGATGAGGAATGAGCCCCATGTCGGGTCACCTTCCTCGCGTCACTCTGAAGATTGCGACGTCTCTTGATGGCCGTATTGCGACGGCCGCCGGTGAGAGCCGCTGGATCACGGGCGAGCCGGCCCGCCGCGAAGGACACAGGCTCAGGGCTTCCCATGATGCGGTTCTGGTGGGATCCGGCACTGTTCTGGCAGATGATCCGGAGCTCACCGTCCGTCTCGATCCGCCAGCCGGGCGTCAGCCCATGCGTATCATCGCAGACGGTCGGGCGCGCACGCCGGATTCTGCGCGTCTGTTTGCAACGCTGGACTACGGGCCGGTGGCGGTCGCAACCCTGGATCCCGCTCGTCGCTGGCCCGACGGGCTGACCGTCTGGACACTTCCTCCTGACCCTCTGGACGGAACGCTGTCGCCTCAGCGTCTTCTTCAGGCCGCCGCGGAGGCAGGCGTCTCCTCAGTGCTGCTCGAGGGAGGAGGGGTTCTGGCCGGAGCCTTTCTGAGGGCGGGCCTGATTGAGCGTCTGGAGTGGTTCAGGGCGCCGATCCTTCTGGGAGCCGGCGGCCGGCCCTGTGTCGGAGATCTTCATCTCGATGCGCTTGCCGATGCGCCGGTCTTCGTGCGACGGGAGGTGCGGTCCATCGGGCGCGACCTTTGGGAAACCTATGAGCGGGACGTCTGAGCCATGTTCACCGGATTAGTGACGGATGTCGGGAAGGTGACGGCTGTCGAGGATCGACCAGGTCTGCGACGACTGACGGTTGAAAGCTCCTATCCGACCGCATCTCTGCAACTGGGCGCCTCGGTGATGCATTCAGGGGTGTGTCTGACGCTGGTGGAGATCGCCGCCTGCGACGGCGGTTCGCGCTGGTGCGTCGAAGCGGTTCCCGAGACGCTTGCCAGGACGGTTATAGGCGGATGGACTGCCGGATCGCGCGTCAATCTCGAATTGTCTCTCAAGGTCGGCGATGAGATCGGCGGACATCTTGTCTCCGGCCATGTCGACGGACTGGGCGAGGTCTCAGGCGTCGATCAGGAAGGGGAGAGCTGGAGGATCCGCATCGCTCTTCCGGACCGTCTTGAGGCGTTTCTCGCAGAAAAAGGCTCCATATGCGTCGACGGCGTGTCTCTGACGGTCGCCGCAGTCGGCCGGGACGGAGGTCGCCCCTGGTTTGAAGTGGCCGTCATTCCTCACACCCTGGCTGTCACCACGCTGGGAGGGGCGAAGCCGGGTCAGGCGGTCAATCTCGAAGTCGATCTTCTTGCGCGCTATGTCGCGCGAATGCTTGAGGTGCGCGGAACATGACAGACACCCTGGCAGGAGCGATCAGTCCGATCGAGGAGATCATCGAAGAGGCTCGAAACGGCCGAATGTATATTCTTGTCGACGCCGAAGATCGCGAGAATGAGGGGGATCTCATTATTCCCGCTCAGTTCGCGACCCCGGCGCAGGTGAACTTCATGGCGCGCTTCGGGCGCGGTCTGATCTGTCTTTCCCTGACGCGCGATCGGGCCGAGGCGCTGCAGCTCGACATGATGGCGCGGGAAAACAGAGAGAGCATGAAGACCGCCTTCACGGTCTCCATCGAAGCGAGGGAAGGGGTCACGACCGGCATTTCGGCGCATGACCGCGCGCATACGATTGCGGTCTCTGTGGACCCGACCAAGGGAGCTGACGATATTGTTTCTCCCGGGCATGTCTTCCCGCTCGTCGCTCGGGACGGGGGCGTTCTCGTGAGGGCCGGGCATACGGAGGCGAGCGTCGATATCTCCAGGATCGCCGGTCTGTATCCAGCCGCGGTGATCTGCGAGATCATGAATGATGACGGTACG
>JAGWYJ010000022.1 GCA_018969425.1 Alphaproteobacteria bacterium | reverse complement strand
CGACACTCTTGATGACGTCCTCGGTCACCCAGTCGCTGGCGGAAGCTGGGAAGGACATGTGATCGAAACGCTCATCAGCGTGGCGCCGCCGCGCACGGATGCGAGCTTCTACAGGACGTCCGCCGGCGCCGAACTGGATCTCCTACTGGACATGCCCGGCGGCGAGCGCTGGGCAATCGAAATCAAGCGATCAAGCGCGCCAAAGATCGAGAAGGGTTTCCACGCGGCGATGGAGGACGTGCAGCCATCGCGCGCCTACATCGTGTACGGCGGACACGAACGATACGCGAAGGGCAATGGCGTTGAAGCGATAGGTTTGCGAGACCTCGCGACAATTCTGTCCGAGAGAACGCGTGGATGAGCGCGGACGAAGAGGATGCGCGAAAAGTCTCCGCGGCTGCTGCGGTGGAGCGTGCGGCGCGGTGCAGGGATTGGCTGAAGACGCTGATGCTTTCTGGCGCGCCCAGGCCCCGCAACGACGGATGAGCTCTTCGCGTGGGCGAAGGAAAATCTCGGCGTCAATCGATCGAACTTCGATACCGGCTGGGACTGGGCGATTTGGGACATGAAGCGCGAGGATTGGTATGATCCGTTGCCGCGCAAATCGAAGCGAAAGAGCCCGAGCTGAGCCGCCCTGCCGAGTACAGAAGCGGACTGCCATTTCTGGTACAGAAGGTGCGAGTCTCCTGACGCAAAAACGCTGCAAAATCAGCGATGCGCCTTCTTGGGGAATTCAAGAAGAGGACAGGCGGTCAGGAGATGTTGAGACCATAATCTGCGGGACCTTCGGCCTGGCGATGAAAGCCGAGCCGTTCCGCGTAGTCCATCGGGTTGTGCGGCCTGACCAATGCGTCAGCGGGCGTCTCGGCCCAGTCGACAAGGCGGGTCAGAAAGAATCGAAGGGCTGCGCCCCTGGCGAGCACGGGCAGAGCGATCCGTTCGGCGGGGGTGAGCGGACGAAGACTTTCATAGCCGGCCAGAAGGGCGCGTCCGCGGGTGATGTTGTACTCCCCCCGGGGTTCGAAGGCCCAGGCGTTCAGGCAGACGGCGATGTCGTAGGCGAGGAAGTCCGTGCAGGCGAAATAGAAGTCTATCACCCCTGAGAGTTCGCCGCCGAGAAAGAAGGCGTTGTCCGGGAAAAGGTCGGCGTGGATCGCCCCACGTGGAAGGTCCGCCGGCCATGCGGCCTGGAGCGCCCTGAGATCGGAAGAGATATGATCGGCGAGACCTTTGGAGAGGCGGTCGGCCTCTCCGGACCTGCCGGCGAACAGGGTCGGCCAGGCCGACAGGGAGAGGTTATTGGTCCGCACGCCCTCGAAATCCGAAAGGGCTGCGTGAAACCGCGCGAGACCTGCGCCCAGAATGCGGCACTGGGCGACGTCGGGCCTGCGGGGGCTCATGCCGTTCAGGAAGGTGCAGATAACCGCCGGCCGGCCGGCGATCGTGCGGATGACCTCCCCGTCGCGCGCCGCGACGGGTCGCGGCGCGGGAAACCCCTTATGGGCGAGATGTCCCATCATGCCCATGAAGAAGGGAAGGTCCTCCCGGCGGACGCGCTTCTCGAACAGGGTCAGGATGAAGCGGCCGGTTTCGGTCTCGAGCATGAAATTAGAGTTTTCAACGCCCTCGGCGATGCCTTTGAACGCCACTGGCCGGCCTAGGTCGTAGGCCTCCAGAGCCTCAGCGAGGGTCGCATCATCGATGTCGGTGTAGACGGCCATGGGGAAGGGTTAGGGCCTCGTCCTCGCCGGCGCAAGGCGGGAGAGGAGCGGGCGGCGTTTTGGGGATGTTCCGGACAATGAACGGTTCCGTGGGGCCGCTCAGGGCGTCTCGAGAATTCGCGGGGTGCGGAACACGACATCCTCCCGGGCGGTGACGACATCCTCCACCGACACCGCAAAGCGGGTCCGGCATGCGGAGATCACTCCCTGAACGAGGCTTTCGGGCGCGGATGCGCCTGCGGTCAGGCCAAGGACGCTCACTCCTTCGAGCCACGACCAGTCTATGTCTTCGGCCGAAGCGATCAGGCGCGCCGAAGGGGTTCCCGCACGCTCGGCGACTTCGACCAGGCGGACAGAATTCGAGGAATTCGCCGCCCCGATGACGAGGACGAGGTCCGAGCGTGCGGCGAACGCCCGCACCGCCTCCTGACGATTGGTGGTCGCATAGCAGATATCGTCCTTTCGGGGCTCGGCGAGGTTCGGAAAACGGCGCCGGAGCGCCGCGACGATGCCGGCGGTGTCGTCGACCGAAAGGGTGGTCTGGGTGACGTAGGCGAGCCTGGTCGGATCCTCCGGAACAAACGCCTCGGCGTCAGCGACCGTCTCGATGAGGGTCATGGATCCGGGCTCTGTCTGTCCCATGGTGCCGACCACCTCGGGATGGCCGTCATGGCCGATCAGAAGCGTGTGAAGACCGTTTCTTGCGTGCCGCTGGGCTTCCATGTGGACTTTGGAGACCAGCGGGCAGGTGGCGTCGACGAAGATCATGTTGCGCCGGCGGGCTTCCGCAGGCACGGACCGGGGGACCCCATGGGCTGAGAAGATCACCGGACGGTCCTCCGGACAGTCCTCCAGCTCCTCGACAAAGACAGCCCCCATGTCCTCGAGCCGTTTCACCACATGGGCGTTGTGGACGATCTCGTGGCGCACATAGACGGGCCGGCCCCATTTGAGGAGCGCCTGTTCGACGATCTGGATCGCCCGATCGACCCCGGCGCAGAAGCCCCGCGGGGCCGCCAGAAGGATGGTGAGAGGGCGCGGCTCTGAGGGGTCGGTCAAGGGCGGATGGGTCCTGATGGCCGGAGGAGGGAGCTCTGCTGGGCGGCGCCGTTGCGCCGGCCGGCGTTTCGGGGCTATCAGAACACTCTATCAGATCGCACGGCCCGGGCGAAAGTCCGGACAGTGCCTGAGACAAGAGGACAAGCGCGTGACACTCAATCTTCTGGCGAGATTGACCGCTGGGGCCGGTCTGGCGATGGGGCTCGCCTCCTGTCAGCTCGGCGAACAGCTCGATTCGAGGCCGAATGTGGGTCCCTGTCCGGTGGCGGCGGCGCTTTATGACGCCTCGAGGCTGGTCGAGGTCAACGGCGCAGAGCGGCATGAGACCGTGGGGTTCACGGGCATTGTCGAGGGCGTGAAGGGGTTCTGTCGCTATGTCGGTCCCAATCCGATCACGATGGAGCTTGAGGTCGACTTCGCTCTTGGCCGGGGTCCCGCGGCGCAGGGCGATCGCCGGACCTACGAATACTTCGTGACCGTCACGCGTCGCGACCGCACCGTGCTGGCGAAGGAGCGGTTCTCCTTCGAAGCGCGCTGGAAGAAGGGAGAGACCGAGATCCGTCATCGCGAGACGATTTCCGGCATCGTGATCCCGAGGGCTACGGAGACCGTTTCGGGCACCAATTTCGAGGTGCTGGTAGGCTTTGAGCTGACCCCTGAACAGCTTGCCTTCAACCGTTCGGGCAAACGCTTCACGATGAACGTGCAGTAACGCCTGTCCGGAACGAGTGAATGAGCCGCCCTGCTGGGGACAATCCCTGATGAGAGATCTTGCCGGCCAACTGACCGACGTCGCCGGGGCTGCGTTCAGCGCCCTGGGCCTCGAGCCCGGGTTCGGAGCGATGCGTCGATCTGATCGACCCGACCTCGCGGATTTTCAGTGCAATGGGGCTATGGCCGCCGCCAAGGCCGCAAAGCGCAATCCCCGCGAGATCGCCGACGCGGTGGTCGCAGCCCTCCGGGCGAGCGATCTTGTGGCGTCTGCAGAGACCGCCGGACCCGGTTTCATCAATGTGCGCCTGAGCGCCCGGGCTCTCAATGCGCGCGTGAGCGAGACGCTCGAGGATCCCCGCGCCGGGGCGCCGGATCGCGCGGCGCCTCGCCGCGTGATGATCGACTTCGGTGGCTGGAATGTCGCCAAGCCGATGCATATCGGCCATCTTCGATCGACGATCATAGGCGACAGCCTGCAGCGTCTGTTCCGGTTCATGGGCGAGACGGTGGTGAGCGACGTCCATCTGGGAGACTGGGGTCTTCAGATGGGTCTCCTGATCATCGAGACGGCGCGCGAGCAGCCTGATCTTCCGTATTTCGACGCGGCCTTAAGCGGTTCCTATCCGTCCGTCAGTCCTGTCACGATGGAGGATCTCGAGCGGCTCTATCCTCAGGCTTCAGCTCGCGCGAAGGACGATGAGACGTGGCGGGCCGCCGCGCGAACCGCCACCGCCGAGCTTCAGGCGGGTCGTCCTGGTTATCGTGCGCTCTGGCGCCATTTCTGCGAGGTCACGCGGATCGGTCTCGAGCGGGAGTGCGCGGACCTCGGGGTCAAATTCGATCTCTGGAAGGGCGAATCCGACGCCGAGCCTTTCATTCCGGAACTCGTCGATGATCTGAAGCGGCGTGAGATCGCGGTGCTCGATGAGGGGGCGTGGATCGTTCGTGTCGCCCGGGAGAGCGACACACGGGAGGTGCCGCCCTTTCTGCTCGTCAACCGGGACGGCGCCGTCGGGTATCATGCGACCGATCTCGGAACCATTCTGGATCGACGTCAGTCGTTTGACCCAGAGCTCACTTTATATGTCGTCGACCAGCGCCAGGCGCTTCATTTCGAGCAGGTGTTCCGGGCCAGCGAGATCGCCGGTTATACGCCTGCCGACCGCCTTGAGCACATCGGCTTCGGCACCATGAACGGGCGTGACGGGAAGCCCTTCAAGACACGCGAGGGAGGCGTGCTCAAGCTCCACGATCTGATTCGTCAGGCGCGCGAAGCGGCCCGTGTGCGACTTCAGGAAGCCGGGATCGGCGAGGGTATGGCGGAGAGCGAGATCGGACTGATCGCCGATCGCGTGGCCATCTCTGCGATCAAGTTCGCCGATCTGTCGAATGTCCGAACCACCAATTACGTCTTCGACCTCGACCGTTTCATTTCCTTCGAGGGGAAGACGGGTCCTTACCTTCTTTATGCGGCGGTTCGGATGAAGTCGCTTGTGCGGCGGGCGCGGGAGGAGGGGGTTGAGCCGGGTCCTGTCGATGTCCGCCTGGAGGCCGAAAGGACGCTGGCCCTGTCCCTCGACGGGTTCGCAGAGGCTGTCTCCTCAGCTGCGTTACGGCGTATGCCCCACATTCTCTGCGATCATGCCTATCAGCTGGCTCAGGCCTTCTCGGCCTTTTATGCGGCCGCTCCGATCCTGGCGGAGAAGGATGAGGTCGTGCGAGCGGGCCGCCTGTCTCTGACCCTCGCCACCCTCAACCAGCTTGAGCGGACGCTCGATCTGATCGGCATCTCGACGCCTGAGCGGATGTGATCGGCTCAGGCGTCGCGCACTGTCATTTCCCGGCCAGAGAGGCTTCCCTCGTGGCGCGGAACTCGTTGCCTTCGTACCACTGAGGCCAGTCGGCTGATGACGCCAGATCGAAGGCCAGCTTTGCGATCACCGCTGCATCTTCCTGCATGCCTGCGAAGTCCCAGTCCTCCCGGAATTCATCCGATGGAGAGTGGTAGGTGATCCTCGTATAGGCCTCGGTCGCTCCGATGCCCTTGGCTTCGCCTCCTTCGAGAGCGTCGATGCCTCCGTCGACATACAGCATCGGCACGCCCTTCTTGGACAGGCTGATGTGGTCGGAGCGATAGAAGTATCCGTTCTCGGGGGTCGGATCGGGTCGTATGACCCGACCTTCCGCCGTCAGCAGGGTCTTCAGCCGATCTTCCAGTTCGGAGGCGCCTGCGCCGATGACGATCATGTCCTTCGTTCGTCCGATCGGGTTGATGGCGTCTATATTCACCCCTCCCACGATCCTGTTCAGGGGGATGAGCGGATAGTCGGCGAAGTAGGCCGAGCCGAGAAGGCCGGATTCCTCCAGGGTCACCGCAAGGAAGGAAATCGAGCGGGCCGGCTTCTCTCCTGCAGCGAGCGCTTCGGCCACTTCGAGCATGGCGGAGACGCCCGTCGCATTGTCGACGGCGCCGTTATAGATGGCGTCGACCCCCGGCATCGCGGTCTTGTCATTGCCCAGATGATCCCAGTGAGCGGTGAAGAGGACATGCTCATCAGGCCGCTCGGCGCCAGGCAGAACGCCGATCACGTTGCGCGACTGGCGTCGATCGACTGTCTGGCGGATGACTGCGGAGGCGGTCGCTCCCGGGACGGGCTGGGCCTTGAAGCCGCGTTTGTTGGCGGCGGCGCGCATGGCGTCGATGTCGAGACCGGCCGTTGTGAAGATCTCGGTGGCCCGCTCAAGGGTGATCCACCCTTCGAGTACGGCGCGGGAGGCGCCGGCGTCAGCGCGCACAAGGTCGGCCTGTTCGCCGCTCCATGATCCCTCGACGACATCCCATCCGTACGCGGCCGGCTTCGTCTCGTGGATCAGGAGGACTGCGGTTGCTCCCTGGCGTGCGGCTTCCTCGAACTTGTAGGTCCAGCGGCCGTAATAGGTCATCGCCCGGCCGTTGAAGAGCGTGGCGTCATCGGTGATGAAGCCGGGGTCGTTGACGAACATCACGACGGTCTTTCCGCGAGCGTCGAGGCCTTCATAATCGTTCCACCCCAGTTCGGGGGCGACCACGCCGTAGCCGACGAACACCAGCGGGCTGTTCGAGACGGAGACTTCCGTCTGGTCCTGACGCTTGGTTCCGTAAACCGCGTCCGGGCCGAGAGCGAGGGGGATGGACTTGCCCCCTGCGGTGACGCTGAGGCTCGAGGTCGCCTTATCGACCGTCTGAGCGACCATTTCCACGGTCTGGAAATAGGTCCCGTCAGGTCCCGGCTGAAGGCCCATGCGCTTCATTTCATCGGCGATCCACTGGGCCGCCGCCTCGCCGGCGACAGTACCCGGCCCCCGGCCTTCATATTTGTCGTCGGCCAGTTCGCGCGTGCGCGCGGCGAGGTCGGCGGCGAGGATGTCGGGCGAGGTTGACAGGATCGCGCCGATCGGTGGGGCGACACCGGCCTCCGAGGGAGCGGCGGGCTCTTTTTGACCGCAGGCTGCCAGAGCTAAGCCTGCAAGCAGGACGACGGACCCCAATCTCATGACGTTTTCCCGGGTTGCGATACGGGGCGCAGACTACCGGGTCGCGTCCATGCGGCAAGGCCTTTCATTCCGGCATGGGCATCGCCTCTGGACGCAGCGGTCTTGGGCGGGACATGATCGAGGCGTTCGACTTGAGAGGAGATCGGCAAGGATGTCGGGACCAGGGCTCGTTCGGCTCATGACGATCTGCGTCTGGGTCCTCCTCGCCGGCTGCGCTCCGGTCAGACAGGGGCCGCTGCGGCCTGTGAGCCCTCCCTCGCCGGGTATCTATGCTGACCGGTTCGAGAGTTTTGACGGCGCAAAGCTGGGTCTCTCCGTCTGGCGTCCCCCTGGCGTTGCGGATGAGGCGGTCTCGAAGGTCATTGTCGCGGTCCACGGAATGAACGATTACGCCGGCGCGTTCGGGGCGGCCGGCCCGTGGTGGGCGGCCCGGGGCGTCCTTGTCTACGCCTATGATCAGAGAGGGTTCGGACGATCCCCGCGACCCGGGGTATGGGCTCATCCTGACGCCCTTCGGGAGGATCTGCGATCGATCGTCGAAGCGGCTCGCCGTCGTCATCCTCAGGCGACGATCGCAGTGGTTGGAGAATCCATGGGCGCGTCCGTCGCCATGACCGCTTTTTCGTCTTCGAGGCCCCCAAAGGCGGACCGCCTGGTGCTCTCCGGCCCCGGTCTCAGGGGATGGGGCGCGCTTCCCGGGCTTTATCGCGTGAGCCTGTGGCTCAGCGCGCACATACGGCCTGACTGGATCGTCGTTCCACCGCGCGGCGTCAGCGTAACGCCCACGGATAACCGCGAGAAGCTCCTGGAGATGTGGAACGATCCCTTCGTGCTCAAGCGCACCCGGATCGACAGCGTCTACGGGGTCGTGTCGATCATGGAGGAGGCGGATCGCATGATTGAGGCCCTCCCCCCGGCAATCCCGACACTGCTGCTTTACGGCGCGCGCGACGAGGTCATTCCCGAGGCGGGCGTGCGTCGCGCTGTCAGTCGCCTGCCTGATCATGTGCGCACCGCCTATTACGGCCGGGGGCTGCACATGCTGATGAATGACCTTCAGGCCGAAAACGTCTGGCGCGACGTGCTCGCGTTTCTCGAAGATCCGGCCCAACCGGTCCCCTCGGCTGCGCCCGAGCTTCCCTTCCGGGCGAAGACCGCCGCCCGTTGACATCGTCGCAGCGGCGTTCGGCGCAGGTTTTTTGGCGGATGACCCCAGAAAAGGGACGGTATTTTAACCAAAGCTGACTAACCGTCGGGCTTGTATTGATGTCAGGGGCGCGTGCGCCAGGCCATGCTCGGGCAGGTGAAAAAGCTCATTCCTCCGATCGCCGCGGGCGATCTGGCCGGTCGCCTCGGCGCCTGGTGGGATGGTCGCGCCTATGCTCCGGCCTCTTCGAACTCCAACGACCCCGATGATCCTGACGCCGTCAAAGCGCCCCCTGCGCCGTCTTCGTCTGAGGAACCGGAGGCGTCCTCCGGGCCGTCCAAGCCGGCTAAACCGCCCAAGGCTCTCAAGGCTCCAAAAGCCTCCAAGTCCGCCCGTTCCAAGGAGAGGACCAAGGGCGGCTCGCCCACGGAGGCCGCAGGGGCCGTCGCCTCTGAAGGGGGTCCCGACAGTTCGGGGCCGCGCCTTCGGGCGCTGTCAGCGATGTGGGGCGAGGGCCGTTACGGGCCGGGCTCTCTCACCCTTGATTCTTACCTTCTGGACGCCATTGAGGGCGCTCCGGACAAAGCCGGCGCTGTCGGGTTTATCGGCGCGGATCCAGCCCTCATCGCTGAATGTCGCGACAGGTTCGGGCGGCCGATCATTGCTTCAGAGTGGCGTCCCGGCTGTCTGGAACCTCTCAAGACTGCTGTTCCTGAGGTTGAGGCGATGGCCGGCGATATTGATCGTCCCAAGGCCTTTCCGGAGGGTGGAATGGGGGTCGTCCTCAGCTGCGACGCCTTTGCCTATTCCGATCACAAGGCCGGTCTCATCTCTCGCGTCTACAGGGCCTTGTCCGAGAGTGGGCGCTGGGTCGTGGTCGACATTTCCCGGACCACCGCCCGAACTCCGCCGGAGGCCTTCGCCTCCGCCTGGGCTGAACCGCAGACGGTGATGGCCTCGGAGATCGAGGAGATGCTCAGGCATGCGGGCTTCCGCTCCGTTCGACGCGCGGTTGTGAGCGACAGGATCCTCGCAACGGTCAAGGGCGCCTTCGTGCAGATTCCCGCTCGTCTTGAGCAGGCCGCGATCGCCATGCGCGAGGGGCGGGAGGGAGCGATGTTCCTCCAGGAGCTCACCTGGGAGCTCACCTCGTGGCAGGCCCGCAAGAAGGCGCTTGAGGGCGGGGCGCTGGTCGTCGATCTGTGGATCGCCGAAAAGGCCGAGCCGGCGGCGAGCGCGCCGCGTCCGGCGACGGCCTCCGTCGAGGTCGGCCCGGACGGCGAGGGGCTTGCCGAGGCCATCATGGCGGCGATCGATCAGGGCTCGATCGATAATCTGTTCGAGTGACGGGTCGGCCCGTCCGGGATCAGGACGTCCTCAGGGTCAGGTCAGCATTCGACGACCCGGAGGCGCGAGCACTCGTGCATGCAATCCGGCCGACCTGCTTTTCCATGTCTCGCGGACTTTGGGGCGTCGGCGGATCGTGACCCCGAGTTTCAATCGATTGATCTGTCCCGGCCTGTCAAACGGGGCTTGGCGCCCTGCGTTCGGCTCGCCGGCGTCTCTACGGCCTTTCTGACCCATGACACGCACAGGCGATAGAGAGCGTGATTTTGTAAAGCTAGCTTTACAATCATTCGAGCCAGCCTCGTTTCGAACCGGCGGTGCAGGCGCCCGTTGACTTGATCTGGTGTATTAGTTATCTATTACACTATATTTTTTTGGAGGCTCCGCCATGACAACGTCGTCTATCCCGACCTCTCCGTTCTCTCCGGCATCCGTCGGCTTTCGTCGTCTGACGGCCTGTCTTCTCCTGACAGCAGCCGTAACGGGGGTCGCCAGGGCGGATGTCGTCCGCCGCCACACCCTTCCGGTTTCCGGGATCGGCGAGCTCTCTATCGTGGCCGACTCCGGAGACATCAATCTCCGACCCGGAACCAGCGACCAGCTTGAGGTGGAGGTCGAGATCCGGAAACAGACGGGCAACCGGGCCTCCCGTAATCTCGATCTTTCCAAGGTCGATATCGGGATCGAACGCTCCGCCGGCGGGCTCGAGTTGTCTCTCAGGGACAAGAGAGTTCAGGGCGACTGGATCGTCCGTTTGCCCCGATCGTCTCAAATCGGGGTCTCGGTCGCGCTCGGCGTCGGGGATATCGATATCGCTCCGCCCAGCGGCGCTATGGAGATCGCCCTTGGAGTCGGCGATGTCGAGGTGAAGGCGCGCAAGGCGCAGGTTGGCGGCGTGTCCGTCAATGTCGGGGTCGGCAACGCGTCCATCAGCGGAGGCGAGGAGGTGCGTTTCCGCCGTTTCGTCGGGGCGACCGGAAGCGCCCGCGGGGCCGGCGTTTCGACTTTCGATGTGTCGGTCGGGGTCGGAGACGTCGATATTCGTCTGGACTGAGCGTTCCCCGGCGGGGGGGCCTCGGGCCAGGGGCGTTCCCAGTCCGTCTTATCTCTTCAATCCTCCTCATCCGTTCGGGTGTGGGCTTTGGGAAACGGTCGACAGGATTTTGTGCGTCGCAGCAACCGGGATCATTGACGAATGGTAAATCGGGGTTCAGCGTTCGGCATGGTCGATCGGATGTGAGCCCTTAGGCGACACGATTCGGTGTCCGGATTGGCTCACGTCGGCGGATTCGGTTTTCGGGTTCGTGAACGGGGCATCGGTGGAGGTCGTGATGACTGAAGTCGTTGTTCGGATCGGGGGCGGCGATCAGGCGGATCCCATCCGCCTGTTTCAGGCGGTCGACGCTTTCGCCCGCTGGAGCCGGGATGCAGGCCTGATCGGCGATGACGGCGACGCTCCGGACATCATGATGCTGACGGAACGCACCGGTGAGGAGGTTCGTCGTCGGCTGGTGTTTCAGGATCGCGAACATGCCGCCCGGTTTCTGATGTTCTGGCGGCGCGAGCGACGACGGTCGGTCTCCGCAGCGGACGACACGGATTTCGCCGGGATGGTCTGACGGGCCCGGGAGCTCGTCTGGTCTCCTTGCTGCCGGGGGTAGCCTCTCGCCGCCGCCCGCGTATACAGCGATCATGACATCGCCCGCTTCAGTCTCTTACGGAGGAGGCCCTCGCATCGCCGTTATCGGCGCCGGCGTGATCGGGCTTGCATGCGCTCTGTCGCTCCGAAGGGGGGGCGCCGAGGTGACCGTCTATGACCGCCATCCGTCCTCTGGAGAGGGCGCCAGCGGACGGGCGGGGGGAATGATCGCGCCCGCCTATGAGGCGGCCCGCGGCGAAGCCGGCGATGCGTTTTTCGCGTTCGCCCTTCAATCTGCCCGTTTGTGGCCCGGCTTCGCTTCCGACATCGAGCGTCTGAGCGGGGGATCATGCGAGCTTGATCTTTCGGGAACAATCGCCTGCGCAGCGACGCCCGCGGAGGCGGACGGCCTTGAGCGCCTCGCTCTCGCCTGCGAGGGCCGCGGCGTTCCCGTCCGACGTCTCTCCCGCGCGGAGGCTCTCAACCTGGAGCCGCTCGCCTCGCCCGATCTTCATGCGGCCCTCCATCTGCCGGGTGAGGGGCAGACCGACGCCGGTCGACTGGTCTGGAGGATGACCCAGGCGGCGCGGGCTCAGGGCGTTCGCCTCGTATTCGATCAGCCGGTCGATCGCGTGATCTGCGCCTCAGAGTTCATTCTTCCCAACGGCGCCCGGGCCGACCAGGTTCTCCTGGCCACAGGATTTTCTTTGCAGGAGGTTCGCTTTGAACGTCCCGACGGTGAGGCGCTTGATGCGGAAGCGCCGCGCCTTCATCCGGTGAAGGGCCATATGCTCGCTCTTGCGCCCAGCCCTGCGGCTCCGCGGCGGGTGGTTCGGTTCGGGTCGGGTTATGCGGCGCCCAAGGGGCGCTGGACGCTCGTCGGCTCGACAAGCGAACCCGGCGAAACGGATCCTGCGGTCCGCCCGGAAGCCGTCGAGGCGCTCGCCTCCCGGCTGTTTCAGGTTTTGCCCGGACTGAAAGGGACGCCCGAGGTGATGAGCTGGACCGGCCTCCGCCCCGGGACGCCTGACGGAGCCCCTGTGATCGGGGCCCTGGCCGTTTCGGGAGTATTTGCGGCCCTGGGCCATTACCGGAACGGGGTCTTGTTGGCCCCGGCCACAGGGGAGCTGACGGCGAGGCTGATGCTCGAGGGACGGAGCGAGACGGTTCCGGCCGCCTTTTCGCCCCGACGAGCCGGGATCCGCGATACGGCGTCGCACTCGCAGTCCGACTGCTGAGAGGCTATCAAGGCGTGCAGAACCAGACCCGGAGAGCTCCATGCACCAGATCGACGCCCTGAATGAGGATCAGCAGGCGATCCGCGATGCGGTCGCAAAGGTCTGCTCCCAGTTCGACGCCGAGTACTGGCGGCGCACGGACGAGACCGGGATCTGGCCGGAAGAGTTCACCAAGGCGATGGCGGACGGCGGATGGCTCGGCATCGCCATGCCTGAAGAGGTTGGAGGCTCAGGCATGGGCCTCATGGAGGCCTCGATCATGATGCAGACCGTGGCGCGATCGGGCGCAGGTTTTTCCGGCGCGTCCTCCATCCACCTCAACATTTTCGGCGCCAAGCCGATCGAGAAGTTCGGGACGCCCGAGCAGCGCATGACGCACCTGCCGAAGATAATCTCCGGCGAGCAGAAGATGTGCTTTGCGGTCACCGAGCCCAATTCGGGCCTCGACACCTCAAGCCTGGAGACGAAGGCGGAGCGCACGCCCAAGGGGTATGTGATCAACGGGCGGAAGATCTGGACCACGGGCGCTCAGCGGGCCGACAAGATCCTGATCATCGCGCGCACGACGCCGAAGGAGAAGGCCTCCAAGCCCTATCTGGGCCTCTCCCTCTTCTACACCGATATGGATCGCACTCGGATCGAGGCCAAGCCGATCCCGAAAATGGGACGTAAGGCGGTCGAGTGCAACATGCTCTACTTCGACGGCGTCGAGATCCCGAAGGAGGATCTGATCGGCGAGGAGGGCCACGGGTTCAAATATCTGATGCAGGGCCTCAACCCTGAGCGCGTGCTGTTTGCGGTCGAGGCGATCGGTCTTGGATTCTGCGCCCTTGAACGCGCCACCACCTATGCGCGCGAGCGGGTCGTGTTTGGTCGTCCGATCGGCCAGAATCAGGGCGTGGCTCATCCTCTCGCCCGCTGCTGGGCGGAATTGTCGGCTGCGGAGCTGCTCGCCTACAAGGCTGCGCGCCTCTACGATCTCAACCTTGAGTGCGGCGCGGAAGCCAACGCCGCGAAATATCTCGGCGCCGAGGCGGGGTTCAACGCCTGCGAGGCGGCTGTCCTCGCGCATGGCGGCATGGGATATGCGCGCGAATATGATGTGGAGCGCTATATGCGTGAAGCCATGATCGCCCGCATTGCGCCCGTCTCGCGCGAGATGATCCTCAATTTTATCTCCGAGCGCGTGCTGGGGCTGCCCAAGAGCTACTGAGAGGACGACAGGCGCATCGACCTACTGGTCGTTGCGCCATTTCTCCATCGCCGCCGAGATCGCAAAGGTCTCACGATATTTGGGCGAATCAGAGGGCCTCGGAGCTTTCTGGGTCGTAAGCGACATGATTTCCGCGAGCTTGTTGTGGGCCGCTCCGGCCTGGCCGGCGCCGATATAGGCGTGCAGCTCGACCAGCGCGCTCGACAGAGGGTCGTGAGCCCTGATCACGAAATAGGGTTCGTCCTCGGCGAGGTCCGGATAGACGTCGAACCGGGAGGGGTTGGCCTTGGAGCCGACGGGAGCGGTCATGGAAAGCCTCATGAGACGGCGGGAGGAGGTTTCTTATCGCCGGATTCGCGGCGGAAGGCAGGGCGTCTTCATGGCGTGGACGCGGGTTTGTTAACCTTTCAATAACCCTCTCCGCCCGAGGGTGGGGCAAGAGACAGGATCCGGCTTGTGACTGATTCCTCATCCCCTGCCGCGCCAATCGCGTCCGCCCAGTCCGCCCGGGCCGGCGTGATGACGGCTCTGCGCCAGGCGGCTGCAGCGACCGGAACGGATTTTGATTTCCTGGTGAAGACCGCTCGCCGGGAAAGCAATTTTGATCCGACCGCCAGGGCGCCGACCTCTTCAGCCGCCGGTCTGTTCCAGTTCACAAATGAGACCTGGCTGCGGATGATCGACCGCTATGGGGCCCAGCACGGCGTCGAGGGAGCCGCGAAGGCGGTCTCCATTTCCGATGGCGGGCGCGCCGAAGTCGGTCCCGGCATGAGCCGCGAGGCCATTCTCGAGCTTCGTCACGATCCGGACCTCTCCGCGCGCATGGCCGGTGAGCTGGCCCGGGAGAATTCGCGCATCCTTGGCAAGAAGATCGGACGCACGCCGACCTCGCAGGAACTCTATGCGGCCCATTTCATGGGGCCCTCCGAGGCCGCCAAACTCATCGAAGCGGCCCGTCGCGGCGATCCGGGCGCGGCGTCGGAGGCCTTCCCCAAGGCGGCGCTGGCGAACCCTAACGTGTTTCGTTCGAAGGACGGCGTTCAGCTGACTTCCGGTCAGCTTTATAAGCGCCTTACCGGGGTTGAGATCGCCTCAGCCGACGCCGGGCGCATCGCTCCAACGCCTCTTGCGCCGGCTTCAACGCCGGTCCGGCCAGAGATCCTTACCGCGTCCCTCGAAAGCTTCTCGCCGCGTCCGGCGGCTGCGGAGGAGCCTTCCCTCGAGATGGCCGGTCGATGGGCGGCGCGCATGGGGTCGGCTCAGCTCGCCTCCTCGCTGATGACGGCGCTCTTCGAGCTGCAGTCCGATCCGACATCCGACAAGGCCTGAGGGCCTTCGGTCAGGCCGCAGCGCCCGAAGAGAGCAAGCCCTCGATCTCCTCCGAGGAATATCCGGCTGCTGAGAGGATTTCACGGGTGTGCTCGCCCAGCGCCGGGGCGGGGCCTTGCGGTCCTTCGCCGGCGCCGACAAACCGGGCGGGTCCTGCGGGCGATCGGAAAGTCTCTCCGGGCGCTTTTGAAGGCATGTCTACAATCCCTCCGGCCGCAGCGACCTGAGGATCCTCGGCGACCTCGGCCAGAGACTGGGCCGGCGCCCAGGCCAGCTCTTCGCGATCGAGGCGCTCGGCGATTTCCTCCCGCGTGAAGCGGGCGAAGGCGGCGTCGAAAAGGGCGGTGATCTCCGGAGCCGCATCCCGCCGCGAGGCCATGCTCGCCAGTCGCGGATCGCTCGAGAGGCCCGGCAGATCCAGCGCCCTCTCGATCCGGGGAAGATCGGTGGTTCCTGAGCGCGCAACGAGGCAGATCCAGCAGTCGTCCCGGGTGCGAAAGAAATTGGAGAGCGGATTATACGCTTCCTTCCGCGCCCGTGTGGAGGCGATGCGGCCGAAGAAGAGATGGATCGCAAGGTCGGTTGAGATCGTATAGAGGCCGGTTCGCAGAAGAGAGACGTCGACCAGGCGCCCGCGGCCCGTCTTCAGGGCTTCGATGAGGGCGGCGTTGATGGCTGCGACGGCTGCGATCGAGGTGGTGTGATCGCCGGCGGCGGTTCGGATCGGGAAAAGCTCCGCGCCGCGCGGCGCGGTCAGCCGGGCGATCCCCGCACGCGACCAGAAGGAGGCGATGTCGAAGCCCGGGCGGTTCGCGTCCGGGCCCTCGAGCCCGTAGCCGGTGACGGCGCAATAAACGAGACGGGGATTGCGGGCTGACAGGATCTCGTAGCTGAGACCCGAGCGTTCGATGCCGCCTGGGCGGACATTCGTCAGAAAGACGTCGGCGCCGTCGGCCAGTCGGCGGATCGCCTCGCGCCCGGCCTCCTGACGCGCGTCGATCACGATCGAACGTTTGCCCCGATTGTCCGCGTCGAAGGCCGGATTGTCCGAGAGGCGCTCCCGGCCTGAGCCGCGCGTATCGAAGTTTCCGCGAACCGGATCCCCTCCTGGCGGTTCGATCTTGATCACCTCGGCCCCCCAGTCGGCGAGTATTCCTCCCGCGCCGGGACCTGCGAAATAGGTCGCGTGTTCAATCACCTTCACGCCGTTCAGCAGCATTTTTCACCTCCCGGCTCCGCCGGGCGGGATGGCCCGAACGAATTAATGTAAATACTTATTAACGATGACCGGCAAGGATGGCCTCTCTCCCGGGGCTCGAATCTGGCGGTTGACGATGACCATTGCGACGATGCGTGCGGCTCTCACGCAGGATGATATCCGGCGTCTGGTGCGGGGTGAGACCCCTGAGGAGCGCGCTCAGGCGGCCAGCAAGATCTGTCGTCGGATCGGCGGGGCTGACCTGTCTCCCCAGGACCGGGAAAAAGCGCAGACCATTCTCGAGATGATGGCGGCGGACGCCGCCGAGCTCGTCCGCGGCGCTCTGGCCCAGACGCTTCGTCATTCTCCCTATCTTCCCCGGGAGCTTGCGCTCCGGCTGGCGCGGGATGTCGATATGGTCGCCATCCCGATCCTGTCCAACTCGCCGTGTCTTAACGATCAGGACCTGATGGAGCTGCTCGAGGAGGGATCTCCGGATCGGCAGACCGCCATTGCGCGCCGACCCGTCCTCTCTGAGGAGCTGACCGGCGTCATCTGTCTCAAGGCTCACCGGCAGGCGGTGGAGGCGGCGGCGCTCAATGAGGGAGCGTCATTCTCGGATACGGCGTTCGAGTCGCTGTTCCGGCGCTTCTCCGATGATGAGGGGGTCAAGGAGGCGCTGGTGTCGCGTCGCGCTCTTCCCACTCACGTTGCGGAAAAGCTGGTGACGATGGTGACGGGCGATCTCTTCGACAGGCTGGTCAACCGCCATGAACTGCCCCCGCAGCTGGCGATCGAGATCGCCACCGGAGCGCGCGAGCGCGCCACGCTCGATCTCGTCGAACAGGCCGGTCTGTCGACCGATCCTGAGCGGTTCGCCCAGCAGCTCAATCTCAACGGCCGCCTTACGCCCTCGCTGATCATGCGGGCTCTGTGTCTGGGGCACATGACCTTCGTCGAATATGCGATGGCGGAGCTCGCCGGAGTGCCGCGCTCCAAGGCTTGGATCATGATCCATGACGCCGGGGCGCTGGGGCTCAAGACGGTATTCGAGCGCGCCGGGCTCCCTTCGGGAATGTTCCTCGCATTCCGCATGGCGGTCGATGTCTATCACAATACGGACATGAACGGCTTGCCCGGCGACCGCGAGCGCTTCCGTCAGCGGATGATTGAACGCGTGCTCACCCAGTTTCAGGCCATTCCCCGGGCCGATCTCGATTATCTGCTCGACAAGCTGGATGCTCTGGATCCGGCCCGGGCCCGTCGTCGTTACGCCGGCGCAGCCTGAGGCTTTTGCGCCTCAGCTGTCGGCGCGAGGGTTGAGGGCGAAGCCTATGTGCAGCTTTTCGAGTTCGGCCGCATCCCGCCAGTGAACGTTCTCCGCGATCAGCGCGACGCCTTCGGCGGACGCCGCCTCGAGGCGTGAAACCGGCGTTCCAAGCTCCCGATAGATCGCCGGATCGAGACGGACGGCCTCAATGATGGTGCGCGCCCTGACGCCCATGGGGGTGCGCCAGCCGCGGCGGGCGTCGAGGCCGATGCGGAATCCGCGCGCGTGAACGGCCTCGAGCCGCTCGAGACCCTGATCCTCCAGGGCGCAGACCGAGGCGTCGGCGAAGTCGATCCGGATTTCCTGAGGCAGGAGACGGCTGCGTCGGGCGCCGGCCTCGGCGGCCATCGGGGTGTCGGGGTCGGCCAGCGCTGCAAGCGGCGCGGTCAGGGAAATGGGACGGTCCTGCTGTCCCATGCGCTCCGCGAGGCGGGCGATCCGTTCGATCGTCTCTCCGAGCCAGGCGGCCGCAGACGGGGGAGAGGGAGAGAACATGTCGCTCGGGCGGCAGGCGTCTTCGAAGTTGAATTCGGTCTCGGCGTGGACGCCGAAGGCGCAGCCGTCGCGAAGCTGGACGATCGGCCGGAAGCGGATGCGCGGGCTGCGCGTCTGCGCCGGCGCGGGATCGCGCGGCACGATCCTGAGATGGGGGACGCGCACGTCTGCCATGGACTTGTCCGTTCCGGTTGTCTTTTCAGCCTGCTTTGTGATTAACACGTCAGGCTGAAGGTCCGGACAAAGCCGATCGGTGAATTTTGATCAAATCCCATCCGTGGAGGTAGCGAATGACCGAGGCCCCCCCTCATCCGAAGCCGGCCGCCACGGTTCTTCTGGTCCGTGACGCTCCTGAGCTCGAGGTCCTGATGGTGCGCAGGAGCTCCGGCATGGCCTTCGGGGCCAGCGCCTGGGTTTTCCCCGGGGGCAAGGTCGCCGGGGCGGACGCGGACGAGGCCTGGCAGGAGTTTTCCGACGGCAGCTACAGCGCTTATGAGCGCTCGCTGCGCATCGCTGCGGCCCGCGAGACGTTTGAGGAATCGGGGCTCCTGCTGGCGGAGGACCGGGCAGACGGGCGGGTTCCGGACGCCGAGGTCTGCGCGCGACTGGGGCGCTTTCGTCCCGAGGTTGAAGCCGACAGTTCGGTGTTTTTACGGATGGTGAAGGAGGCGGGACTGCGCCTGACGCTGGACCGGCTGGCCCCCTTCGCGCACTGGATCACGCCGGCATTTGAGCCCCGGCGGTTCGATACCCATTTTTTCCTCGCTGTCGCGCCTGAGCTTCAGGTCGCCCATCATGACGGCCGCGAAGCGATCGATCACGGATGGGTGTCTCCCGCCGCTGTGCTCGAGCAGAGACTGAAAGGGGAGACCAAGCTGATGTTCCCCACCCGCCTTAATCTCGAACTTCTGGCGTCGGCCGCCAATGTCGCCGAGGCGGAGCGCTCGGCGCGCGGTCGCCGCATCGTCACCGTGGAGCCCGAGCTTATCGACCGGGACGGACAGCGCATTCTGCGCATCCCTGCGGAGGCAGGCTACTCCCTTGTCGAGGAAGCGATCGAACGGGTGATGAGCTGAGGGACCCTCGGGGCGAAGGTCCGCTCTGATCGGATCAGCGCGAGAGCGTCCGACGGGCCGCGAGACGCGCCAGCATGGCCGATCCTTCCGGCGCTTCGGCGCTGCGAATGCGGGAGGCGAGGGCGATCTGGACGGCCTCGGCGTGTTCGCGCACCAGGTCGGGCTTGAAGACGATATCGCCGCGCCGCACCGCCGGGCTGGTCAGGCGGCAGATCTCCGCCCCCAGCTCTCCGATCAGGGGATAGCCGCAGGTGGGCCCCAATCCCTTGAGATCGTGCGCGCAACGGTGAAGCGTCTCGAGAGTTTCGTCGGATCCGTGAGCGCTTTGGCAGGCGAACCAGGCGTCGGACATCCGGCGGACTTCTTCGGCCATCCAGTCGTCAAATCGCGCCGACAGACGGTCGACCGCCTCCTGGGCGCGCGCGATCGCCTCTTCGCTGATGACCGGCCGGCGATCGGTCTCAATGTCCGGAGTGTTCGAGTTCGGCTCTCGCATGTCGTCTCTGCAGTTTGTGCGCGAATGTTGGGTCTCGTTACGAGTCGGCGTCTGACCCCGATCAAGTCAGAATGAAAACTGTTCCTGAAGGATCCGTTCATCCAGGGCCCGACCTTCGTCAAAAAGCATGGTTAAGGGCCGACTTCTGTCTTCCCGGATGTTCACTTCCGCTACGTCACGAACCTCCTGGGTGTCCGCAGACGCCGCCACAACCCGGCGATCGGCCTCCAGCACCTCGATCCTTACCTGCGCGTCATGGCGCAGAAGCGCGCCTCGCCAGCGTCGCGGCCGGAAGGGAGAGATCGGTGTCAGGGCAAGGAGGTTCGCCCCAAGCGGCAGGATGGGCCCGTGGGCGGACAGGTTATAAGCGGTCGAGCCGGCGGGCGTGGCGAGGATTACGCCGTCCGCCGAGAGTTCGCTCAGACGCTCCCTGCCGTCGACTGAGATACGAAGGCGCGCGGTCTGCGAGGTCTGTCGAAGAAGAGACACCTCGTTGATGGCGAGAAGCGTGTGGCGTCCGCCGGCGTTATCCCTCGCCTGCATCTCGAGAGGATGAATGACCACCCGAACCGCCGCATCCAGGCGTGCGGGCAGGTCCTCCTCGGCGTATTCGTTCATCAGGAAGCCCACCGTGCCGCGATGCATCCCGTAGACCGGCCGGCGATCGGCGAGGCGTCCGCGGAGCACTTCGAGCATCCATCCGTCGCCGCCCAGGGCGACGATCACGTCAGCGTCCTCCGGAGCGCTTTGACCGTAGCGCCGCGTCATGGCGGTCAGCGCCGCGCGGGCGGCGGGCTTCTCCGACGCCGTGAAATGGATTTTCAGTCCGCTGGCGGCCATGAGGACGCTCCAGAAGGTCAAACACCTTCCACACTAGGTCACGGGGGATCAAACCGCATCCATTATCTTGGGGGATCTTGGGGGGGCGCCCGCGGGGTCAGGATGGGCGTGTCTGGCCTGAGGTCCCGATTAGCGTTCCGTCCGCGGCAAGGGTTGCTCTGGAGGGCCGGGTCTGCGACCATCCGGTCAAGGTTCAGGATCATCGGGTTCCGGCGGGCTATCCCCCCGAACCAGGATCGTCGAGGGAGATACTCATGGCGGATGACGTTAAGGCCTTGTCTTCGAAAGGGTCTTCGGTTCGCGAGCGGGTAAGCCCGGAAGAGTGGCAGGTCCGGGTCGATCTGGCCGCTCTCTACAGGCTTGTGGCCGCCTATGGCTGGGATGACGCCATCTTCACACATATTTCCGCTCGCGTGCCGGGACCTGAGCATCACTTTCTCATCAATCCCTACGGGATGTTCTTCGGGGAGATCACCGCCTCTTCGCTGGTGAAGATCGACCTCGAGGGGAACATCGTCGAGCCGTCCGATTACTTCGTGAACCCGGCGGGGTTCACCATTCACTCGGCGATCCACTCGGCCCGGGAGGATGCGAAGTTCGTGCTCCATCTCCACACGGACCAGGGTGTGGCCGTCTCGGCTCAGAACGAAGGGCTGCTGCCGCTCAGCCAGCATGCGCTGATCGCCCTCCCGCATCTGAGCTATCATGACTATGAGGGCATCGCCCTGGACCTCGACGAACGTGAGCGTCTGGTCGCCGACCTCGGATCGAAGAAGCTGATGCTCCTCTGGAACCATGGCACGCTGGCGGTCGGTGAGACGGCGGCGGAGTGCTGGATGGGCATTTTCTATCTGGAGCGCGCCTGCCGGATGCAGGTCCTCGCCCTGTCCGGCGGCCGGGACAAGGCGCGCCTCGCTCCGGATGCGGCGATCGAGACCGTCCGCGGCCAGATGGCCCGCGGCTTCGGCGGCGCCGGACAGCTCGCCTGGCCTGGGTGCCTGCGCAAGCTCGATCGGGAGCTTCCCGGCTACGACGCCTGATCTCGGGCGGAGGTCCTCGTCTCCATCGCTCAGACCTCAAGCGTGTGCTCTGAGCCCGTCTCAGCGCGCCGTCCTGAACGGGTCGGTCAGCGCCAGCCTCGGCCGTGACTCAGGCATGGTGGGCGTCCGCTGATCGGGAGCACGCAGAGCTCGCCAATCGTCACTTGATCGACCGATCGACGCCTCGCCGAAGAATGTGTCCGTCACTGTGCGCCCGAACGGGCCGAGGCGATCATGTCGTCCCGAAAGGCTCTCGCTTCATCGGCGATACGCGCCAGGCGGTCCTCCACAAAGATGACGCCGTGAAGGCCGTTTGGCCGATCGATCCAGGGATAGACGCCGAAAGCGCCCGGACTTGACAGCATGAGACATCCCGACGGGGCGGGGCGCTCGCACCAGTGAGCGAGATTGTAGGCCGCCCCGTCCGGCGCGCCTTCCGGCACATAGCGGAGGGTCAGGCCGTCGGTCGCGCTCTCCTCCATGCGGCGGATCGCAGCTTCGCTCAGATAGCGCCGTCCCTCGAACACGCCCTTTCCTGCGATCATGGTCAGGAAACGGCCATACGCCGTTAGCGTCGTTGCGGCGCCGCCCTGCAGAAGGGGATTGGTGACCGTGTTAGGCGGATTGGGTCCCTTCGGGTTGCTCCAGTAAAAGGGCGATAGCCCCATGGGACGTGCGAAGGCTTCGTCAAACACGGAGGCCCATGTCGAGCCGGTCTTCGCTTCAAGAGCCGCCCCCAGGAACTGGAAGTCGGGGCCGCCATACGCGAAACTTGTTGACGGAGGGGTCGAAGGAGGCCGCGACGCGAGGGCGCGAACCGCTTCATCCATCGCGATGCGTTTATTCTGCGCGATGTCTCCGCCCCCATCGGCCAGTGAGGGAAGGCCGGCGGTGTAGGAGAGGAGCTCTCTCACCCTGAGACCCGCATGCGTGCCGGGAAGTCCGGACACGTAGGTTCCGATGCTGGCGTCGAGACTGAGTTCGCCGCGATCGACGCTGCGCATGATCATGGCGCCCGTGACCCACTTCGTCGCTGAGGCCAGAGGGAGAACGGTCGTCTCATCATAGGCGCCGTAGTCGCGTCTCATGAGGACCGTCTCTCCGCGCATCAGCAGGAAGGACATGTTCGCGATACCGGTGTCCTTCATGAAGGTCCGGGCTGCGGCCTCGATGCGCTCGGTTTGCGCTGAGCGAAGATCGCCGGACGGCGCCTGCGCATGAGCGGCGGCGAGACACACGAGCGGCGCCAGAAGAAGGCCTCTGAACAGTCGGCGCATCGTCATGGGGTCAAACCTCTCTTTGCGGATGGCGGCGGATCGATGGCGGTTGCGGTCCTCTCCCGGTCTCAGCGACGTGTTTCGATGAGCAGGAAGGCGATCACATCCCGCCGATCGTCGGGATCATCGATGCCGTTGAAGAACATCGAGCTCCCGGGAAGGAAATCCTTGGGCTTCTCAAGCCACCTTTCCAGAAGGTCCGGACGCCAGGTCTCCTCGGGCCACTCGGCGAGGGCGGGAGAATATCTGAAGCCGTCGGCCGAGGCGGTCGGGCGTTCGAAGACGCCGTGAAGATTGGGGCCCACCCGGGCGCCTTCGGCGGCTACGAGCGAGTGACAATTGCGGCATTTGGCGAAGACCGCCTTGCCGCGTTCGAGATCGGCTTCGTTATAGGGCGCCGGGAGGTCTGAAAGCGTCAGTGCAGGAACGGAGGGGGCTGGCGGCTCGGCCGCCTGCGTCTGCGTCGTTTCGGCGGCGGGCGTCGGCGAGCCTCCTTCGCCGCAAGCGGCAAGAGCGAGCGCGATCACCAGCGCTCCCGAAAGATGCATGTTTCGTCTGGTCATCTCCATCTCTCCCCGGAGGCCCTTTTGTCCGACAGCTTTGAGCACAAACAGGAAGGCTGGAGAACCTCCCCTGATGCGCTTCGGTCAGGCGAGGATATCACCGGAGATATCGCCCACCGACCGGACGCCCGACAGGGCGAGGCTCGCCTTCATGTCGCGGGCAAAGCCTTCGAGAAGGGCGCTTACGCCCGCCTCCCCTCCGGCGGCCAGCGCGTAGGCGGCTGCGCGTCCGATCATCACGGCTCGCGCTCCGAGAGCCATCATACGAACCACGTCGAGACCTGAGCGAACGCCCGAGTCGGCGAGGACGACCATGTCCGAGCCGACGGCGTCGGCGATGGCTGGCAGGGCGCGGGTCGTCGAGAGCGCGCCTTCGAGCTGACGGCCGCCATGGTTGGAGACGACGAGGCCGTCCGCTCCGAAGCGGCGGGCCTCACGGGCGTCCTCCGGATCGAGCACGCCCTTGATGATGATGGGGCCTTCCCAGCTGCTGCGGATCCATTCGAGATCGCTCCAGCTGATCGAAGGATCGAAATTGTCGCCAAGCCAGCCGATATAGTCCGTGAGGCCCGTGGCGCGTCCAAGATAGGCTGAAACTCCGCCCAGGGTGTGCGGCCGGCCGAAGAGCCCGACATCGACCGCCCAGCGGGGTTTGCCGAACGCCTGAAGCAGGCGCCGCGCCGGTCCGTTGGGGCCGCTCATGCCCGAGCGCGCATCGCGCCGGCGCGCGCCGGGGACGGGCATGTCGACCGTGAAGACCAGAACACGCACCCCCGCCGCCTTGGCCCGCTCGAGTGCGTCAGCCATGAAGCCGCGATCCCTGAGTACGTAGAGCTGAAACCACAGGCCGCCCGAGACGGCGCTGGCCACCTCAGAGATGGGACACAGGGAGACGGTGGAGAGGGTGAAGGGGACCCCGCTCGCGCGCGCCGCGCGCGCCGCCTGCACCTCGCCGCGACGGGCGAGCATGCCGGCAAGCCCCACAGGCGCCAGGATAACCGGCATGGCGAGCTTCTCGCCGAATAATGTCGTGTCGAGGCGGATATCCGCCACATCCCGCAGGACGCGCTGACGAAGACGGATGTTCGAGAGATCGGAGGTATTGGCGCGGAGCGTCGTCTCCTCGCCCGCCCCGCCATCCACATAGTCGAAGAGAAAGCGCGGCAGGCGACGCCGGGCGGCGTCTCGGGCGTCATCCGCATTCAAGGGGGACATGAGACAGGCGCTCCCGTCGGTTGAGATGTCAGAAGGACAGGTCGACGACCGTGGAGTTTATCGTCTCTTTCGCCGACGTCGACCCATGGCGGGGCGCCGCGATCCGGCGTTGCATGGCGATTGAGGCCTTATCTATCAGGAGATGACGATCGGTGAGGCGTATTCCCGTGTTGTGCGCTTGGATTCGAGAAGAACCCCCATGGAGGTCATCAGTCCGAAGCGCCCGTCGTCCCGCAGTCCGGCTATCCGGCTCCCATGACGCGCGATAAGGCGTTTCTGAAGTCGGGTGACCGCCGACCCCGAGCTTCCGGGTCTCAGGCGACGATAGCCGTTCAGAAAGGCCGGCTGAGCGGCGGCGGCGAGGGCCGCCTCCTCGCCTGTCAGCAGCATGTAGTCGAACGCCGGCAGCGATCCCTCAGGCGCGAAGCTTCCATCAGGTCGCCTCAGCCCTGCGTCTCGCTGAAAGCGCGCCCAGTCTCCCTGCGAGATCATCCGGTCCGCGCCGCCGTAACCGCCGGGGATCACCTGACAGCCTGCGCAGCTGAAGCGCTCGGCCGTTCCGCCAGCATGAATGTTGTGAGCCGCTCCGCTCGACCAGAAGGCGGTCTCCTCATAGGGGTCGAAGGTGAGGTTTCTGACGGTGCGCAGAACCGCGTAATCGTTCTGGATGCGCAGGGCGCCCCGCTGGATCCTGTTCGGATAGTCGCCGAGATGATCGCCCGTCCGGTAGACATAAAGCCCAGTGGGCAGAAGGCTTGCCCCATACCCCCCGGTGGCGAGGGCCGAATAGACATGACGGACGGCCGGAACGGTTGAGGCGCGAAACACCCGCAGATGATCATCGCTGCGACGCCACAGGCCGATGACGCACCGGCTGGAGACATGATCCGGGCGTATCGCCTCAAGGCGGACAGAGGGCGACCATGTCTCCCCGGGCAGGGCGTCGAGGATCCGGCACCCGCGCAGGCCGAACAGGGTGACGGGCCGGGCGGCGAGAGAAAAGGCGTTGCGGTCGGCGAGCGTCTTCAGGACATCCGCCGTCAGGGTAAAGGCAGGTTCGGGACGGCCGAGGGGCTCGAGATGCGCGTAATCCGGCGCACGCTCGTCCTTCGGCCATGAGGGGGGCGGCCGGTCGCTTGTCTTCCAGTAATCGTTTGCGCGGATCGCTGCGATGTCGGCTGATGTGAGACGTGGCAGATATCCTTCCGATCGGACGCCCTCCTGACGGATGACGGCCTTCGTTTCCGAATCGAAGGACACCGCTCCGATGGTCGTCCGCTCCGTCAGGCCAAGCGCCTCGATCTCCGAGAGAAACTCTTCCGTATCCGAATCATCGGCGTCCGGAAGCTGCGCATACGCCGGGGCCAGGAGCGTTGCGGCGAGAGCTGAGGAGAGGAAGGCGCGTCGTTTCATGGTTCGTCCGCTGAAGGACTGTCATCGTCCCACCATCTCCGATTGTCCGTCAATCCAAGCTGAGGCAGGATACGCATACTCTATGACGTCATTTCAGGTGCGGGGAACACACCAATGCGCTGGCTTCTGGTCTTGGTGGTCTGGTGGACGGCGCTTAGCCTCCCGGCCTTCGCTGAGAAGCGGGTCGCTCTGGTCATCGGAGCGGGCGCCTATGACGGGGTCGGCATCCTTACCCAGGCGAAGACCGACGCTCAGATCATTCACGAGGCGCTCACCCGTATTGGCGGGTTTTCCTATCTTCCCCCGGTTCTTCTCGATCCCTCCAAGGCGGATCTTGAAGCCGCGCTCAAGGCGTTCGCAGCTGAGGCGCGAAGTGCGGATGTCGCTCTTGTCTATTATTCCGGTCACGGGATGCAGCATGACGACGACAACTGGCTGATTCCCGTAGACGCCAAACTTGATGATGAAGCCGCCATTCTTTTTGAGGGGGTGCGGGCAAGTACGGTTCATCAGTCGATGAGGCAGGCGAAGCTTCGCATTATCATTCTCGACGCGTGTCGGAATAATCCTTTCGCTCTCTCCTGGGAGAGGACAAAGGCGGCGGGAGACGGGCTGGCGCGGGTCAACAATCTCCCGCTTGGCAGCGTCCTTGCGTATGCCGCCGCGCCGGGAAAGAAGACGCCTGACAATGGCGTCTATGCGCGCTCGCTTGCCCGGCACATGACGGTTGAAGGCCTTGAACTTCGTCAGGTGTTCGAGCGGGTCTACGAAGATGTGGCTGAGGCCGCTCCGGGCGCCGAGCCGATGCTCGAGGCGAGCTATCAGGGAGCGTTCAGTTTTTCGAACGGGATGGCGAGCGCGGATCTGAGCGCGATGGACGCCGAAACGGCGAGCTGGATCGCCGCCTCCTCCAGAAATGATCTGAAGGTTGACGCCAGTCAGACCCTGACGTCCGTACAGTGCGATCGTCTCGCGGCCCATGAGGCGTCCTATCCTAAGGGTCGATATTCCGGCCTGGCCGGATTGCTGCTGTCGCGCTGCGGTCGTCAGAGCCCTGTCACAGCGCCCGGGTCGCCTCCCGGCGCCAGCGCTTTTCCATCCGCGCCTCTTCCAGGATCAATGGGAAGCGCCGCCCGTTTCGATCCGCGACCGGTGCTTTCGGGTCTGATCTTCGCGTTCCAGAACTGCGGGCCTGCGCAGGCTTATCTGGTTCTGGCTCCGGATGTTTATAACGCGATCTATGCTCAGACCTCGGGAATGGGCTGCTACGCCCCGATCCAGGCTGCAGGCCCGGTTCTGTCCATGGAGCCGGTCAGCGCTTATGACAGTCCGCTTGGGCCGATGTATCGCGTCCGTGTGACGCACGCTCAGCTTCAGTCGGACTGGATCATGGCGCTTGATCCGGGGTTTTCGGTTGTCACTCTGCTGACGCCTCTTGTCCCGGGAACGATCTGGTATGCTCCAGACGGTCGTCCTCTGATGCTGGCCAACGGCAATTACTTCTGATCTGACCTTCTGCGCCTGCCGGCTGGCTCGCCTGGCGTTCGCCAGCGATCTCATCATTCGACGGATCGATGGGTAAAAGGCGTGCGCCGCCATCTTGTCAGAGGAGGTCTGTTTTTCCGCCTGCGGCCCGGATGCTGTCCGCCATCAGCGAACGGACCTCTTCATATCTCTCGTCAAAGTCAGGCGCTTCGAGCACGATATCGCCTCGTCCGCCCGTCTGTATCCGCAGGCCTCCGATGAGAGTCCGGTGAAGCTGGCGCAGAAGCGGATTATACCGTCCGATATATCGATCCGGCTCCTTAAGGGCGACGACGAACGATCTCATCAGAGTGGGACCTGTACGGCTCGTTCCCTGCGCCAGGAGATCCGATTCCTGAAGTCCTGCGATATCCTGCCAGAGTATAAGTCCTGGGGAGAGGTCTCCAGGCTCATAGAGAAATCCACGCTCTGTCAGGACAAAGAAGGGCCGGTTTCGGATCGCGCGCAGGAGCAGCACGATCAGCATGAAATGTCCGATCGCGTAGAAGAGGCCGAACATCAATTTTCCGCCCAGTCCCACGGCGCTGACGTCAATGTTCAGCGATCCTGCGCTGAAGGCGAGGACGTTCAGGCCCGCGACCAGCACGAGAGCGGCAAGGGGAAAGATGACGATGGTCATCGTCCTCGGGCGCCGGATCTCCAGGCGGACGGCGCCCATGTCCTTCCGCGCCATCGCTCCCGACATTTCCTTGCGGACGAACTCAATCACCAGGGCGGCAAAGACCAGCCAGAACAGGCCTGCGAGGGCGAACACCACCCCGGCCTCGAGTGATCCGACGAGGCTTATGAACTCCTCGCTGAGCAGGCTTCCCTGTCCGCCAAACATCCGCCATGCGAAAGCGGCGAGCATGATCAGCGCGATCGGGTAGAAGATCCATTGAAGGGTGCGGATGATCTTCAGCTGCTCGTCATTCATGGGCGATCCGCCTCTGACTGTTTCGGCCTGATTTTGGCTGTCGTGGCAACGTGGCGGAGGAGCGGGCATTGATCAAGTCTCTGTCCCGGGTCCTTGCGGCAGGGAGGGCGTCTGGTCATGCGTACACGATGCATTTGGGGCCCGGCAGTCTGTCCGCCGGAGGCGTTCGTCTGAAAATTGTCCGGGAGTTGATTCAGGGCGTTCGCCCCACCCAAAGCCTGATATAGAGACCCCGATCCGTATCCGTACCTTTCAATGGGAAGAGACCTCGTATGACGCTGGCAGGCTGGGAAGCGGTCGAAGCGCAGGCGGCACGGATCCGGGCCCTGCCGCCCGGATGGCCTGTGAGACGCCCCGACCTTGAGGATTTCATCTGGCGCGCCCCGCATCTTGAAGCGGATGTCTCCCGACAGCCCATCGACGCTGAGGCGATGGGGGCTCTCCTCGAGCTGGCGAATGAGCGTGGGCTCGCCTCCCGCTTCAAGGCTCTGTTCTCGGCCGAGATCGTCAACGCCTCGGAGGGTCGACCGGCGCTGCACTGGGCGCTTCGCGGCGGCGGGGAGCCTTTTGCAAGAGCGAACGGTCTGATGGATCAGGCTCGCAAGGCGATGGCGTTCGCGCGATCTGCGAGAGCCGGGGGGCTGGGTTTTACGGTCCGTTCCATCCTTCATGTCGGCATTGGCGGATCCGATCTCGGACCTCGCCTGGTGTGGGATGCGCTGCGGGACTATCATGATCGTTCGATCGATGTTCGGTTCTGCGCCAATGTCGATCCGGACGATTTCGCCGAGGCGACCGCTGGTCTCGATCCCGCCACGACGCTGGTCATCGTCGTTTCCAAATCTTTCCTGACGCCGGAGACCGCGGCGAACGCCGCCCTCGCGCGCGCCTGGCTCATCTCTCATCTGGGCGAGGCGGGAGCGTCGCATCATCTGGCGGCGGTCTCCTCCGCCCCGAAGCTCGCCATGGCCTGGGGAGCGGCGGAAGAGCGGATCTTCCCGATGGATGAGGCGGTCGGGGGGCGCTACTCGGTCTGGTCCTCAGTCGGTCTGTCCCTGATGATCGCTCTCGGGGAGGCGGTGTGGGAACGCTTTCTCTCCGGAGGCGCGGAGATGGATGCTCATGTGCGCGATGCGCCTCTGACGGACAATATCGCAGCCAGGCTCGCGATGATGGATGTGTTTCTTCATACGGCGCTTCAGATACCGAGCCGTACGGTTCTGGCCTATGTGCATCGCCTTCGACGACTGCCCGATTTTCTGCAGCAGCTGGAGATGGAGTCCAACGGCAAGTCGGCCGCGGACGATGCGCTTGGACTGGTCGGGCCGACCGCGCCGGTGGTCTGGGGCTCGGTCGGAACCCTGGGCCAGCACTCTTTCCACCAGCTCCTGCATCAGGGCATGCGGGAGAGCGCGATCGAGTTCGTCGCCTCTCTCGATGCCGGGGCGGGCGATCGGGAGCGGGGACGGGCGCTTCTGTCGAACGCTTTCGCCCAGGCCGAGGCGCTTCTGGCGGGACGATCCTCGAGGGCGGCTGAAGCTCGTCTTCTCGCCGGCGGCATGGACGCCGCCCGCGCCTCGCGTCAGGCGCCGCACATGCATATGCCCGGAGGCCGCGGGTCGAGCCTGATCCTGCTGGATCAGACGAGCCCTGAAGCTCTCGGAGCGCTGCTGGCGCTTTATGAACACAGAACGTTCGCCGCCGGCGTTCTGTGGGGGATCAATCCCTTCGATCAGTGGGGGGTCGAACACGGCAAGGTGCTCGCGTCGGAACTCGAGACAGCCATCAGGACAGGGGTTGAGGACGCTGGGGATGCAGCGAGCCGGCGTCTCGTGGAACTGGTCAGACGTCACGGTTTCGGGGACTGAGGGCGCTGAGCGCCGTCGGATCGCGGGGGTGAGACCGCTGTTCAGCTGTCTGGCGTCCGGATCCGCACGCCAACAGATGTGCTCAGACCGTTCGCATCCACCACGGTGATCCGGTAATAGCCGGCCGAAGGGGGGCGCCATTCGGCCTCTCCGGCCCGATTGACGGGCACGGGCGCGCCGTCGGCGTACCATTGCAGGCGACCCTGTCCTTCGGCAGCGAGGATGAAGCTCTGGTGTCCTTCATCGGACCACACCTCGGCCTTGTCGGGGGGGAAGAGGATCTGAGGAGGCCTGTCCTGAGACCCAAAGCGCCGGAGCGGATCCGGCGGGGCCTCCGCGATCGTATCGATCAGTCGCTCACTGACCGCGTCTCCGGCCGATGGCGCGATGCGCTCGATGGCGTCGAAGGCTTCGAAGAGAACGGGAAGGGCGGCGTCCCGACCGGTGACGCCCGGGCGGGGCGAACCGTCGGCGCGCCCGATCCAGATGATAATGGCGTGCCCGTGTCCCACCCCGGCGGCCCAGGCATCCCTGAACCCGTAGGAGGTTCCGGTCTTGGCCGCGATGACCGGCGCACCCGTCGTCAGCGAGGCGGGCATGCGTCCATCCGGCGTTGGCGCGGCCTTCAGAATGTTGAGGATCTCGCCGGCGCTTTCGGCGGACATGATACGGCTCGAGGCCGGAGACGATGTGGCTGTGACCTTCGGGTCAGGTTTGAGCCAGACCAGAGGGCGAGCCAGCCCGCCGTCTCCGAGGGCGGCGTAGAGGGCTCCGAGCTCTCTGACGGTCAGTCCGGCGCCGCCGAGGGCGATGGCGAGGCCCGCCTCGTCGTCGGCGTCGAGCGGCATCGAAAGATCGGCGCCGGCGTTGGCGAGCGCGGCAGCAAATCGTCGCGCGCCGACAGCGTCCAGAGCGCTGACGGCCGGCACGTTGAGGGAGTGCTGGAGCGCTTCTGCGACGGTGACATCGCCGCGGAATGTGCGGTCGAAATTGTCGGGACGGTAGGAGGAGAAGGTCTGGGGAGCATCCGAGATCTGCGTTGATCCTGAGGCGGCCCCGTCGTCGAAGGCGATGCCGTAAATGAACGGCTTCAGGGTCGATCCGGGCGAGCGGGGCCGGTTGGTCAGATCTATCCAGCCGCCCGCTGTTGAACGGTTCGAGGATCCAACGGCGGCGCGCACTTCGCGGCTGGCGATATCGAGCACAAGGATCGCGACCTGAACGCCGTCGGCTGCGGGACCTGCGGCGCGGCGTGAAAGGTCTTCGATCTCCTTCTGAAGGGGCATGTCGAGGGTGGTGACGATGTCGCCGGAGGCGGGCGCCTGCTGACGAACTTCTTCAGCGGCATGCCAGGCGATTCCCGGAAAGTCGCGGCGGTCGGGCGCAGGATAGGAGGCCGATTCCCGCGCGAGATCCGCCGCCACGAGGCCTGAGGCTGCAAGGCGCATCAGCACCCGTTCGCGTGCGATCACCGCTGCACGCGGCCTGATATCGGGACGTCTGGCCTCAGGAGACTGGGGAAGCGCGATGAGCATGGCGATCTGGTCGGGCGAGAGCCGGTCCGGCTCGCGTCCGAAGTAAGCGAAGGAGGCCGCCCTGACGCCTTCGAGATTGCCGCCATAGGGAGCGAGCGTGAGGTAGAGTTCGAGGATCTGCTTCTTGGTGAAGCGACGCTCGAGCTGAACGGCCCGGAGGGATTCTATGATCTTCGCGCTCAGGGTCCGCGGGCGGGGCTCAAGCAGACGGGCGGTCTGCATGGTGATCGTTGAGCCGCCCGAGACGATGCGTCCGGCGGAGATCATCGAGGCGAAAGCGCGTCCGACCGCGAGAGGATCAACGCCGCCATGGACATAAAACCGGCTGTCTTCGTAGGCGAGAAGCGCCTCGATAAAATCCGGATCGGTCCGCTTCAGATCGGCGCGGATCCGCCATTTCCCGTCCTCAACGGGAAAGATCCGGAGCGCCGCGCCGCGGCGGTCCAGGACGACCGCCGAGATGGTTTCCGCGCGCGTCAGCGGGGGCGGCAGAAGGGCGTCGAGAGCCATCAGCGGGATCAGCACGCACAGAACGGCGAGCGCCGCCCTGCGCCACCACTCTTCCGGCAGCTGAGGCCTTTTCAGGACAAGGGGAAGGCGGCGCTTTCGCGCCGCCTCGCCTGTGTCTTCGGCTCCCGCCGTCCGGTCAGTTTCGTCGCGCAACCGTGATCGTCCTTGCCGCGGTCCGGGCGAAGGTGTCGGGACGGTACATGTCCTCCGCCACGACCCCGGGCAGGGTGAAGCGTCCGGGCGTCACGGCGCGGACGATATAGGCCACCGTTGCTGCGCGTCGATCATAGAGATCGAGCGAGGCGATGAAGCGGTCATCCCGGGCTTCGGCGATGTCGGGATAGGCCAGCTCGCCCAGGAAGGCGTAGGGCCCCGTGGCGCCCGCATCGGCCGGGCGAAGCACCGCCTCGATCTCGAACCCGGCCGGAAGCAGGTCGGCGATGAGGAGCGGCGTTCGACGCTCCTCGCTCGAGGCGGCGGAGATGGCGATCACGAGGCGTTCGCCCTGAGTGAAGGTCGTTCCGTCCACCGGACGGCCTGACGGCGTCCAGAGCTGTTTGAGGACGGTCAGCCCATCGGCGTCCGCCGGAGGGGCGGAGGCCGGCGCCCCGCGTGCAACCGCCGTTACCCAGACCGGGGTTTGTCCCGTGTTGGTGAAGGTCGGCGCGCCTGAGGCGATCTCCTCGCCCAGACGGAAGACGCGACCTTCGGTTACGACAGGCGCCTTGCCTTCAACGCCGACGCTGACAGCTGAGCTTCCGCCGGACAGGGCGTTGGCCGCCAGCAGGAGAAAGGCTTTCTCCTGCGTGGTCAGCCGGTCGGGCTCGGGCAGGTCCCGGGTGACGCGGGTCGCCAGTCGCTCGATACGTTCGCGCGATCGCGTCTCGCCGGCCAGAGCCAGAAGCCCGGCGAGATCCCGGCGCGGCGTCTGATAGTAATCGCCGTCATTCTCGAACCCGATGACGCGCTCGGCCTGATCGAAGGCTGACTTCGAGCGGGCCTTGTCGCCGACCATGTAGAGGGCGGCGGCGATATGGGCGCGCGAGAGCGGATCGGGAATGCGACGGATGCGATCATCGTGAAGGTAGCGCAGGCGAGAGGCGTCGATGCGTCCCGCCTTGGCGAGAACATAGGCCCCATAGGCGATGGCGCGGTCCATCAGACGTTCGGTGGTGTCGGAGTTGTAGCGCTGCTCGTAGACTTCGAACTCGTAACCGGTCGACCATGAGCTTTCGCGGACGGCGAACTCTTCGATTGCGTCGTACGCGCTGTCGAGAGCGGCGTCGGGAACCACATACCCGGCCGCTTTGGCGCGGCTGAGGAAATCCACCGCATACGCCCCGATCCACGGCGTCGCCTGACGATCCCCGATGCGCCAGAGACCGATCGCTCCATCGGATCCCTGCCGGTTGAGAAGGGTCGAGACCGCCTCCTGGACCTGGTTCCTGAGATCGCTCGTCGCTTTACGTCCGGCGAGCTCGGCGATCTGTCCGGCATAGAGCAGGGGCATGGCGCGGGAGACGATCTGCTCGGTGCATCCGTAAGGATAGCGTTCCAGGGATTCATAGAGCGCTGCGGCGTCCATCGGAATGGGCGAGAAGGAGACCTGCAGGTTCGAGGATCCGGATACAAATCCCCTCAGAGCCCCGTTTCCAGGTGAATAAGTCTCGCCCGGATCGATCACCCGGCGCTCCACGCGGCTCACCGGCAGGAAGGGAGAGCGGGACTGGATGTCGTAGGTGCGTCCCGAACTGGCGTTTGCGGGTCCCGAAACCTGAAGCTGCAGGCGTGTGACGCCTTCCGATCCGGCGTTGAGGCTGACGGGAAGGTCCTGTCTCTGACCCTTCGCCAGCGTGGCGGAGAGCGAACCGGTCGTGGGTTTCACAGGTCCCTCGGCGCTCAGACGCGCCTCATAGGCGCCGGCTGCTCCCTCGACATTGTCGAGGGTAAGGGTCGCCAGAGCCTGATCCCCGGGGGCGAGGAAACGCGGCAGGATGAGTTCGGCAGGCGTCGCGTCGCGGACGGTCACAGCGCTGCTACTGGCGCCGAGGCCGTCAGGCGACCAGGCGACCGCCATCAGTCTCAGCTTGCCGTTGAACTCCGGAATATCGAGCGCGATGTCGGCCCGGCCCCGGCGATCCAGTTTCACCGGCTTCGAGACCAGGGCGACGGACTTTGTCGGCACGACCGACAGCCCGGCGCCGCCGATCTGGTCGCCGCCCGAGCGGGCGGCGGCGGCGATGCCCTGATTGGGATCGAGCAGGCGTCCATAGTCATCCCTCAGGGCGACCCCGAGGCGACGCTTGCCGAAGAAGTACTCCACCGGATCGGGCGACTGAAAGCGCGTCAGCAGGAGAATGCCTTCGTCGACCGCGGCAATCCGAACCCAGGTTTCCTGGCCTGCAGGTCCGCCCGCGGCCTCGATGCGCACGGTCATGGGGGCCAGCGGACGCTGGACCTCCGGCGCCGTGAGTTTGAGGTCGAAGGTGCGTCCCTTCATGTCGAGGCCGATATGGGCGACGCCCACGGCCCGCCGCGGACGCGGTCTCGAGGCAGGGTCTCTCGGGGTATAGACGCTCGCCATCACATAGGCGCCCGCTCCCCATTCCTTCGTCACCGGCAGGCGGATCCGTGCGCCGCCGGCCTTAACCGCGATGGTGCGGGTCAGGATCACGTCCTCGCTCGCCACCACGATCTCGGCTTCGCCGGCGTAGGGCGACATCAGGCCCACCTCAACCTCGCCGCCGGGCGCCGGAAGGGTCTCCGGAACGCTTAGCCGCACACGGTCGGGCGCCTCGACGCCATCCTGAGGCTGTCCGCCCCAGCCGGCCCAGAAACCGAGGCTCGCCTCGGCGCCGGAGGCGCCTTCGGTGATCATGAGCTCATAATCGCCCCAGTCGAGGCTGCGTGTCTTGAGGGTCCCGGTCTTGCCGCTGGTCAGCCGCAGCACGCCCTCTTCGACATCGACCACTTCCCGTGAGCGTCTCCACTGCCAGCTTCCGCCGTCGGACCGGTACCAGTCATACTTCCAGTCGATCCGGACGAGGCGCCAGTTGATCTCGGCCGCCTTGAGCGCGCCTGAGGCGTCCACCGATGCGATCTCGAAGCCTGCGGGCTGGCCCTCAGGAGAGGCGTTGTCGGCGAAGGTCGGGCGGACGCCGATATAGCGGTCATTTGGCCGGAAGGGCGTTCGCACATCGTCGCGAACCGCTCGGCCGCCAGGTTCGATCGCGCTCACCACGGTGCGCAGGCGCAGCGGTCGCGAGCTGTCCACGGCTTCCTGGCGCGGGTCGATGATCACCACGGCCTTGCCCGAGCCGTCGGCGACGGTCGGTTCCGCGTCAAAGGCGATCTCGCGGAAGCTTTCCGTATGACGGCCGAAGCGGAAGTCCTTCAGTTTCGGAAACGCGCCGTCATCCGGCTCGATGCGGGTCGTCGCCTCGACGGGAAGGCCGGCGCCCGGGGCGCCGTAGAGGAAGCGGACATCGGCCTCGATTGACCGGGTTTCGTTCATGCGAACCGGCCGTTCAAGGTCGGTCTTCAGAGCGAGGGAGATGCGCTGAGGAACGAAGTCCTCGACGGAAAAACTGCTGCTTCCGACTGCGCCGATCCCGTCAGCCTCGGCGACCATCCGCCATTCGCCTCGGGCAGCGCTTTTGGGCAGGGTGAAGTCATAGGCGACGCCTCCCGCCTGGCGGGCGGCGTCAAAACGGGTGCGGCCGGCTTCGAGGCCATTGGGACCATAGACCACAACTGAACCGGGGCGGTCGGACATGGCCTGTGCTGAGGCCGAGCGAAGAAGAGCCTGCGCGTGAACGGTCTCGCCCGGCCGATAGACGCCGCGATCGAAGTAGACATAGGCGTCGGCCTGTTTCGAGGGATCGCGTCCGCCGATATCGCTTTCGCTGAGATCTATGGGCGAGCGGTCGAGATCCAGGATCGCAAAATCGCCATTGGGAGCGTAAGCCATGATCATGCGGGGCGAGGCGGGGCCTTCACCCTTGAGGGCGGGCCCGGAGAATTTCACCCGGCCCGACAGGTCGCTCTCTCCGCGTGCGAGGATATCGTTGTTGCGGGCAATCAGCTCGAGCCTGACGCCGCGCACCGGCTTGGCCGACTGAATGGAGCGCACCGTGGTCGAGACGCCGTTGGCGCCTGAGTAGGTGGTGAGGGCGAGATCGGTGATGATCAGCCAGCGCTTGGCCTGTGCGGCGTCGCTGGGGACTTTTCCGGCGGCGTTCAGCTGATCGAGTTCGACGAAATAGGCGCCCGGCTGAAGGCGGGGGATGGCCTTGGCGATCGGAAAGACGACGGTGGTCGCAGCGTTCGGCGAGCCGGGCGTATCGAGCGTTCCGGTCCAGATCTTTTCGGCGACGTCGCCGGCATCCGAACCGTACTCCATCCAGCCGTAATCCCCCTGAGAGGCGGCGAAGCCGGAGGTGATGGTCTTGAAGGCCAGGGCCCGGTCGGTGATTCGCGAAACGGTCACGCGCATCTTCTCGACATTGACCGCCTCAAGCGCGAGGCCGTCGGCCTCGATGCGCGGAAGGATGACCCCGTCGCCCTTGAAGCCCACATAGGCGGGGCGGTCTCCGAACTCGATGCGGATGCTTTCGTCCCAGGGAAGGGTGCGTCCATCGAGGGCGGCGAGGCCTGCCTTCAGGGTGATCTCGCGTTCATCTCCGAAGGTGAGGCCGCCGACGCAGAGATTGGCGCCGTCGACAGCGAGGGCGACCTTTTCATCCGTCGACAGGGTGATGAAGGGCTCATAATCGCGTTCGGGATCAAGGGTTGAGGAGAAGGTGAGGCAGGCCCGGGGCTGATCGGAGGCGACATCGATCGCGTAACGCACGAATTCGAAATCCCCGGCTGCGCCGGCGCCGGGTCGTCTCGACCCTGACTGCCGGCTTTCCAGCGTGGGACCCTCACCCTTTCCGATGAGAACCTGAGCGGTGTTTTCTGTCGTCGGTCCTCCACACCCGGCGAGAGTGACCGTCATGAGACCGGCCGCAAGGAGAGCCGAGGCTGATTTCCAGATAGATCCGACCGTCATCTCGCTCTCCCGATCCCACCCTGACGCGTCCCGAAGATTAGACTACGCCCTGAGGGGCCGGTCCGGGAAGGGCTGATAGCGTAATGAACTGTACTGAGGGCCTGAGACGCCAGCGGTTTCTCCCGGAGGAAGAGATATCTCGGCCAGATGGCGCGGGTCCGGACCGTTCCGAGTTCGTTTTCGACCGTTTTATCGAGCCAGCGAAGGTAAGATCCCACTCATCGTCATCTCAGCCTGACAGCGAGCAGAGATCTGTCGACAAGCCTGTCGACCCTTGCTTTCTATAGCGGACATGATCCCGCGACGGCTCCTGTCGCCTCGGGACCTGTCGAGACCGACAGGACGAGGGAAGGAAGCGGCCTTATGACGTCACCCGAAAAGGCGATCCTTTCGCCGCCCCCACTGACTTTAAGTTTTCTGATGATCGGAAACATCATCATAGGCGCGGGCGTTCTCGCCCCTGCTGCGATGATCAATTCGATGTCGGTCGATCTGGGCGTCAGCGTGACGGCGGTCGGAGCGCTTATCGGATGGGGCGCTGTCATCCTCTGCGTGGGCGCACCGCTGTTCGGGTTTATCAGCAATCGGATGGGGCGAAGGACCCTGCTCGCCCTGTCCCTTCTGGTCTACGCCTTTGGGCATGCCCTGTCGGCCGTAGCCACGGACTACGTCACTCTTCTGATCGTTCGTCTGGTCATGATCGGCGCAGCAGCCGTCTATACGCCCCAGGCGGCCGGAACTGTCGCTCTGTTCGTTCCCGAGGGGCGTCGCGCGGGCGCGGTGGCCTATGTCTTCATGGGGTGGTCGGTAGCGGCGGCTGTGGTGGTCCCGCTCATGAGCCTTGCGGCGGATGCTCTGAGCTGGCGAAGCGTCTTTGGCGCCCTTGCATTGCTGGCCGGCGCATCAGCGGTCGGTGTCGCATGGCTTACTCCGGCGAAGCTTCATACCGCCCGGATGTCGCTGAAGATGTGGGGAGAGGTCGTGACGCGACCTGCCATCCTCCTCCTTCTCGCGACCACGGCGATCCAGATGGCGGGTCAATTCACGCTCTATCCCTATCTTGCGGTCGAGCTGAAGACTGTCAGCGGCGCCGACGGATCGGGTGTTGCGCTTGCTCTTGGACTTTACGGGGGAGCAGGGCTTGTGAGCTCGCTGATCTCGACACGGATTGTCGGCCGCATCGGCGCCCCACGGACGCAGCTCGGTTCGCTGGCCTTTATCGCCCTCGGGCTGACGGTGTGGTCATTCTTCGCCACACATTATGGTTCCGCCGCCCTGGCTTGTGCGCTCTGGGGGCTCGGCTTTGGAGCGGTCGTCTCGATGCAGCAGGCGCGGCTGATTGCAGTCTCGCCTCCTCATGCCTCCGCGTCGGTGGCGCTTAACACCTCTGTTCTTTACCTGGGTCAGGCCCTCGGGGTTGCGGCCGGTTCGTCTCTCGTCGAGATCGGGGCGTCCGCCTGGCTGGGGCCGGCCGGGCTCGCTTTCATCATCCTTGCGCTGCTGGCGTCATTCACGGCGTGGCGCCGGCTCGGCGTCTGACAGACCTGGGATTGCCAACGTTGAGACGATCTTCGCCTGATCATCTCTGGCGCTACGGGTCCCGGTCGCCGCTCACCCTCGCCGCCGCTCGCTCCCCTTTGGGTCGAGACGAAGGGTTCTCCGGATCTGACACCTGAGACTGCGGGAGATCGCCGAAGACGGCGTCAGGCGTCTAATCGGAAAGCTGATCCGCACGCTCCGGGTCTCGGCGGCATTGACGAAGTCAAGATTGAGGCCTGCCGCTTCTGCTCGCGCGCGCATGTTGTTCAGTCCGCCGCCGCCCGAGGGGGCAGGTCGGATGGTCCCTATCCCGTCATTCTCGACTTCGACACGTACAGGACTTCCGGCTGTTTCCTGGATCAGACGAATTACGATGCGTGAAGGCGCGGCGTGCCGAATGGCGTTGGCGATCGCTTCCTCGATGATCCGGGCGACGGCGATGACCTTATCGGGACCAAGATCGATCCGTTCGACCGTTTCCTGTATCCGCCAGTCGATCGGTAGCCGTCCTCCGCCAACCCGCGAGTAGAGATGCCTGAGATCAGCCAGCAGCGCGTCAAGGGTTGTGGCGTCCGAGGCGACTGCGTTCTGCATCATTCTGACCTCGGAGATGAGATCGCGGACTTCTTCTACGAGGGCGGGGTTGCGGTCATACTGCTGAGCATGGAACGCGAGCGCCACAAGACGGCTTCCGACCCGGTCGTGCAGGTCGCGGATCAGGTCCTCCCTTCGGCTGTCGGAACGCCTCAGCGCTTCTTCGAGCTGTCGCTGTTCGGCGGCTCTTCGCGCGAGGGCGAGAACCGACAGGATAATGACGACGGGAAGCGCCCAGCCCTGCAGATACCCGTCCGAAAGCGAGGCGCGGCCCAGGTGCATGGCGAGGTCGTGGACGCCGGTTGCGAGAATGATGGCGAATACTAAGAGGATCGCCCAGCCGAGCGGGTCAGGCGCCTTCAGGCACGCGATGATCAGTCTGACCAGGACGTGGGCGGCGAAAAGAATGAGCGCGATGAAGAGGAGAGTTGTCGCTGGACCCATCGCTCCCATGGATCCGGCGAGCCACACGATGGCCAGAAGACCCGCGGTCGTGAGAGCGTGCACCCATCCTCTGGCGGCTTCGGGTTTCAGATAGGTCTGAACAACGATAATCGCCTGAAGCGCGATCATGATGAGCAACCAGGTTCCGATAGCGAGCCAGCTTGCCGGATCGAAAGGGGGATCGGTGACCAGATTGTGGATGCAGCGTGCGGAAGCGACAATGGAGAGCCAGGAGGTCGCCGTCAGAACGCGGCCTGTGCGATTGGATCTGTCGCCGATCAGGAGCCCCATGGTTCCAGCCAGAAGTCCGGCCGCGGCGACGGCTGCGACGGTGATTACATCGAGAACGAGATCTCTCCGGAACAGCCGTTCGCCCTCGGCGATGCCGGCCAGGCGAACCCTGCCAAGCCCGTTTTTGGTCTGCGAATGTCCCCGTGTGACGATGTTAAGGATCAGCGTCTCGCCGTCGGAAGGTCCGATCGTAAACCGTCCCATCAGAGGCCAGTAGCGCTGCCGGGTGATGTGGTCGGGGTCGAGGCGGTCGATGATGCGCTGTCCGTTCACTTCGACGGCGCCGTCAAGCGACATCCGGTCGATCAGGACAGCGTAGTCGCCATCCGGCGGACGCGGCAGGATGATCCTGTAGACGCCCAGCGATGTCGTCTTGCGGCTCGGGCTCCAGTTGTGGGGAAAGGATATGTCGGTAAAGGAGCACTCGTCCGTCGGAGGGAAGGTCTCGCTTTCACAGAACATCGCGGTTGCCGTGATGTTGGGGGCTGTCTCCGAGCGCGAGGAAAGTATTGATGGTCCAATGAACAGGACGGCGCAGAGAAGGGCGATCCACGTCCTAACCATCGATCAGACCTGACCGTCGGGCTTCAAAGACGGCTTCGGATCGTGATGTGACCATGAGCTTTCGGTAGACGCTCCTGAGATGGGCGTTGATGGTGTGGGAGGACACCCCGAGGACGTCTGCGATCTCCGAGTATCTGAGGCCTCTGGCGCACAGAGACAGGACCTCCGCCTCGCGTTCCGAAAGTGGGCTGGTCTGGCGCGACTTAAGAGGTGCGGCCGGTCGAAGCCGGTTGATCAGCGATCGCGCGATGGCGGGGCTGACGGGCGATCCGCCGCTTTCGATGAATGAGACAAGTCTCTCCGCATAATCTGCGAGGTCTGACTTGAGTATGTATCCCGAGGCGCCGGCCTCCAGGCTCGTTATAACCCGCGCCTCGTCTGCGAAGACGGTGATGACAAGGATCTCGCATGCCGGGTTTATGGATAGAAGGTCCGGGATCAGGCTTACCCCGTCGCCATCCGGCAAACCCAGATCGAGAAAGACGGCGTTGAATACGCCTGTTTTCATCGCCTCTCTGGCCGAGAGAATGCTCCCCGCGGCTTCGATCATCCATCCGGGAGTTGAAAGGGCCGCCTGAAGAAGACGGTCTCTCAGGAGCCGCTCGTCCTCGACAATCAGAAGTCGTCGGAGACCGTGAGTTGCGCGTGCGCCGCTCGTCGCCGTCTGCATCCCTGCGTCCTTGATCTCGTCCTCGATCCCTGGTCGCGGCGTATGATCAGCGCCGAGAGACAGTCATCGGGATCAGGCCCCATCCGAGATTAGCGCCTTTCGGACGGGCGCGACAGCTCGTCAGCCACTGGCCGTTAGAGTAATCAACCGTGACGTCGCCGGGCTGGGCGTTCGGTTTGACCGGACAGAGAACAGCGCTTTCCCATCCGATGATGGACAGGGCGTCCGGATCGCCGGGGCTGTGTCGCCACTGGACGGCTGTGCTGCAGCGCGTCCAGAAGGCGTAGCCGACAGGTCCCTTATAAGGGTCTGTCGGGTTGACTGCCGAGTTCATCTGCATTGACAGGCAGAAGTCTGTCAGACCTTTTTTGGGGTCGAACCAGCGAATGCGTCCGTCGGCGGTAAAGATTGAGACGGCGAGGTCCGCACGTGACCGACAGCCGTTGAAGTCCGGACGAACCGCGGTCAGCACGGCGCGATTGCTCTGAGGGTCGCGTGACAGGCACATGAAGGGGAAGGTCGGGCCCAGGGTGTGGACGACGCCGATGACATTCCTGCGGATCGACTGGGTCGAGCGTCCCCCTGAAAGATTATTGCCCATAGGCATCGTGAAGGCGTTGCAGGAGAGAGCCGACACCCCTCCGCAACCGATTGGCAGCGTGAACCCGTCGCTGTTGATGAATTCGATGCTGGGCGGGGTTTCCACTGTCAGTCCGAGGTCTGAAAGTGCGGATGTGTTGTTCAGGGCGGAGGTGTTGTTCAGAGCTGATGTGTTGTTGAGCGCTGTTGAGACCTCAAGCGCGGAGGTATTATTCAGACTGACCTGTCCGTTCATCCACTGCTGCAAAAGCTGGAAATTCAGCAAATCGACCGGAGTCGGCGGTGGGGCGGGCGCCGGTGCGGAGGCCTGCAGGAAGGCGCGGTGAGTTTCGATCATCCGGGCGTAGGTCCAGTCCTGACCCGTTGCGGTCACCTGGCCGGTCCAGAATGTCAGCTCCTCGGCTGTGGGGTAGCGGTTGAACACGGCGCTGTAGGATCGTCGGATCGTGCCCTCGCGTTCCGAGGCGCTCTGACGGAGAAATCCGATATTGGACTTCATGACTTCTGCATAAGTCCATCCGTTGGCCGTCAGACCGTCATTCCAGAAGCGAAGTTCGTCGACGATTGGGGCGCGACCGAAGGCGTTGGAATAGGCGCGGTAGATGATGTCCCGGCGTGTCCCCTCATCCGCCCGGATATAAGCCCGATGGCGATCGACGAGCGCCTGTTGTCCGGATGCAGGCTGGCCCAGCCAGAAGCGTTCCTCATCGGCTGAGGGTTCGCGCCCGAAAGCCTGCTGGTAAGAGCCGCGAATGGGGCCCCGAACCGGACCATTGGGGTCGCCCATCTGAGCGAGGGCCTCTGACGTCCCGAGCAGGACCAGCAGGCTGGCGAGAGCCAGGAGAGCGCACAGCCTTCTGAGAGGGCCGCTGACCCATATCGTCTCTGGTGAGGATCGTCCTGTCATTTCCATCCCTCCCAATCGCCGCAGTCCGTGTCCTGCTCCCACCGGACACCGTCGAGTATCAGGTAGTCGGGGTGTCCGCGTCCGCGGGCGGGTCCCAGCGTCGCCCGGCGCGCTTCATCGCGTATCGTTATCTTCTGGCAGTTCGGGAGGGTCAGTTCGCGATCGAGCCTATCTGCGCCTGAGACATCGAGGCTTGTTGAGGAGCCTGCGCCCCGCGTGGTCTGGGCCACGCCCGTTCCGGAATAGGCGATGCGCAGATTGAGCTGACCGCGTTCGGTCAGGCCGTAGACGCCGCGCTCAGCCTGATAAACGCCGCCGCTCATGGCGAAACCGCCCGATCCAGTCTGCGAGCTCATGCGGAAGATGCCTCCCGGAAAGAATTTGAGCTGCGCGGTCGTTGAACCTTCCGACCGGTAGAAGCACATTCGCGCCCGACGCCCCTCCGGAAGGCCTATGTATTCGGGGCTGGCGTAGTCGATCGGTTCAAGCGCCGGGCCCGGAGTGCAGGCGCTTTGGCCTGGCGCAGGCTCCGATCGCCCCGAGGGCTGTCGGACGGGAGAGGGAGTGGGAGATGGGGTTGTTCTCTTGTCAGGAGCTCGCTGTGAGGCGGGGGGAACAGGTCCTGAGGTTCGCGCAGGGGTTCCGCCGGGAACCTCTACCATACCGAAATCGCGGGTGAAGGCGTAGCTGCGAGGGTCCAAGGGCGCTTCGCGCACAATGTTGTCGTCCTTCCACTCTCCGGAGGCGACAATCTCGCCGTCGCCGAGGTATAGAACGCCCCTGCCGTTCGCCTTCATGTCACGGAAGTCGCCGACGAAACGCGAGCCTCCGTCTGCGAATACGTAGCTTCCGCGGCCGGTCGCATGTCCTTCCCGGAAATCACCGACGTACCGGTCGCCGTTGGTGAGGCGGGTCTCGCCTCTGCCGTTGGGCTGATTGTTGCGGAATTCACCGGAATAGATCTCTCCGTCCGGGAACCGGTAGGTTCCGGTTCCATGGCGCTGATCGGAGAAGAAGGTGCCCTCGTAAATCGCGCCGCTGTCGAGGGTCAGTTGTGCGAAGCAGTTCGACCAGACTGCTGAGCTGTCTGAGGGACAAGGCGTCGATCGGGCTCGCTGTGCGTCGAAACGCATGCCTCTGAGGGTTTCGGCGAGGCCGGCAACCGCCTGTCCGATGGAGCGAGCGGCGCATTCTGCGGTCGGATCGGGGCCGCAGTTCGTCTGCGAGCCGCCGCCTGCTGCGGGATAAGCGCCCGGATAAGGCGCAGGCGCGTCGCCGGATCCAGGCGATGGTTGTGGATAAGATGGCGTGGGCTGGGGGTAAGTCGGGCCGTTCGGCAGTCCGCCAGGATAGGTCGGCTCTTGTTGTGGATAAGCCTGAGGATAAGGCTGCGGATAGCTTGGCTCTCCGGCCTGATGGCCAGGAGCCTTCCGTCCTGTGTCGGTCGAGGGAACCGGAACGCTGTCGAAGGAGGGCACCGCGACCATCCCGGGAGGCGGCGTCTGACCCGGGGCGGCCTGAGTGAGGGGAAGGGCTGCGAACAGGCCGACCAGCGCCGGACGGAGCAGTGGCGGATGCGGGCGTTTCATCTGGGCGTCTCCTGAGGCCCCTCCGCCGGATAAGGCGACAACCGGAGGCGGGACTGAGATCCGGGTCTTTCGCGTCGGGAGATTATGTTGCGACGTCGGTTCCCGCATCGCGAGAACTAGGTATGACGCGCAGGGAAGGTTTCGACTGATTTCAGGCCATCCGGGGAGGTCTTGACATAGTTTGATATCAAGCGATAATGGTTCGATATCAAATTAATGGAGGGGCAAAATGACGTCGCGCCGTAATGTTCTCTTTCTGATCGGCGGAGGAACGGTGGTCGCCGCCTCGGCTGTCGGCGGGTTTATCGCGATGAACGGCCCGTCGACAGCGGCTCGGGAACCCTGGAGGCGCGCCGGTCAGTATGACGAATTCCGGCGCAGAGCGCTCTCCTATGCTCTTCTGGCCCCCAATCCTCACAATCGTCAGCCGTGGAAAGTTCGACTGGAGGGCGATGACGCTCTGACTCTTTATTGCGATCTTGCCCGTCGCCTGCCGGTCACTGATCCCTATGACCGCCAGATCGTGATCGGGTGCGGCGCGTTCCTCGAACTACTTTCGATTGCAGCCGCGGAGGATGGCTATCGGGCGGAGATCGTTCCGTTCCCGGAGGGCGAGGCCCCCGCCTCGCTGGATTCCCGTCCTGTGGCTCGCGTCCGGTTCATCCCTGGCGAAGGCCGGCCTGATCCCCTCTTCGCCCATATTCTCGCCCGTCGCTCAAATAAGGAGACCTATGAGCCGCGCGATGTTCCCGAGCCTGAGATGGAGAGCCTTCTGGGGGCCGGACGCGTCTTTGGGATGGCTGCGGGCGGGGCCGTTTCCGGTCCGATGGTTGAGCAGCTGCGGGATCTTACCTGGAGGGCCCAGTATCTCGAAATGACGACGCCGAAGCCCATGCAGGAATCGGTCGACCTGATGCGGATCGGCGCCAGTGAGGTTGCGGCTAATCCGGACGGTATCGAGCTTGAGGGACCGCTGTTCGCCTTCGGCAAGCTGGCCGGTATCATCAACCGGCGGACCCTTGCGGATCCTGCGTCCGAGGCTTTCCGACAGGGTGTGGCGATGTATGAGGAGCTCGCCCGGTCGGCGCGCGCCTTCGGATGGCTCACCAACGCCAACGCGGGGCGGAGCGATCAGATCGATGCAGGGCGCGCCTATGTAAGGCTCAATCTGAAGGCGACCGAGCTTGGCCTGGCCGTTCACCCGTGGAGCCAGTCTCTGCAGGAGTATCCGGAGATGGCCGATCTCTATCGCGAGGTCCATGGCCTTGTCGGCGGAGGCCAACGCGTGCAGATGCTGTTCAGGGTCGGTTACGCCAGGCCCGTCGCGCCCACTCCCAGATGGGGACTTGAGAGCCATCTTGTCTGACTCTGAAAAAAGCAAGCCGGTCTCGGATGAAGACGCCGATCTGTTCTTTCGGCTCTTCAATGAGATCGGCATCATTGATCAGCTGGCGAGCTCGGCATTCGAGCGTGCGCTGCCTCATGGACTTACGCTCGCCCAGTTCACTGTCCTCAACCATTGCGTGCGCCTCGGGGACAATCGTACGCCCGCTCAGCTGGCGAGGGCGTTTCAGCTCACGCGCGGTACGCTGACCAGCACGCTCGGACGTCTCGAAGCCAAGGGGTTTATCCGGATTGAAGCCGATCAGAAGGATGGTCGTTCCAAGCGCGTTTTCCTGACCCGGGAGGGTCGCGCTGCGCGCGAGGGTGCGATCCGGGCGGCGCGTCCTCATCTCGACCGGGTGGCTGGGGCGTTTGTTCGAGATGATGTCCATGCGATCATGCCTGCGCTCCAGAAGCTCAGAGCCTGGCTTGACCAGAACAGGGACATGTAATCGGCTGTTCGCCCGCATCTGGACGCGGACCGGCGAGCTCCGCAGGACGGCTAACCGCGATGGATCCGGATGCGACGATTACAACCGATTGTCTCGCGGCGATCCCTGAAGGATGACATGGGATTAAGAAAGCAGGATAGGGAAGGCCTTTTCCTCGAGGTCGGTGTTTCAGGTCCGTCCGGGCGGGTCGTCAGGGATCCGCCTGATAGTTGGGGCGGGGGCCCCAGGATCATGATCGGAGCGTTCTGATGAGACCAGGTCTGAAGGTTCTGTGGCTGTTTCTGACGGCGGCGCTTTATCCTTCCGTTCCAGGGTGGGCTCAGGCCCCCGGGGAGGTCTTTCAGGACTGTTCGGGCTGTCCTCAGTTGGTGGTCATCCCGGGAGGAAGTTTTCTGATGGGATCGCCTGAAGATGAAGCGGGGCGGTTTCAGGATGAGGGGCCGTCCCGACGCGTTACGATATCGCCGTTCGCCGCAGGTCGTCTGGAGATCACCCAGGACCAGTATTCGGCCTGCGTTGCGGCAGGCCCCTGCTCGCCGGCCCCGAACAGCGGCTTCGGAGGAGGGGATCATCCGGCGACCTATGTTTCCTGGACGGATGCGAAGGCCTACATAAAATGGCTGTCTGCGCAGACAGGCAGGACCTATCGTCTGCTTTCGGAGGCCGAATGGGAGTATGCGGCCCGCGCGGGGACGGACACGGCGTATTGGTGGGGCGAGGCGGCAGATCGCGCCTTCGCCAATTATGGAAGCGACCAGTGCTGTCTGGGATCGGCTTCGGACGAGGACCGCTGGGAGAGGACTGCGCCAGTCGGATCATTTCCTGCAAACGCCTTCGGTCTTCATGACATGCATGGCAATGTGTGGGAGCTGGTTGAAGACTGTTATGCGCAGTATTACGCCTCGGGCCGGTCCGATGACGGATCGCCTTTCGTGCGAGGGGAGTGCGCATTCCGAATCTATCGCGGCGGCTCCTGGAGCTATGATCCCCGGTATCTGCGATCAGCTTATCGGAGCTGGAGCAGCGTCACGAACCGAAGCGCGCATCTCGGGTTTCGGGTTGCGAGAGACCTTTGACCTCGATGGGAGGGAATAAGCGACGCATCCAGGGTTGGATACGTTGCCGGTCGCGCGCCTCTCGTTCCTGGTTGTCCTCTCTCAGGTTGTCAAAGACCCGTGCATGACCGCGCAGCTGCGTTCGGATATCTCGCCGTCTGCAAGCAAGGACGCTGATACGCCCGACCATTGTCTCCCAAGGAGCTGTATTCCTGTCATGGCGGGTGGGGCCGCAATGGGGCCCTCAGGTTCCGGACTGTTCTTCAGACCGTATCTTCAAGAGTGTTCCGACGCATGTCAGGGGCGAGGCTGGCGCGGCCTGAGTTTTTGACAATCATCACCTGAATAATGAAAATAATCAGGTGTCCGTGGAGGTCCCCCGAATGTTTTCAGCCGGTCGTCTGTTCTCACTTTTCCTGGGTATGTGTGTTTTGGGGGGCGCGCCGGGGCATACGCAAAACGCGGCGTGGGACATCGCCAAACGCGCTATGGAGACCCATTACAACGACTGCAGTTTTTTCTCTGATACCGATGACGCATGTCGCTCATTATTTTCAGCTTTTGATCAGGCGATGGCCCATCCGGAGGCTGACGCCGCCCTCGAACACAGCGTGCTGTTATCCTACCTTCGCGCGCGATCGTCGTTCGGCGAACGTTTGAGGCGAACAGGCAGGGTTCAGGACTCAGAGCGTGAGCTGATGATCGGCTTCCAGATGATGGTCCGTCATCTCGACGGCGGGCGTCATTTTCACACGATCATTGAAAACCAGGATCTTCACCTTCAGATGGTTCTCACGATGGATTCGCTCGGAAAACACTCTGAGCGCGACACGATCATCTCGAACCTCAGAGGGGCTATCGATTCCTTCGAAAGGGAGAGTGCAAATGTGAAATCTGCGGGACGGACGGATCTTCTTCGGACGGCGTATCTGGGCGCGTACAAGTTCGAGGAAGCGCTTGCCAAGCATATCGCGAAAAGCGCAGGCTTTGCGACTATTGATGATAGTTTAGGCGATGATGACCGGCAGGAGGCTGTTGCGAGAGAGAGAGCGCAGCAAGCCATTAAAGCTTACGGTCGAGCGGAGGCCTGGCTGCGCAGGCAGTCTGAGGAAGGTTTCGGCGCAGCCTGGTCGAATGATCAGGCGTCCCTTCTTCGGGAGCAGGCGGCTCTTTGTGTAGACTTTTGTGAAGAGTCCGACCTCCGAAGGTTTACTGCACGATGGCTCGCGGCGAGCTGCAGGGCGATTCCGTCTGACAATAAAGATCTCTTTGAGCCGGCGCTGGCAAATGTGCTTCCAGGGTATGTGGACACTGAAGGTTGTGAGGGGGCTCAGATGGCTTGGGCGGTCCTGAATGGAGCGCTTGATGACGCAATCGACGAGGAGTTCAGGCGGCAGCTTCAGATTCTGAAAGATGCTGCGGAGGAAGGCGCATTGTCGTCACAGTGATCGTATTGCGCCTCCATCGGGCGCTCGACCCGCAGATGAAAAGGGGAGCTGTCCGGCGAGGTCGTCCAGGCGCGGCCCGTATCGTATGGGGAAGCTGAGACGCCCTCGATGGCTTGGTTCTGCCGACCCCGACCTGGTCGCCGCGGAGCCGCCAGATCGTCCGTTGCGGGGCTTTGTGAGGCATCGGTCAGTTCGCTCAGTCTGCGATCTCCGGGCATTGACGCGGCCAGGTTGCTGACTGACGGTGCGCAGATAAGCCTGCCAGGTGCTCAACCAGCCATTGGCGCTGCCCTTGCGCTTTGCGGATCGTAAGTCGTTGAGCCCCGAACGATCGGCTGTGCGGCCAGAGCAGGCAAAGAAAGCTCCTCTGCCGATCAGCCTTCAGTCTTTCCTTGCGTTCCAGACCCTGTTCCCTTGATCTGACGGATCAGACAGACGATGAGTTGGGCAGTTTGCAGAGGGGCTTGGCGTGAGCCGGACAGATGAAGCGCCTGGCGTCATGCAGGTCTATGGGAGCAAGATCTCCTATTACACCGGTAAGTTCGAAACCTATCTGCGTTATCGCTCGATCCCGTACGTATCCCTCCCAACGGTCGCCCATACCAGGAAGCTGATTGAGGGCGTGGGAATCGTGCAGATGCCCGTCGTCAGGCTGGCTGACGGACGATGGATGACCGACACCACGCCCATGATTGCGTGGCTGGAGACCCAGCAGAACGCGCCTCGCATCTATCCTGAGGATCCGGCGCTGAATTTCATAGCGCTCCTTATCGAGGACTTTGCTGACGAGTGGCTCTGGCGGTCGGCGATGCATTATCGCTGGTCCTATCGCCGCGACCGTCAGTATGCCGCCGAGTTTCTCTATGAGGAACTGATCCGCGGCGTCCTGCCTCTCCCGCGGGTCCTCGCTCTGACTATGCTCAAGCGCCGGCAGCGCGGCGGCTTCGTGCGCGGGGATGGCGTCAATGCGCAGACCCGTGACCATGCGGACGGGACGTACCTGGCTGCGCTCGATCGTATGCAGGCGATCCTGGTCCAGCGCCCGTTCCTGCTGGGCCAGTCCCCCACAATCGCAGATTTTGGAATGATGGCCCCGATGTTCCGTCACTTTGGCCAGGATCCGACGCCTGCGGAAATCATGCGTGAGCGCGCGCCTGCGGTCTATGAGTGGGTCGCCCGCATGTGGAATGCCAAGCCTCGGCCTCAGGATCCGCAGCTCATCGTTTCCATCGATGCCCCGCTGAGATCCTTCCTCACCGAAATCTGCGAAACCCATCTTGTCCAGCTTTGTGAGAATGCGCGTGCGTTTGGCGAGGGGCAGACCCGCTACTCTCAGATCATTCAGGGCTGCCAGTACAAAAAGCTGCCTGTGTCGCGGTATCGTGTTTGGTGTCTTGAAGAGCTGCGGCGGCGGTGGGGTGAGCTGGGCAGGTCAGCCCAGGACAGTGTCCGC
>JAGWYJ010000088.1 GCA_018969425.1 Alphaproteobacteria bacterium | reverse complement strand
ACCACCTTGGCGAGCAGGGAGCGCCGGCGCTCGCGCTGCCTGCCCTCGGCGGATTTCTCTTCTCAGCCGCCGCGACTCCGGTCCTCAATGGTTGTGAGATTGCCAACCAGGATCTGCTCGCGGCCATTCGTGCCCTCGCCTTTATCGATGATGGCCCGACCCGGCGGCCCGTCGATTACCGCAACCTGCGCTCTGAAGAGCTTGGCAGCGTCTACGAGGCACTCCTTGAACTGCATCCCGAGATCAATCTCGACGCGCGCCAGTTCACGCTGACCTCGGCCAGCGGCAACGAACGCAAGACCACCGGCAGCTACTATACCCCCGATTCACTCGTCCAGTGCCTGCTCGACTCCGCGCTCGATCCCGTAGTCGCTCGCGCCATCGAACGAGCCACCCCGGCTGGCCAGCCAGCCAGCGCGGCGGCCATCGAAGCGGCCATCCTTGCCCTCAAGGTGGTCGATCCGGCCTGCGGCAGTGGCCACTTTCTGATCGCCGCCGCCGGGCGTCTCGCCCGTCATCTGGCCACCGTCCGCATCGGCGACGGCGAACCTTCGCCCGTCGCGCTGCGCCAGGCTCTGCGTGATGTCATCGCCCACTGCATCTATGGCGTCGATATCAACCCGATGGCGGTCGAACTCTGCAAGGTCTCCCTCTGGCTTGAATCACTCCAGCCCGGCCGGCCACTCTCTTTTCTCGATCATCGCATCCGCTGCGGCAACAGCCTTATCGGGGCCACACCGGCGCTCCTGAGCGAGGGCATCCCCAACGATGCCTTCAAGCCCATCACCGGTGACGACAAGGCCGTCTGCTCGGAATACCGTCGCCTCAATCGCGACGAACATCGCCAGCAGGGCAACCTCTTTGAATCCGAGATCAAGCTCGGACGCCTTGCCACCACCGTCCTCGAACTCGAAGCCCTAGACGATCAGACCATCGAGGGCGTGCGCGAACAGCAGCGCCGCTGGGAAGAGATGGTCAGATCCAATGACTACAAGTTCACCGGACTGCTCGCCGATGCCTGGTGCGCTGCCTTCGTCTGGCGAAAGATTGTCGATCGTCAACACCCTCATCCCATCACCCAGGAGATCTTTCGCCGCCTCGAACAGAACCCCTACTCGATCATCCCCAGTCGCCACCAGGAAGAGATCGAACGCCTCGCCCAGCAGTACCAGTTCTTCCACTGGCACCTCGCTTTTCCTGATGTCTTTAGGCCTGCCGTCAACGACCAACCGCTAGAGAACCCGGCCGCCGGCTGGAACGGTGGTTTCGATGTCGTCCTCGGTAATCCGCCGTGGGAGCGAATCAAGTTGCAGGAGAAGGAGTGGTTCGCTCAGCGCAATCCCGAAATCGCCATCGCCCAGAATGCCGCTCTCCGAAAGCGGATGATCGCCGACCTGGTCGAGTCCGATCCGACCCTCCTTCAGGAGTTCAGGGATGATCTGCGAGTCGCCGAAGGTGAGAGCAGCTTTCTCCGTCATAGCCGTCGCTATCCCCTCTGCGGCAAGGGTGACATCAATACCTACTCGATCTTTGCCGAACTGACGCGGACCATTGTCAGTCCGAGCGGGCAGATCGGCTGCATCGTCCAGTCCGGAATCGCGACCGACGATACCACCAAGGAGTTCTTTCAGGATCTTATCACCAGCCGCACTCTTCGCTACCTCTACGATTTTGAAAACCGGCAGGGAATCTTCCCCGGTGTTCATAGCAGCTTTAAGTTCTGTCTCCTCACCATTCGTGGTGCCGCAACCAGGGATGCCGGTGACGCCGAGTTTGTCTTCTTT
>JAGWYJ010000021.1 GCA_018969425.1 Alphaproteobacteria bacterium | reverse complement strand
GCATGCCGCCGAGGAAGAGAAGTTCAAGACCTGTGGCGGTGACGATGATGTCGGCCGGGAGTGTCTGACCCGTTTTCAGCCTTACGCCCTCAGGCGTGAAGCGGTCGATTTCGGCCGTGACCACCGAGGCCCGACCCTCGCGGATGGACGCGAACAGGTCTCCGTCCGGAACAAGGCACAGGCGCTGCGTCCAGGGATTATAACGCGGAGTGAAATGCGTCTCGACATCATATCCGTCCCCGAGCTCCTTGCGCACGAGGTCGATAAGCATGGATTTGACCTTCTCCGGCCGCTTGCGCGAGGCGCGGAACATGTACATGCCCATGAGCACGTTCTTCCATCTCGCCAGCGAGTAGGCGAGGCGGGTCGGCAGCATCTTCCGAAGCGCGTTGGCGATCGGATCGGAGGACGGTCGCGAGACGACATAGGTGGGGGATCTCTGCAGCATCGTCACGTGGGCGGCGGTGCGGGCCATTTCCGGAACAATGGTGACGGCCGTGGCGCCGCTTCCGATCACGACCACGTTCTGTCCGGCGTAATCGAGATTTTCGGGCCAGAACTGGGGGTGAATGATCCGACCGCGAAAGTCTGACGAGCCTGGAAAGTCCGGCGTATGCCCGGCGTCATACCGATAATAGCCGCTGCACATCATCAGGAAGCGGCAGGTATAGGTTTCCGCCCCGCCGTCCGGGAGGCTGGTCGTCACAGTCCACAGCGCATGCTCGGTCGACCAGTCTGCGGACACGACCCGGCGCCCGAACCGGATGCGCTGATCGATGCCCGCCTCCCTGGCGGTGTCGGCGACATAGGAGCGGATGGCCGGGCCGTCGGCGATCGCTTTGGCCTCCTTCCAGGGCCGGAAGGAATAGCCGAGGGTGTACATGTCTGAATCCGACCGGATGCCGGGATAGCGGAAGAGGTCCCATGTTCCCCCGATCGCTGAACGGGCTTCCAGTATGGCGTAGGTCTTTTGGGGATGGGTTGAGGACAGGTGCCATGCCGCCCCGACGCCCGACAGTCCGGCTCCTACGATCAGGACGTCGAAATGCCGTTCCTTCTCCACGACTGCCATTCCAGGATCTCCTCAGGTCTGACGCCGCCCTGGGCGCGCGCACAGAGAAGCAGGTTCCTGCGTCCTGCGAAAGCTGTTCCTGAGGATGTCAGCCTCGGAAGCAACACCCCCGGGGCGCGCAACGACAGGACCGGGGTGGGCGGTGTGGAGACTGGATCCGACAGCCCGTCAGGATCCTCCTGGAGGGATGGATCGGATCGTCGCCCGAGGCGGCTCGCAGAAGCCTCTCTTCAGTCCTACCCCTCTTCGCTGTCCCGCGGTCTGCGAAGCCGCCGCTGGACCGCCTCCCGGAGCAGAAACTCCATCTGAGCGTTGACCGAGCGGAGGTCCGAGGCCGCCATGCGCTCAATGTCAGCGTAGAGCTGGGGATCGAGGCGCAGGGGAAAGGACTTGCGGGGTGCGGACATGGTCTGGCTCAGGAATAGAGAGTTCCCGCATTGACCACGGGCTGCGCCTCGCGTTCCGCGCACAGGACGACCAGAAGGTTGGACACCATCTGCGCCCGGCGTTCGTCATCCAGATTGACCACGCCCCGCGAGCTCAGCTCGCTCAGGGCGCTCTCAACCATGCTCACCGCGCCGTGCACGATCTTCTCCCGGGCTGCGAGGACCGCATCGGCCTGCTGCCGGCGAAGCATGGCCCCGGCGATTTCGGGCGCATAGGCGAGGTGGGTTATGCGCGCCTCGTCAACCTCAACGCCGGCGACGCGAACCTTGGACTTGAGCTCTTCCTGGAGCTCGGCCGCCACCTTTTCCGCGTCCGAACGCAGCGTGGGTTCGTCCTTTTCGCCGTGATCGTAGGCGTAGCGAGACGCGATGTCCCGAAGGGCCGTTTCGATCTGCACATGAGTGAAGGCGGAGTAATCCTCGACATCGAAGAGCGCCTGGGCGGCGTCCTCGACATGCCAGACGACGTTGGCTGCGATCTCAATCGGGTTGCCCCGCTTATCGTTCACCTTGAGCTTCTCGGATGTGAAATTGAGGCGGCGCAGGCTGATTTTCTTGCGGGTATGCCAGGGCAGAACCCATCTCAGTCCGGATTTCCGGTCGACCCCTCTGTAGTCGCCAAACAGGAGGATCGCGGTCGCCTGATTGGGCTGCTGAGTATAGAGCCCGCAGAAAATGAAGATCCCCAGAACAATCCCAGCGACCGGCCAAACCGGCGGTTCGCCGCCGTCAGTCAGCATCGCCGAGCGGATGATCCAGGCGGTCGAGCCGGCGAGAACCAGAAACGCCGCCAGGAGGGCGAGCCCTCCGCTGGGGCTGGAGTAGGGTTTTTCTCGCGTGACGGTCACGGTCATCAAACGTCTCCTCGTAAATTTGAGATCTAAGTGATATCACATCGATATTGATTTGCAACCCATCCCCGGCGCCGAAGGGTCTCCCGATCCGCTAACTGAGGTCGCAGGGGTGTCCGCGGGCGGGCCCAGATGCGCAGCGCATCGCCTGACCTCATCGTGATCAGCCCCCGGAACCCATACGCGCTTGCCTTTTGCCTTTGCACCCCGCTATCTGCGCCGAGGTCAGAATGCAGGGGCGAGCGGGATGAAAGACATCGTCGAGGCGCTTGAGAAGAAGCGGGCCGAGGCGCGTCTGGGGGGTGGCTCCAGACGGATCGAAGCCCAGCACGCCAAGGGCAAGCTTACCGCTCGGGAACGGATCCAGGTTCTTCTCGACGAGGGCTCGTTCGAGGAATGGGACATGTTCGTCGAGCATCGCTCGAGCGAATTCGGCATGGCCGAGAACCGTATCCCCGGCGATGGGGTCGTCACCGGATGGGGAACCATCAACGGCCGCGTGGTGTATGTCTTCTCGAAGGATTTCACCGTGTTCGGCGGGTCGCTTTCGCGCGCTCACGCAGAAAAAATCGTCAAGGTCCAGAAGGCGGCGGCTCGCAACGGCGCGCCCGTGATCGGCCTCTTCGATGCGGGCGGGGCGCGGATCCAGGAGGGGGTGGATTCCCTGGCCGGCTATGCGGATATCTTCATGGAAAACGTCCTGGCCTCGGGCGTCGTCCCTCAGATCTCGGTGATCATGGGCCCATGCGCTGGCGGAGACGTCTATTCTCCGGCGATGACGGACTTCATCTTCATGGTGAAGGACACCTCTTATATGTATGTGACCGGTCCCGATGTGGTGAAGACCGTCACCAACGAGATCGTCAGCCATGAGGATCTGGGCGGGGCTAAGGTTCACGCCTCGCGCTCAGGGGTGGTGGACGGCGCCTACGAGAATGACATCGAGACGCTGACCCAGATGCGTCGGCTGATCACCTTCCTGCCGCAGTCCAATCGCGAGAAGCCTCCTCAGCTGACCACGTTCGACGACCCGGAGCGCGCAGACCCGAGCCTCGATACCCTGGTTCCCGCCAATCCCAACACGCCCTACGATATGCTCGAGCTCATCCAGAAGGTTGCCGATGAGGGGGATTTCTTCGAGATCGGCAAGGACTTCGGCCGCAACATCCTCACCGGTTTCGGACGGATGGAAGGCAGCACGGTGGGGTTTGTGGCCAATCAGCCCATGTCCCTCGCCGGCGTTCTCGATATCGACGCCTCGCGCAAGGCCGCTCGCTTCGTGAGATTCTGCGACTGCTTCAACATTCCCATCTGCACCTTTGTCGATGTGCCGGGTTTCATGCCGGGCACGCGCCAGGAGTATGGCGGGCTGATCAAGCACGGCGCAAAGCTCCTGTTCGCTTACGCTGAGGCGACGGTCCCCAAAGTCACCGTCATCACCCGCAAGGCCTATGGCGGGGCTTATGACGTGATGAGCTCCAAGCACCTGCGCGGCGACGTCAATTTCGCCTGGCCGACGGCGGAGATCGCCGTGATGGGGGCGAAGGGCGCTGTCGAGATCATCTTCCGGGCCGAGGCGGGCGATCCCGTCAAACTCGCCGAGCGGACGAAGGAGTACGAGGACAGGTTCGCAAACCCCTACGTCGCCGCCTCGCGGGGGTATATTGATGACGTCATCATGCCTCACAACACGCGCAAGCGGATCGTTCGGGCCCTGCGCACCCTCAAGGGTAAGAATGTCCGCAACCCGGACAAGAAGCACGACAACATCCCGCTCTGAGGCTGTGCCGGCCTGAGCGCGGCCGGTTTATCCTTCGGGCCGGCCCGGCGTCTTTTTTTGATTACGTTTTGGTGAGCTGTCATCCGGCCCCGCGACTGAGGCGTATTTCTGTCATGCGGACAGACGAGACGTTCCAAGGAGCTCTCCGACGGCCCATGGAATATCTGACGTCCTAAACGCGTCCCGTTCGTGATGGTCACGGACGGGTCTGTCCGGGTTTCTTATCACAGGATTTTTTCATGCGCGCTTTCCTCCCCCTGATCGCGGCGGCCGCCATTGTCGGTCTCGCCGGTTGCAATGAAGCTGCCGAAGCTCCGGCGCCCGCTCCCGTCGAAGAAGCAGCGCCTGCTCCCGAGCCGGCTCCTGTCGCGGCTTCCGACATTGTCGACACCGCCGTCGCCGCGGGTCAGTTCTCCACCCTCGTGGCCGCCGTTCAGGCCGCTGGTCTCGAAGAAACCCTCCGTGGCGCGGGTCCTTTCACCGTCTTCGCTCCGACAGATGCGGCCTTCGCCGCTCTCCCGGCCGGCACCGTGGAAGATCTTCTGAAGCCGGAAAACAAGGACAAGCTCGCCGGCATTCTGACCTATCACGTCCTCGCCAGCGAAGTGCCTTCGAGCGCGGTTGCCGGTCAGACCGTTGAGCCGGCGACGGTTCAGGGCAAGACCCTCAAAGTGGTCGGCGGCGCCGACGGCGTGACGGTCAATGACGCGAAAGTTGTCGCAGCCGATGTCAAAGCCTCGAACGGCGTGATCCACGTCATCGACAAAGTCCTTCTTCCGTAAGTCTTTGAGTTTCCTCCCCAGGTCCTGATCCGATCGGTTCGGACCTTCTCTCTCAGGCCGCCTGCAGTCTCTGCAGGCGGCCTTTTCTTTGGGTTGTCCGGGCGCCCCAGGCGTCAGGAGACGAACAGGTCCCACATCAGTCGTCCTGGAATGAAGGTGAAGAGGCCGGCGATGATCAGCGCTCCGGTGAACATGCTCATCATCATCGATCGGTGGGCGCGAATGTTTCCGGACCGGGCGGCCATGACCCCAAGAGGAAGGGCGACCAGCGTATAGGCGCTGAGACCGTGGATCAGGCTGAAGCTTCCATGGTTCAGCTCCAGAATGAACAGGCTGGTGGCGGCCGTGGCCGTCATCATCACCACCCAGGACCAGCCGAGAATCTTGTGAAGGCGATCGCCTTTTCGTCTGAGGAGGATGCCGGCGCCGGTCGCGAGCGCGAACAGCGCGGCGCCGACATGAGACTGCACGACGGGACTTTGCGCGGACCAGAGGGCGAGATCCGGGCCGTGGAAGGTCAGCCCCCGGATGTCCCTCGAGGCTGCGATGATGGCGAGGACGGCGATCAGGCTCGCCGCCGCAGCCGCGAAGAGGGCCCGCGGACCTGGCCTCAGGCGGGCTGCAAGCGGTGGGCTTGAGCCTTTGGGCGCTCGGTCCGGACGGGAGATTGACGCTCGGAAGGGGTTCAGGTTCATGTGGACCTCCGTAGGTAAGCGAACGGTGTAAGGCGCCTCGCGGGCTGAGCTTCTGACAAGCGGCGGCCTGTGGCCAGGTGCAACTCCGCCTTCGCGAACAGGGCGGAAGAATTCGGGAAATGCGCCCGGGAGCGTTTGGCGATGCGTGAACGGAGGGGTGAGGGCGAGGTCGAAACCGCTCCCGGCGTCCGCCGGGAGTGGCGGGTCGCCGCACTCGTGGCCTCCGGCGCCGGGGTCAGTCTGGCGATTCTGGGAGCGGCGGGCACAGGAGACGTGCCGCTGGGTTGGCGGGTTCTCTACTGGGCGCCCCTCATGGTGCTCAACTCGGGTCTCGGCCTCTTTTTGTCTGCGGTCTTGAGACCTCGACTGCCTGCGGGGGCCTCTCCCGTCCTGAGCTGGGGAATTCTGACCGCTGCGATCACGCCGGCGGCGGTGCTGTTCTGCTGGGCCTATGGGGCGCTCTTTTCCATTCCCTCCGGAATGACGCCTCCTTCGCTTTCAGAAATCCTTGCGCCAAGCGTGGTTATAACGGCCGCCATGACCGGCGTGTTCATGCTGATCGAGCGGCCAGGGGCTTTCACCCGACAACCTGAGGCGAAAAGCGGTGAGCCCCCGTCCGGGCCCGCCTTTCTTCGACGCCTTCCCCCGCGTCTCGCCGGGGCGCGCGTTTATGCGGTTCGAAGCGAGGATCACTATCTGAAAGTCTTCACCTCCCGGGGGGAGGATCTGATCCTGATGCGCCTGTCGGACGCCATTGCCGAACTGGACGGGCTTGAGGGCGCCCAGACCCATCGGTCCTGGTGGGTGGCCAGGGAGGCGGTGCAGGGCGTCGAGCGTGAGGGTGATCGGGTCTATCTCAGGATTGAGGGAGGCGGCCGGGTCCCTGTCAGCCGACCCAATCTTCGCCCCTTGCGCGACGCAGGCTGGCTGTGACGCTCACAGGATCGTGACGGCGATCCCCCCGAGAGGGGATGGATTGTCGGGTTTCGCCTTGCCCTCGCGCCGGGCTCGTTGCAGCTTGGCTTCGAGACACGATAAGCGCCGGACAGGCGCAGGGGAGAGTGATGAATGAGTGCGACGTCGTCGACGGAGGGAGGCGCTGAGGCGCCCAAAAAGCAGAATGAGGCGGTGGTCATCGGCGCATCCAGCGTCGGGACCATGTTCGAATGGTATGACTTCTTTCTCTACGGCTCCCTCGCCGCCAACATCACCCATCATTTCTTTTCCGGGGTGAACGAGACCACAGGCTTTATCCTGGCTCTGGCCGCCTTCGCTGCGGGCTTCATCGTGCGTCCGTTCGGGGCTTTGGTGTTTGGTCGTATCGGCGATGTTGTCGGACGCAAGAACACATTCCTCGTCACCATGATCATCATGGGCGCCTCGACCTTCGCTGTTGGTTTTCTGCCCAGCTACCAGCAGGTCGGAATGATCGCTCCGGTCTCTCTGGTCCTCCTGCGCGTGCTGCAGGGGCTGGCGATCGGAGGCGAATATGGCGGAGCGGCGATTTACGTCGCTGAACACGCCCCGCCCAACCGACGAGGCTTCTACACGAGCTGGATCCAGATCACCGCAACGCTGGGGCTGTTCGCCTCCCTTCTGGTGATCATGGGCGTGCGTCAGGCCATGACGCCCGAGCAGTTTGACGACTGGGGCTGGCGCGTGCCCTTCCTCGTCTCCATTCTTCTCCTCGGGGTCTCGATCTGGATCCGTCTCCAGCTGAAAGAGAGCCCGATCTTCCAGAAGATGAAGGACGAGGCGACAACCTCAAAGGCGCCGCTTGCCGAAGCCTTCGGCCGGTGGAGCAATCTCAAATTCGTCTTCATCGCCCTGTTCGGCTGCGTCGCCGGTCAGGCTGTCGTCTGGTATTCGGGAACCTTCTACGGACTGTTTTTCCTTCAGCAGACCCTCAAGGTCGACGGTCTTGAGGCCAACAGCATCGTCGCCATCGCTCTGGGTCTGGGAACACCCTTCTACATCTTCTTCGGCTGGCTGTCCGATCGCATCGGCCGCAAGCCTCTGATCCTCGCCGGACTGATCATCCCGGCTCTGTGCTATTTCCCGCTCTTTCACCTGATCACCGAGGCGGCCAACCCGGCGCTCGCGGCCGCTCAGGCGTCCTCGCCCGTCGTTGTTCGCGCCGATACGGCGGCCTGCTCTCTGCAGTTCGATCCTGTCGGCAAGAACAAGTTCGATTCCAAGTCCTGCGACATCGCCAAGGCTCTCCTGTCCAAAGCGGGCGTGAGCTATGAGACTCAGGCGCTGGAGCCCGGCGCCAATGCGGTGATCGTGGTCGGGGGACGAGAGCTCGCCGCCCCGGACCCCCGCGTCCTTGAGGGGCAGGAGCGGGCCGCCGCCATTTCCGCATATCAGAAGGAGGTCGCCGCCGTTCTTGCTGAGGCGGGTTATCCTCTGAAGGCGGATCCTGCGAAGATCGATCGCTGGAAGGTGATCGGGATCATTATGCTCACCACGATCTTCACCGCCATGGTTTATGGCCCGATGGCGGCGATGCTTGTGGAGCTTTTCCCGGCGCGCATTCGCTACACCTCGATGTCGCTTCCCTATCATATCGGGAACGGATGGTTCGGAGGCCTGCTGCCGACCACAGCCTTCATGATCGTGGCGGCGACCGGGAATATCTATGCGGGCATCTGGTATCCGGTCATCATCGCCGGCTTCACCTTCGTCGTCGCCCTGTTCTTCCTGCCGGAGACCCGACACAGGGATATCAATACCTGATGGAGACGACAGGTCGCGCGCCTCGCCCGCCCGTGCTTGTGGCGACCCCCTATCCGGAGGTCGCCATGGCTCGGGCGCAGCGCCTGTTCGATATCGGATCGCGACCCTCGCGTATGATGCGTTCGGCCGATGTGGTCGAGGCGGCGCGTCGACGTGAGGCTCAGGCCATCCTGATCTCAGTCGGCCTGGTCCTTGGAGAGGCTGAGATCGAACAGCTTCCCGGAAGCGTTCGCATCATCTCGACAGCGAGCGTGGGGTTTGATCACATCGATCTCGCCGCCGCCGCCAGGCGTGGAGTTCTGGTCTCCAATACTCCGGATGTCCTGACCGATGCGACCGCCGATCTCGCCATGCTCCTCATCCTCGGCGCCTGTCGCAGGGTGAAAGAGAACATGGAGATCATGGCCGAGGGTTGGGTGCGCTCGAACGGGTTCAGCGAGGGCCTGGGTCTCGAAGTGACGGGGCGAACCCTGGGCATTGTCGGTATGGGCCGGATCGGACGCGCTCTGGCCCGCCGCGCGCGGGGCTTCGGCATGCCCATTCTTTATCACAACCGCACCCGCCTGCCTGAGGACCTCGAGGAAGGCGCGACCTATTTCGCAAACCTCGAGGATATGCTTCCCGAATGCGCCATCCTCAGTTTGAATCTCCCCGGAGGGCGCGCGCCGGTCATGACCCGGGACGCCTTTGCGCGTCTTCCCGACCAGGCGGTTCTCGTCAACGCAGCCCGCGGATCGCTGGTGGATGAGGAGGCGCTCCTTGAGGCCCTCGCGTCAGGACGGCTCGCTGCCGCGGGCCTTGACGTTTATCGGCGTGAGCCCGGGTTTGATCGGCGTCTCGCGGAGCACCCGCGGACATTCCTTCTGCCTCATGTGGGCAGCGCCACAACAGAAACGCGTCTCGCGATGGCGATGCGGGCCCTGAACAATGTCGAGGCGGCACTGGCCGGACGGCCCGTTCCTGATGAGGTCAGGGCCTGACGGTCAGCCTCGCGAAGCCGTACGCTCGCTGTTTCGCGAACCGGTCAGCGGTTTCCACAGAGAGGCGAGCCAGGCGTCGACCTTGCGCCGCCACAGCCATTGCCGGCGCAGGGCGGCTGTGCGGGGCGCATCCTCTTCGGACCGCGGCATCATGATGTCGTTCATCGGCGGTCGCAGACCGCGAATGAGATCCTCTTCGATCATGCGCCGTTCGCTTTCTGTGCGGACCCGCAGGACATGGCGCTCCGTAGCGCCCCGGATCCACCAGGCCTCGCCCCATTTCTCGTGACCCAGCAGTCGCTCGCGAAGATTGGCGGCCTTCCCAACATAAAGCGGGGTCAGGAAGAAGGCGAAGCGACGACGAACGAACACATAGATTCCGCCCGAGTCTCCGGGGATCCCGGATTTGGTCAGCACCGACTGAAATGAGTAGGTGCGCCCGGATTCGCCGCGCCAACCGTGTCGACCGAAGAACAGCATGATCGCCTCCGTGTTCAGGCGTCAGAATCCGGCCGACACGGTTAACAACTCCTCAAGGGGGCGGGACGAAGCGTCCTTTGTCGCGTTGGGGCCCGGAAAAAGGCCTCACGCGGATCGCCAACCGCATCGTCAGGGCGCTTGGGGATAAGGATCGGGGCGGCCCCCTCGACTTGATCAGGATCAGGGTTCCGGATCGCGGCCCGTCACAGTCAGAGCTTTTCCGGCGAGGATCGACCCTGGTCTTCCGCCGGAGTAAGACTGAGCGTCCGTTACAGGGTGGCGGCGAGCGAGAGGCGGGCGAATGCTGGTTCAGAACCTGCTCGTATCCTCCGGCATGGTGCTGGGAACGGTCTGCTTCCACTTTTTCGGGTTGGCCGCCCTGATCGCCGTTCTGCGCGCCGAGTTCGCCCAGAGATGGAGGGCGGGCTCCGCCCTCGAGCGCGGCGCGACGCTTCTGCTCACGGTCCTCGGCCTTGTTTTTCTTCAAAGCGTCGAGATCTGGGCTTACGCGTTTTTGTATATGGCGCTTGGCGAGATCCAGGATCTCGAGACGGCGCTTTATTACTCGGCGGCCTGTTTCACCACGGTCGGCTTCGGAGACGTGCAGATCAGTCCTGATCGTCGCCTGATCGGGGCGATCGAGGCCGCCAACGGTTTCCTTCTGATCGGCTGGTCAGGCGCCTTCCTGGTCTCCGTGACCGCCAAAATGGGTCTTCTGGAGGCGCGACTCATCCGGGAGCAGGCTGAGCCGGAGACTGATGACCGGAATTTGCCTTGACCTCCCGAAGCCTATAGTGACCTTGCCCCAAGGACAGACGAACGCCTGGGGACGAGGATGTTTTCGAAGATACTGATCGCTAATCGCGGGGAAATTGCGTGCCGCGTGATCAAGACGGCGCGGCGCATGGGCGTTCGGACCGTCGTTGTCTATTCGGAGGCCGACCGGGGCTCCATGGCGACCGATCTGGCCGATGAGACGGTTTTTATCGGACCCTCGCCGGCCGCCCAGAGCTATCTGGTCCAGGACAAGATCATCGAGGCGGTTCGCAGGACCGGGGCTGAGGCTGTCCATCCGGGCTTCGGCTTCCTCTCGGAGAACGCAAGCTTCGCGCAGCGGCTTCAGGATGAGAAGATCGTCTTCATCGGACCCAATCCGCACGCTATCGAAGCGATGGGCGACAAGATCACGTCGAAGAAATTCGCCGCCGAAGCGGGAGTGAACACGGTTCCCGGCCATATGGGTCTTATCGCCGACGCTGAGGAGGCGGTCGGAATCGCCCGATCGATCGGATATCCGGTGATGATCAAGGCGTCCGCCGGCGGCGGCGGCAAGGGGCTGCGGATCGCATGGAATGACGCCGAGGCGCGCGAAGGTTTCGACGGGGCGCGGGCTGAGGCGATCGCCTCTTTCGGCGACGATCGCATCTTCATCGAGAAGTTCGTCGACCAGCCGCGTCACATCGAGATCCAGGTTCTCGGCGACAAGCATGGTCACATCATTCATCTCAACGAGAGAGAATGCTCCATTCAGCGGCGGAACCAGAAGGTGTTCGAGGAGGCGCCCTCGCCCTTCCTCGACGCCGCCACCCGGGCGGCCATGGGCGCGCAGGCCGTGGCCCTCGCCAAGGCCGTGAACTACGACAGCGCCGGGACGGTGGAGTTCATCGTCGATGGAAACCGGAACTTCTACTTCCTCGAAATGAACACCCGCCTGCAGGTCGAGCATCCGGTGACCGAGATGATCACCGGTTACGATCTTGTCGAGCAGATGTTGCGCGTAGCCTCGGGAGAGAAGCTCTCCATCCGCCAGAAGGATGTCGGCATTAAAGGCTGGGCGCTCGAATCCCGGATCTACGCGGAGGACCCGTATCGCAATTTCCTGCCGTCGATCGGCCGCCTCAAGCGTTGCCGGTTCCCGGCTGAGGGCGCCCTGGGCGTCGGCAGCGTCCGGATCGACACGGGCGTGCGCGAGGGCGATGAGATCTCGATGTATTACGATCCGATGATCGCCAAGCTCATTACGCATTCCAAGACGAGAGAGGCGGCGATCGATACGCACATCAAGGCCATCGAGAGGCTCGAGATTCAGGGTATCCAGGACAACTCGCCTTTCCTTGCCGCCGTGCTGTCTCAGGATCGTTTCAGGTCCGGGTCGATCACCACCGGCTACATCAAGGAGGAGTTTCCAGACGGCTTCCACGGGCTCGCGCCCGACGAGGCTGTCGAGCGTCTCATCTGCGCTTCGGCGGCCTATGTTCATGGCGTCCTGACGCGCCGGGACAGCGCGATCAGCGGCCGCGCCGAGCCGACCCGGCCGCTTCGTGAGGACTGGGTCGTCATCTGCGGCGCCCGTCATGTGCCCATTCGCCTGAAGCTTAGCGAAGGAGAGGCGGAGATCACCTTTACCCAGCAGGATCGCACTGTCTCTCTCGCCACCGCCTGGACGCCTGGCCGACCCCTCCTCGAAGGTCTGCTGGACGATCAGCCCTTTGCGATCTCCGTTTCAAACCGTCCGGAGGGGTATGTGTTCCGGCGTCTCGGGGTCGAGGCGTGGGTGCTGGTGTGCTCCCCTGAAACAGCGGATCTGCACGCCCGTCTGCCTGAGAAGGCCAAGCCCGACACATCCAAGCTGATCATGAGCCCGATGCCGGGCCTGGTGGTTTCGGTGGCGGTTGCCGTCGGGCAGGAGGTGAAGTCGGGTGAGGCGGTCTGCATCGTCGAGGCGATGAAGATGCAGAACATCATCCGGGCTGAGGCCGACGGCGTGGTGAAGGCGGTCAATGTCGCGGGCGGCGCGAGCGTGGCGGCGGACGAGATCCTCATCGAATTCGCCTGAGATCGGAACGGCCTGTCCCGATCTCAGACAGGCGAGGCGATACGGCGGATCGCCCCGAAACGTCGCTCGAACGCTTCGGCGAGTGCGATGTCGACGTCGGTGAGGCTGGCGGTGCGTCCAAGCCGGGCAAGGCTTGTCACGCCCAGCCTCGGATCGCTCATCCCGCACGGCACGATGCCTCCGAAATGTCCAAGGTCCGGTTCGACATTGAGACTGACGCCGTGGAAGGACACCCAGCGTCTCAGCCGGATCCCGATGGCCGCAATCTTGTCTTCCCGGCCGTCGGCGTCAGGTCCGGTGTGGGGAACCCATACGCCGACCCGGCCCGTTCGCCTCTCGCCTTTAACGTTGAATGCGGCCAGCGTGTCGATGATCCACTGCTCAAGGGCGCATACGAAGGCTTTGACGTCCCGGCCTCGTCGGGTGAGATCGAGCATCACATAGGCCACTCTCTGTCCCGGTCCATGATAGGTGAACTGTCCGCCCCGCTGGGTCTCGAAAACGGGGATTCCGGACGGATCAATAAGGTCTTCCGGACGCGAACTGGTTCCTCTGGTGTAGAGCGGGGGGTGTTCGAGCAGCCAGACAAGCTCGTCCGCCTCGCCCGCCAGGATGGCGGACACACGCCGGTCCATGACCTCGAGGGCCTGTGGATAACTTGTCAGCCCGTCCGTAACCGCCCATTCCGTCATCGAGGTTAACCTTCAGGCAACTGTCGGCCGGCCATTCTCCGGGAATTGAAGGTGTGTCGACAATCCCCCGGAGCTGACTGGTGGCATCGCAGCTTGATCGTGTCGAGGTCGAGATCACCGTCCTTCTGGGCCGGGCTTCTATCCCTATGCAGCAATTGCTGCGAATGGGGCGGGGCGCGGTCATTCCTTTGGACGCCAACGAGGATGATGAGGTCTGGATCCTTGCGAACAATCATCCCATCGCCCGCGGAGAGCTGGTGATTGACGGTGATCGGATGTCGATCACGGTCACCAAGCCTGCGGTCGTCGAGGATTACTTCGCGACAGAACAATAGGTCGCCGACCTCGTTTGTCGCTCGGCGCCGCTTTTCGGCGGGAGCTCTCTTCACAAACCCCGCGCACCTTGTATATGTCGCGCCTTGCCCGGCGTGCGGTCGTGGCGGAATTGGTAGACGCGCAGCGTTGAGGTCGCTGTGGGGCAACCCGTGGAAGTTCGAGTCTTCTCGACCGCACCAGTCGGCAAACAGGAGACAGGTGTCATGAAGCTCGCCTAGGCGAGCCGCCGCAGGCGGAGAGGGAGCTCAGCATGAGTGACATCCCCGGCCGTCCCCCTGAGTCTTCAGGTCCCGACAGAGAGCTGGCGACACCGATCCCTGAGCGCGCGCCTGCCGGTTCCGGCGCGCTCCCGGACGAGCGTGTCGAATCCCCGGGCGTCATCGCCCCCTCCTTCATGGCCCGGTTCGACGAGGCGCTGGAGGAAAACGATATTGTCTTCCTTCGCAGCGCCGTGACGGAGCTGCATCCCGCCGACGCCGCGGACCTCCTCGAACATCTCTCGCCGGATGCGTTCTGGAAGGCTCTTCATCTCCTTGACGGCGACCTGCCCGCCGAAGCTCTGACCGAGCTCTCGGACGATTCCCGCAGAACCGCTCTCGAGGCTCTCAGCGAGGAGGGGCTTGCAGGCATCATCGAGACGCTTGATTCGGATGATGCGAGCTTCATTCTCAACGATCTCGATGATGAGCGGCGATCGAGGATCCTGGCGCGGGTCTCCGCGAGCGATCGGGCCGCTATCGAATCCTCCCTCGCGTTTGATGAGGAATCCGCCGGCCGACTGATGCAGCGCGATTTCGTCGCGGCCCCGGTATTCTGGTCTGTCGGTCAGACGATCGACCACATGAGGAGCGTGGACCCCGACGATCTGCCGGACACGTTTTTCGAGATCTACATCGTCGATCCGGCCTTCCGACTGCAGGGTGTCGTCTCCGTATCCCGTCTCCTGCGATCCCCGCGGGAGGCTGCGCTCAAGGATCTGATGAAGGATGCGTCGGTCTCCATTCGTCCGGAGATGGATCAGGAGGAAGTGGCCTTCCTGTTTCAGCAGTACAACCTCGCCTCGGCGCCTGTGGTGGATGAGGCCGGACGCCTGACCGGCATGATCACCATCGATGACATGGTTGACGTCATTCAGATGGAGAACCGGGAGGACCTTCTGGCTCTCTCGGGCGTGAGCGAGGCGGGCGCCAATCAGACCGTGATGTCGGCTGTCCGCGCGCGTGCGCCCTGGCTCGCCATCAATCTTGTGACCGCATTCTGCGCCTCTCTGGTGGTCGGTCTGTTTCACGCCTCGATCGAGAAGATTGTCGCGCTCGCCATTCTGATGCCCGTGGTCGCCGGACTTTGCGGGAACGCCGGGTCTCAGGCTCTGGCGGTTACCGTTCGCGCCATCGCTGACCGCGATCTTGAAGGCCCGCTCGTCGTTCGCGCCATCCGGCGAGAGGCTCTGACTGCGATCTGCAACGGCCTGATCATCGCATCCCTCGCCGCCTTCGGATCGTGGGTGTGGTTTCAGGATCCGCTTTTGTCCCTCGTGATCGGAGCGGCCATGGTGTTCACTTTTCTCTGGGCGGGACTGGTGGGGATCCTGGCCCCGCTCGTGCTCAAGACGTTCGGGGCCGACCCGGCGGTGGCGTCCTCAGTCTTCGTGCTGACGTCCATTGATCTTATGGGATTTTTTGTCTTTCTGGGCCTTGCGAGCATCGTCCTTCTCTAGACGCGCTGTGGCCCTGGGCTTGCAGGGCGCATCAAGGTTGGCGATGGAGCTGTGTCAGATCGGATCGCATGCATGTCTGCGCGGCTGCACACTTCCCGTCAGGGTCTTGACCTCATTCGGAGCTTCGAGGGGTTCACGCCGTCGTCCGTTCGTCTGCCGGACGGACGGTGGATGATCGGATATGGTCATGTCCGGTCGGCCCGGGAGGGCGTGCGGATCACGGAGGCCGACGCTGAGAACCTGCTCAGATTTGATCTGAAGCCGGTGGAGGAGGCCATATCGGCGCTCGTCTTCGCCCCGCTGAACCAGAACCAGTTCGACGCTCTGGCCTCTCTCGTCTTCAACATCTCTCCCGGTCAGTTTCGCGAGAGCGACCTGCTGCGTCGTCTGAACGCAGGGGACGTTCTTGGAGCTGCGGCGGGCTTCGACGCCTGGAGAAAGGCCCGGATCGGGGGGCGATTAATCGTGGTGGACGCCCTTGTGCGGCGCAGAGCCGCCGAAAAGGCCCTGTTTCTGGAGGCGACGGAGGCCCGACCCTCAGCGCCGACCCCGATCGTGACCCCTGAGCTGGATGCGGCCTTCAGCGGATCCCACGCGCCGGCCGCTCCTGAAGGCCCATCGATAGTCCCTCAGGATGCGCCGCGCGCGCCCGAGGCCGGGGAAGATGTCGGCGCCATCACCGCGGCGCTGGATCGCTTCTCCCGGGAACCGAAGCCGGCCCCGGGTCGCCCGGGCGCCGCTTCGCCAACCTCGCCCACAGCCTCCCTTCGTCCCGCCGCGGAGCCCGCAAGAGAGGCCGCCCCGGTCAGGCCCGCTCCAGTTGCGCCAGCCCCGGTCGCGCCCGCGTCCGCGCCGCAGTCTTCGCCCGCCTCCGAGGAGCGCCGCGAGGCTTCACGGATCGTCGCGGCCCGGATCGCGCGCATACTCGAGCGCGTCGAGCAGCCCGCTCAGCCGCCCGCCTCACGTCAGGTCGCGTCACACGCCCCGGCGGCCCCGGATCGTCGCCCTCCCAGGGCTGCAGAGCCTCCCCCGCCGCCTCAGGCGATACCCGAGGACCTCCCGGATTTTGACGCGCCATCCCCTCCCAACGCGCTGAGGACCGCGCGTCGTCTGTTCATCGATGACACGGATGTCTACTCACCCGGGCCGCAGCCTTCGTCGAAGCGGACGGACCTGCCGAGGGCGGCGCCGCCCCCGATGTCGCCCGGGGGCGCCTCCCTGGCCTATGTCGCCTTTATCCTGCTGGGCCTCGCCCTCAGCGCGGCGGGTCTCGCCGCCCTGACCCCCGAGGCCGCCGCGGACAATCCGGGCGCGCCGCTTGCAGCCCGTCCTGTGATCGCCGCCGGCGTGGTGATGGGGGTCGCGGGGATTTATTGTCTCGCGGTTCGGCGCAAACGATCGCGATGAGAGAGTGGACCCGGTCGCGAAGGCTGATAAGCTGCCGGTCATGATCCCGAACGCGCCTTCTCATCTCGACTTTGATCTCGGCGAGACCGCCGACATGATTCGCGACACCGTTTCCGGTTTCGCCCGTGAACGCATCGCGCCCCTGGCGGCCGACATTGATCGGACCGACGAGTTTCCGCGCGAGCTGTGGCCGGAGATGGGCCGCCTCGGCCTGCTCGGCGTCACGGTGGAGGAGGAGTGGGGAGGATCGGGTCTCGGCTATCTCGAGCATGTCATCGCGATGGAGGAAATCTCCCGCGCGTCGGCCTCCGTCGGGCTCTCCTACGGCGCGCATTCGAACCTGTGCGTCAACCAGTTGCGGCGCTGGGGAACGCCCGATCAGAAGTCGCGCTATCTGCCAGGACTGATTTCCGGGGATAAGCTCGGCTCTCTCGCCATGTCCGAGCCTGAAGCCGGCTCCGATGTCGTCTCGATGCGGCTGCGCGCGGAGAAGCGGGGCTCTCGCTATGTGCTCAACGGCTCCAAGATGTGGATCACGAACGGTCCCTCGGCCGACACCCTGATCGTTTACGCCAAGACAGAACCCGCCGCCGGATCGCGGGGCATAACCGCGTTCATCATCGAAAAGGGCTTCAAGGGGTTCAGCTGCGCTCAGAAGCTCGACAAGCTCGGCATGCGCGGATCGGAGACGGGAGAGCTGGTCTTCGAAGACTGCGAGGTTCCCGAAGAGAACGTGATGGGACCTCTCAACGCCGGCGTCGAGGTCCTGATGTCGGGGCTGGATTACGAGCGCGCCGTTCTCTCGGGAGGGCCGACAGGGATCATGCAGGCGTGTATGGACATCGTCCTGCCCTATGTCCGCGAGCGTCGCCAGTTCGGCCGGCCGATCGGCGAGTTCCAGCTGGTCCAGGGCAAGATCGCCGACATGTATGTGCGCATGAACGCCGCCCGGGCCTATGTCTATGCGGTGGCCAAGGCCTGCGATCGCGGTCGCACGACACGCAAGGATGCGGCCGGCGCCATTCTCTATTCAGCGGAGACAGCGACCGCCCTGGCGCTGGATGCGATCCAGATCCTGGGCGGGAACGGTTACATCAACGATTATCCCACCGGCCGTCTGCTGCGTGACGCCAAGCTTTATGAGATCGGAGCAGGAACTTCCGAGATCCGCCGATGGCTGATCGGACGCGAGCTCTTCGCAGAAGGGCTCTAGACGCCCGGTCGCCTCACCCCGCCTGCGCGGTGAACACCCAGGCCGATCCGATCGGGGCCACGGCTCCGTCCTCTCCGGCGAGAGGTTTCAGCGCGGTCTCAACCGCCTCGAGCGTTTCCTCCCGACGATGCTCTCCGATCTCCCGGAGGAGGCGCGAGAGAGGCCCTATCCGTGAGGCGCTTTCCGCGGCGTCCCGGGCGTTCGCTCCGAGACGCACAGGCGCCTCGACCGCCTCGACTTCAACAGACCGAAAACCCGCCTCAAGCAGGATGGCTCTCACGCGCGTCTCATCGGCGAAAGCGAAGGGACCGGGAGCATGAGGGTCGGACGTCCCTCCCTCAAGGCCCAGCGCAGCTCTCGCCGCCGCCAGAGGCGCCATCGCCCACGGGTTCAGTCTTGGGGCTCGCCAGCAGACGAAGGCGATGCGTCCCTTGTCATGAAGCGTCCTCCGAAGGTGGACGAAGGCCGGGACGGGTGCGGAAAAGAACATGACCCCGAAACGGGAGTAGATGAGGTCTCTCATGCCCGGCAGAGGCGCGCTGGAGGCGTCGGCCTCGAGAAAATCGACATTCCCCATGGCGAGCTCGGCAGCCTTTGTTCGCGCCGCTGCAAGCATGGGCCCCGAGACGTCGATCCCCAGCACCTCTCCGTGTGCGCCCGTCAGCCGGCCCAGCGCAAAGGTCGTCTCACCGCAACCGCATCCGATGTCGAGAATGCGCTCGCCCGGCGAGACATTTCCCGCCTTCATCGCGGCATCCCCGAACGGTGCGACGATGCGGTCCGTTTCCGCCTGGAGGCTCGCCCATCTCTCTCCCAGCGTCCCGTTCCACTCTGCGATCTGCTCGGAGTTGTCGCCCGCCATGTCTGCTCCTTTGATCGACTGCCCCGGCAGACTGGGGGGAAGCGACCTTGCGGGCAAGTCCGTATTGTCGGCGCCGGGCCGTCAGGGCCTTCCTCCGAATGGCCGATCCGCTATCGCGCCGCGCGCGAACCGGATAAGGTCGGTGGTTCGTCACGGTGCGGGGAGAAACGGGATGAGAGAGGTCGGATCGTCTCTGTCGGCAGGCCTGGTCGCAGCGCTTGTGGCAGGCGCCGCCTCTGCGCAATCCCTTCCTCCGGATCCGATATTCTGCACGCCCTCATCCTATGAACATGACGCCGTTCGGGCGGCGCCTGATCAGCATCGCGTCCTCTTCGAGGACAGCCATGTGCGCGTTCTCGAGATTTATCTTCCCCCGCTCGCCGTGGAGCCCGTTCATATTCATGCGCTTCCGAGCGTAATTCACGGCGATACGGGCGGCGCGCTCGGCGCGAGGTTCGCCTATATACAGTATGTCATGGAGGACGGACGATTTAAGGAGGTTTCCCGCTCCGAGGTGATCCCGACGCCAGGGGTCCGAACCGTCTGGTCGCCGCCCGAAGGGCCGCACGCCATCGCCAACATCGGACCCGTGCCGGTTCGCTTCCTGAGAACCGAAATCAAGCCTGAAAGCTGCTCGCGCTGAGCCCGCGGAGGACTAACGCCGATCGTCGCGGTCGCGTTCCCGTCGACGTGCGTCGCGATATCCCTCCTCATATCCTTCCCGATAGTTTTCGCTCTCTTCATCGGCGTCCGAGACGGGATAGTAGGGATAATTGCAGTTAGAGCGGACGAGATAAGGGGTGAGGCCGTAATAGACGACCTGGCCGCCATATCCGCTGACGCCAGGCACATAGGGTTCATAGGTCTCTGTGCGGATGAGACCGGGCGGGCAGGCGTTGAGCTCGGCGTCCAGCTGGTCGGCGGCCATCGCAAGTCCTTGCGAGAAGGCTGCGATGTCATCGCTCGTGCATCCGCCTGCGGTCAGGCCGGCGGCCATGACGGCCAGTAAAGATGTCGCCCCGTACTTCATGCCTGCTCCCCGAAGCCGCCTCCGAACGGACATTGGGCTGCGCAATCAGGGCGGAAACAAGGCAGGAGCCTCCTCATGGAGGCGTTTCCGATGCGGGTTCCCGAGGCGACATCAGAGCCTTCAGCGGACCTTTGAGAGCGGCGATCGCTTCGCGCGCAGCATCGTATCCTTCCGCGACCGCCCGGTCATATTCCTTCCAGTCTCTGAGCTCGATGTCCTTCAGCTCGGGAACGATCAGGAGATCCGTGAGATCCCTGTGAGCGTTGGGATTGACGCTCACGGTCGCCGCCCTCATCAGAAGGCTCGCGATCGGAGGCGGGGAGGAGAACCCGTGGGTGGTTGTCCATCCGAGGAAGCCGGGCGGATTGATGAACTCGTCGGCCGAGAGACCTTCCGGCGCCTGGGCGACATCCACCCCAATGATGCGGCCGCGATGAAGATCTCGCATCACGTCAACCGGGAAGTTGTTGAGAACGGCGCCGTCGACGAGCACCTGACCGTCCCTGACGATCGGCGGCAGGATGCCGGGCAGGGAGATCGAGGCGCGTAAGGCTTCGCGAAGCGTCCCTTCTGAGTGCAGCCGGTAGACGCCGTGAGTGAGGTTGGTGGAGACCGCAAAGAACGGCAGGGGCATATCCTCGATGCGCACGTCCCCGAAATGCTCCATCAGGCGCGCATCCACGCGCGAGCCTTTGACCAGCGCCACCACCGGCAGACGGAAATCCGACAGCGGGTTGGACTCCACGAACGCCTTGCGTATTCGGCGATCGATCTCATCGTCGCTCCAGCCCATGGCGAGGCAGGCTCCGATAACTGCGCCCATCGAGGCGCCGCCGATGAAGTCCACCGGACAACCGGCTTCATGGAGAGCCCGGATCACTCCGATGTGGGCGTAGGCCCGGGCGCCGCCTCCGGAGAGGACAAGGCCGACCGATCGTCCCCCCATCACCCGCGCAAGCCGTCGGGCGTCGGCCTCGCTCATGCCGGACCAGTGGAACAGTCGCGCCGCTTCCGCAGCCGAGCGCCATTCCAGCGCCGTGCTGGCGGGGCGATCTCCGCCATGATGCAGCAGGACGACGTCCACGAGGCGGAACTGACGGGCCGGAGACGGGTCGTCAGGGAGAAGAGGAACTGACGGACGCGCATCGGCCCGGGCGAAGACCCAGAGACGGTCCGCGTGACGCTGGATGAACCGGTACCAGGGCGCATCCCCGATGCTGGCGATCAGGATAACGATGTCGTTCACCGCTTCGAGCTCGTCGAAGTAGGCTGGCGGTCGGCCAGCGACTTCCTCGCCGGCGACGGCGACCCTCAGGCCCATCTCCTGAAGGGCGCTCGCAAGCGTCCGGGCGCGCAGGGCGAGATCGATTGTAGGCGAGGTGGCGATCAGGCCGAAGACGCGGGGCTCAGCCGATCTCTGGGTCTTGCGCCGCGTCTGGCGCAGGCGGACCATGATCAGGCGTGTGATCCGTTCAAGGATGTCGGGATGGGCCCGGACGAGTTTGGTGAAGCCGGCCCGGGACATCGACACCAGCTCCGTGTCGCGCAGGGCGTAGACGGCATGTTCGTGGGTTTCCTGGGCCATCATCGACATTTCGCCGACGGGCTCTCCCGCGCGGATGTGTCCGACGAGTTCATAATGTCCGGGGCCAGCCGCCCTGAACGCGCCCAGCGATCCGGACAGAACAAAATAGATTGTCTCTGAAGGCTCGCCGATATCAAAGAGCTTCCAGCCCGCCGGCAGGCTGAAATGGCGCGTATCCTTTTCGGCGAGCGCCAGCGCTTTGGCCGGCGCGTCCTTCAGCATGCTCAGCGCACGCAGAGAGGCAGGCGTCTCCTCCGGGGAGGTCTGGGATGGGCGATTGTCAGCCATGGATCCAACTTCAGGTCAGCGCCGGCCTGGTTCAAGTCCGTCTATCCGTCAAAAACTTCAAGGAAAAGTTGCCTTCACGGCTTTGAGGTCGGGATCGACGCGCTCCGTCTCGCATAACGACTTGCCAGAGGCGGCGCGAGCCCCCCTTATGTCGCCACGTTCCCATTCCTGAATTCGGCTGCGTGAATGCCCAGACTGTCGTCTCAGATCGATATCTCCAGCCCGCGTTTTCGAGAGAACGCCGCCGCCATGTCCGGCGCGCTCGCCCAGCTTCGGGAGGCGTCTGCGAAGGCGTCTCTGGGCGGCCCCCGGTCGGCCCGCGAGCGCCATGTCGCTCGCGGCAAGCTTCTGCCGCGTGAGCGAATTGAGCGTCTGATCGATCCGGCCTCGCCCTTTCTCGAACTCTCCCCTCTCGCTGGATACGGGATGTATTCGGACGAGGCCCCGGGATCCGGCCTGATCACCGGGGTTGGCCGCATAGAGGGCCGGGAGTGCGTGATCGTCTGCAATGACGCGACCGTCAAAGGCGGCGTTTATTACCCGATCACCGTCAAGAAACACCTCCGGGCTCAGGAAGTGGCGCTCGAGAACCGGCTGCCGTGCGTCTATCTCGTGGATTCGGGGGGAGCCAATCTCCCGCATCAGTCGGAGGTCTTCCCGGACCGGGACCATTTCGGTCGGATCTTTTACAATCAGGCTCATATGAGCGCGCGGGGAATTCCCCAGATCGCCGCGGTCATGGGCTCATGCACCGCCGGGGGCGCCTACGTTCCCGCCATGTCCGATGAGACCGTCATCGTGCGGCGACAGGGCACGATTTTTCTCGGCGGCCCTCCTCTCGTGAAGGCGGCGACGGGCGAGATCATCTCCGCAGAGGATCTTGGCGGCGCCGATGTTCACGCCAGACGATCCGGGGTCGCGGACCATTATGCGGCCGACGACGTCCATGCCCTTCAGATCGTGCGGTCGATTGTCAGAAATCTCAACACGGTCAAGGACGTGTCTCTCGATCTTCAGGCGTCGCGCGAGCCGCTTTATTCCCCCTCTGAGCTCAATGGCGTGATCCCGCGCGACGCGCGCGAGAGCTATGATGTCCGCGAGGTCATCGCCCGCCTCGCGGATGCCTCGGAGTTCGACGAGTTCAAGAAACTTTACGGCGAGACCCTCGTCACGGGCTTTTGCAGACTTCATGGCATGCCCGTCGGCGTCCTCGCCAACAACGGCATTCTTTTCTCCGAAAGCGCGCAGAAGGCGGCTCATTTCATTCAGCTGTGCGATCAGCGGGGCGTGCCGCTCCTGTTCCTTCAGAACATCACCGGGTTCATGGTCGGGTCTCGATACGAAGCCGGAGGCATCGCCAAGGATGGAGCGAAAATGGTCACGGCGGTGGCCACCGCGCGGGTTCCCAAGTTTACGGTCGTGATCGGCGGCAGCTACGGAGCCGGCAATTACGGGATGTGCGGACGCGCCTATTCGCCCCGTTTCCTGTTCACCTGGCCCAATGCGCGGATTTCGGTGATGGGCGGCGAGCAGGCGGCGAGCGTTCTGGCGACCGTCCGTCGCGACGCGATGGAGGCGCGCGGCGAAATCTGGTCGGCCGAGGAAGAGGAGGCCTTCCGGGCTCCGGTTCGGGAGCTTTATGAACGCGAGGGCAGTCCGTATTTCTCCACAGCCCGCCTGTGGGATGACGGGATCATCGCCCCTGCCGACACGCGCCGGGTTCTGGGACTGGCTCTGTCGGCAAGCCTGAACGCGCCTCATGGCCGGCCGGCGGGTCGGGAGCCGGGCTTCGGCCTGTTCCGGATGTGAGGCAGGCCGCCGAGCTCGTCCTCGCGGCGGCGCGCCGGTGCAGCGAAGGGCGCGTTCCGATCGTCGCCGTGTCAGGCGTCCAGGGCGCCGGAAAATCGACCCTCGCCCGGGCTCTGGCCGCGGCCTCTCAGGGGGCCATGGCCCAGTTCTCTCTCGACGACGTTTATCTGGGGAAACAGGAGCGCAGGGATCTGGCGGCCGGCGTTCATCCGCTGCTGGCGACCCGCGGTCCGCCCGGAACCCATGATCTGGCTCTTCTGGAGAGCGCCCTTCAGAATCTTCTCGCAGCCGGACCGGCCTCCGTCACGCCGCTGCCGGCCTTTGACAAAGGACAGGATGACCGCCTGCCGGAAAGCCTGTGGCCCCGCTTTGCAGGTCAGCCGGAGATCATCCTTTTGGAGGGCTGGTGTCTGGGCGCGCTGCCCCAGTCGCCGTCAGATCTCTCCGAACCGGTCAATGATCTTGAGGCGAGGGAGGATCGCGACGGCGTCTGGCGCGGTTATGTCAACGCGCAGCTGGGGGCGGACTATCTCCGCGTCTTCTCCGGGTTCGACGCCATTCTTCATCTGCGCGCTCCGGACTTCTCAGTCACCCCTCTCTGGCGGCGTCAGCAGGAAGAAGTCCGGGTCGGACGGCCTCTGACCCCAGGTGAAGATGAGGCGCTTTTGCGCTTCGTCAGTCACTTCGAACGAATCTCCCGGCACATGCTCTCCGGAGGGCGGCGGGCGGAGGTCGAGGTTGATCTCGACGCATCTCGCCGCCCGCTCGCGGTTCGGTCCCTCGACCGCGATCGCCTCTGAACGCGGGGAGAGCGCCTATGAACGAGTATCAGACCCTCATTATGGACGTGTCGCAGGAAGGTGTCGCCGCGATCGTCCTCAACCGTCCCTCTGTCGCCAATGCTCTGACGTCGGACCTTGTCTCCGAGCTTGCGGACGCTCTGGCCGTGCTCGCGCGCACCCCCGAGGTGCGTCTTGTGATCCTGCGCGGTTCAGGAGAGGTTTTCTCCGCCGGATCCGACCCTGACTGGCTCCGCGCCTCCGCTGATTACAGCCGCGAGGAGCACGAGGATGACGCCTTTGCGCTCGCCGAGACGCTCCGTGCGCTCCGGGAGCTGCCGCAGCCGACGATCGCGCTTGTGCATGGGCCTGCGACCGACATCGGCGCGGGTCTCGCTCTCGCCTGCGACACTCTCATTGCCGGACCGGCTGCAACTTTCTCCTTCAGCGAGGTCCGTCACGGGGGCGCCTCGATCGTGCTCGCTCCCTACCTGGCCGAGGCGGTGGGGCCTCGTTGGGCCCGATCGCTCATGACCCTCGGCGAGACGGCGGACCTTGATCTCGCCTGTCGGATCGGCCTCGTCCATTACCGCGCCGCCAACGAGACCGAGATGGAGTCGATTCTGGAGCGTCTTGCAGACGCTGTGTTCAAGGCCTCTCCTGCGGCGATCGCGGAGGTCAAGGACGGGCTGGACGCCCTCGATGGTCAGGTCCCGAGCGCCGATCTCAGTCGCTGGGCGGCGCGTCGTTTCGGCCATAACCGGGTTTCGGAGCATGGCCGGGAAGGCCTTGCGGCGAGGATCGGGAACCGCCCGCCGCGCTGGGAGATCTAGGGCGAGGCCCGCCGATCGCCTGTCCGGGCCGGGAAATTGTCGGCGCCGTCTTGTGGCCGACGGGCCGGCCGACTAGCGTCCGTGCCATGTTCAAATCCCTGCTCATCGCCAATCGAGGCGAAATCGCACGCCGCATCATGCGCACGGCCCGACGACTGGGGGTGCGCACGATCGCTGTTTATTCCGACGCGGACGCAGGCGCCGCCTTTGTTCGCGAGGCCGATTGCGCCATTCGTATCGGCGAGGCGCCGGCGGCGCGCAGCTACCTCAATGTCGAGGCGATCCTGGAGGCTGCACGAGCGACCGGGGCGGAAGCTGTTCATCCCGGATATGGCTTTCTGTCTGAAAATCCCGACTTTGCGGAGGCTGTCACGGCCTCCGGCATGACCTGGGTCGGGCCGCCTCCTGAGGCCATCCGGGCCATGGGCCTGAAGGATGCGGCGAAGGCTCTGATGCAGGCGAAGGGGGTTCCCGTCACCCCCGGATATCACGGCCAGGATCAGTCGCTGAAGCGCATACGGGCGGAGGCGCGTGAGCTGGGCTATCCCATTCTCATTAAGGCTGTGGCGGGCGGGGGCGGCCGCGGCATGAGACGCGTGGACGACCCGTCCGCGCTCGAGGAGGCTCTCGCCAGCGCCCGGCGAGAGGCGGCTTCGGCGTTCGGCGATGACCGGGTCCTGATCGAAAAGTTTGTATCAAGCCCGCGCCATATCGAGGTTCAGGTCTTCGGCGACAATCACGGAGGCCTTATTCATCTCTACGAGCGCGACTGTTCGCTTCAGCGTCGCCGACAGAAGGTGATCGAGGAGGCGCCCGCGCCGGGAATGACCCGTGAAGTCCGTGAGGCGATGACCCGGGCGGCTCTCGATGCGGCCCGCGCGGTCGGCTATCGCAACGCCGGTACGGTGGAGTTCATCGTCGACGGGTCCGGACCGCTTCGGCCGGACGGTTTCTGGTTCATGGAGATGAACACCCGCCTTCAGGTGGAGCATCCGGTGACGGAATGGGTCACCGGGCTCGATCTCGTCGAGCTTCAGCTGGAGGTGGCCTGCGGCGGGCGTGTCCCGGCCCAGGAGACGATCCGTCTGGATGGTTGTGCGATTGAAGCCCGGCTCTGCGCGGAGGATCCCGCTCGCGGCTTCCTGCCCAGCGCCGGCTCATTGCGCGTCTTTGATCTGCCGGCCTTCGCCGTTCAGTCCGACGGGCCGGTGCGTTACCGCCTGGATAGCGCGGTTGAGGAGGGCGATGAAACGCCTGCCGATTACGACAGCATGATCGCCAAGGCGATCGTTCACGCCCCCGATCGGTCTCTCGCCCTCGCAGGCCTGGCCGACGCCTTGCGCGGCGCTTGCGTCTATCCTGTGGCGACCAATGCCTGCCTTCTGGCCAATCTTCTGGATCATCCCGAGATGCGGGCGGGGTGCGCGACCACCGCTCTTGTGGAGCGGGATCTGACGGACCTGCTGACGCCCCGCGCATCGCCTGAGGCGATTTATGCGGCTGCAGCGCTCGGTCTTGAGGCGTTCGCCCGCTCCGGAACTCCGGACCCCTGGGGCTGTCCGGACGGCTTTCGTCTGAATGCTCCGGCGCGTTCGACCTTCGCCTTCGAGGTGTCGGGAGAGACCGTGACGGTGAAGCTCGAGACGGATTTTGACGGCCGCCGTTCAGCCGAAGTCGGCGACCGACGCATTCAGCTGTCCGGGCTCGCCTCTCTCTCGGGGGAGACTGCGAAAGTGACCCTTCCCGGGAGCGGGACGCAGGACTGCGCAGTCGTCCGCCGGCTTGCCGACGGACCCGTTCTGTTTTTCGGGGGCCTCGCGATCGCGCTTCGCACGCCCTTTGGCTCGGCCGGCGTCGAAGCCCTCGAGGCGGGTGACGAAATCCGCGCTCCCATGCCCGGAAAGATTCTCGAGGTGCGCGCCGAGGCGGGCCTCGAAGTGACGCGCGGGCAGGCGCTTCTGGTTATGGAAGCGATGAAGATGGAGCATACGCTTGAGGCTCCGCGAGACGGACGCATCCTTGAGGTGAGGGTCTCGAAGGGCGATCAGACCTCCGAGGGCGCCATTCTTGTGCGGCTTGAGCCTCCCGCCGCCTAGAGAAGGCGGGCCAAGGGCGCCGTGTCGGCCCATTCCCGCCACATTCGACCCTTAGCGGCGAGGATGGAGAGACGCATGTCGGTCTCTCGTCGGATCGGGAGCTGCGCGCGCAGATGTCTGTCCTCGCCTTGTGCATCATGCTCGCTCTGCCGTCGGCCGGCGACCTTGATCGCGCTCTGGATGAAGCAGAGCCGCCTCCGGCTCTCAGGGCGAGCTTTCGGGCCGAGCTCAGCACGGGCCGGGCGGTTCGGCGAATTGAATTCGATCCGTACGCGGATCCAGGTCAGCGGTTCCGGACGACCCGTGTGGCGGGCGATGATCCTGAGCTGGATGCGGTCGTCGCCGACTGGGCGGCTGAGCGCCAGCCGGACGTGCGCCTGTTTGCTGACGATCTTCGGGCCAGTCTTGGGGACGGGCGTATTCTCTCCGAGGACGACGGATGGAGGCTGGAATTTCGCCACAAGATCTCGCCTAATGACGGGGCGGTGGACGCCGCCGTGTCATCCCGCATGATCGGCCGCCTGAAACTCGATCCGGCCTCCGGTCGTCTCGACGAGGTCTCATACAGCATGATCGAGCCTCTTCGCCTTGCGGACGGACTCATTCTCATGTCGTATCGTCAACGCTACGGCTTCGAGCACTCCCGACGCTGGGGCGTCACCTACGTGTCCTCCTACGACGTCGAGGCCCGCGGAGGGCGTTGGGGTCTCGCCGACAGTCGGCGCCTCGAGGTGAAGATCATGGATGTGTCCTTCGGGCTGGCGGGAGACGCAGGACAGGATCTGGCCTCAGCCTCTCCCCCGGTCCCGTGGATGAGCGCAGGCCTCCCCTGAGACAAGACTTGCCTCCTCGGAAGGTCGCGCTATGGCATGCGTCATGGCGGTTCATATCTGTAAACTGTGTGTCGGCGCGGACCGGATCGAGGATCTCCAGGCCTGGCAGGATCAGCTCGTCGCCTTTCGTCTCGCTGAGGGGGCTTCGCCCGAGCCCTGGCACGACACCCGAATGGCCCCAAAGCGCGCCGAGGAGGTTCTGGCGGGCGGCTCGATTTACTGGGTGATCCGCAAACGCATTCTGGTGCGCCAGCGGATCATCGGACTTGAAACTCACCATGACGAGACGGGACGGGCGCTGTGCCGGATCCGTCTGGATCCGCGGCTGGTGCGAACTCAGCCGCGCGCCCGACGGCCCTTTCAGGGATGGCGATATCTCGAACCCGAATCCGCCCCGCCGGATCTCGACGGGTCCGGCCCCGCTCTTTCGGCGGATCTTGAGGCGGCCCTGAAGGAGGCGATGGCCTGGTGAGGGTCAGCTTCGCTGAAACGGCAGATTGTCGATCAGTCGCGTCGTTCCGAGCCGTGCGGCCGCCAGAATTCGCCCCGGAACCCCATAGGGTGCGCTCCCGGTTCCGAGGGGGCTGAGGGTCTCAGCGTGCCGCGCCTCGATGTAATCGACGCTCGAGAAGCCCGCCGCGAGAAGGCGCGACCCGGCCTTTTCGCAGACAGCGTTGATCGGCTCTCCGTCGGCGAGACGTTTGCAAGCCTGCTCAAGCGCGGCCGGCAGAGCCCCTGCCTGCTTACGCTCTGCGGCCCCGAGATAGGCGTTTCTGGACGACATGGCGAGGCCGTCCGGCTCGCGCCGTGTCGGTCCGCCGATGATCCGGATGGGGAAGCCCAGATCGCGTGTCAGGGTGCGAATGACCAGAAGTTGCTGATAATCCTTCTCTCCGAAAACGGCGAGGTCGGGACCGAGATGAGCGAACAGGCGCGTGACGACGCTCGCCACGCCCTCAAAGAAATGAGGTCGGATCGCTCCCTCCAGATCCTCCGAAAGAGCGCCGACCCTGACGCGCGTCGAATCTCCCGACGGGTATATCTCCGTCAGGCGCGGGCAGTAGACCAGCCGGCACCCGGCTGCCGCCAGCATGTCGATGTCTTCCGATTCCCGTCGGGGATAGCTCCCGAAATCCTCATGCGCTGCGAACTGGGTGGGGTTCACGAACAGGCTGGCGGCGACGACATCGGCTTCCCTCGCGGCGAGACGGATCAGGCTGAGATGTCCCTCGTGCAAGGCCCCCATTGTGGGAACGAGACCCAATGTCTGTCCTTCCCGGCTCAGTTTCAGTCGAAACGCCCGTACCTCGTCTCGCGTGCGTGCGACCTCGATCCCGTGCGGCGGGGATGATGATGGGGCCATGGGGGGCGATCGCTCCTGCGCGGGGGGCCGAGGATAGCCGAACTCCGCCGGCTTTTCAGGCTTCTAGGCGGCGGAAGCGGACAAAATCAATGCACTGTTAACCTGCTCGCACGATCTTGAGGGAATGATGCAGGAATTTGTCAGGCATGTGGGGATCGCCCTGGCTCTGGGTCCGGGTCTCTCCCTGGCGGCCTGCGCTTCGCTTTCCGGCGAAGGGCAGGCGGTCGCGGGACGCGAGGCCGCCGGCCCGGCTGGTCCGGGCCTGACCTTGCCCGCCTTCCTGCGGGCTGAGAAGAAGCTGTCGGCGGAAGACCAGGCCAGACAGCTGGAAGCGCGTATCGAGGCCCATTACCTCGCGGCGGATGCGCTGCGCGCTGAGCTGGTCGCTCTCAGAGGCGGACAGATCCGATCGGAAGGCGTCGAGCAAAGTCTTTTTGCGGAGGCGCCGCGACTTGAGGGCGGAGTATCGCTCTTCTTCGAAGCGGAAATGGGCGAGTTTCCAACCCGCAGCGCGGCGGAAGGAGAGTGGAGGCGGCTGTCGCTGGATCCTTCTCTGGCTTCGTATAACCCGCGATACCATGATCTGGGTCGCGGCGTTCTTCTGAGCGTCGGCCCGATGACCGCTGAGGCGGACGTGGCGGCCCTCTGCCGCGCGGTTGAAGCTCTGGCGCCGGGCTGTCGTCTGGCCTCGCCCGAGAGCGCATGGCGACACAATGGCTGAGGGATTCATGTCGACCAGCGGCGATCCGGCCCAGAGCCCCAGGACTTCAGCCTCCCCGGAGGTGCGGTCGGCGCATGTCATTGTCGTCGGCAACGAGAAGGGCGGCGCTGGAAAGTCCACCGTGGCTATGCATGTGTGCATCGCGCTTCTCAGGATGGGCTTCACGGTCGGCGTCCTCGATCTCGATGTCCGCCAGCGAAGTCTGTCGCGTTATCTCGAAAACCGCTCACGGTGGGTCCGCAATACCGGCGCAGCTCTTCCGATGCCGGAAATGACCCGTATTGACGCCAGTCAGGCTCGCGATCTTGACGCGGCGGAGGCGGAAGAGGCCCGGATATTCGAAGACAGTCTGCGCCGTCTGTCGGAGCGCAACGCCTTCATCATCGTGGACGCCCCTGGAGGCGACACCTTTCTGTCTCGTCTGGCCCATTCATCCGCCGACACTCTGATCACGCCTCTGAATGACAGCTTCGTCGATTTCGACCTTCTCGGGGACGTCGATCCTCAGACCCTCGAAGTCGCCCGTCCAAGCTTCTATTCCGAACTGGTCTGGGATTGCCGCAAGAAAAAGGCGCTCGCGAGCCGTCGTCCGATTGACTGGATCGTGATGCGCAACCGGATGTCTCCCCTTGATGCGCGCAACAAGCAGAGAGTGGGGGAGGCTCTCGACAACCTGTCGCGCAGGATCGGCTTCCGGATTGCTCCCGGTCTCTCCGAGCGGGTGATCTATCGCGAGCTCTTCCCCATGGGGCTGTCCTTGCTCGATCTCACGGAGACCGGCTCAGGCGTCGCTTTCACCATGAGCCATGTGGCGGCCCGTCAGGAGATCAGGGACCTGCTGATCCTGCTGAAGCTTCCGGCACTGGAGGGGCTGGAGCTGCAGTTCTGACGTCTCCGGACGCAGACGTCCAGGCGCTCAGCTTTCCTCGCTTTCGTCAGATACGATCTCTTCGGCCGGCTCGTCGTCAGCCGTCTCGCCCTCTCCGGAGATGTCCGAGGCGCTGTCGCCTTCCTCTGTCGTCTCCGCCCCGTCCGCCAGCGCGGTTTCGGGCCCTAGGCCAAGAGCGGCGTCCGCCTCGGCAAAGCGGCGCAATTGCATGGCCGCCAGATCGTCTGCCGACGCATTCGCAAGTTCGCCCGCCCGGATACGGTCGCGAAGATCGGCGATACGGTCGCTCGCTCCGCCTTCGATGTCGAGAAACGCCGCCTCGAGGAGGTCGGAGACATGCTGATCCCGCGACCGGCCTGTCGCTCCGCCAAGCATGACGGCGATGACGCGATGCCCCTCACGCTCCGCGGAGGCCATGAGATTGTAACCGGAGGCGTTGGTGAAGCCGGTCTTGATCCCGTCGACGCCCTCAACCCGCGAGAGCAGCGTATTATGGTTCTGATAGCGGCGCTTCTTCCAGGTGAACTGGGGCGTCGAAAAGTACGCATAATGATCGCGGTGATCGAAATACATCGCCTCCGCAAGTCGGGCGAGATCTCTGGCTGTTGAGATCTGGCGCTTGTCCGGAAGTCCGGAGGCGTTTGTGAACACGGTATTGTCGAGGCCGAGTTCGCGGGCCTTCTCGGTCATCATGACGGCGAACTTCTTCTCCGAACCTCCGAGCGCCTCAGCGAAAACCACCGCCACATCGTTCGCTGATTTCGTCACGAGGGCGCGGATGGCGTCCTCCACCCGGATCGTGGACCCGGATCGCAACCCCAGCTTTGAGGGCTGCTGCACCGCTGCGGCGCGCGAGACCTTAAGGCGGTCAGTGGTCTTGAGGCGACCGTCTTCAAGCGCATCGAACACCATATAAAGGGTCATGACCTTGGTGAGGGAGGCCGGATAGCGGGGCTCGTCCGCATTCCGCTCGTGCAGGACGCGGGCGGAATCCATGTCGACGACGATGGAGGCGTACTTGTCGGCAAAGGCCGGTCCTGCCGCTCCCAGAGAGAGGAGCAGGGCGCCGATCAGGGCCGCAGCGCGCATTCGCAGAGCGTGTGTACGAGACGTCATCCGCACAAGGGTCCTCTGACCGACTGAACTCGACTGTGACCAGAGGGTCCAACGTCAAGCTTACTCAAACCTTAAGGCGCGTCACCCCTAAAAAGGCAGCAAGTTTCGCGCCAGACCCGCCTGGGACGAGCGGGCGGGGCTTTCCCTCCTGAGGGGAAACGTCTTTCAGGTCTGGACTTGGGGCGTGTTCAGACCCACATCATGGGGCGGAAGCGCGCCGGGCGCGGGATTTTTCGGTTGCCCTTTCTTTCGACGACGGATTTCATGACGCATCGCGTCACGGCGCGCATCGAGCTCATGTCTCGTGCGAGGTCCTGGCGCAGAGTGCGGACGAAGAAGACAGGCGACGTGTGATATGGCTCAAAAGCCGACCCCACCGGATAATCAAAAGGAGACGGGCGTCGCCACGCGCGTCAAACCGAAGACGGCCAAGCCGTCGATGTATCGGGTTCTGCTGCTGAACGACGATTACACGCCCATGGAGTTCGTGATCCTCATTCTTGAGCACTGTTTCAACAAATCTCGCGAAGAGGCCACCCGGATCATGCTTCATGTGCATAATTACGGCGTCGGTTTGTGCGGGATCTATACCTTCGAGGTGGCTGAGACCAAAGTAGCGCAGGTTCTTGACCTTGCGCGGCGGGCCCAACATCCGCTTCAATGCACGATGGAACGCGAGGATTAGGGAGTAGTCATGCCGTCTCTGACCCCAAGTCTTGAACGTGCGCTGGAGCGGGCGCTCCATCTCGCCGCAGAGCGCAAGCATGAGTACGCCACGCTCGAGCATCTCCTCTTTGCGCTTACGGAGGATGAGGACGCCTCCGAGGTGATGTCGGCCTGCAAGGTCGATATCGAGAAGCTTCGTCGCGATCTCCAGCATTACCTGGACAATGACTGCGCCAGCTTTGTGGTTGAGGATGGCGGGCAGGTTCATCCGACAGCGGCCTTCCAGCGTGTCGTCCAGCGCGCCGTCCTGCATGTGGAGAGCTCCGGTCGCGACGAGGTCTCAGGCGCGAATGTCCTGGTGTCGATCTTCGCCGAGCGCGACAGCCATGCCGCCTACTTCCTGCAGGAGCAGGACATGACCCGTTATGACGCGGTCAACTACATCGCGCATGGCGTCGCCAAGAAGCCCGGCATGTCGAAGTCCAAGCCGGTCGAGGGCGCCGCAGAGAAGGACGAGGAAGCCGCCAAGTCGGGCGGGGAGGCTCTGTCGACCTATTGTGTTGATCTCAATGAGAAAGCGCGCAAGGGAAAGACCGATCCGCTCATCGGACGTCATCAGGAGGTGGAGCGGGCCATTCAGGTTCTCTGCCGCCGGCGGAAGAACAATCCGCTCCTGGTGGGCGATCCGGGGGTCGGAAAGACTGCGATCGCCGAAGGTCTCGCCCGCAAGATCGTCGACGGAGATGCGCCCGCCATTCTGAAAGATGCGGTGATCTTCTCCCTCGACATGGGCACATTGCTGGCGGGCACGCGTTATCGCGGCGACTTTGAGGAGCGCCTGAAGGCGGTGCTCAAGGAGCTGGAAGAACATCCCAAGGCGATTTTGTTTATTGACGAAATCCACACCGTCATCGGCGCCGGGGCGACCTCCGGCGGCGCTATGGACGCCTCCAATCTTCTCAAGCCGGCTCTGCAGTCGGGCCAGCTTCGCTGCATGGGCTCGACGACCTACAAGGAGTATCGGCAGCATTTCGAGAAGGATCGGGCCCTCGCGCGGCGTTTCCAGAAGATTGACGTGGTCGAACCGAGCGTCGAGGATACGGTCCGGATCGTCATGGGGATCAAGCCGTATTTCGAGGAGTTCCACGGCCTCAAATATACGAGCGAGGCGATCCGCACAGCTGTCGACCTCTCGGCCCGCTACATCACCGACCGAAAACTGCCCGATAAGGCGATCGACGTGATTGACGAGGCCGGCGCAAGTCAGTGGCTGCTGCCCGAAAGCAAGCGGCGCAAGCAGATCGGCGCGCGCGAGATCGAGCAGGTTGTCGCCAAGATGGCCCGTATCCCGTCGCGTCAGGTGACGCGCTCGGACGCCGAGCAGCTTCGCTCCCTGGAGGCCGACCTCAAGCGGGTCGTTTACGGACAGGACTCGGCCATCACCGCCCTCTCGAGCGCCATCAAGCTGTCCCGCGCGGGTCTTCGCGAGCCCAATAAGCCGATCGGCTGTTACCTGTTCTCGGGCCCGACAGGGGTTGGAAAGACAGAAGTCGCCAAGCAGCTCGCTTCGATCCTCGGCGTGGAGCTGTTGCGCTTCGACATGTCCGAATACATGGAGCGTCACACGGTCTCCCGCCTGATCGGCGCTCCTCCCGGCTATGTGGGCTTTGATCAGGGCGGCCTGCTGACGGACGGCGTCGACCAGCATCGGCACTGCGTGCTTCTGCTCGACGAGATCGAAAAGGCGCATCCGGACCTGTTCAACATTCTCCTGCAGGTCATGGACAACGGCGCTCTGACTGACGCCAACGGCAAGAAGGTCGATTTCCGGAACGTTATCCTCATCATGACCACGAACGCGGGCGCTTCGGATGCGGCTAAGGAATCCATCGGTTTTGGTCGCGGCAAACGCGAAGGAGAGGACGAAGAGGCCATCAAGCGCCTGTTCACGCCGGAGTTCCGCAATCGCCTCGACGCGACGATCGGCTTCGCGCACCTCACCCAGGAGATCATCGAGCAGGTCGTCGACAAGTTCATCCTCCAGCTGGAGGCCCAGCTCGCCGACCGTAACGTGACGATCGCCCTGACGCCAAAGGCGCGGAAATGGCTGGCCGAACGCGGCTATGACGAGGCCTTCGGCGCGCGGCCGCTCTCGAGGCTGATTCAGGAGCATGTGAAGAAGCCGATGGCGGATGAGCTTCTCTTCGGCGCTCTTCAGAAGGGCGGCGGGGTCAAGATCGACATCGACAAGTCCAATCCCGACAAGCTGTCGTTCAAATTTGTCGAGGATCCCAAGCCCTCTCCGCGCAAATCCGCAGAGATGGCGGGCTGACCCCGCGCCGGCGGCTTGTCAGGGCTAGCGGCTGGCGGTTGGACGATGAGAGAGATGGGGCCCGTCAGGGCGCCGGAGTGCTCGCGTTCGGATCGACCGTACTGCCGGTCATGGTCGGCCAGATCTGAGGAAAGGTCGGGCCGGCCGTATCGGGATCATCGCACGCCCTCCAGCGAAGCTCCTGGAGCTGGAAAAGCGTCCCTGTCCATGCGTAGCGTCCCTCGGATCCGCATCGGCCGTCGCTCGCCGCCTTGCTCAGCGTGGTGAGCACGCCGGTTCCTGCGTCAAGCTCGGGCATGCCGATCTGGTCGCTCGCAAACCATCCGTCTTCATTGTAATCGGGCAGGGAGAGAAGGCGCGGAGGGGCGCCCTCTTTCATCACGAACAGCCGGTCCGAATAGGAATAGGGCCCGATGCTGCAGGAAACCATGGCGATGGTGGCGGTTTCCAGCGGGATGATCTTGGAGGCGTCGGGAGCGTCGACGGGCCGCTCGCATCCTCCGAGAAGATCGCTCACCCGGCGGGCTTCAGCGATAAGTGCGGCGTCGCCGGACGGAGGGGCGAGTCCCGGATCGGCGCCCGCAGTTTCAAGCGCCGCCTCGGGGGTGTCCGCTGCGTCGCACCCGAATACGGCGAGAGAGAGAACAAGTGCGGACAGGATGGACGGATATGACCGCATGAGCGTCTCCCGGGTTATCTCCATTAAAGACAATCCCCGGGATTGGCGCAAATCAATGGCGAAAACCGGCGGAAACATGGGATAACTTTTTTCTGATCAGGGCGCTTCGATCTGTCCGCCTCCCTGAAAACGCTCCGGCATGGCGCACCGGTTCGAAGCGGGTTATGAAGGATGAAAGTTCTGAGTGGAGATGATCATGGCGGCGGTTTGGGCGATTCTGGCCATTGTGGCGGTGTTCGGCGTTCTCAATCTTCTGGAATATCGTCGTATCGACTGACACGCTGAGGCGGGTCCGGCTGGGGAGCAGGGGTCATGGAGCTGGCGTCGGCGTTAGTGTTTCTTCTCGCAGGGTTCGGCGTCCTCCTCTATTCAGGGGACTGTCTGGTCCGCGGCGCGTTGGCGGCGTCCTATAAGGCCAACGTGTCTCCCCTTCTGGTCGGGGTGGTGATTGTCGGGTTCGGAACGTCCCTTCCGGAGCTGATCATTTCTGTTGTCAGCGCCATGAACGGTCGTCCGGGGCTCGCTCAGGGCGCAATCGTCGGCTCGAATATCGCGAACATCTGGCTGGTCCTTGCCCTGCCGGCGATCATTTTCCCCATTTCCACCCGGGCGCCCCGCATCATTGTCACCGCGCTGGTGATGATGGCGGCCACAATCGCCTGGGTGGCGTTGACCCGGTCCTACGGTCTTTCGCCTCTGATCGGATCGGCCTTTCTGGCGGTCCTTCTGATTTATGTCCTGATCGCCTGGATGATCGGGCGTCGCGATCTGACGGAAGATACGCCCGAGGAGAAGGCGATCGAGGCGACCCCGGCCTGGAGGATGGCGATTCTGATCCTGATTGGCGTGGTCGGTTTGCCTCTGGGGTCCAGGATCCTCGTGGACGGCGGAATTTTCCTCTCTGAAAAGACTGAATTCAGTCAGGAAACGATTGGTCTGACCCTTCTGGCGATCGGTTCGTCTCTGCCGGAACTGGGAGCGGGCATGGCGGCGGCATGGAGACGGCAGAGCGATGTCGCCATGGGAAATATCCTGGGCGCCAACATCTTCAATCTGCTCGGCGCTGGCGGCGTGGTCGCTCTGACCGGCACGTACTCGCTGAGCCCGGAGTTCCACGATTACAGCCACTGGCTGATGGCGGCCGCGGCGGCGATGATCCTCCTGCTGATCCTGCTGCGCCGTCGGATCGGAATCGGAACGGCGCTTGTGTTTCTCGCCTGCTACGCCGCCTACATCACGGGTCTGGTCAACGGCTGGACGATCGGGGACTTCAAGTATCTGATACTGGAGCGGCCGGTCTGATCTGTCCCGGCTCGTTTATCCGGAACCATCTTTCGGCGACAGAAACGCGAGAAGGCGCCACGGGGCCTCTTCGTTCTTCCGTTCGAAGAGAGCGGCGGCCGCTGTCGGAAAATCCGCTTCGATACGTCTCGCCAGCGGCGTGCGTCCGCCGCCGAGATCCGCAGCAAGGTCCTGCAGCCCGGGATTGTGAGCGATGATCATCACTCTTTCGGCGCCGGCCGCCTCGGCTTCCTGAAGAAGGGCGTCAGGAGGGGCGAGATACAGGCTGTCGAGAAAGCGCGGCTCAGCCCCCGGGAAGGTGCGGGCGATCTGCTCCCAGGTCTGACGGGTGCGGGACGAGGAGGATATGAGAACGACGTCAGGGGCCACGCCCGCCTCGATGAGCGCCCATCCCATTCTGGAAGCGTCGCTTCGTCCGCGTTCATTCAGCGAGCGCTCGAAGTCCGTGGCGCCGCCGCCGGGTTCGGCTTTCGCGTGCCGCAGGAGCGTAAGCTGGCGCATCGGCTGCGAGGTCCGGAATCACGGGCGCTGCGTCCCCGCAGCGCCACCTTAGCCGAGCCGCTCAGCCAGGCACAATGTCCCGACGGGCCCTCCGGTCACTTGGTCAGCGTGTAGATGACGCAGACATTGGCCGATATGGTCCTCGGAAGCTCATCATTCGGGAGATTGAGCTGGGCGAGATCGGCTTCGGTGATTGTCACCTGACGTCCGTCGACCATCCCGCTGGCCACAGGCGCAGGCGGCGGCGGCGGGGCTGGCGGCGCCATCGCCGCCATCGGGGCATAGCGGTAATTGCTGTCCGGGTTCATCACGCGGGCCGCCTGGCCGGTCGACCAGTTCCCCATGCATGACTCCGACCCCTCCTGAATGACCAGAAGGTCTCCAAGCTTGGCCCCGGCGGCGCTCGCGACGCCTCGGGCGCGCTCGCGGGCGTCCTTGGCGGCTTCATTGAGGATGTCGCGCTGCATCTCGGCGGTCTCTTCGAGGTAGACGTAGATTTCTCCGGAGTTCTGGGGGGCCAGCGCCAGAGCCGCAGCGCGTGCGCGACCGGCGAGCGCCGTATCGGTGAGCGTGACCGTCATGGCCGCCCTGGCCTCATACCCCTTCACCCGGTCCGCGCGGTCGTTGGTGAGGATATTTCCATCCTTGTCGCGGTATTGTTCGAAATAGGCGTTGACGTTGACGCTGGTGGTCACCCGGGCCTTGTCTCCGGCGACTTTCCGGATCGCCTCATAGGCGAGGCGCGCGCGGGCGACCGCCTTTTTCGTCGCCGCTGCAGACTGATTGTCGGTTTCCACAAAGGAGACCTCGAAGCGGGCCCGGTTGGGGGCGACGTCCATCATCGCGCGACCGAGACCTTCGACCACCGGCTTGTCCCACCAGTAGGGTCTCACAAAGACCGAGGGCTCCTGAGCGACGGCCGGGAGGGCGGCCGAAAGGGCGAGGCCTGCTGCAAGCGCGAGACGGAATCGGTTGGTCATGGAGGCATCCTTCGACGTTGGGAGACGACTATGATGCTCACGGCGCCGGCACGCAAGCGCGGCGCGCGGATGGAGCTGTATGCCGCTTGCGTCTCAGGCGAAGGCCGGCTCAAGCCTCGCCGTCGGTCGGGCGCGGATAAATCTGCGCCAGATCATGGTCGAACATGAGGAGAGGATGAACCCGACACATCCGCCCAGCGCCGAATGCGCTCCGTCGTCGAGGGAGGGCGTGCGTCCCGGGGTGAGGGCCTGGAGCGCCTCAAGGCCCGGGGCAAGGCACAGAACGATCAGCAGGCCGGCCAGCCTGAGGCCCCGTCCCGGTGCGCCGCCCGCGCAGACCCCGAGGATGGCGAAGCATAGCAGATGACGAACATCATCAGAGGCTATGAAGGGCTCCAGAGGGTCATGGGCGCTCAGGCCGCCCCACAGGATCAGACCCCCGCCCGCCAGGCATGAGACGATCGCTGTCGGCGTCGCGAGGTTCAGGCGAGGCGGTGCTGCAGGTCGTCGGATCATGTCGCATGGACCTTTGGGGGACGATCCATAGGAGCGCGGCGATGTTGATAGGGCGTGAACGGATTGCGCGAATTTCCCGGCAGTCGTCCCCATGAGCGTGACGTCCGCTCTGAGGCCCGCTATCAAGGACGCTCCTCTTGAAAGGTCTTCGGGGCTCCCATGCTGACAGTTCACCATCTCAACGAGTCGCGCTCCCAGCGTGTTCTCTGGCTCCTCGAGGAGCTCGCCCTTACCTACGAGATCCGCCATTACGAGCGTGATCCCCAGACCCGCCTCGCGCCGGCCGCACTCAAGGCGGTGCATCCCCTGGGCAAGAGCCCGGTTCTGACCGATGGCGACAGAACGGTCATCGAGACGGGCGCGATCGTGGATTACGTCATTCGCAGACACGGAGGCGGCCGGTTGGCGCCGAGCCCGGGCGGGGAGGACCATGAAGCCTACCTGCAGTGGCTGCACTACGCTGAGGGGTCGGCCATGCTGCCGATACTGCTCAATATGTATGTCGCCCGCCTCAAGGAGGCCGGAGCTCCCTTGCGGCCCCGTATCGATTCGGAAATCGCCAATCATCTGGGATATGTCGAGGCCTCGCTCGCCGGTCGAGCCTTCTTTGTCGGCGAGACGCTGACAGGCGCGGACATCATGATGAGCTTTGTCGCCGAGGCCGCCCGGGCCCAGGGGCGGCTGGAGGCCTATCCCGCCTTCAGCGCCTGGCTGGACCGGATGCATCAGAGGCCGGCCTGGAAGGTCGCCCTCGAGCGCGGCGGGCCCTACGCGCTTGGGCGTTAGACGACGCTGAAGACAGGTGTCCGCCCGGGCCGGAGCCTCGCTCCGGAGATCTGGCGGGTGGGGCGGATTTGTGCGCTAATCGCGCGGAGTGTGACGGGAGACAACAGCATGACCGAGGCCTGGATCATTGACGCCTGCCGAACGCCCCGCGGGATCGGGCGGGTGGGTAAGGGCGCGCTCGCCGAGCTTCATCCTCAGCAGCTGGCGTCAACCGTTCTGAAGGCTCTTGCCGAGCGAAACGCCCTCAACACCGCTGAGGTCGACGACGTAATCTGGGGCGTATCGAGCCAGCGCGGTCGTCAGGCGATGGATCTGGGGCGTATGGCGGCTCTGGATGCGGGCTATGACGTCCGGTCCTCCGGCGTGACCATCGACCGGTTCTGCGGGTCGGGCATCTCGACAGTCAATTTTGCGGCCTCGACCGTAATGTCGGGAATGTCCGATCTGGTCGTCGCGGGCGGAACGGAGATGATGAGCTACACAAGCTCCACAGCCGACCCGAAGTCGCCTCAGATGATGGACGCCGGAAATCTGAGACTGCGCGCGTCCCATCCTCAGAGCCATCAGGGAGTGTGTGCGGACGCCATTGCGACCCTCGAAGGGATTCCGCGCGAAGCGCTCGACGCGCTCGCGCTGGAGAGCCAGGTTCGGGCTGATCGCGCCATTCGCGAGGGCCGTTTCGACAGGAGTCTGGTGCCCGTCCGACATGAGGACGGCCGTCTGGCTCTGGATCGTGAGGAATTTCCGAGGCCGCAGACCACCATGGAAGGGCTGGCGGCCCTCAAGCCGGCCTTTGAGGCGATGGCGGAATACCCTCTCGACGACACAGGGATGACCTATGGAAGCCTGATCCGGCAGGTCTATCCGGATCTGCAGATCCGGCATGTCCATCATGCCGGAAATTCGTCGGGCGTGGTCGACGGCGCCGCCGCTCTGCTTCTGGCCTCCCCCGATTACGCCCGACGCAACGGCCTGAAGCCGCGCGCGCGCGTGGTGGCCATGGCGAACATGGGCGACAGCCCCACGCTCATGCTGAACGCCCCGGTGCCGGCGGCCCGTAAGGTCCTTGAGAAGGCGGGCCTTCGGCTCGAGGACATCGATCTTTTCGAGATCAATGAGGCCTTCGCCGTCGTGGCGGAAAAGTTCATCCGGGATCTTCGCCTCGATCGTGACAAGGTCAATGTGAACGGCGGCGCGATGGCGCTCGGTCATCCCATCGGCGCCACCGGCTCGATCCTGATCGGAACCGTTCTGGACGAGCTTGAGCGGAGGGATCTGCGACGCGGTCTCGTCACCATGTGCGCCGCAGGCGGCATGGCGCCGGCGATCATCATCGAACGGATCTGAAGCCGACCGGACCTCGCTCGATGAGGTCTGATGTCGATGCGAGGACGTCCGCTCTGAACAATCCGTCCCCCTGAAAGCAAACGGCCCGGCCGATAAGGCCGGGCCGCTGCGAAGCGCTTCAGAAGCGTCTGTCTCAGTGATAGAACTCGAACAGTCCGGCTGCGCCCTGACCGCCGCCGATGCACATCGTGACAACGCCGTATTTGGCCTTGCGGCGCCGACCCTCGAGGAGGATGTGCCCTGTGCAGCGCGCGCCCGTGACCCCGTACGGGTGGCCGATGGAGATCGATCCCCCGTTCACATTGTACTTCTCCGGATCGATCCCGAGCCGGTCGCGCGAGTAGAGGCACTGCGAGGCGAAGGCCTCGTTCAGCTCCCACAAATCGATGTCGTCGATCTTCAGGCCGTGCCGTTCAAGAAGGCGCGGCACGGCGAAGACCGGACCGATCCCCATCTCGTCGGGCTCGCACCCTGCAACAGCGAAGCCGCGGAAGGCGCCGAGCGGCGACAGGCCGCGACGAGCCGCTTCCTTGGCTTCCATCAGCACGAGAGCGGCGCCGCCGTCGGAGAACTGAGAGGCGTTGCCCGCGGTGATGTGGCGACCCTGCTGGACCTTCTGCCCGCCCTTGAACACAGGCTCGAGTTTCTGCAGGTCGGCGAGAGTGGTCTGAGGACGGTTGCAGTCATCGCGCGTGACGACGGTGTCCACGATCGTGACCTCGCCGGTCTCCTTGTTGGTCTGGGCCATCTTGGTGGCCATCGGCACGATCTCGTCAGCATACTTGCCGGCCGCCTGGGCCGCCGCAGTACGCTGCTGCGAGGAGAGGGCGTAAAGGTCCTGCGCTTCGCGGGTCACCCCGTAGCGATCCGCAACGATCTCAGCTGTCTCGATCATGGTCATGTAGATGGCCGGGATGCTCGCGGAGAGCTTGACGTCGGCCGCCATGAACCGGTTGCCCTTTCCGGACAGCTGGACCAGCGAGATGCTCTCCACCCCGCCTCCGATCACGATATCCGAACCGTCCCGGATCTGGCCGGCGGCGAGCGCCACGGCGTTGAGGCCCGAGGAGCAGAAGCGGTTGATGGTCGCTCCGGCCACCGTGGTCGGGCAGCCGGCCCAGAGCGCTGCCTGGCGGGCGATGTTGCCGCCGGTGGCGCCTTCAGGGTTGGCGCAGCCCAGGTACACGTCTTCGACCTCGCCCGGTTCAAGGCCGGCCCGCTGAATGGCGTGCTGAATGGCGTGTCCGCCAAGAGCCGCCCCATGGGTCTGGTTGAAGCCGCCTCGGGCCGACTTGGCCAGGCCCGTCCTGGCCGTTGATACGATCACCGCCTCACGCATGTTTGTCTCCGTCCCGCTCTCAGCGTCAAATGCTGGACAAGCTTAAGCGCCAAGCGCACGGGAAATGCAACTCGGGGGGCGCGAGGTTTTGCCTAGGCACGCCTCATCTGTAAGAAGGGGGAGGCCTCGAATGGGCTTTCGAGCTTTCAGGAGGAGCCGAACCCTGCTTGGCTGGTCGCTGGACCCGGGTCGGAGATGATGGGGCGGGACCCGGGCCGAACCAGGGAGCGCGATACCGGATGAAGGACCTGTCGGATCTGAAGCGGCGACCGATACCCTCCTCCGAGGACGCGTTGAGGCGTCGCGGGGACTATCGGCTGTCCGTGCCGATCGACCTGGCCGGACCCATGGCCTCCGAGGGGTGTCTCGACGCGCGCGAGGAGGGCGTGGCGGGATGCAATCACTACAATTCGCCGTTCAATCCGCCCTATTACGTAACGGCGCCCGGCTCCCTGCCTGAGCTCTTCGTTCGCCTCAGCGTCCTGTCGAGGCTGCGCGCCGTCAACGATCGCCTCCGGCGCGCGGGTCTCGAGATCTTTCTCTATGACGCCTGGCGGCCGCAGGCGATCCAGCGCTTTTTTCATGATGAGTGGTTCCCGGCCTGGCTGCGGGAGCGGCGACCGGACCTTGAGGGAGATCGCCTGGTCGAGGAGGTGGAGAAATACTGGTCTGCGCCCACATCGGGGCCGACCTCTCCATCCCCGCATTCCACTGGCGGAGCTCTCGATCTGACGCTGATCTTTTCTCACAACCGGCAACCCCTGTTTATGGGAGGGATATTTGACGATCTCACCCGTCTCGCCTGGACGGACGGATGCGAAGGGACAGGAGGGCTGTCGATGTCTGACGATGAGGCCCGGGCCAACCGTCGTCTCCTGTACTGGGTTATGGCCGAGGCGGGGTTTTCCAATAACCCGACAGAGTGGTGGCACTATTCGTGGGGAGATCAGATGTGGGCCCGACTCACGGGGGCCTCTGCGGCGGTCTTCGGCGCGTGCGATCCTTTGGGGATGGATGTCTCTTAAGACCCCGGAAACCATCGGACGGCATGAATGAGGGTGAAAACGACTCAACGCAGGATGCGTTCATGCTCAACCGATTGATCCAGCACGTGGCTTCGTCCGCAGGCTTGTCCTTTCCTCAGGCTCGTCAGGCTCTTGGCGTAGTGCTCAATGCAGGTGAGAGGCAGGGGTCGGCCCTCGCGGATCTGATCTGCCGCGAAGTTCCAGGCGCGCGGACGCTGGCGGCGGAGTCAGGCGCCGATTTCGGGGCGGCTACAGGAGCGATCGCTCGACTGATTGAACAGACGCCGGGCGGCCGGCGCCTTGTGTTCGAGACGATGGTGATGCGCCTGCATGCCGCCGGTCTGGGTCATAATCAGGTCGCAGCCCTGCTTCCGTGCCTTGGGGCGTACGCCCGTTCGGTTCTGGGCGTAGAGATGACCGGCGATCTTGGCGACGCCTTCGGCGCCGGGGCTGCGGCGGACGAGGCTCTGCGGCGCGTCGCGTGATCTCAAGGTTTTTCACTTCAGGTCTTTAAACCGGCTGAAGGGTTCCCACATCAGGGGAGTTGCGGTGAGCTCCGCTCGCCGAGCAGCGACCTTCCCGGCGGAGGTGACGAGTTGTCCCCCCCCTCGACCCCCCCGTCCCCCGCCGGGAAGCGTCGTCCTCATCGATTTTCGGATGGGTCTGCAGACGGCTCTGTTTCCGCAGGGGAGGCAGCGTCGCTCCCGGTCGCGACCTCGGGCTCAGGCTCGGGGGCGGGTTTGATCACGGGCAGGGGGTTTCGGACGTAAAGATCGATCGCTGAGAGGATCGCATCGTCCCGGGTCGCCTTTCGGGCTTTCTCAAATCCGGTGGCCGCCTCCCGGGTTCGGCCCTGTCGGGCGTCGAGGGCGGCTCGGGTGAGGTGAGCCCGCCAGTCTTCGGCGCTGAACGCGGCGATCTGGCTGACGCGATTGCGCGCCTCCTCGAGTTTTCCTCCCTCAATGAGGCAGAGGGCATGGTGTCCGAGGCTGGGCACATCCCACGGCGTTCGCTTGAGCTGCGCGGCCGCGGCGCTGCAGTCGGCCGCTGACGATCCGGTCAGGAGGGCCGCCTGCGAGATCGGCGGCGCGTCCTTCGTCGGCTGACGCTCCGCAGCGGGACGGGGCGCATCGCCGCCTGGGGCGTTCGCCGCGACAGGCGCCGGCCCAGACGGAGCTGATACAGGCGTCGGGGCGGTCGGGGTCGGCGAGGGCGAAGCCGGCTGGCGAGTGTCAGTCGGGTCGCTCAGGATCATTGGATCGTTCGCCAGTCGCGCGTCGATCAGGATGGCGTTCCGGTAGATCGTCGCGGCCGCGCCGACAAACGTCGCCCCATCGAGCCGGACGCGGGTTCCCCCGGCCGGTGCGGGTTCCGTATTCACACGGCGGATGATCCCTCCGGACGGGGGAGCGAAGGCGGGAACCGCGAGCTCAAGGCCACCGACATCGATCGAAAGTCCTGTCGCCGACATCTCGACGCTGGCGGCTGTGGGTTGGCCTGAGAAGCTCAGGAGAAAGGACACCCGCGAGCCTACGCGGGTCATTTCAAGATTGCGAACGACAGCGCTGTCCGCGGCGGCCGTCGACGGCGCAAGGCCTATGACAGCCGCTGTCAGGGCAAGAACGCGGTACGCACTCTTCTGATCCATGGATTGTGCGCCTAACGGTCGCGGAGTTAAGGACAGGTTAGCGGCCCGGTCGGGTGCGTAGGGATCCTGAAAGGGGCGATGCATGCAGCCGGAAGCTGAACCAACGACGAGCCGCGCCTTGAAGGTCTCTGCCGATCCCCGCGCGCTGGCGGACATGGCCTTGGCGGCCCTGCAGACGGAGGCCGGCCACACTCGTCGACTGGTGTCCTTTGCGCTGGAGATCGGCGTCGGACCCATGGATCCCGGGACGCCTCCGCGGCTGAGCGTGCGTCGCGACCGGACCACCAGCACGCTGAGCTTTATTTCCCTTGAGGCGCGCGTGGGCGATGAGCTGCTGTTTTCGGCCCGCGGCGTATTTTCCGCTATCCCGGCTTAAAGCGGGGTGTCCCGGAGAGGCAGGAGATCGGCGAACGCCGGATCACGGTTTTCGAGCCGGGCGCGCATGGCCTCCTGCATGTGCGGGCCGGCGAGCATCGCTGAATTCCAGACGCCGATATAGTCCAGGCAATCGGCCGTCGAGTGATCCCGGGCGTAATTCATCATGACTTTGGAGCCGGTGACGGCGAGGGGATTTTTCGAGGCGATGGTCCGCGCAAGAGAAAGAGCGTGCGCGATCATCGCCTCCTGGGTTTCAAAGACGTCGTTGACCAGTCCCAGCTGACGCGCCCGTTCGGCATCCAGCCGCTCTCCCGTGTAGGCCATCTGGCGCACCCACCCTTCAGGCATCAGGCGACACAGGCGAGGGAAGGTTCCGACATCGGCCGTCATGCCGATCGAGATCTCCTGAATGCAGAAGAAGGCGTCCCGGGTGGCGAGACGGAAATCGCAGGCGCTCACGAGATCCACCCCGCCGCCTATGCACCCTCCCTGGATGGCTGCGATCACCGGAATCCGCGCCTCTTCGATACAGTTGAAGCTGTCCTGAATGTTGCGGATATCCAGTCTGAACTTCTCAGCCCGGAGATAGGGATCAGGAGAGCTCTGGCCAGGCGCTCCCGGACCGTCGTGGGCGGCGAAGACTTTAAGGTCCATTCCGGCGGTGAAGTGCTTGCCTGTGGAGGACAGGACGATCGCCCTCGCACGGGCGTTGCGATCGATGTCTTTGACGATTCGGGGCAGATCGAGCCAGAACTCCGGGGTCATCGTGTTCAGCTCCTTGCCCCGGCTCAGAGAGATATGGGCCACTTTGTCGGTGATCTGAACGTCGAAGCAGGATGAGGTGGGGGGCGACATGGCGACAGGCTCCGCTCGGAGTTGAAGCCCCTTATTAGCTCCCCCGATGGGCGAGGGCGACTGTTTTGATATCAAGTGCGGGCGTTGCTCGATACGGCTGAACTTCCCAGCGGACGATTTGTCCGGTGAGGTCCCGAAATATCGCCCTGCTGCGAAACCTGGACATTTGTGCGTGTCATTGACACTGTTTTGATATCAGCGCCTTGTTTATCAGCGAGCTTGACAGGAGCGCCTGTGGAAGGGGCTATAGGCCCCGAGCGCGCCTCGCCGATCGGTCGGATGGGGCAGGGTGCGGTCTGCAGGGGGGGGAGCCTCCCGAAGGGGTGATCCGGAGTTCGTCTGGAAGGGAAGCTGCGCTGCGCCCGTCGCTGCGCGGGAGATCCTGGCGCCGGACGGACATGCGTTAGAGGAGGTAAGCCGGGCTCATGCAGATGCGCCGGTTCAGGTTCGACATGCAGGATGGCCAGATGGCCGGCATCAGCTTCGGCGACGCCGCTCGTCAGGTGGAGGTCCTGTTCCTGCACGCTACGGGTTTTAACGCCATCACCTATCAGTCCCTGCTTCAGCCGCTGGGCACCCTTGCCCACTGTGCGGCCCTTGATCTGCGGGGGCATGGCCGCTCCACCCTTTATGCGAAGCCGGCCTTGATGAGGTCGTGGAACCGGTTTCGGGATGATGTGATCCAGTTCCTCGAAAAAGAGGCGCCCCGCGGCGCCGTCCTCGGCGGACACTCCATGGGGGCGACGGTTGCGCTTCTGGTGGCGGGGCGCCGCCCGGATCTGGTCAAGGGGCTGGTTCTGACCGACCCGGTGCTCCTGAAGCCCGAGTATTATCGCTGGTTCAACCTGCCGTTGCTCGGAGACCTGACGCCGAAGACCCCGCTTGCGCGTCAGGCTTTGCGCCGTCGTCGGGATTTTGACTCTCCCGGCGAGGCCGCGGAGTTCCTTCGCGGTCGGGGTGCGTTCAAGACATGGCGAAATCCATTCCTCGACGATTACGTCATCGACGGCGTTCTTCGGCAGGATAATGGGGCGTTCGCTCTGGCCTGCACGCCGGAGTGGGAGGCGGCGGTGTTCTCCGCCCATCGTTATCTTCCCTGGTCGGCCCTTGCCAAACTGCGTCGTCGCCGCATGCCGATCGTCGTGCTGCAGGCCGAAAAAGGCTCGACCTCACGTCCCGACACGGATGCGCGGTTTCATGCGGTGCGGCCCGATTCAGCCGTGACGCATGTTCCGGGGACCACTCATTTTATTCCGATGGAGCGCCCGTATGTGGTGCGCGACGCCCTCCGCCTTCTCTATGAGGCGACGATCGACGGGGCTGAAAGCCTTGATTATGTCGGAGCTGTCCGGCGGACGATCAACGACTCGATCGGGGTGATGGACTGACCCTCCGGGGCGTCAGACCGTCAGCCCCTGCGGGGCGAGGGCTTTCAGAAGATCGGCATGTCCTGGCGGCGCAGGAATGATTTTGCGCGTATCGAGGTTGAGCGTGATCGCCACAACTTCGCACGTGCACCACGCCTGACCGCTCTCGGGGTCAAGAACCCAGTGAATGAGCGAGTGAAACTTCTCTCTCACCTCGCCGAGAGCGGAGCGTATCACAAGCCTGTCGCCCGTCCTCGGCCAGCGTCGGTAGACGATGCGGTATTCGAGCACCGCCCCTCCTGTTCGCGGTTTCGGTTCGTCGCCCTCCTGGGTCGCGTTCGCGATCCTGTCCCGCCAGGGAGCCAGCAGATTGCTGACACTGTCGGAAATGCGTCCGATGAAGAATTCGGGGATCATGAACCCCAGAGCATCACACTGCTGGGGTTGAACAACGGCTCTGCCGATCACCGGCGATCCGATCGCGTCGGCGTGGGCGACGAGAGCCTCCGGTCTTGGCGTCCTCGACACATCGATGGATCGCGGACCGATTGCGGGGTCCGCCTCGCACCTCAGCTTTTCCAGAGCAGAACGAACGGGCGAAGGCCATGGAAAGGGCTCGCCTGTCGCCGCATCCACATGGTCCACCCATGTCTGGAAAGTCGCGCATGGAGTGCCGCCGCTGTGGTCGAGGCGCTGATAGATGAGGGCGGAGCTTTCCGTAATCTGGAGCACGCCGGCCGTCATCGACAGAGGACGGCCCGCATAGGCTTCCCTCAGGAAGCGGATGTGCTGATCCCGGGGTCTCAGCGTTGCGTCTGCCCCGGGCCGGAAGGCGTGGGGAAGGCCGATCACATGGGCGAGTTCGGCCAGACCTTCCATCATCCGCGAGATGTAGAAGCGCACATTCATGTGCCCCATCTCGTCGGTTTCCCACGTATTCGACGATCCTCGGTAAACTTCGATCATAGTGTCTGTCTCTTCAGGGCCGTCCCAGGCCGTCACGCGCAGGAGGCGCAGACGCCCCGGACCTCTATCACGGCGCTGCGCATGCGGAAGCGGACTTCCTCGATCTCGGCGGCGAGCCGGCGGGCGCTTTCTCCGGCATGCAGCTCGCCGACGCTGCCGCAGCTGTCGCAGATCAGGAATGCGGCCGCGTGGCCGTGTCCCCAGTGGCCGCATGCGACGAATGCGTTGAGGCTCTCGATACGATGGGCCAGTCCCATCTCGAGCAGGAAGTCGAGACAGCGATAGACAGATGGGGGTTTGGCGGCTGCGTCCTGCCCCATCAGGTTGAGCAGGTCGTACGCCTTGGCGGGCGCACCCGCCTCAAGCAGCAGGGTGAGCACCTTGCGCCGGAGGGGCGTCAGGCGTCCCCCGCGCATCTCGCACAGCTCCTCGGCCTGCCGGAGGGAGTCGGCGAGGGCGGTATGCGAACAGGACAGGTGGGCGGCGCTCATGAACGACACTGTCGGGCGCCCGCCGGTCTCGCACAAGGGGACGCGGAAGCCTCATCCGGACCCTCAGGGGCGAAAACGGTGGCCACGTCGAAAAATTCTCCGACCCGTATTGCATGAGAACAAAAAGTGAATATACAGAAAAAGAGAACGGAGAGTGAACATGATCGAGACAGCGAATTTCTGCGGCGTGAGCGGAGACTCCTATCGTTTCGAGCGGATGGGTCTCGAAAAGGATTGGGCGAAGGTCGCCGGAGTGGTGGTGTTTGCAGCTCCGGATGGCCGCGGCTGGCGTGTCATTCGGGTCGTTGAGCAGGGCGGCGTTGAGGGCGATGTCAGCGTTTTCTGGAGGTGGAGAGACGCTCGCCGATACGGCGCCACCGCAGTGTTTGTTCGTCGGGACACCGACATCCTTCGTCGACGGCGCGAAGCGGCGGATCTGACCCTTGGGCTCGATCCGGTCTGCGCGCCTGATTGCGAAGGCGTTCGTATCGCCGCCTGAGGGCGGTCAGGAACCTCGTCAGAGAGGGGGCGGACGGTCGTGGGCCATTCGACCGTGTGCGCCTCCGACGGGAAGCGGGCCCGCAGTCAGACGACTGCGGGCCCGAATCTGTCGCATGTTCGCCCGTCGTCAGGGGGAGGGCGGGTGTTGGACCCGGCCCTTCAGCGCTCGGGCGCGCCAGCCGGCGGTGACGGGGGCCTTTGCGAGACTGTGGTTCGTGCGAGGCGGGCGAGCTGCACAAACTCCGCCCGGTAGCCGAACGGATCGTCTCCCTTCGCTCCGGATGCGATCGTAACGACATCCTCCCAGTCGAAGGACGGATCCATATACGGATCCCCCTTCAGCAGGCCGCCATAGCCGGCCACAGCGACCGCAAAGCGGGTGGACTCCGAGGCGCGGGAAAGTTCGGGAACTGCATCGGCGAGAGTGACCGCTCGTTCGATGAGCTGAGAGGTGTCCGATCCCGGCGGCTTATGGCGGAGCTTGATATAGGCCACCTCGGAGGCGCGCGGACCTGTCGGCTTCGCAGGAGCGGCGTATCGGGAAGGATCGATGAGGCGGGCGCCGGAGCCTGTCGGCGTCAGTTCGTAGATCGCGGTGACGGAGTGTCCCGCTCCGATATCGCCGGCATCGACGCGATCATTGTTGAAATCCTCGCGGTTGAGCATGCGGGTCTCGTATCCGATCAGCCGGTATTCAGAGACGGCTGCGGGATTGAAATCGACCTGGATTTTGAGGTCTTCGGCAATCGGAAACATCGATCCCGAGAGATCGTCGCTGAACACTTTTCGCGCTTCGTTGAGCGTATCGATATAGGCTGCGATCCCGTTGCCGGACTGCGCGAGCGTCTGCATCAGCGCGTCATTATAATTGCCCTGACCGAACCCGATGACTGATAGATAGACGCCGCTCTCCCGTTCCCGTGAGACAAAATCCTCAAGCCGCTCGGGATTGCTCAGTCCGACGTTGAAGTCGCCGTCCGTCATCAGCATGACCCGGTTCACCCCGTCTTTTCGGAAGGACTGACGCGCCAGCGAGTAGGCGAGGCGCAATCCCTCTCCGCCTGCTGTGGATCCGCCCGCGCGCAGCGACTCCAGGGCCGCCAGGATCCGCCCCTTCTCCGCTCCGCTGGTGGGCTCAAGGACGGCGCCGGCCGCTCCGGCATAGACAACGATCGCGATGCGGTCGGTTTCGTTCAACTCCTCGACGAGCATTCGGAGGGCCTTCACCGCCAGCGGCAGCTTGTTGGGATCGCTCATCGATCCTGAGACATCGACCAGCAGCGTCAGATTGAGCGGCGGTCGTTCAG
>JAGWYJ010000087.1 GCA_018969425.1 Alphaproteobacteria bacterium | reverse complement strand
CTGGAGCGGAAAACCTATGAGCTGGGCGCAGGCCAGCTTCCTGAGGTCATCACGGCTCAGCGTCTGGCCGCCTTCGCCGAAATCGCCGTTATCCGCGCTAAAACCCAGAGACTGCGATCCTATATCCGGTACTTCGCCGCCACGAACTCCAGCCTCGCGGCTGCGGGCTCGGCAGCCTCTCCGGGAACGCGCACGCCCCACTGAAGGTCCCAGAGCGGGAGGCTCCAGCGGCAGGCGCGCCCGGAGGGAACAGGCGCGGCCTGCGAAGCGTGAGACGATCAATCGAGGACGCGCATCGGCGCAGACCCCCTTTGGGCCAGCTTCTCATTGAGACCGCCCTTGCCGTCGAGGTGGCCGGCCCCCACGGCGACGAACACGGTTCCCGGCTGATTCATGCGTTCGGAGATCTTCGCCGCCCAGCGTTCATTGCGGTCGACGAGAAGCATGCGTGCGGTTTCCGGGGTCTGCTCCAGCCCCTTGTTCATGAGAGCGACTGTCCGTTCAGGATCGCCTTTCGCCCAGCTTTCAATGAGGTCGGAGAGATCCTTCTTCGACTGATCGACATCGCGGAGGGTCTCAACGAGGGAGAGGATCTGCTCGTCCGTCGGCAGGCGGTCGAGCATTGTCATCTGCTCCTCGGCTGTCTCAAACGCCCGGATCGTCTTTCCCTGTTCTTCCGCCTGCGCCTCGAGAACTGTCTCGGCGCCGATTTCCGGATCAAGGCCCGCAGACACGGCGATCAACGATGCGACCTGGAGTCCGACAGCCCAGGGCTCGAGCGGATCGACCTGCTCCAGCCTTAAGCCAAATTCTCTGAGTCCCCTGGAGATGATCCTCCGCTGCTGATTATCGAGCTGACCGGAGAGTGTGCGGCCGCTCGGGTCGACAGCCAGCTTCGACATCAACGGAACAAGCTCGGACGGATCCTCAGGCGGGATGATTTCGAGGTAGAGTTCCTGACTGTCGTCGAACGCCCTTTTCACCCCGTCATTGAACCAGTCGAGGTCTGGAGGCAGAAGGTGCGCAGTTCCGAAGAGATAGATCGTGGTGTCGCTGTCGCGGACGACATAGAGCACGGGGTCTGCGTCAGGCTTCGGGGCCGGGTTCTGCGCGAACGCTCCTCCCCCACACAAAGCGACGAGGCAGCAAGCGCTGAGGCGCGCGGCGAACTGACGGTTCATAACTGTGTTCCCTTCTGACAAGCGGCGCGTCAGGCGTGAATGATCTTGCGCGCGAGGTAGACGAGCCCCGCGACCGACATCACGCCGATAAACAGCAGATTGTGGTCGACAGGAGGAACGACAGCCGTCATCGCGAGCAGGGTCCAGATCGGATATCCTAGGGCGTAGGCGGTGAGGCCGCCGGCGGCCGCGAAGAGATTGTCCTGAAGCTCCAGTTCGTCCGAATTCCTGAAATAGATCCAGCTTACCCCGAGAACGACGATCACGAGGGCGATGCTGATCACGATCGCCATCCAGGCCGGCATGCTCTCGAAACCGAACAAGGCGGTCATGAGCCCGGTGACGAACCCGGCAAAACTCAAGATCACGACACTCATAAAGACGACCCTCTGGCGGGCCCGCAGGCGGTCTTCACCGCTGAGAGGGGATGTCTCGTTCCTTTTCACGCTATCAGTCATGGTTCGTCTCCGGTTGAAACACCTGTTCGATGGACAGGCCGAATTCCTCGGCGATACGAAATGCGAGGGATAAGGACGGATCGTGTTTGTCGGTCTCGATCGCGTTCACGGCCTGTCGGGACACCCGGATGCGTCCGGCCAGTTCCGCCTGGCTCCAGCCGCGTTCC
>JAGWYJ010000056.1 GCA_018969425.1 Alphaproteobacteria bacterium | reverse complement strand
ACCATCCAGCCGTTTCTCTGCAAGGACTCGACCCGGAACGGACGGGGCGGAACCACGTCCCAGGCCATACAGCCGGGATAGAGAGAATGACCAATCGTAACGGGAATGCCGTCAACATTGTAGAAGAGCGCTGAGTCGTCGCTGAGCCCATAGAGATCGAGATCAAGCATGTCAGTCCCTTCGGCAATGGTTCGTCTTCCCAAAGACAGCCTGGACGCGACCATTTGGAGACGTGCGGACGTTGGAGGTCGATTTAGCTGCTCTCCTCGCTCCCATTGCTAACACGAGCGCGCGCTCATGGAAGGGCACCAAACAAACTACATCTCTTTTTCGAGCTCTCTGTGTGAGTCTCATCGACAACATCTCGGGCGCGGGTCGCTTTCAGGGGAAAGAAAAGTCGCCGTCAGCGGATGACGGCGCTACTGGCGCCCCAACGTTTCCTCCAGCGCCGTACGCAGAGACTGCGTGAACGCCACGGGCTCATCCATCCAGATGGAATGGCCGGCATTTCGGATAGTGTCGAGCCGCGCATTGGGAATGGCCTTCACGAGACGCGGCCAATAGGTCGGCCCCAAGTCCACATTGTCATAGCTGCCGATGATTACGCGAACAGGCCCCTTGAAGGCTTTCAGCGCCGGCCAGAACTCCCGTGTTGCTGTCTGATAGGCAGGATCCTCAATAACCGCACCTGCCACGGCGTTACTGAAATAGACCATACCGCCCTGCATCTGACGCCAGTTGCGGCCGCTATAGGTATTCGCAGTGGTAAAGCACATGCGCCAGAAGTCTGTCTTCTGTTGATCCGTCGTTACATAGAGAGCCCGCAGATCCGGATCTGTCTCCAGCGGATGCCTGACGGCCCAGTCCTTCGGGATAAGTCCTTCTTCAACAGCGATAGCGATACAGCGGTCATTCCACTCGCGGTTCCAATTCGCTGTTCGCTCAGCAATCGCCTCCGCATCAGTCTTTGAGAAATCGCGCCAGACATCCCGAAGAAAACCCGGCTTCTCGTCACCAAATTCCGATGGCGGCACCGCCCCCACAAGGATCAGTCCGGCAACACGCTCCGGATGCGCGCGCAGATATCCATACGCTAGATGATTGCCCATGGAGTGCGCCATCAGCGTGACCGTCTCCAGGCCAAGTCGCTGGCGCAGCTGCTCCAGATCCTCAATCAGCGCCGAATAAGAGATCCTGGCAGGCGAATCCACGGGCGTCCGCAACGAACCCCGCTGGTCGTAAAGGACAAACCTGTAGCTGTCGGCGAGCGGCCTGATGGCGGGAACGAGGTAGCGGTGCTCGGCGCCGAAACCGCCGTGGAGAACAATCACCGTGTTACCCGGTTTGGCCTCAGTCCCGTATTCCGCCACGTAATGCCTGACCTCCGTTCCATCGGCGTCCTTCGTTCCCATATACCACTGCCTGACAGGCACCCCCTCCTCGGTCGGCCACGACGGCGGAGCCGCGAGCACCTGCGGAACCATCCCTCCCGCAACGAGGAGGAACCCAGCCAGCAATACCAACAAACGTTGAAAGCCCATGGATCTCACCCCTATCCTTGTCCATGACATCCAGCGCCAACCCTACAGGAGAGATCTCATCCAAGGGTCATGAGTTAGACAATCATGGATACCGTCTGCTCCCCGCAACGCTGATCAAAAAGTACCCAAAGAGAACGGAGATCACAAACTGAAAGCGATCCAGATCCGCTATCACTTTCCGCGACAGAGCGGAGATAATCGAAAAACCGCTTGCAAACATCTCGGATAGTTATCCCTGAAAACACGCCGCTCAGTCACACGGCATGGAGCCCCCATGAGCTTGAAAGCGCTTCCTCTGAGACTTCTGGTCAGCCTCATCCTGCTGACATGGACCCAATCCGATCATCGACCGGTCCTGGCCCAGACAACGATGGCGGCGCCGCAGGAGGAAGTTATCGACGGACGAGGCGTCCTCCTGTCTATCCCTCAGAATCCGAGAGCGATCATCTATCTCTTTCATGGGACAGGCGGTTCGGCGAGCTACGCGACCAACATCGCCACCCGGCTCGTCCTCGAGCGCTTCGCCGCCGCCGGATACGGCTATGCGGCGACCTCATCAGGTCAGCGGGAAGGGCCGGCAAGATGGATCATTGAAGAGGCCGATCCCCGGAAAAATCCTGATCTCACCTACATGCTGGGCCTCCATGAGCATCTCGTCCGCTCAGGCGCGATCGGCGCCAGGACCCCGATCTTCTCCATGGGCATGTCGAACGGGGGCGGAATGGCGAACCTCTTCGGCCTTGTAAGTCGCGAAGCGGGACTGCCGATCGCCGGGGTCGCGGACTATCTCGGGCCCTTCCCCGCCTCCATGCTCGGAGCCTCCAGGACAGGCGGAACCGCGCCCCCTTCAACATTCGTAGTGGTCGCCGAGAACGACAGCCTCGTGAACTCGCAGAATGTGCTCGCAATCGCCGCCAACCTCTCCAAGACGGGTGTTCGGATCGAGACCCATCTCGCCACGGAGGCTGCAACGAAGCCGGGGGATTTCACGCGCATACCGGGTGTCGACCTATCCCGCAGCCAGGCGATATTCGACGAGCTTGTCGCAAACGGCGTGATCGATCGCTCCGGAAAGCGGCTGATGTTCACCGATCAGACGACGATACCGCGTGACGCCGAAGACAAGCTTTCGGGACGCATCTCCGAGCGCACGATCCAGCGACAGGTCTTTCGGATCCTGATGGAAACCTGGGCTGCCCACATGATGCGCAGCGATTACGCCGATCAGCAGTTCGCCTTCTTCGAGGCGGAGCTGGCCCGTACGAAGGGCCGCTGACGATCCTTCGAAGAACGCAGCGACGTCAGCGTCACTCCTGCGCCGACGATCAACCGACAGGACTGCGACGGCGTCCCGAAGACGTACGGCTCGATGGCAAGCTGTCGCCGTCTGCAATGCGTAAGGCCCACGCAGCGGGGTTAGCGGTCAGGCGTCGTGCGACGCGACCATGAACCCGCTGCGGCCAATCCCGGTCGACGTGTCATCAGAGCGGAGTTCAACCCTCCCTCCCCCGGCGACTGTCGAGCGAAACAGACCCGCCGTTGAGCGGGCCTCCTCCGTCAGCAGCGCAGACCTCAAGCGACCCACCGGCAAAAATGTAATAGCATTTTGGTGATACATGTAATAGCAACTAAGTGAAGATGCTGGCCGCATCCCGGTGAGCGCCGAGAACAGGAAAGGCCGTGTATGCCCGATACATACCTGCCGCGGCATCTCGTGCCTGACCTGGAAGCCGCACTCAAACATTCGAGGATCGTCAATCTGACCGGCCCCCGCCAGGCCGGAAAGACAACACTCGTACGTCACCTTTTCGGCAAAGGGCGTTTTGTAAGCCTGGACGATGCAGCAACGCTCGCGGCGATCGAGACAGACCCCTATGGACAGCTCAAGTCTCTGCGCGACGAACTCGGTGACACGCCCCTGATCATTGATGAAGCCCAGCGCTCCGCCAGCCTTCCTCTCGCCATCAAGCGGATCGTCGATGACGACGGGCGCAAGGGTCAGTTTATTCTGACCGGGTCCTCAAACGTCTTTCGCACATCGACTGTCGCCGATTCTCTGGCGGGACGAATGCGCAGTCTGACGCTTTGGCCGCTCTCTGCCGCCGAGATCCACCGTGCTCCCGGCTCCCGGCTGATCACCTGGGCGATGGGAGAAGACCCTCAACTGTCAGCCATAAAGCCAGAGGTGGTATCCCGCCAGGCCGCCATCGATCTGGTCCTGAGGGGCGGTTTTCCGGAAATCCGCCAGATACCCCTGAGAGACAGGCAGCGCCAATACAGAGATAATGTCGACACAATGGTCGACCGCGACGTGGCTGACATCATGAAGATAAGGAAACCAGATGCGCTTCGCCGCCTGACGGACCAGATGGCTGCGCGCACAGCCAACGAACTGAACATCGCCGAATTGTCCAACTCCATAAAGGTTCGGCGTGAAACGATCGAGCTATACATCGATATCTTGCTCAGGCTCTCCGTGATCGTGCAACTTGGAGCTTGGGCATCGGGGGAGGGAAAACGAGAGATCAAGAACCCCAAGTACCATTTCGTCGACAGCGGTGTCCTATGCGCGCTGCGCCGGCTGGGAGACAAGTCATTCGATCTGGGTGCTGATCCGGCCGCCCTTGGCGCAGTTCTGGAAAGCTATGTCCTCAACGAACTTTTGCGGGCGGCCCCCCTGCAGGACAACGATGCGCGCTTCTATCATTGGCGCAGTGCAGACCGGCGTGAGATCGATATCCTGATTGAGAGCGGACGCTCCCTGATCGGCGTCGAGGTCAAGGCATCCGCAACGGTCGACGCTGGCGATCTGCGCCATCTGCGCTGGTTCAGCCAGGACGGACCGGGGCGGACAAGACCGTTTACAGGGATCGTTTTTTACCTGGGGCCGGAGAAACTGTCATTCGGCAATAGGCTGTTTGCACTCCCGTTAAGCAGCCTGTGGGCCAGCGCAGGATAGGAGAGGCTCCCCGACGCGGCGCGCTCGGCGTGCGGCCATGAGAGGCGGACAATCCCAAGCGGGCAAATCACAGGCGCCCGGTGTCCGCTGTTCAGACAACGATACCGCGTGACGCCGAGGAGAAGCTTTAAGGACACATCTCCGAGCGCACGATCCAGCGACAGGTCTTTCGGATCCTGATGGAAACCTGGGCTGGTCACATCATGCGCAGCGATTACGCCGATCAGCCGTTCGCCTTCCTCGAGGCGGAGCTCGCCCGCACCGCGGGCCGCTGACGGTCCCTCGAAGCGGGATCAGGGATCTGTTTGTCGCATGCGCAGGGGTTAGGCTAACATCTGACGACCGCCGCCCGGCAGAACCGGCGTCCGGGACCTGAGGAGGAGCCAGATAATGGAAAGACTGAAGCGGGCGTGCCTGACCGGCCTGACCTTTGCACTCACGGGACCGATCTTCGCCGTTCTGGGTTATGGCCTTCTCGGCTTTATCATTGCCGGAACCGACGCCACCGATCCGATGAGCTGGCTCGGCATGCTCTGGCTTCTGCCCTTCGGTTATGCTTTCGCCTTTCTGCCGGCCGGCCTCTCCGGATTGATCCTCGGCGCCCTGACCTCGCCAGGACGGACCCTTCCCTTCACAGGACTTGCCATTCTTCTGGGCGCGATGGCCGCCTTCGGAGTGACGCTGTTCGATGAAGGTCCTCCAGACCTGTCAGAGGGCGTCATCAATCTTACCGCTCTCGGGGCCTTCTCAGGCCTCATGACCGGCCTCACCAGCTCTCTCCTCGCGCGGCGTCGACAGAAAAAAGCCGGCCCTGCGGCGCAATCCCAGGACCTGCCAGTCGCCTGAACGAAGCGCTCCGCCACTCCGAAAAAGTATGCCTCCGGCAAGACTTTAAATGACCCACATGTCCTGCAGCTCCGATTTCGGCTCCGAGGTCGATAACTGTCACTCGCGAGCGCCGTATCTCTCCAGCAAGACCGACCTTGTGGCGGTTTAACTCTGTAAGAGAGCTGATGGCCTGAGACCTTCGACAGGGTCATAGCAGGCTTCCAGTTATGACCGATGTGATGCGAGCGACTCCCCGAGCCCATGAGTGCCATTGAGGACGGCTGGTCCCTTTAACGCAGGAGGATCAGATGAGCGATACCGTCAGCGCCGCACCAGACAATCGCGTTCTGCTCAAACCGGGCGCCGATCTCCCTTGCGTCCTCCAGCGACAGGCCGAGCACGAAGCAGCTCTCTTCAGGCGGCCATCCGTTTGACGGATGGCGCCCCTCGCCCGGGAGATGCACATAACCCCGGTCGGTCAGATGAGAGGTCAGCAGCGCCTGCCTTCGGGCGTTGGCGACAGGTTCGTGCGGCGCGCTGAACGGATTGCATGCGGTCAGGAAAGCGCTGCTCTGGGCCCCGGCGCTGCGGTGCGCGTCGAGGAGGCCGGCGCTCGCCTGGCCCACCCGGATAACAAATCCGGGATCGCCAAAGACGCAATAATCCGTCTCGCGATACGCCTGAACGAGTTGAGGATCGATAAGGCTGATCGACGTCATGGCAAACCCTCACCCACCCCGAACGCCGGACCGGCCTTCGCCCCTCGCACAGGAGCCGGGTCGCCAGCTGTCTGAGCGCCGTCAGTCTTCGGCAATCCGCTCATGCGGGTTCAACACGTCCGAAGACATGAGCATCCCTCTCAGCTAGATCGCCGCGATTTATCCTCCAAAGATCGACCGCCTGATCCTGTCAAACTCTCCACCGGGCAGCACTTCGCGTAACCTCGCGCTCCACAGGGGACCGCAATACGTACCTTCGGCGATTACCCTCACACCATGCCATCACCGGACGATTTCAACCGGATAATGGTTACGCCTCTATCTGTCATTAAGGGGGAACGGATCCGCCCCCATACCGAAGGCGCGAGTGGCTGTCACCGTCCGCGGTCGTTGTGGGGATCGCGCTCTTCGACTGCGAGGCGTGCGCGCTCCTTGCAGATCATTTCCTTGAGAGGCTCAAGTGACCGCGTTCCTTCCCAAACCAGGTCAGGGACGATGCTGAAGTAATCATGGCTCGCTACATTGCGAAACGCGCGTATCTTCTTCCATGAAATGTCCGGATGCCGTTCCTTGACCTCACCTGGCAGCCTGGTCGTCACTTCGCCGAGCATCGACAGGCGATAGGTTGTCGCGTCCTGAAGGTCCGCATCATTCAGATAGTCATCGTAGGATCGACCCTTCAGACTGTCGTCAATGCGATCAATCAACATCTTCAGATTATCAAGATTGTCACTCAGGCTGCGGCTCATCAGAACACGCGGACTAAGTCAGCTTCTATCCGCTGCCTCAGTTTGTCTTTCAGTCCTTTGCGGGGAATGAAATCAACTTTGGTTTTCAGGTATTCCGAAAGCTCCTCTTGAAGCCCTGCCTGGTCAAAAACACTGAAGCCGCAGTCAGGGAGATACTCAAAAAGCAGGTCGAGGTCTGATTCGTCATCTTCCTCGCCGCGCGCCGTGGAACCAAAGAGATACAAGGCCGAGACGCCTTGCTGACGCAGCCTATGTTCCAGGGGCTTCAACCGAGCCAGTGCCACCTCTTTTTTCATAAAATCAAGCTCACACAGAGCGGCGCAGAAGGCAAGGCGGCTCAACGCGATCACCTTAATAAGGTACTGATAGTGACAGCATTATTCGGCATACACCGACTGCCCGATCGACCCTGACGAACAATGCAGAACGCCAGCTGTCTGAGCGCCCTCAGTCCTCGGCGCCCTACTCGCGCGGATTGAACACGCCCGAATACGTGACCGCCGCAAAGCCGAGCACGAATGCGCCCAGGAGAGCATAAACCGCCTTGCCCCATCGCCAGAGGGCGACCTCATCCGGCAGACCGACGGAAAGAGAGGGAGTGCGGATGTCGGACCCAGGGACGCTCAGAGCCGGAAGGCGAACTTCGCCGGCCGGCATGAGCTGCGCGAGCCCGGCGTTTCCCGGATCGCAGGCCGATTCCTGCCGAAGATCGATGAAGGGGATCGCGGTATCGAGAGCGTAGAGACCCGGCGAGCTGGATGTGCACGGACCCTCCCCGCCGCTCTCGACCAGAACGCCGCGATGAAGCATGTAATGAGCCCCTGCCCATCCCGCCATCCAGAACACGACCGCCACCACAGTTGCGCGAACCACAGACAGCCCGAACCCGAAGGGCGCCTCGGCGAACGCCCACACGAAAACCCTGCGCCAGAGCGGACGGGCCCGGTTCGCCTCCCTGTAGCCTTCACGCAGGATCCTGCGCGCATCCTGGTAACTGCCTGAACGAAGGAAGGCGCTGGCGCATTCGCGCCAGGGCTGGGTCGGGGCGACCAGCCGCCCATGACTGTCCCGATAGCTGTTGCGCCGCAGAAGATCGCGCCGCGCCTTCCACACCGGTCCATCCGAGCGCTCAACCGCGATATGCTGATAGGTCGCCTCATCGAGCACCACGCGCCGCGCGCCGCGCCAGGCCGTATGAGGCTCCTCCCCCATCAGGCCGATCGTCGCCGCCTGAAAATCCACTACGCCCTCAATGTCGTTGTCCGAGGCCTGAAGCGAGGTCGAGATCTGGACCGAGGTGGCGTCAAGGGCGGTGCCAGAGGGATTGGAGATCCTGACCCCGGAGATATAGACCTCGCCCTTGATCTCCGAGGTCCGGATCACAGCCTCGCCGTCGATCGTGAGCTTCATCTCGCCATAGCCTGCAAGGATGAGATCGCCCTGGATAGTGACGCCGCCAGCCTGGAGGGCCGCCCCGTCCGACCCGGTGATGCGGCCCGATCCGATGCGCACATCCCCGCCGATCTCGGCGCTCTTCAGCGAGATCACACCATCCGCCTCGAACAGCTGATCCCCGGACGGCATGATGGCAAGATCGCCGTCAATCTCCGCCCCGCCCGCATCCAGAGCGAGCCCTTCGGGATTATGGAGGCGCACGCCCGACATCTCGACATTGGCGCCCACCTGAGCCCCGCTGAGCGAGACCTCGCCCTCCGCCTCGAACCGGAAGTCCTCATGCTGATGGAACCGGATGCTCTCGCCGACCGTGACCGAGGTGGCGTTGACGGCAAGGCCTCTGGCATGGGTGACCCTCGCCCCCCGGAAAGAGACAGCGCCGCCGATCGAGGCGCCCCGGAGCCAGACGCGTCCCTGGGCGTCAAACCGTCGACCCTCCATTGGCGCAAAGAGCGCAGCCCCTTCGATGCGCGCAGCGTCGCATGTGAGCGCCGTCCCGTCCGGGCTCATGAGCAGAAGACCGTCGCAATCGAGATCGCCGGTGATATGCGCCCGACGGAGATTGACCTCGCCCTCGAACTCGCACGCATCTTCCTCGGTCGGGTTCATGATCACGCTTCCCGACACAGAGATCCCCGTGGCGTTCATCGCGCCCTCTTCGGGACAGACGATCCGGGCGCCGCGGATCTCGAGGTTTCGCCCGACCGTCATCCCGCGCAGCCAGATCTGGCCCTCGCTCTGAAATCTCCTGCCTGCGACGCTGCGCATCAGGATGCCGCCGCCGATCCGGGCGCTGTCAGCGTTGAGGGTCTGTCCGCTGGCGTGGATGAGGCTCGCCCCTTCGAGATCCAGGTCTCCCGCAAGCGACACCCCGCCCATGAGGATGCGTCCATTGACCTCCAGAGGATGATCCATGGACGGATTGAGCACGAGACCGCCCTCGATCTTCGCGGAGGAGACATCGAGCGCATCTTCGGTGATCGAGGACAGGCTCGCTCCGATGAACGTGACCGAACCGCCGATCACCGCGGCCCGCAGTCCAATCTCGCCGTCCGCCTCGAAACGCGCCTCGCCCATCGGCAGGAAGCTGACCGATCCGCCTACGCGCGCCGCCCGCGCCGTCAGGACCTCAGCCCCGACATGACTGAACCGCGAGCCGTCGCACTCGAGGCTGCCGCCGATCTGAGCGTCCGACAGGTTGACCCCGCCGACCATGGACGCGCCCCCATCGAGCATGACGCTGCCGCCGACCTGGGCGAGCCAGAGATTGATGGCGGGAGGACGCTGCGACAATCCTTCAGGAACCTGATCAGGCGCCCTCAGATGCGCCCCGCGACCCCAGACATCGCCTCCGATCCGCGCCGCTCTCAGCCGGAGATAGGCGGCGCCCTCCTCATCTTCGACCTTGATCGGCCCGGCCTCGCGGAACTCGAAGTCGCCGCGGACATGCACTGCCTCGCCCCAGATTTCGCTGAACCGGCTCCTGCGGATCGACAGACGCGTAAACTCCGCATTCGAGACATCGATCCGGTCGGGCAGCTCGCACTCCTCAAGCGCCAGCACGCCAAGCCCTGAACCGCCCGCGCCGACGCAGTCGGCCAGATCCAGCCGTCCCTGAACCCGCGCTCCGCGGATCCGCACGCCCGTCGGCAGGCTCTGCACGCGGGCGTCCAGCCCCAGAAGCATATTGCGGATAAAGGCGCCCTCAAGGACAGGGAGCTCGTCCCCTTCGCCGCCGGCCAGCTCGCGCAGATCCGCCCAGCCGCCGGACGCCAGACGCCCGATCACCAGCGCCTCGAGATCTCCCGTTCCCACAGCCATCTGATACGTCCCGCACTCAAACACCCTCTCCCGCCTACCCAGTCTCAGGGGAAAGCGAGAGAGCGAACGCTAGCGCCGCCACATGCGAATGACCAGACGCATAAGACCCCACTCGCCCCGCAGGCGAGCCCGGGGCCGGACGACGGCGCCCTGAGACGGACCTCACGCTTGTCCGCTGAACCGGCAGGCGCGTCCGTCCCCTCCCGCTGGGGAGCTCAGGAAGTTTGACCGGAGAGACCGAAGCGGGTCATGCTGATCTCCGTCTCATCGGCGGGATCGCGGACCGATGACCACGGGACATCACAATTTCAAGGGAGCGTCGCCATGAAACGAGCCGCCGCCGTCATCGCAGGCTTCCTTCTCGCCTCGGCATGCTCGCCGCCTTCCATGGACGCCTCCTCCGCAGGAGAGGAAGAAACAGCCGAGGCCTCAGCGGAGACGGGCCTTGCCGCCTGTCCCGACCCGTCCTCGGAAGAAGGTTCGCAACCCGGCCCCATAGCCCCCTGCCGGATCGACCTCGCTGGAAGCGATGTGTTTCTGAGGATCGCGTCAGCCGCAGCCCCGGGAGCGGAAGATGAGACATACGGCGCGCTTTCCATCGATGTCTTCTCCGGCCAGGGCGAACGCCTGCAGAGCCTCTCCGAAGAGGTCGAGCGCATCGCCTGGCCCGAGGTCAGGGATCTCGATGGAGACGGCCTTGAGGATCTGCTCATTCCGCTGATGACCGGCAATGTGAACACCGTCTACGCCCTCCATCTCCAGCGCGAAGGCCAGGGGTTCGTGCGGGCCGGAGAGCTCGGCGGGGTCAGCATCGACCGCACGGACAGCGGCTATATCTCCGCCTCGGGACGGTCCTCGGCGGCGGAGTGGGAGACAGCCTATTACCGCATCACCGCCAATGCGCTCGAGGAGGTCGCCCGCGTCTCCACGACACCGGAATACGAAGATGCTAACGGACAGATCCTGCCCGAGACCTGCACCATTCTCTCAAGACAGGACGAGGCGCTTCTGCCCGAAGATCTCTGCCCGCCCAGGGCTGACTGATGAGGCGAGGCGACACGGTCGATGACAGATGCAATCCGCGCGGACAAGCGGTGATCATTACCGGATCGATCTGGCCGTCAGCGTGTATTGAGGCTAGCCTGAGCGAACACATCGATCGGGAGATGCGGGAGCGAACATGAGCGGAGCGTGGGCCGACGCTGCAAAAACTCCCATCTGGACAGAGGTCGATCGCGAGACCTTCCGGAACGAGATCCAGCCTCTGGGCCGCCCCGCCATCCTGCGCGGTCTGGTGGCTAACTGGCCCGCCGTCCAGGCGGCGTCGCGCTCGCCTGAAGACGT
>JAGWYJ010000055.1 GCA_018969425.1 Alphaproteobacteria bacterium | reverse complement strand
GCTTTCATGGGGTCTCCTGCAATCGGTTTCACGCTCCCAGATCGCCGCCATGCGCCTGAATGTGCGCTGAATGAGACCTTCAGGAAGGGCTGCTGGAGTTCCCGTCCGTCCCTGTTATAAGCCGCGCAGTCCGGCTTTTCGGCCTCCAGCCTTCGGGACAGTCCATGGCGCGCATCCTGATCACGTCCGCCCTGCCTTACATCAACGGGGTCAAGCATCTCGGCAATCTCGCCGGGTCGATGCTTCCTGCGGATGTCTTTGCTCGGTTCCAGCGTCTGATGGGAGAAGAGGTCCTGTTTATCTGCGCGACCGATGAGCATGGCACTCCCGCAGAACTCGCCGCTGTTGAGGCGGGTCAGAGCGTTGAGGAGTATTGTCGGGAGCAGCACGAAATCCAGGCCCGGATCGCGAAGGGTTTTCAGTTATCGTTCGACTGGTTTGGTCGTTCGTCCAGTCAGGCGAACCGCGAACTCACGCAGGCCTTCGCGGACCGACTTGAGGATGCCGGTCTGATCGAAGAGCGAACGTCCCGTCAGGTTTACTCGATCGATGACGGCCGCTTTCTTCCGGACCGTTACGTGGAAGGGACGTGCCCGTCCTGCGGTTATGAGAAGGCGCGCGGAGATCAGTGCGACGGATGCGGGCGGCTTCTGGATCCGGTCGATCTGATCAATCCGTATTCCGCGGTCTCCGGTTCCCGCCGTGTCGAGATCCGTGACACGCAGCATCTCTTTCTGCTCCAGTCGCGCATGCAGGACCGTATTCGCGCCTGGGTCGATCAGCGCGCAGGCGCCTGGCCTCAGCTGACCAGCTCGATCGCTTATAAATGGCTCGATGAGGGTCTTCAGGACCGGTCGATCACGCGAGATCTCAGCTGGGGCGTTCCGGTCAGTCGCAACGGCCATCCCAGGCCCGGCTTCGAGACCAAGGTTTATTACGTGTGGTTCGATGCGCCTATCGAATATATCGGCGCCACACGGGAGTGGGCTGAGGCGACGGGCGGGAACTGGGAACGCTGGTGGAGGACGGACAAGGGCGCTGAGGACGTCACCTATGTCGAGTTCATGGGAAAGGACAATGTCGCCTTCCATACGGTCAGTTTCCCTGCGACGCTTCTGGGCTCAGGCGAGCCATGGAAGCTGGTCGACCGGCTGAAGGCGTTCAACTGGCTGACCTGGTATGGCGGCAAGTTCTCGACCAGCCAGAAACGCGGCGTGTTTATGGATGCGGCGCTTGAACTCCTGCCCGCCGATTACTGGCGCTGGTTTCTGACCGCCAATGCTCCTGAGGGATCGGACGCTCCGTTCACCTGGGAAGCTTTCCAGAATTCCGTGAACTCCGATCTCGCCAATGTCCTCGGCAATTTCGTCAACCGCATCACCCGCTACGCCCAGTCGAAATTCGATGGACGCGTTCCGCTTGAGGGTGAACCGGGGGCGGACGAGGCCTGGATAGAAGGCGAGCTGGCGCAGCGTCTGCCCGCTCTTATCGCTCACTACCAGGCGATGGACTTCCGGAAGGCGGCGGCTGAGACCCGCGCCATCTGGGCGGCTGGAAACGAGTATCTCACCCGGGCGGAGCCGTGGGTGAAGTACAAGACGAGCGTTGAGGCTTCCGCGGTCGGGGTTCGCACAGGTCTCAATCTTGCCGCTCTGTTCGGGGTCATCGCCCAGCCGATTATTCCTGCCGCGGCCGAGAGCATTCTCTCCGCCCTCGGCGTCCCGCCCGAGGCGCGCAGCTTCCGCTTCGGAGATCCCCGCAGCTGTCTCGATGCGCTGCCCCGGGGATCAGCGATTACCGCTCCTCCTGTTCTGTTCGCCAAGATCGAGGATACGCAGACGGCTGACTGGCGCGTTCGCTTCGGAGGGGGCTGATTGAGTCTTCGCTCCAGCGTTCTGACCGGGGCTTGAAACCTGTGGTCTGGATGTTACCGCCTCGCCTGCAGGGGCGGCTTAGGGTGCTGCGCCGCGATAACTGGTAGAGTTCGGCTGCCTCTGCGATCGGGCTTGGTCCTTCGGACGATGCATCGTCTCTGAACCGTGGTGCATGGCGGTCTGCGCATGACGATCCGCAAGCGCCCAAGCCGGGGGGCGGGTTGAAGGCCGGGCATGAGGCCGACGCCTTTCCTGCTTCTTTACGATCTTAAATCATGATATTCGAGATCATGGACGATAGAGACGTCACAACAGAAGTCACAAAGGATTTTCGTATCCTTTACCGCCAGGCGTTCGACGCCTTCGGGACGGCTGCCCTCTGGAATAAAGCACGCATTGAAAACCCGTCGCCCGAGCATGCTCTCATAATCGCGAGGGCTCTGCGGATTGAAGGCGACAGGCGTGCGCGCCAACTGGCGGAAGATATCGAACGGGCGGTCAGGGGCTCCGATCGTGCCGCTGAGTAGTCTGCAGACTGAGGCCCTTCAGCTTCTGGCCGGTTCCCGGGATCCTGAGAGTTACGTTGCTGGCTCGACGCCGCTGAATATCTCGAGCGCGCGCGTCTCGGCTGATATTGATATCTTTCATGACCGATCTGAGCAGATTGCTATGTACGCCGAGTCCGATGCAAACGTGCTCATCACCGCGGGTTTCACGGTAACCTGGTTGAGGAAGACCTCGTTTATCCATTCAGCGACGATCGCCAAGGACGGCAGGCAGACAAAGCTTGAGTGGCTTGGCGACAGTGACTTCCGTCTGTTTCCGCCGATCCGGGATTCTCTGTTCGGTTTTCGCCTTCATCCCATCGATCTCGCCATCAATAAGCTTTTTGCAGCGGCCGGTCGTAGCGAGCCGAGAGATATCTATGACCTAAAAATAATTCATGAGACTATTGCGCCCTTGAGCGTGATTGTGTGGGCTGGTGTTGAGAAATCGCCGGGGTTTACGCCTGAGGGTCTCGTTGGGGAAGTCCGACGGAATCTGATGCATCCCCTGAGTGCCTGGCAGGAAGTAGCGGCCGATACGCCTCTTGACGCAAGGGGCATCACCGAGACGGTACGCGCGGCTCTCGATGAGGCGGAGGCTTTCGCATCACGTATGCCGACAGCGAAAATGGGGGCGCTGTTTCTTGATAGGGATGGCCGGATTGTTGAGCCGGATCCTGCGCGCTTATCTGATTACATCGAGCACCGTGGCCAGAGGCGTGGTCACTGGCCTTCAAGTCCTGAGATTACTCAAGAGATGTTTGCGACGCTTTATGGTCGGTCTTCCGGTTGATCGGGCGAGGATGCGGATCCTTGATATCAGACCGGTGACTATGACGCCGATTGGTTATTTCCCTTCGACGGGTATCGGTTCAGGCGATTCCCGCAGCTGTCTCGATGCGCTGCCCCGGGGATCAGCGATTACCGCTCCTCCTGTTCTGTTCGCCCAGATCGAGGATACGCAGACGGCTGACTGGCGTGTTCGCTTCGGAGGCGGCTGACCCCGAAGGGGCTTGTCCGTTCAGGCGGCCGCGCTCGGCCTGGAGGAGACGGCGGCGCGCCAGGCGATCAGGCGCGTGCAGGAGGCGGGTGGGGGCAGGCCGATCCAGTCCGCAAAATCCACCGTCGTCAACGCGCAGATGTCGGCGATTGTGAAGGCGTCGCCGGCGATGAAGGTCCGGTCGGCCAGTTCACCGTCCAGCCACGCCAGGGCGCGGTGATAGTGAGCTTCGTTCGACAGGCCGAACTCCCGATATTGCGGTTTGACCACTGCGGCGGTGAAAGGATGAGCATGGCGCCAGTACTGGCTGACCGGGCTCATCAGCTGAAACTCGATCCGACGAACCCACATGTCGATGCTCGCCTTTTCAAAATCGTCCCGGCCGAAGAGCGGCGGCTCGGGGTAAAGGGCCTCGAGATACCGGCAGATCGACACTGTCTCGCTGAGGGTCCGTCCGTCATCGAGCTCGAGGGTCGGGGTCTGGCCCAGCGAGTTGCGCGCCATGTGATCGGCGGATTTGTGCTCGCCGCGGGTAAGCGCCACCTCAACCAGGGGAAGGCTCACGCCCTTCTCCCCAAGAAAGATCCGTACCCGACGCGGATTAGGCGCCGGATTGGGGCTGTTGTAGAGTTTCATATCGGGCGACTCCGGCGTTTGACCGTCGAGCTATGGCAAGCGCCCGGTCATGGGGCAAGGCCGGCATCTGAATTCCCGCCTCTTCCCCCGCTGATTGCCTCGGGGACGCGGGACGGGCTAAGTCTGCCGTCCGGGATCTCGCGTTTGTCCCGATCGAGGGAGGAAGCCGATGCGTGCTCGCCGATGGATGGTCTGTGTTGTCTCCGGCCTCTGGATGATGAGCCTTCCGCTCGCGCTCGCACAGTCGCCTTCGGGGTTCAGCGCATCGGGACAGACGCTTCGCTCAATCTACGAGCATCTTCACCGCAACCCCGAGCTGGCCTTTCGGGAAGGTCGGACCGCAGCGTTTCTGGCGGAGGAGATGAAGACTCTCGGCTTTGAGGTCTCTGAGCGCGTGGGTGATGAATGGGTTCGCAAGCGTGCGGCGGAAGAGGCCGGGCGCGTTGAGCCGGGAGTGGGCGGATACGGTGTCGTCGCCGTGCTTCGCAATGGTCCGGGGCCGACCCTGATGCTGCGTACGGATATGGACGCTCTGCCGGTGGCCGAGCGAACGGGTTTGTCTTACGCCTCTGAGGCCCGCTCGGCCCGATGGACCGGAGGCGATGAGGCGGGGGTCATGCACGCGTGCGGTCACGACGTTCACATGACGGTCTGGCTGGGGACGGCCCGGGCGCTCGCCTCCCAGAAATCGAAGTGGCGCGGCACGCTGGTGATGATCGCCCAGCCTGCCGAAGAGCTGGGGCTCGGCGCGCTGGCCATGCTGGAGGACGGTCTGTTCACGGAGTTTCCGCGACCAGACTATAATCTCGCCCTTCACGTGAATGCGACCCTGCCGGCCGGCCGTGCGGCTTACGCCCCCGGATATGTGATGGCCAATGTCGATACGGTCGATCTCCTGGTCCGCGGGCGCGGCGGTCACGGGGCCTATCCTCAGGATACGATCGATCCGGTCGTCGTCGCCGCCCGCATTGTGGGCACGCTGCAGACGCTTGTGTCGCGCGAGCTGGATCCTCAGGATGCCGGCGTGGTGACCGTCGGCGCCTTTCTTGGCGGGACAACCCATAACGTGATCCCGGATGATGTCCGGCTGATGATCACGGTGCGATCCTATGCGGACGCCTCAAGGGCGAAACTTCTTCGCGGCATCGAGCGCATCGCCCGCGCTGAGGCGGCCGCGGCCGGCCTCGAGGGGGATCTGGCTCCGGTCATGACGGTCAAGGCGGACTACACTCCTTCGACCTTCAACGATCCTGTCCTTGCCGAACGTGTCGGCGCCTCTCTGCGGCGCTCTCTCGGGGAGGCCCGCGTCGAGGTCGCCACGCCTTCGATGGTGGGAGAGGATTTCTCGCGCTACGGGCGCGTGGAGCCGAAAATTCCCAGCGTCATGATCTGGCTTGGCGCCGTGTCCGAGGCGGATGCGCAGGCGGCCAGCGCCGCAGGCCGGACGCTGCCGGCCCTTCATTCCTCGGCCTTTCGTCCGGATCCCGATCCGGCGATCGCCACGGGTGTCAGGCTCATGACCGATGCGGCCCTCGATCTGCTCAAGGCGCGTCGCTGATCGTCTGGCCTGCTGACGCCTCGCCGCGCTTCAGGCGCTGCGGCCGGGCAGGCGGCTGCGAAGGAAGCGAACCCCGGCAAGGCCAGCGGATCCGGCGCCGGCAAGGCCCGCGATCAGCCCGAAGACGGGCTGGAGCGCGCTCGCCCAGCCGAGCCAGCGATCAACCGGACGGACTTCGACCCTGATCTCGTCTCGAAAGGCGTCGAGAGGTTCGGCGTCGAGCGAGCCTGCGGCATAGCCGAAGAGTTCGAGGATCAGGACATGGGCGCCGGGCTCGGTGGGGATGACGCGCCATTGCCAGCGGTTGACGATGCGCTCGGACAGGTTCTGCCGGGCGATTGAGACGGACTGGATCTCGAAACCGGTTCCGGTCAGCTGGGCGAGGACGGTTTCAGATAGCGCAACCTCCCGTTCGACCACCTCGCCGGAGAACCCTTCCAGGCTTTCTGTCGCGCGCCCTGCGCCCGTGGCGTCGATCACCAGAGACACATCGATCGGACGTCCCAGCGCTGCGGTCGGAGGCGGCCGGTTGTAGGCGACCTGCCGTGTCCTAAACCGTTCCGTGATCGATTGGGGTGAGCTTCCGGAGGTCTTGTCCGCTGCGGGGGGCGGTGCGGCGGGGTCTCCGGCTGTCTGCGCAGGCTCAGGCCCTTCTGTCGCCGGGCTGGTCTTGTTTTCTCCATCGCCGCTTCCGGCGGCAAGGCCGGAGATCACGGAACGCAGGGCCGGGTCGGTCGGGACCGCAGCTGGATCGCCGTCCTGACCAGAGGTTTCTTCCCGAGGCGGGCTGTCGGCCGCCGCAGGCGTCTCATCCGCGGACGGCAGGGTCGAAAGCGCGGCGGGAGTGTTGGGCGAGGGGGGACCCGCGCCCGGCGCTGCGGATCCGGAGGGGGCGGAGGCCGGCGCCACAAGAGGCTCGTCAGAGGGTTCGAAGGAGGCGTCCCCGTCTGACGTCTCTTCTGTCTCCCCGGCCGAGATCCCGGCGCTCTGTGCGACGGTCTCGCTCCCGAGGGGGGCGAACCACTCAGCCGCCGCCCAGAGAGATGCTGAGATCACGGCGATGATCGCCAGAGCTATGGTCGCCATCCTGCCCATGTGCGTGTCCTTCTCCCGCCCTGAGGGGGCTGTGTCCGTTCTCAGTCTTCGTCATCCTCCGCGGGGCGCATCGATCGGGCCGGCGCCGCGGCGGGCCTCGATGGGGCGCCTCTCGCCATCTCGTAGAAGGCGATCGCAGCGGCGTTGGAGACGTTGAGGCTTTCCATCATCCCGTTCATTGGGATCCGCGCCAGACCGGAGCAGGCCTTGGCGACAGCAGGTCTGAGACCCTCTCCCTCTGCGCCCATGACTATGGCGAGGGGGCCCTCGCCGGCGACGGCGTCTTCGAGACGGGTCGGCGCCGAGGCGTCGAGACCGATCACTCGCCAGCCGGAGTCCGTCAGAAGATCGATGGCGCGGGCGAGGTTGACGGCCCGGACTTCGCTGACATGCTCCACCGCGCCGGCGGCGGCCTTCGCCAGCGCGCCGCCCAGGGACGGGGCGCGCCGGGTCTGCATGACGACGCCTCCGAGGCCGAAAGCGGCGGCTGACCGGAAGATGGCCCCTACGTTCTGAGGGTCGGTCACCGAATCGAGAATGACCAGGGGCCGGTCCGGCGTCATGGCGGCGTCGGAGATGTCCAGCGAGGCCAGCGGCGAGGCCTTGATGGCGACACCCTGATGAACGGCCCCCGGAGGCAGCCGGATATCGATCTCCCGGGGCTCGCAGATCTGGGCGCCCTCGGGCAGGGTCTCCCTTGTCAGGCCGAGGCGTTCGAGGACTGAAGGAGAGATCAGCGCGACGTGAATCTTCCGTTGGTCATTGGCGAGGGCCGCACTTACGGCGTGAAGACCCCAGATCCAGATATCCTCGCCGTCGACGAAGGAGGCCTCCCGTCGGTCTCCGAACGATCCGCCGCCTCTGGGGGGGCGCGGACCCTTGGGTCTGTCTTTCCAGTGTTTTCCCGGGGACGGGCCGCCTTTGGGGCGATGTCCGGAGCTGCGATAAGGATCGCCGCCTTGGTGGTTGCGTGGTCGATCCTTCGTCACTATAAGACGCGCTCCTGCAGTGAGGCCGGTCTCCCGTTTCGGCTTCACAGGCGTCCGCGTCAAGCGGTCGTCGATGCGGCCCCTGGAGGGGTGGGAGAGTGGTTAAATCCACGAGACTGTAAATCTCGCGCTTAACGGCTACACTGGTTCGAATCCAGTCCCCTCCACCAGCCCGCTTTTGGACTGAGCCAGCGTGAGCCGGCCTTAGACACCAGCCATCTTGATCTTCTTCGGTTTCCTGACTCGATGGCGTCTCAACGCATCGGTCTCTGTCCAAAGGCGCCTCGGGGTATCTTGGGGTACTTTTTCGGCAAGATACCCCAACCGTCGAGGAATATACCCCAATGGCGCTCAGCGACGCGCAGGTGAGGGCCGCCAAGCCGCGGGACAAGAACTACAAGCTCTACGACGCAGACGGCCTCTTCGTGCTTGTCACGATCGCCGGCGGCAAACTGTGGCGCTTCAAGTATCGGTTCGCCGGCAAGGAAAAGGTCATGACGCTCGGAAAGTATCCGCGCGTGGGACTCCAGGAGGCAAGGCGAAAGCGCAATGCTGCGCGCGAGATGCTCGATGAACTGCTTGATCCTGGGGCAGAGAAGGCGGCCAAGAAGCAAGCAGTGCGCACGGCCGCCAGCAACACGTTCGAACTCGTCGCGCGCGAATGGCACGCCGCACGGGTGCATCGATGGTCAGAGCTTTACGCGGAACAGGTCCTGAAGCGATTTGAGACGGAAGTCTTTCCCGACCTCGGCCATCGGCCAATCTCGGCGATCGAGCCCACGGAAATGCTGGCCACGCTCAAGAAGGTCGAGCAACGTGGAGTGATCGAGACAACACGCCGGCTGAGATCCTGCTGTTCCTCAGTCTTCCGCTTTGCAATTGCCTCGGGCTATTGCCGTTACGATGCGGCGGGACACCTCGGTCCAGCTCTCAAGCCCATGCCGAAGGCCGAGCACTATGCTTCGTTGCGACCTGGGGAGGTTGGCGAGTTTCTAACCCGGCTCGAGTTTGCCGACTGCGAGCCGCTTACTCGACTTGCAATCAGTTTGATCATGCTGACAGCAACGCGGACCGGCGAGCTAAGGAGCGCCGACTGGACGGAGTTTCGAGCAGCTTAACACGGCCGGCAAGGCGCTCTGGAGAATTCCAGCAAGCCGGACGAAAATGGGTGACGAGCATCTTGTTCCCCTGTCCCGACAGGCCGTCGAACTTCTGCTGACCCATCCCCGTGCGGCGATACAAAAAGGAAAGCTGTTTCCAGGGCCCGGCAAGGAAGGGGTGATGTCGAACAACACCATGCTGTTTGCGCTCTATCGGCTTTTATACAAGGGCCGCACGACGACCCATGGCTTTCGGAGCCTGTTTTCCACGCATGCAAACGAGAACGGCTTTCAGAGCGACTGGATCGAGCGCCAGCTGGCGCATGACGAACGTGACGAGGTTCGCGCCGCCTACAATTCAGCGCAGTATTTGCCACAGCGCAGAGAAATGATGCTGTGGTGTGCCGACCAACTGGATGAGCTTCGAAAGATAGCCGCGGCTCGCCGCCAGAGCACGAGTACGCACGACTCGCAGGCGCTGGGCGCCGCGGCTTGAGCGGAGGTGGCGAACTCATGATGGAAAGGGCGACTGAACTTTAGATACAAGGTCGTGGCAGCGCGTTGGTGCACTTCTGGTGCATTCTGTCAGATGCTGACATTCCCAGCGGTCGTCGTTGATCGTCCGGCAGCGCCGCGCCAGCGTGAGCCTTCCACAACCAAGAGGAACGCAGTCGAATGAAGGGTCTCAACGCATTCCAGATGACGCAGTTGAAGCATCGCGATGCACGAGTGTTCGTGATGTGCCAGCACCTGCGCGCGGCGATAGACGTGCTGGAGCAGATCGCGTCGGAACCGTTCCAGCCGCCCCAGAAGCCGAAGCCTGAGACGCGATCCGTCCCGGCGCCAACCGCGGTCGAGATCCCGCCCGACAAGTTGACCTACACGATCAAAGAGGCTGCCGCTGCGCTCGGGGTCGGGAGGACGACGCTCTGGCGTGCCGTCTCAGACGGGAAGCTGCCCGCCGTCAAATTCGGCAGCCGGACGCTGATCCCGGCGGACGGACTTAGGCAATGGTTATCCGCGATGCCGCGTTCTGGAAAGTGAGCTGAGGTTCTGAAACGCATCGTCCTGAAGCGACCTGTTTCCTCCGCTGCGGTCGAGCCTAGCTCCAGCCTGTCGCAGGGGCCCAGGTTTGGTTCGAGCTAGCCGCGTCAGCCTGAAGCCCCTTCAAGACAGGGTCGAGGAACACCCGTAGCTCAACCAGCAAGTCGTTGAAGGGCGGCGGCGCCAAAGTCGGTGCTGTGCGCTTGAGAAAGGCGTTCCACTGCTTGAGCGTCGCCTCGTTTGCGGCGAAGTCAGCCGTCAGGCAGGCGGGCCAATCCGCCGGGATGGCTCGCTCGCGGCGCGCCAGCGTTTGGCGCGCTGCTTCGTTCAGCGTCTTGGCGTCGAACGAAAACGTCCTCGAGATCGCCCACACGTCATAATGGTCCTTGAGACGTGTCGCCTGGTCGCCGAACTTCACCATGGCGTCGAATTTTTCGGCGATCACCGTCGCGGGTGGGTAGGCGCGGATATGTGCTTGCGGCAGGTCAGCAAGAAGGCGCGGATAGTCGATGTCGAGCGCGGCCGGGTGGATCACGTCGCCGAAACCGATGTCGATGAGGATCGGAATGCGGATATTCTTGAGCCGCGCATCGAAGCGCACATGCAGGCCCTGATAGTCTTCCTCCTCGCGCGTGCGCTCGACAACCACCGTGTCGCTCGGAAAGGTCAGACCGTCATCGACGTCAATCTTGAGTTCGCAAAGGCCGATGAAGGCCGACTTCGCGGTTTCAACGCCTGGGTCGCCAAAGCTGAGGAAGTCGACGTCGCCCGTCGCGCGGAACGGCGCATCCGCCCACGTCGCGAATAGCATGGCGCCCTTCAGGACGAAGCGGTCGCGGATGCCGGATAGCGCCAACCGATAGAGCAGGCGCTCGATGCCCTAGCGCACCAGCACCCGCTGGAAATCCTGCCCGGTTGCGCGGGCGTGGTTTTGCAGCCGGTCGCGGACGGAGGCGGCGATATCCTTCCTGGGCGCGTCGGTCATCCCAGCGTCTCCAGATACGGCCGCATGACATTCTGTACCCGGCAGATCTTGGCATACCGCATGATGTCGGCGCGTGTCGCCTTACGGCGGCGGATGCCATCCCGCAGCGCCTCGATGGCGACATCGAGGCCGACGCGACTGCGGTACTTGAAACAGTCAACGATGGTCTTCGCGGCGTCATAGATCGGCACCTTCACGCCTTCAATTGCCACGTCAGTGCGTCCGGCAGTGAAGGCCTCGCCGGAGGCGCGCACGACCTCGACCTTGAAAGGGAAGGTGGCCGGCGCGCGCGCCTTGTGGTGGAAGGTGACCCACACCGCATGCGGCAGCTGCGTCGTCAGTTCGTGATGCTGTAGCGCCGACAGCAGTGAAACGACCCCATGCGGCGCCAGCCGCGCCGCTTCCGCAAGGCTATGGCCAGCCTCCATACGTTCGGGGTCGGCGAGCTGGTAAAGTCCGCGCGCGAGACGCTGGAGCTTACCCCGCTGGCACAGGCGGGTCAGATAAGCCGGCGGGATCCCTGCGGCGCGAAAGTCCTGCGCCCGCGCGATCCCGCGTTGACGTGCGATCGATAGAGCCCGCTGGCTAAGGGTCTGGGTAGTGTCCATATCTGGAGTATGATACAAAACGTCGGCATTTGTCAATAAGTGCTGACATATTGTACCAATTCCGTCCCGACTCCTGATCGGCCCCCACCGAGTGGTCCAAGTCGATTGTTAGTTCATCATCAGGTGAAGCGCTTCGATTTCGTGGTCCACGCGCAGTGTTAGAATCCGACGGCCATGAGCCTTTGTTTCTTGTCGCATGTTCTTTGCTGACGGGCAAATTCCGCCGGCGAAAGTCCGTTGAGAGCCATGTGAGGACGACTCTCGTTGTAGTCTCGTCTCCAGGCCTCGGCATGTCTCTTCGCCTCGGCAATCGACGCGAACCAGTTCAGGTTCAGGCATTCGTCGCGGAACGAGCCGTTGAACGA